>JBBQNJ010000044.1:0-41110 GCA_038329845.1 Tepidisphaerales bacterium | reverse complement strand
CAGCGGATCATCCATGATCTTTGAGAACCGAAGCGACGATAGCCATCCTTGGCCTCCTGTGGGTTGGGGTCTGAGAAACCACCCCCATTATGACAGGAGGCCATGCTTCGCGCAAGTTAATGTAAGATACTTCAACAGCGCTGCTTATAGCTTAACCGAATGGCATTCGGGACATCCACCTTCTCGGTGCCGGACCAAAAAGAAGGATGCCTTTTTCGACCGGCGCGATGAATTGTCGCGGATATGGTGAGGGTTGCTCGGCGGGGGGTGTGTTGGGCGCGGGGGGATTGCGTGGCATTGGCGATGCGAGGCGGTAGAATCGACGCCATCGCTCATTGCGGAAGGAACTGACAGTGCTCGCACGCGTTCATTCGTTTGTGCTGATCGGCATCGACGCGATCCTCTGCGAAGTGGAGGTGGACGTCTCGCAGCGCGGGCTGAGCAAGACTCTGGTCACCGGGCTGCCGCAGGCGGCGGTGAAGGAGTCGATCGAGCGCGTTCACCGCGCCGTGATCAACTCCGGCTACGCCTTCCCGCAGAATCCGGTGATGGTCAACTTGGCCCCGGCGGATGTGAAGAAAGAGGCCCCCAGCCTCGATTTGCCCATGGCGATCGGCGTGCTGCGAGGGACCAACTTCATCCAGAACGACCGTCACCGCGACTATCTGATCGCAGGGGAACTGGCCCTGGACGGGCGGGTTCGCAAGATCAAGGGGGCGCTTTCGCTGGCGCTGCTGGCGAGGCAGAAGCAGATGCGCGGGGTGATTCTCCCGGCTGAAAACGGGCGGGAGGCGGCGGTGGTCGAGGGGATCGACGTGCATGCGGTCTCGTCGCTCACGCAGGCCGTGGCGTTTCTCAACGAACAGCTCGAGATCGAGCCGTATCAACTCGACGGCGAAACCTACGAGGCCTCGAAGGTCAATCCCCACCTGGATTTTTCCGATGTCCGCGGGCAGGAGGCCGTGAAGCGCGCCATCACCATCGCGTGCAGCGCCCAGCACAATCTGCTGATGGTCGGCCCGCCGGGAACCGGGAAAACAATGCTCGCCCAGCGCATGCCGGGGATTCTCCCTCCGCTGTCGCGCGGCGAATCGCTGGAAACCACGCGTATCTATTCGGCGATGGGGCTGTTGCCCGATGGCATCGCGCTGATGGATCAGCGACCGGTCCGCACGCCGCACCATTCGGCCACCGCCCAATCGCTGATCGGCGGCGGGACGATTCCGCGCCCGGGCGAAGTTTCGCTGGCCCACCACGGCATTCTTTTTCTCGACGAACTGCCCGAGTTCCAACGCTATGTGCTGGAGATGCTTCGCCAGCCGCTCGAGGGCGGCGACGTCACCATCGCGCGGGTCCACGGGTCGATCAAGTTTCCCGCCCAGTTCATGCTGGTCGCGGCGATGAACCCCACGCCCAGCGGCTACGCCGGCGATGACCCCAAGGCTCGCGAAAAGTATCTGTCGCGCCTGTCCGGTCCCTTACTGGACCGCATCGACATCCACGTTGAGGTGCCCGCCGTTCCGTATCGGGAACTGACCAGCCGGCGCGTGGGCACCGACAGCCAGACGATGCGGCAACAGGTGACCCGGGCCCGCGACGCTCAGCGGGCGCGCTTTGGCGACTCGGCGGTCACCAACGCGAATATGAACTCCAAGCAACTCAAGGCGCACTGCGACCTGAGCGATTCGTGCCTGCTGTTGATGAAGCAGGCGATGGATGAACTGGGCCTGAGCGCGCGTGCGTTCGACAAGGTTCGGCGCGTCGCCCGCACGATCGCCGACTTGGAAGGCTCCGAGGCCATCCAGGATCACCACGTGGCCGAGGCGGTTCAGTATCGCTTGCTGGATCGACGTAAATAGCTCGCGTTCCGTCGGACAGAATCAGCGATTCACCCGCGATAAAATCAACCGCGATGCGGACTGGGGTGAGAACAGAATATGCGGTTCTACCGCTCGCGGCCTTCGGTAAGACATCCAGAATGGCTCGGAACCTGCGGGATATCCCGGTTTTTTCCAAGCGGCTTGTCTCAACATGGCCTGCGCGCGGTTAATCTGTCAGTGCGGAGAATGTTTTACGTCGGGGTCGTGGGGCGAAGGGATTTCGGCGTCGCCGGGGACACGGCTGACGTTATCGAGGATCGAGTGGGTTTGGCCCGGGGAATGGCGGATGACCGTGAGCGTGGCACCGGACTCGAGCACGACCGCCTCGACGTCGGTGAGGGATCCCAGTCCCTGGCGGCGCACCGCTTCCATGATCTCATCGGGGGGCGTTCGCTCGCGTTTCATTGCCTGCCGCAGCATCTGGCCTCGGTAGCATAGCAGCGTCAGCTCGCTCTTGACGATCCGGTTGACCCACGCAAACCGCACCGAAAGCCACGTCACCACAAACTACAATCCGATGATCAATGCAAAGCCGACGAGGCCTTCCAGCAAGTAGACTTCCTGGGAAAGGATGATCGTTGCCAGCATCGAACCCAACGCCACGGTCACCACGAAGTCAAAGGCATTGAGTTTGGACAGCGTCCGTTTTCCGGAAATCCGCAGGAACCCCACCAGCGCCGCGTACGCGAGTATCGTCGCCACCGTCACGTGCAAGAGTCTTTCCCATGATGAAAAGAACATCCCGCCAGTTTACCCGCAAGCCGGGGAGTTCGACAGCGCCCAAAGTGGTTGCGCAATCTTAAGACGGCGTCGTTCGCCCGCGGGCGTCTCCGGCAGGTGCCGCCGGTGCCGCTGACCTGGGGCGACGATGGGCATCATTCGCCCGCAGGGGCATCCCGCAGTTTTCAGAACCAACGCCATGTCACACTCCTCAAGGCGTCGTTCGCCCGCGGGCGCCTCCCGTAGGACAATGCGTTCGTCACTGGCCTGCAACGTGACGGCCGCTCGCATGAGCGAAAAAAAGAAGACAGCGGCAGTTACGCACGCTGTCTTCCGGAGGGGAGAAAATGCGCCAGAGGCGCGAGCCTTTATGGTTGAATCAGCCGATCGTATCCGAACGTCCAAAATCGTGTCAAACTTCGCGGTCGCCCTCATCAGGGGGCCCGTCGATTCGGCTGATTTCGATAACAGCTAATCCATCGGCAAGACCGCCAGGAAATCTCCAGCATTATTCCACGTCCATGAAGACATCGGCAATGCAATCCACCACGTCGCGGGCCAGGGCGCTGCGTTGGGTGAAGGTTTCGCCGGCGATTTCTCCCGCCCGGCCGTGCAGGTTCACGCCCAGCACGGCGGCATCGAACGGGTTCATCCGCTGGGCCAGCAGGCAGGCGATGATTCCGCACAGCACGTCGCCGGCGCCGGCCTTGGACAAGGTGGAATCGCCGGTCTGGTTCACGTGGGCACGACGGCCATCGGTGATGACGGTGCGATGCCCCTTGAGGACGATGATCTGCCCGAACTTCCGGGCGGCGCGGGCGGCGAGGTCGCAACGTCCGGCATCGTCGGTGGGAACTTCTTCGGTCCCCGGATCGTCCAGAAGCCGCATGAGCCGGCGCATCTCGCCAGGATGGGGCGTGAGCACGGCGCGGGCGCGGAAAGTTTTCGGCCACCGGCGCTGGCGAGCGAGCAGGTTCAGGGCATCGGCGTCCACGACCATCGGCGAATCCAACTGAATCAGCGCCTTGACCCGCGCCCAAGCCCGGGGCGAATCGCCCAGGCCCGGTCCGACGATGATCGCGTCCGCCTTTTTCGCCGCGGCCAGCAACTTCTGTTCACCGCCGCCGTCAGCCAGCCCGATGCCGATCGACTCGGGATAGATGCCCTGGACGGCATTGAGGATCGCCGCGGGGACGGCCACCTCGACCAGGCCCGCGCCGCTGCGCAGTGCCGCGCCGGCGGCGAATGCCGGCGCGCCGATCATCCCCGGCCTTCCTCCCACCACCAGCACGCGCCCGAACAGCCCCTTGTGCCCGTCCACCGGACGCGGGGGGATTGAGGGGACCGATCTGATCAGCTTGATATCCGACATGAGACTGCTCCGCTCACCCGGCACGCCAGGCCTATTCCACCGCCTGCAAAACCTGCTCGGCGACGTAGTTCACCTGTGATTCGGACAACTCCGGGTAGATCGGCAACGCCAAGACCTCGGCGCAGGCCCGTTCGGCATGGGGATAGTCGCCGCGACGGTGGCCGAGCGATGCGAAACACTCCTGCAAATGCAGCGGCAGCGGGTAATACACCGCCGTCCCTACGCCCGCGTCCGCCACGCGCTGTTTGACGAGATCGCGCTGGGGGACTCGGATCACGTACTGGTTGTAGATGCTCCAATTGCGCGGATCGATCGCGGGGGCGGCGAGAATTGACCCGGCGAAGCGCCGATCGTAGATCGCGGCGTTGCGGCGACGGCCGTCGTGCCAGGAATCGAGGTGGCGCAGCTTCACATCCAACACCGCCGCCTGAAGCGCGTCGAGCCGGAAATTGCCGCCGACGGTTTTGTGAAAATACGTTTGTTCGGTCCCGTGGACGCGCAGCAATCGACAGCGTCGGGCGAAGTCATCGTCGTTGGTGCAGATCGCCCCGCCATCGCCGAACCCGCCGAGGTTCTTGCTGGGGAAAAAGCTCAGGCATCCGCACAGTCCCCACGAGCAGGCGATCTTTTCATCGCGCCGGGCGCCGATCGCCTGGGCGGCGTCTTCGATCACGGCCAGACCCGCATCGGCGGCGATGGAATTGATCGCTTCCATGGCGGCGAGTTGCCCGAACAGGTGGACGGGGATGATCGCCTTGGTGCGGTCGGTGATCTTCGCCTCGATATCGCGCGGATCGAGGTTGAATGTTTGCGGATCGATGTCCACAAAGACCGGCTTGGCGCCGAGGCGGGCGACGGAGCCGGCGGTGGCGAAAAAGGTGAACGTCGGACAGATCACCTCGTCGCCGGCGTCGATTCCCAGCGCCATCAACGCGCAGATCAGCGCATCGGTTCCGCTGGACAAGCCGATCGCGTGGCGGGTTTGGCAATAGATCGCCAGGTTTTTCTCAAATGCCTCGACCGCGGGGCCAAGGATGAATTGCTGGGCGTCGCACACCCGATCGACCGCCTGGCGAATCTCCTGGCGCAGCGGTTCATATTGGGATCGCAAGTCAAGCAGCGGAACCTTCATGGCGTCAAAGGGTACGGCGCGGCAACGAAAAAAAAAGGTGCATGGTTCCCGCGAAGAAGATTCCAGCTGATCGCCTGATCCCCCCGCCGTCCTCGTTCGCCCCGCGGGGCTGCCGCGTTCCCGCGAGGACGATTCGGGCTGATCGCCTGAACCACCCCAGCTTTTCCCGATGGGCAACCCGCCATAGACTATGGGTCGAGGAACCCTATGCCCAAATTCATGCTGATCCACGTATGTTACGCGGCGATGTTGTCTGCGGGTCTGGTCGGATGTGCCGACAAGAACCGCTCGTCGCCGTTGTCGGTGCGGGTGATAGCCGACTCGACGCCCGCCGTGACTTTCTCGACGCCCAAGGTCGAGAAGATCGACGATGCGGTTGTCATCTCCGGCACGGCCACGCCCCACGATTCATCGATTTTGAACGGGCATGTGGCGGTGATGATCTCATCGGATCAGGAGGTTCCTCTGGACTACATTCCCGCGGCGTATCGAAGCAATCCCGACTCGACGGCGGCCGATGCGCCGTATGTCTACCGGGTGCGTTTCCTGCCGGTGCCGCCGGCCGGGGCGACGATTCGGGTCACGCACGCTTCGGCGACGCAGCCGGCGTTGTGGAGTTCCGGGACCGGTGCCGCCGGCGCCGGGCAATCGCGCGGCGCCGCCCGGGTGCTTCAGTCCCAAGCCGGGGGGAGCGACCGCTTGGGATACCGCACGTACGGGGGATACTCCGGCTACTCGGGCGTATCCACCGGCTACCGCGGCTATGACGGGTACGGTCGATAAACCGGCGACGGATCCGCAGGCCACAAAAAAATCCCAGGCACCGGATAATGACTCCGGGGCCTGGGCGCTCTCAAAGTAACTCAAGGCTTGTTCGATGCCGCGGGATTACCGCAGCAGCGCCAGCGCCGACTGCGGGCTGGCATTGGCCTGGGCCAGCACGGTGGTCGCGGCCTGGGACAAAATCTGACTTCGCGTGAGGGAAGCGGTCTCCGCGGCGAAGTCGGTGTCGCGGATGGCGCTCTCGGCGGCCGAGGCGTTCTCGAACGCCACGCCCAGGCTGTTGATCGTCGAGCTGAGCGTGAACTTCTGGAACGCGCCCAGTCGTCCGCGAAGCTGGCTGACCTGCTTGATCGCCTGATCGACGATCTTCTGAGCCCCGACCAGGTTGCCGCTGGAGAGGCTGTTGGTCGAACCGGATTGCAGCGAGCTGAGGAATCCCTGGGTGGCATTGCCCAAGCTGCCGGTCGAGACCGACTGAATGCCCACCGACGCCTTGTCGGTTTCGGTCACCTTCGATCCCAGCGAGAAAGTTGCCCCGCCGCCGGTGACATAGAAGCTGGTCGAGCCGGAGTTGGTGTTCACGGTGCTGGCAAGGTCCAGTTCCAAGTCCAGGTTGCCCGAGCGGAAGCTGACGTTCAGCCCCGAGGCCTGGGCCTGCGATCCGTTGACGGTCACCGCCGCGTCGCGCCCGTAGTCGCTCGAGGCGGTGGGGACGAACGTGCCGCTGATGGTCTTGAGGCTCACGTACTGCTCGGACCCGAAGGCACTCGAGTTCAGCTTCAGCGCTGTGCCGCTGGTCGAGGCGCTCACGCCGGTGGCGTCTTTCACGGCGTTGATCGCCGTGACCATCCCCGCGACGGTGGTTCCGCCAGCGAAGCTGAGCTGCTCGGTCCCGGCGTTGCCCGCGACTTCGACGGTCACGGCATTGGCCGCGCCCAGAGTACCGCCGGCATAGCCGAGGCTCGCGGTCTGGGCCGACTGGGTGACGGCCACCACGACGTTGGTCGCGGCGCCATCGGTGATGCGGGCGGCGTTGATCTGGGCGTTCGAGATCGACCCGGCGCTAACGCCGCTGGTCGTGTAGGCGTAGTTGCCGTTGAGCAGTTTCTTGCCTTGGAACGCCGTCGAGCCGGCAATGCGGTTGACGGTATTGAGGATCGAATCGACCTGAAGCTGGTTGGCATCGACTTCTTCCTGGCTCAGCCCGCCGGTGTTGGCGGCCTGTCCAACCAGGCCTTGCAGCTCGGTCAGCAGGTTGCTTACCTCGCTCAAACCACCCTCGGCGGTTCCGATGATGTTGGTGGCGCGCTCGGCATTGTCGATCGCGGTGGTGATCCCGGCCTTTTCAGCTCGGAGATTTTCGCTGGCGATCAGGCCGGCGGGATTATCCGCACCGGTGTTGATCTTCAAACCCGTGCTCAAACGCTCCAAGCTCTTGTTGAGTGAGTTGTTGTTGCGGTTGAGAACGCGCTGGGCGATCAGGGAACTGACGTTGGTGTTGATCCGACTCATGGTAATGCTCCAAGAGCGCAGTTGGCTCTTTCTTGACGTTTAACAGACCCGCGCCGCGTCTGATTTGCGCTGATAGCTCCGAATCCGTCGGAGGCGCTCCACGCGTCGGCGCCCTTGATCTTCCCTTTGCGAAAAGGCTTTCGCTGGATCGGCCAGGGCCATGCCAGGTTCAGCAGCCTCGCGTTCGCCTGATCGTTCGGCGAAAGCAGCTTGTTTGCGATCCCGCGCCCGCCGCCCCGGAAGCCGCCGGCATTGGATCACACGGGAGACATCGGCGCAAAGAATGCGGCACTTTACGAACGGGGCGAATTTAACGGGGGTAGGGATTGCGAGGCAGGACACGAAGAGGTGGAAGGCGACGGGAGGCACCATGCCAGCGGTGTCACGGCATGGCGGGCGGATCGGTTCCGGTCGAGCGCCCGCCTGAACGCACGTCCCCGGGTTACAGGGTTTCGACCTTGATGCGGTCGTTGGTGTAGATGCACAGTTCGGCGGCGATGGCCAAGGCCGCTTGAACGATCTGGTCGGCGGGCAGGGGGGTGTGGGCGAGAAGTGCCTTGGCGGCGGCGGCGGCATAGGGGCCGCCGGAGCCGATGCCGATCACTCCGTCGGTCGGCTCGATCACGTCGCCGGCACCCGAGACAATCAGGCTGGTGGAGACATCGACGACCGCGAGCATCGCCTCGAGCCGGCGCAGCGCCCGATCGGTGCGCCAGTCCTTGGCCAGTTCGATCACCGCCCGGCGCATGTTGTCGGGATACTCCGACAGCTTCTTCTCGAACCGTTCGAGCAATGCGAAGGCGTCGGCGGCGCTGCCGGCGAAGCCGGTGAGGACCTTGCCGCCGCCGAGTCGTCGAATTTTCACGGCGTCGGCTTTTGCCACGATATTGCCGAGAGTGACTTGTCCGTCGCCGCCGAGAGCGACTTTTCCATCGCGTCGGACGGACAAAATCGTGGTCGATCGGGCCTTTTCGGTCGAGGTCGCGGGTTGGGTGCGCATGGGGTAGACTCTTGGGTGCGGGGTCTGGGAAGCCGGGTGAATGTGACATGATCGGCGTCGTGGATGCAATGGCGAGCGCGGATTTTTTTATCGCCATAGCCGCCGGACCGCTCGAGTTCGGTTGGACGCCGGGGGTATTCGCGGGCGCGGCGCTGGGGGCAGTCGCCGCCGTGACGTTGTGGCGACGCAAGGCACCGTCGCCGTGGATCGCCCGGGCGCTGCTGGCGGGGGGGATGATTCTGCTGGGATTGGCGCTGGGATCGCCGCGGATTCGTTTGAGCGATCCCGGGGAAGTGCGGGTATTCGTCGATGTTTCGGCCAGCACGCGGACGGCGTCGTGGCGTGAGGAATCGGCGCTGAACCGGCGGATCGCGGAGTTGCTGCCGAGGGGCACGCGATATCAGATCGAGATGTTTGGGCGCGATGGCGACCGGACCGTCTTTTCGCCGCCGGAGGGTCCAGACCCGATCCTGCTATTCTCCGATGCCCGCTTCGATCTGCCGCAGCGCACCGGGCCAACTCATGTGGTGATCGACCCGGCTTTGGACGCCCCGGCGGATGCGGCGGTGCGGCGTCTGCGCCTCGAGGGGCGCGAGGCGGTGATCGAGGTGCATAACGGTTCGGCTGAGCCGCGAACGCTTTCGCTCAGCGGAGTGGATGCAGCGCCGACCGAGACGATCACCCCGGGGTCGCGACGAGTGGTGCGGCGAGCGATCGCCCCCGGCGCGGCGAGGGTGACGGCGCGGGTCGAGGGTGACGATCCGTGGCCGGAAAACGACGCGATGACGATGGACCTGACGCCGACGGCGTACGCCGAGCGGTGGTGGGTTTCGTCGGATCGGGCCGCGCCCCCGGGATATCGAATCCTGACGCCGGCGGCCTTGCCCGCGAATTTGCCCGCGTGGCTGGCCCCGGCCGTGGTGGTGCTGGACAACGTTTCGTCCAAGACGATCGGTCCGGTCGGGATGATGAACGTCGAGCGATACGCCCGCGACTTCGGCGGGGCGGTGTTGATTCTCGGGGGCGATCGCGCGTTCTCGCCGGGCGGGTACGAGGGGACTATTCTGGATGATGTTTCGCCGCTTGCCTCATCGCCGCCGCTGCCGGCGGCGCAGTGGATATTGCTGGTGGACGCCAGCGGCTCGATGCAGCGGGAATCGCCCGGCGGGTCGCGGTTCGATCTGGCCGCGGGCGCGGCACTGGGCGTGCTGGGATCGCTGCCGGGGTCGGACCCGGTGTCGATCGGGAGTTTTTCCGATCGCATCGACTGGTGGGTGATCGGAAAGAGCGTGCGCGAAGCGCGGGCGATCGCATTGCCGCCGGCGGGAATCCAGCCGCGCGGTCCGACCGACCTCGGTCCGGCGCTGCGGCAAATCGCGCGACAGGAGGATTCGGGGCTTGCCCGCCAGGCGCTGGTGATCAGCGATGCCCAGGCGCGGCTGGGAGACATCGCGGAGTTGATCGATACTTTGCATCGCGGGCGCCTGCGGCTGCATGTGTTGCAGGTGGGGGATGACTCGACGGCGTCCGAGGCGCAGCTTCGGCGGCTGGTCGAGGCGACGGGCGGATCATATCGCAAGGAGCTGTCGCCGCGGCGCTGGGCGCAAGAGGCGCGATTGATGCTGGCGCAGTCATCGCCCGAGCGCATGATCGAAGGCTCGGCGCCGATCCATGCCGATTCCGGGCTGGCGACGGCGCTGGGTCGAGCAACGCCGGTGAGATGGAACCGCACCTGGCTGAAGCCTCGGGCGATGTTGCTGGCCTCGGCGGCGGTGCAAGGGGAGAAAGTGGCCGTGGCCGGGCGTTGGGCACTGGGTGCCGGGGAGGTGATGGCGGTGGCGCTGCGGCCGGAAGTCGGAACCGGCGCGGCATTGGCCGAGACGATCGCCCGGCGGGCGCGGGATCCGCGATACCACGTATCGTGGGACACAGGCTCGAGCCTGACGGTGAGACTGGATACGCTGGCGGACGGTGAGCCGATCAACCGGTTGGCCCCGACGCTGGAGTTGGCGATGATCGAGCCGATCGCCGCGACGACGGCACCGACAACGTATTGGCTCGAGCAGACGGCGCCGGGGCGATATGAAGTGTCGATCGACGCGCCGAGGCGATCGTCGCTGGCGAGCGTGCGCGTGGGGGATCAACTCGCCGACCGCAAGGTGCTCTCCGGTGAGTATCCGCCGGAATTCGATGAAATCGGCAACGATTACGCGGCGATGCGGCGACTGGCCGACTCGGGCGGCGGTTCGGTCATCCAGCCGACGCAACTCGAGCCGATCAGACTCCACTGGCCAACGCACGCCGTTTCCGCGGCGCCGACGCTGGCGCTGCTTGGGACGCTGTTGATGGCGATCGGACTGATCGTGTGGAGGCTGGGCGTCTAGCGGATGCGAAGTGGGATTGTGCGATGACGACGGCGGCGAGCGGAGCGACCGGCTGAAGGTGCGATCGAGGCGCGGGGTTTATTTCCCGGGTGGGACAATGACGAACGGCGCCGAGTGGGCCAGGACGGCATCCGGCGGGCGCGGGATGCCGCGATAGGTGCGAGAGAATCGCGCGAGTTCGTCGGGATCGACAAGCCGATAGGCACCTGGCGGGGCGTCGGCGGCCCAGGCGATGAGCAGGTCGCCGTCGTGCGCGGCGACGTCGATGTCGAACACCGTGCGGTAGCTCAGCCGCGACATGGGGCGTTGATAGACGAACGTCCGGGCGTCGCCGATCAGTGCCAGATTCGCATCGGCGGGAATCGCGTCGACCGCGGCGGGGGTCATGAACGAAAGATTCTCCATGCCCAGTGCCGGGATCACCGACTCGAGGCGCGCACACAGGATTCCCAGGCCGGTCGCAAGTCCGATCGTTGCCGTGGCGATGCCCAGGCCCATCGCCAAGCGGCGAGGCACTGATGCGATCAGCAAGGCACCGACCGGAAGCACGGGTAAGAGAAATCGCCCTTGAAGATGGGTGAATGCCATCCAGAACGCGATGAATGCCACGAGCAGGCCGAATAAAATGCGACGGCTCGCCGACGCCGGGGCGATTGCGGCGGCGATGAGCGTGGCGGGAATGAACGCCCAACCGTAGCGGAAGTCGCCGAAAACCTGGGCGATCAAGGCGCGGCCGCGCTGGAGGAGGGGTCGCTGATCGGGGCGCGGTGAATGGGCCGCGTGCCAACGGTCGGCCTGTTCGGGTGTGAAGCCGCCTGGGCCGAAAATACCGAGCGCCTCGGGAAACACCGGATTGCCGGTCCAGGCGGCGTTGCGGGCCAGCCATGGCGCGGCGGTCACGCCGGCGGCGAGCAGGAAAGCGATCACGCCGGTCCACAGGGCGGCCCGCCGCCTCGCGCTCATGAGCAGCACGGCGGCGGTCAGGCCGATTCCCAGCAGGGGGATGGCCGTGAGCTTGGTTCCGAACGCCAGGCCGGCGGCGATCCCGCCGAGGACCATCGCTCGAGCGGATGCTCGATCCTCGGTGAGCGCCTGGAGGACCCATCCGATCGACAGAGTGCAGAAAAGCAGCAGCGCCGATTCGTTGTAGGCGATCGGGGCGAGCATGGCGATCCAGGGGACGCAGGCGGTCGCGGCCGCGGCGATCGTGGCCGCGGCCGGCTCGGCCAAGCATCGCGCCGCGCCATAAATCGCGACGATCGCAAAGGCCATCATCGCCAGGTGCATCAGTTGCGCCAGGTACATCCCGGCGTAGGCACCGCCGCGAAGATGCATGGCAAGCAGGTCGTGCATTTCGGCATTGAAGGGGAAATAGGAGAACACGTTGTGATTCAGCGGCGTGATTCGGCCCGATTCATACCACTCGCGGGGAATTTGGAGATGATACTCGACGACATCGTACCCCGCCGGCTCATCGCCCCAGAGCAACCCGGGCGGGACCAGCGCCGCCACGATGGCGATGCCGAGCAACGGCATGGGGATCAGCCAGAGCCAGCGGGATTTGCCTGGCTGTGTTCGTTGGCGGTTCGCGTCGGGCGCGGGGAAAACACGACGGAGAAGTTGTCGCCAAGGGACCAGCGCCACGCCGCCGATGAGCAGCGCCCACGCCGCCAGCGATCCGGTCGTCGCTGTGAGTCCCAGCCCCAGCAGCACCAGGGACATCCCGCCCCATCCCACGGCCGCGACGGTCGCCAGCCACAACGGGAAGTTGATTCCCGGTCGATCCGGCGTATCCAGCGATAGCAGGCCGCCGGCCCGCAGCGCTGCGCTGCCCCAGCCGATTCCCGCTAAAACCCACAGCGCCAGAATCCCCCCGTCGATCGCCAAACGGTATAGCAGCATCGGCCAAGCGCCCCCGGCCATGATCACCGCGCTGAACATGGCCAGCCCGATGCACGCCGCCGTCGCCGATCGTCGCGGCCACGAGTCGGTCGAGGATTTAGCAGGGGTCGAGATCATTGCAGCGGCGCGAAAGGGATGAACGAAGAAGCCATTGAACTTTGATGCGGACGAGAAGGATTTCACTACGAATCGCGCGAGAAGAGATTCAACCCGAATCGCGCGAGAAGAGGTTCACCACGGACCTCGCGAGAGCAGATTCACCACGGACCTCGCGCGAAGAGATTCACCACGAAGGCGCGAAAGACACGAAGGAGGTTTTTCTCCCGGAACGATCCGATTCATCGCCCCAGCGCCGCTCCGCCGTCCTTAATTCTCAAATTTCAAATCTCAAATTTCAATTCCCTCGCTTTGCCTCCTTGTCACCTTGTCACCCCCTCACCTCGCCCCCGGGTAACAAAAACAGCCGCAAAAAAAACTTCGTGTCTTTCGCGCCTTCGTGGTGAACTTCTTCGCCGATGCCCCGCACACGTTCCGTTCCTTCGTCTTCGGGGTGAAATCTCCGCCGATGCCCCGGACACGCTCCGTTCCTTCGCCTCTCATTCCACCGCCGTCGGCATGTATTGCACGACGATCAGAGCCGCGATCATCAGCACGAAGCCGACGATACTGAGCATCGCCGTTCGGCGGCCGCGGAAGCTGGGGTTGATGGGCGAGTGCAACACCAGGGCGTAGACGATCCAGACGGCGAACGCCAGCAGCACCTTGGGGCTGATGAACCAGCGCGGTCCCAGTGTCGTTCCGCCCGGCTCGAAGACGCGGGCAAGGCCGGTCAGCAGGCCGATGCTCAGCAGCGCGAATCCCAGCGTCACGGCGGCGAAAGTGATCCGTTCCAGCCGCTCGAGGCTGCCGTAGTTCATCCCGTGAATCGCCGCCTTGTTGCGCAATCGTCGATGTTGCAACAGGTACATCCCTCCGCCCACCGCCGCGATGGCGAAAGCGACGGCGCCGGCATAACTGGTGACGCGATGGACCCAGTGCCAGGCGCTCGAGACATAGGGGTGATACTCAATCCGTCCGAACACCGCAGCGCCGATGAGCAGCAGGATCACCACCGGCATGACGAACCAATCCAGGCCGGGCAAGGGATGGCGGCGCTGGACGTACATCACGAAGATTCCCAGCAGCAGGGCCAGCCAGATCAGCGCATCGAAGTTGTCTCCCACGGGGATCCAGTTGCCGCGAACCTGCGAGTGCCAGGCCAGCACGAGCGCCGAAGCGAGCAGCCCCAGGTACATGCACGCCTTGGCCAGCACGCGCAGGCCGTTGCGATCCCACCAGAGCCGCGCCGCCGACGCCGTCCCGCCGAGGAAAAACAGGGCGATGGCGAAGATCAGCAAAGTCAGTTGTGCAGAGGTTGGCATGGCAAGGGCGTTCAGGGTTGAGGGTGGATCCGGTCGATGACCCATCGCCGCAGAGGTTCGGGTCCCTCGTCGTTGAGTCGT
This sequence comes from Tepidisphaerales bacterium, assembly GCA_038329845.1. Lineage (GTDB taxonomy): Bacteria > Planctomycetota > Phycisphaerae > Tepidisphaerales > Tepidisphaeraceae > JBBQNJ01. Next base: position 26,923 of record JBBQNJ010000044.1, on the reverse strand, counting down.
TGAAGGGCCTGTTCTCGGCTGAGTTCGCGGAACAATTCCGCCCGCGCTGCGAGGGGAAGCCCGCTGTCGCGCAGCAGCGGACGTAGCTCGAGCATGGCATCGGCCATCGCTTGCCAGCGCGGATCGAAGTTCTCGTTAAGCCCGTCACGAATAGCGGCGGCCAGGGCGGCGCTGCCGGCCGAAACGGTGATCGTCACCTGACCGCGGCGGAGGACGGCGGGGGTTGAAAAATCGCCTTCCGGCTCGGCATCGGCATCGGCGCGATTGGCCCAGATGCCGCGCTGGCGGGCATCGCCGACTACCGCATCGTTCACGTCGGGCCGATCGGTGGCCGCGAAGGCCAGGCGAACCCCGTCGAGGTGGTCGGGCCGATACGGCTCGGCGATCCATCGCACCGCCGGGGACTCGGGCATTCGCGGGTCGAATCGAATCGCGGCCACGCGGATGTCCTGAGCGCCGGCGTCGAGCAGCCCGCGAACCTTGCGCACGGCCACCGCGCCGGCACCGACGATCAGGATCGTTATCCCCGTCAGGTCCAGCATCATCGGATAGGCGAATCGCGCGATCACGAACCAATTCTACCCGCGCCGTCCCCGGCAACCAAAAAGGGCGTGAGGCGATTGCGTCAAGGCAGCTTGCGAAAGGTTCTGTCCAACCGATTCATCCTGTTTTTGCGCCTTGCCTCGCGTCGATCCGTCGCTTGGCGCTCGATAAATCGGGTTCGGATATAATCCAAAAGCGGACTCCGAAGTTTTGTGAGACAGGGGAATGACCGTCTGGCGTTCTTCTGTCTTGTTTCAAACGGTGGGGTTGCAGGGATGAAACATTCGGACACGCAAACCGCCGCCGACCGATATGATGCGATCCATCGCGCCGTGCTCGCGGGGATGCTGAGCAACATCGGAACGCGCGGGGTGGGCCACGAGTACCAGGGGCCGCGCGGGTTGAAGTTTCATCTGTTCCCCGGGTCGGGGCTATTCAAGCAAGCGCCCAAGTGGGTGCTGGCGGCCGAACTGATCGAGACGGCTCGGCTGTACGCGCGAACGGTGGCGCGGATCGAGCCGGAGTGGATCGAGCAGGCGGCCGGAGCGCTGGCCAAGCGCACATATACCGAACCGCATTTCGACATCGAACGCCAAACGGTCATGGCGTATGAGCGGGTGGGGTTGTATGGGCTGGTGCTGGTGCCGCGGCGGGCCGTGGCGTTCGGGCCGGTGGATGCGATCGCGGCGAGGGAACTGTTCATCCGCGAGGCACTGGTGCATGGCCTGGCGCGGACGGGCGCGCCGTTTTTCCGGCATAACCGCGAGCTGATCGAGCGGGTTCAGCAGATCGAGGCCAAGCAGCGCCGGCGCGATGTGCTGGTCGATCCACAGGTCATTTACGATTTTTATGATTCGCGGATTCCGCGCGGGATTTTCAGTACCCGCCTGCTGGATCAATGGCGCAACCGCCAAGGCCCCGCGGGCAAGCGGGCGCTGTTCATGGCGCCGTCGGACCTGATGATGCACGAGGCCGGGAGTGTGACGGCCGAGCGGTTTCCGGCGATGCTGGAAATCGAGGGGCTGCGACTGGGACTGGAGTACCGCTTCGAGCCGGGTGAGATGGACGGGGTAACGGCGACGGTTCCGCTGGGGGTCTTGAACCAAGTGCCGGTCGATCAAACCGAATGGCTCGTTCCGGGGATGCTCGAGGAGAAGATCGCCGAGTTGATTCGCACATTGCCCAAGGCGCTGCGGGTGCAGTTCGTGCCGGTGCCGGAAGTGGCGCGGGAGGCGGCGACGATGCTGACCAGCGGCGAGGGCTCGCTGCTCGAGGCCCTGGCGCTGTTCCTGGGACGCCGATCGGGCAGTGCGATCGGCACCAAGGCGTTTGATACGGGGCAAATCCCTGAGTATTTGCGGATGAACTTTCGAGTGATCGACCAGGAAGGGCGGCAAGTAGCGCTGGGTCGAGACCTCGCGGCGATCCGCCGGCAACTGGGAGTTGTCGCGCGCCAGACCTTCGCGCGGATGCCTCCATCGCCTTGGATTCGGGATGATGTGCGGAGGTGGGACTTCGGCGATCTGCCCGACCGCATCGAGGTTCGTCGCCACGGCATGACCGTCAACGGCTATCCGGCTTTGGTGGCGGATGTGCCGGCGAGGGAGCAGGTGTCGCTGCGGGTGCTGGATACGCCCGAGCTCGCCGCCGCGGCGCATCGCGCGGGGGTTCGGCGATTATTCATGCTGCAACTGGCGTCGGAGGCGCAATATCTCCAACGACACTGGCCGGACATCGAGCGCCTGTGCCTGTGGTACGCACCGCTGGGGACGTGCGACGGGCTGAAGGCGGACCTGCTTACGAGCGTGGCCGATCGGGCGCTGTTCAGGGATGGCGAGGCGGTGCGAACGCAGAGTCAGTTCGTATCGCGGGCCCAGAGCGGGTGGAATCGCCTGTCGGACGCAGCGCACGAATTGTCGGGGTCGGTGGGGCAGGCGCTGCGGGGGTATCACGAGGCATCGTTGCGATTGGCCGCCGAGGGGGTGCCGCTGTTGGCGCCAAGTCTGGCAGACATGCGCGAGCAGTTGGCGAACCTGGTCTACCGCGGGTTCGTCGCCCACACGCCGTTCGACCGCCTGGAGATGTTGCCGCGATATATTCAGGGAGTTCTCGTTCGGCTGGAGAAACTGAACAACGCGGGGCTGCGTCGGGATCAAGCGGCGCTGGAGCAAGTGCGACCACTATGGGAGGGGTACCTCGTGCGGGTTTCGGAACATCGAGCGCTGGGCCTGCGTGATCCGGAGCTGGCCCGCTATCGCTGGATGCTGGAGGAATGGCGGATTTCGCTGTTTGCGCAGGAACTGAAGACGGCGATGCCGATTTCGGAACGGCGGCTGGGGGAGCAATGGGGAAAAATCCGCGGGTGAACGCGGCTGGAACGTACGGTGGTCGGCATCGGATGGGACCTCTGCTTACGGGCTATTTGGGAACGGGCCACAGAGATCCCCGGCGGGAGGTTTTCACCGCAGGTGAAAACGGGACAGGTGGAATACCATTCACTTAAGGGCCAAAATCGGCGAACTCAACAGCAGTTTTGGACCAATAAGGCGACTTTCCCCAGCCGTTTTCACGTTAAGTGAATGGCATCCTGGATGTCACCTTTTTTGGTCCTGGCCGATGCACGAGGTCAATCGTGTCGATGCTCTCGTCGAAAGCGCGTCGGCGTCAGTCCGGTGAGCTTGTGAAACATGGTCGCCAGTTGCTCGGCGCTGGCGAAGCCGCTTTGCCTTGCGATGGTGGTCATCGTCAGGTCACTGCTTGCAAGCAGGGATTTGGCCCGGTCGACGCGCACGCGCAGTATCTCCTGCAAGGGCGTGCGGCCGAGATGCCTTCTAAACTTGCGCTCGAAATATCGACGGTTGAGCGGAACCAATTCAAGCAGGTCCGTGACCGTGACCTGTCGGTGCGCCGGGTCGCGGATGTAACGGACGGCGGCGCGGATATCGGGGTCGGCAATCGCGAGCAGGTTGGTGCTCTGTCGCACCACGACCTCGCCCGGCTTCAGGAGGATCGGCTGAGCCGGCGCGGGCTGCCCGTCCATCAACCGCTCGAGCAACGCCGCCGCCTCGTAACCGACCGCCTGCGCAGGCACGGCGATGCTTGAAAGCGGCGGATAACTCAACTGAGTCAGCAATTCGTCATTATCCACGCCCAGGACGCACACGTCCTCGGGCACTTCCACCTTTGCAAACCCGGCGACTTTGAGCAGATCCAGTGCCCATACATCCTTAGAGACGAAAATGCCGACGGGCTTGGGCAATCCCTTCAACCACGTTATCACGTTCGGGTCGATACCCAGCGGGAGGACGGACGCCTGCCCGCTCTCCGGGGGGGCGAAGCGGTCGAATCCATGCCCTTTCTCCGAGAGCGCTTCGCCAAAGCCCTTGCGGTGCTGCCGCGAAAAGTGGAGTTCGTCCGTCCCCACCTGTGCGAAATGCCTCAACCCAAGTGCGAGCAAGTATTCGGCCGCCACCCTCCCGATCGCGGTGTGATCCAGAAGCACCGCCGGCAGATCGAACTTGTCCGACCGCCCTGAAACATTCACCACCGGAATAGGCAGTGATCGCAGCTTGTCGAAGTACTCTGTTTCCGCATAGGTGATCACCCCGTCGAACGATCCGCAGACTCGATCGAGGCCATCGATCACAATGGGCCAGGGAAGCTGCAGCGACCATATCCAATGGGGTCGCTCCGCGAAAAACCGTGCGATGCCGGTCTGCACGCCGTGGATAAACCCCACCCAAGGATGCATCAAAACCAAGACAGATCGTCGTTCGGCGTTTCGCATACCCCTGGTCAAACGTATCGGACGTCTTGGCCGCATTTCAACAGAAAATATACGCGATATGACATTTACGGGAAAGCATTCTCGTAGTATACTCCTTCGTCACGTTCAGCGATTGTTAGTTAGCAGCCCGTCTTGGAATTCGGTTCGAGGTCTGTCATCGAGGTGCCTATATCGCGATCGTTGGCCTCGGGAAATTAGGAGCGTCGAATATGCGTCACACAGGTCACTCTATCGGAGGAACGAATATGCGGAAGAGCAAGAATAACAGCGTCTTGGTATTGGGAAAAGCCACCGGTGTAGTATTGGCCGCGATGGCGATCAACGCCACGCCAACCCAGGCGGCGGCGCTTTATTGGGACGGCAACGACACCACCGCGAACGCCGACGGCGGCGCGGGCAACTGGTCAACCTCGACGACCAACTGGGATGATGCCCTTACCGGCGGTAACGCCGTGACTTGGACCAACGGAAGCAACACCGCCGTGTTCGGCGGCACCGGGGGACGGGTGCAGCTCCAGCAAGCCGTCACTGCCGGACCGCTTCAGTTCGATACCGGGGCATATACCATCGACTTGGTGAATGCCGCCGGCACCACCGCATTCGATCTGACCGCCACCGGCATCAGCGGGTCGCCGGCGACGATCGTCAATTCAGCGGGGAGCGCTAAAAATTTCACGCTTAACCTGTCCGCTGACGCCACCTGGAACGGTACGATAGGCGCGGGGGGAACGCACCGACTGAATTTTATCAAATCGGGCGCCGCCACCTTCAACTTCTCCGGTACGCTGCAAGGCAATTCTGCCACCGCCGTGCAGGTGACCGACGGCACGCTCAGGCTCAACGGTACAACAACCATGAGCAACACGACCGGCGTGTCCGTGAAGGGCACGGCGAAGTTCGACTTGAGCGGTAACGGTGTCACGATCGCATCGCTGAATACGGATGCGGGCACCGAGGTCACGTCCGCTGCCCCCGCCACGCTCACCCCTGACCGCAACACCTTCGGAGCCTCAACCATCAACGGATTGCTGACCGGCAGTGGTCTGCGGTTGAGTGTCACCCGCAACGCTATCACACTGAATCTGAATAACAACAACACGTTCGGAGGCGGAACCTCCCTCGCACAGAGCGGCAGCGGCACCCAGGCGGTGAATGTCAATCATAACAATGGCTTGGGCACCGGTGCCGTCAGCGCCAGTTCCAGCAATAGCAGCGGCATCGTCAATCTGAACTTCACGACCGCCGCCCCTGTAATCGGTTCGCTGAGCGGCACAGGGGCCAACGCAAATCTGATCGCTGTGACCTTAGGCACCACCGGCGTGAACACCATCCTCTCGGTCGGGAACCTGAACACTTCAACGAGCTTCGGTGGCGTCATCAAGGACTTCTCGAGCACCGATATCGGTTCGCTTAAGAAGAACGGAACGGGCACCCTCACGCTGGGGGGGACCAACACCTATACGGGCGATACGACTGTCTCTGCCGGGACGTTAACGCTGGCCTCGACGGGACAACTGAAGTTTCTCATTGGCGCGACCGGCGTGAATAACACCATCGCCGGCAGTGGCACCCTGAATCTGGATGGTTCCTTTCTCTTCGATCTGACCACTGCGGGAACCACCGTGGGCAACAGTTGGAACTTGGTGGACGTTAATTCGCTGACCGAGACGTTTAACCCCAGTTTCAGCGTTCTTGGGTTCACCGAAGTCAGCGACGTCTGGTCGCAGGTCATTACCCCCGGCGTATCAAAGTATGAATTCAGCGAGGGGACGGGCGTGCTGAGCGTGGTCGCCATCCCCGAACCCGCGACGGTCGGCCTGCTCGGCATGGGCCTTATGGGCCTGATCGGCAGGCGTCGCCGGTGCGCCTGAGGCGTTCTGAGGCGTCCTGAGGCGTCCTGAGGCGTCCTGAGCCGTCGGGGTTGGTAGGCGGTCGATCGCGTTGTGGTTCGGGCGGATTTCAGACTATTGGTCTGGGCGTTCGATTAGAAGTCTGTCACCGAGGTGGATATGTCGAAATCGCCCGCGTGCAGGGTGGCGCAACAGGTGGGCCGACGGGGTTTCACGCTGGTGGAGCTGCTTGTGGTGATTGGTATCATCGCGGTGCTGATCGCGATCCTGCTGCCAGTTCTGAACCGCGCCCGCAAGGTCGCCACGCGTACCGTGTGCCTGAGCAACATTCGTCAACTCGGCTTGGGGATGCGGCTCTACGCCACCGAGTACCGCGACCGTGTCCCTATTGGCTACACCTCGGGCGACCTCTACAGCAACTACATGCTGTGGAATCGATTCGGCCCCGGCAATTACACGTTGATGGGCATTGCGGATCAGGCGCGCGTGATGCCCGCGCCGCAGACCTATTTTTGCCCGGACGAGACCGACAAACGCTGGATCTACAATTCTTCGCTCAACCGCTACCCCCCGGTAAGCGGGCAGTACACGCGCGTCGGCTACGGCACGCGCCCGGTCGTGACCTGGCACCTCGATCCGATCCCCGCCGGGAATTGGCCGCTCCTGGCACCGCTGCAGAATAAGGCGCTGCTGGCGGAGGTGCTCGGTTCAAGGGCGAACAACGCCTATGGCCCGGCCCGAAATCACGGCGACGGCGTGAATGTCGCGTATGCGGATGGGTCGGCTCGCTGGATTCCCCGTGGCGAATACGAGAAAAACTACGCGAATGAAAACTGGCTCGTTCCCGGCACCGGCGGTGCGCCCGACGGCGGCATGTGGGGTGATTTTGACAAAGCCAGATAAGCTCTAAGAAAGACCCGAGCGATCAACATACTACCGGGAACATCGTACCGGGACGGGTCCGATTGTTTTTCGCCCTGACTAGGGCGAAAACTGAGGAAGGGTGTTGTGATGGACAGACGTACCTTCATCAAGACGGTATCGGCATGCACGCTGATGTATACGCTTCCCAGTTTTTCGTGGGCACAGGAGAAGGGTTCTAAAAGTCCCAATATCCTGTTCATGCTGAGCGATGATCAGGGCTATAACGATCTGAGTTCTTATGGCAGCAATCAAGTCAAAACCCCGAATCTCGACAAGCTTGCAGCGCAGGGCATGAGATTCACCGATTTCTACGCCGCTTCCGCAATTTGCTCGCCTTCGCGCGCCGGATTGCTGACCGGACGCATTCCCTCCCGGTGCGGCATCTACACCTTTATTCCCACGGACGGTGACAAGTTCGCAGACGAATGCCCGATGCATCTGCCCAAGACCGAGACCACCATTGCGCAATTGCTCAAGGCAAAGGGGTACTCGACCTGCCATCTGGGCAAATGGCATCTCAGCCACCTCAGGGCCGGCACAGGGAGAGGGGCCCATGCCGACCAACCTCAGCCGCGGGATTTCGGTTTCGATTACTCCTTCGGCACAACCAATAACGCATTGCCGGATCACAAAGACCCCAACAACTTTGTCCGCAACGGGCAAAGGGTGGGAAAACTGGAGGGATATTCGTCCCAGCTTGTCGTCGATGAGGGCATTCAGTGGCTGAAGACAAGGAACGACAAGAACAACCCATTTTTTATGTATCTCTGCTTCCATGAGCCACATGAACGTGTGGCGGCACCCCCGGAAATGGTCGACCGGCACGAGGGCACTGAAAAAGTCAAGACTTACCTCGGCTGCATCGAAAACATGGATGATGCGGCAGGCCGTCTCTTGAAGTATCTGGATGAAGCCGGTCTGGCTGAGAACACCATCGTCCTTTTTTATTCCGACAACGGAAGCCGCTCTTCCATGAGCAAGGCAGCAAATACGAATAGCCCGCTGCGCGACGCCAAGGCGTCTCTCTGGGAGGGCGGAATACGCGTGCCGGGAATGATCCGGTGGCCTGGAAAAATCAAGCCGGGATCAGAAAGCAGCGAGCCTGTCAGCGCCCTCGACATGCTTCCCACCTTCTGCGAGATCGCAGGCGCTGCTGTTCCCAAGGACCGGAAGCTTGATGGAACGAGCATCACCCCGCTCTTTGAAAACAAACGCATCAACCGCAAGAATCCCCTATTCTGGCACCTCTATGGGAGCAGCCCTGCCGCCGTGATGCGCGATGGCGACTGGAAGATCGTCGGCTATTCCATTAAACCCGAGGGATATCTTGAGCCCTGCTTCAACGAAAAGGCGATGAAATTCCTCAAGCAGGCAACGCTTGTCAAGTTTGAACTCTACAACGTCCGTAACGACATCGCCGAAACCAAGAACGTGGCCGCGGAAAACCCGGCCATCTTCGAAAAGATGAAAAAGAGTCTTACGGATCGGTTTACCGAGGTCGTCGCAGAAGGCCCCACTTGGACTTGGGACGGGGTGCCGAAACAGGACGTAAAGGGACGTAGATAGTCTACGCTGGGAAACAACCCGGTTTATCAATATTTGCACGGCTTACGCCTCACAAGAGGTGTCGAGTTCCTACCTATGAGGTTTGCATGAAACATTTAGCAATATCGATGCGAATGGCCGCACTCCTGCTCTCCATGATTGCCTGCCAGGCGAGTGCGGAGAAGGTCGCGCCCCAAGCCGACGGCGGCGTCGCGCCGCTGATCAGCCCGGAAGCCGACAACGTCACGCTCAAGCCCAACACGCCCCAGGTGACCGCCAGCCCCGCCATGACCGGCGCAGGCACGGGGGTCGCGGTGCAGTTCGCGCCGGGCGACGCGGGCTATCCGGGCGTTGAAATCATGCCGAAAGGTGCCGAAGGCTGGGACTTGTCTAAGTTCGGCCACGTCGAGGCGAAGGTAATCAACACCGGCGAACGCCCGATCAACCTCAGCCTCCGCGTCGATAACGCCGGCGACTGGCGGAAGAACCCGTGGAACACCGAAAGCCGCACCATCAAGCCGGGCGAGTCGGGCACGATCAAGGTCATCTTCGGCTATGCCTTCGGCTACAAGAAGAACTACACGCTCGACCAGAGCAATGTGCCGCGGGTGATGATTTTCACCGGCAAGCTGAAAGAGCCCAAGAGCATTCTGATCGAATCCCTCTACGCCGGCGGCGAGCCAGGCGAGAAGCCAACAGTCAAAGCCACGGACGTGCGCGTCGCGCCGAAGAATGGGTTCCTGCTCGGACAGGGAATCAACCCGGAGAAGGACCTGCTGATCGAAGCGGGCAATGCCTCCACGTCCGTCAGTGACGGCGGCGTGCAGGTTACAGTGCCCGCTGGCGCTAAAGAGCCAAGCATCGCGATCAAGCCGGCGGCGGGAGGGTGGGATCTGCGGCAATTCCTGGTGGTGAAGATGCAAATCAAGAACATCGGCTCGTCGCCGATCACCCCGCGTCTGCGCATCGACAGCAAAGGTGGGCCGACCGACTGGTCCACCGCCCCGAGCGCCATCGCGCCCGGCCAAGCCGGGCAGGTCGAGGTCAGCTTCCTCGACTACAAGCCGTGGCAGGGCCCCGACGTGTTCAAGGGCGAGCACATCGAGGGCAAGTACCCTGGGTCGCGCCTGAACAGCGACAACGTCTCGGCGGTGCGCCTGGCGTTCGATCAGGCGGAAAATGAACGCAAGTTCGTGATCGAGTCGATAACGACCGCCGCTCCCGTCGCCGATATCCCCGAGTGGCTCGGCAAGCGCCCGCCGGTCGAAGGGGACTGGAAACTGACGCTTGAGGACAATTTCGACGGCACCGGGATCAACAACAAGCTTTGGAACATCTACACCGCTAACTTCTGGGACAGCCGCACGCACTTTTCCAAGGACAACCTTATTGTCGAAAACGGGCTGGCCAAGCTGCGCTACGAGAAGAAGACGGGGTTCGTCAATGATGATCCCGAGCAGCTTCTGCCAAGGACCAAGAAGAATACCTCGGACTACGCCTGCGGATACCTCGATAGCTACGGCAAATGGGTGCAGCGGTATGGGTACTTCGAGGCGAGAATGAAGCTTCCTGAGGCGCCGGGCCTCTGGCCGGCCTTCTGGATGATGCCCGATCGCGGTGTCGAGGTCGGCCCGCAATGGAAGCGTGGCGATACCAAGAAGGACGGCATGGAGTTCGACATCATGGAGCACCTGACGCGCTGGGGCCCCTACCGCTGGAACATCGCCTTCCACTGGGATGGGTATCAAAAGGAACACAAGAACACCGGCAGCAGCCGCATCTACGCCGCCAAAGACAAGGACGGCTTTGCGACCTGCGGCCTGCTCTGGTTGCCCGGCGAGGCCAAGTACTACGTCAACGGCCGCGTCGTTGCCGAGTGGAAGAACGACCGCATCTCCAACGTGCAGTCCAACATCATCTTCTACATGGTCAGCGGCGGATGGGACAACAACGCCTTGGACGACAGCAAGCTGCCAGCGGACTTCGAGATCGATTACGTCCGCGTGTGGCAACGCGCCGACCTCGCCTCCGATGTGGACGGCTGGAAGAACAAGTAACTCACCATGAAGCCGCGGGGCAAGCCCGCGCGGCTCCATGGTGTCTGTGCCCCGAACCCTTCGGGGGACAGAAAAGGCCGAGCGGTTCGTGAACCTCAAGCAGGTGCTGCGAGCCGTCGGGCGCTCGCCATCGCGTCGGCAAGCCGGAAGGGGACGGCGGACGATCACCCCATCAACTTCAGGTATGCCCATCTTTCGGGGCTTTTCCCTCGTGGGGTAACCGCATCATGCAATGTTCGCGTCCCGCGGGATCTCCGTTGATGAATCCCGAGCGGGTACTCAGGGCTCCCCACCGCGACCCGAGACGACGAAACGGTGGATGTCACCGTTCATAGCCAAGGGCGGCTGTGCGACAATCACCCATATCACAGCCAAAGGCGGCTCTGTTACATGCACTACTTCCTCGTAGCGGTCAATCGTGAGCGCCCGGCGGTTGCGACAGGCCGTGCGCGGTCCAGAGGAGCTCGAGCTTCGATTTTGATTCTAGCAAATTTAATAGCGGCTCGCCGAGCGCCTGGCGGCGCCAACCCTGGAGCAGGGGAAGGTCTTCGGTGGACCTGGATTGCTGATGCCGATGGTGCAACTCCAGAACCTCCTGACGGCTGGCGAGCAGCGCGGGATCGATCGACTTCGCGACACAGATCGCCTGGGCCGCGATCCATACCGCGTCGGACTGAAACTTCTCGGCGGGAGTCTCTTCTCGATGCCGCCTGGCGGGCAGGTCCTCCGGCGAAATGCTCGCCCCACGCCCGATCGCCTCGAGGATATCTGGTCCCCAGATCTGCTCGACCGGACGGGGTAGTCCTTTGATTCGCGCGAAGTCGCCGATGTTCTTTGGCGATCGCCGGGCGAGGTCCACCAGGATTTCGTCACGCAGCATCGTTCGCGGCGGGACATCCTCCCGCCGGGCGGCGTGATCCCGCCAGAGGGTCAATTCCTTGAGAATCATCAGCTCCTTCGGACTTAAGCCCCCCGCACCGCGCAACTTCAGGTATTGCTGCTCGGGGTCGAAGGCGTATTGCACTGGATCACACATCGCCTGGCATTCCTGGCTGGCCCAGGCGGCGTGGCCCAGCGCGTCCAGTCGCCGCTGAATCTGGTCGCGCAACGCCGGTAGATAGCGCACATCATCCGCGGCGTATCGAAGCTGTTGATTAGAGAGCGGGCGCTGATCCCAGTGCGTGAAAGTCAGTCCTTTGCCCAACCGCACGCCGAGCAGCTCTTCCACGAGCCGGCTGAGCGAAGCCGGGTAGTTCATGGCGATGAATCCCGCGGCGATCTGGGTGTCGAACAGATTCGCCGGCCCGTGTCCGTGATCGAGATGGCGGGCGACCGGCTCGATGTCCTGATCGCCGGCGTGGACGATCTTCTCGACTGCCGGGTCGGCCAGCAGTTCCCAGAACGACAGCAGGTCGATTCCCGGCACCAGCGGATCGACCAGGCTGACCTGTTCGCAGGTGGCGACTTGGATCAGGCAGAGCTTGGGGACATAGCTCATCTCCCCGATGAACTCGCTGTCATATGCAAACGAGCCGGCAACGCGCAGGCGTTGCACCAGCTTTGCCGCAGCGTCGGAATCGTCAATCCACTGCGGCGGGCCGTCGGGCACCAGGGGGAGCGATCGTCGCGCATCCGGTGTTGCCGGGCCTTGCTCGGCATGCGCATCATCGTGGGCGCGGGCGCGATGACGCGAGCGGGCCCAATGCCCGCGGCGCTGCGCGGGCGAGCCGGTCGGGTCGGACGGATTGGACGATGATGAACTCGCTTCGGCCATGGCCGGATCATGCCCGCCGGACGGCGGTCTGGCCAGTGTCCGCGCATTGCGAAATGAGAAAGAGATGGCTCGGATGCGAAATTACGGCCCGAATCAACTCGATGGCATCTACTTTGCCGATCATACAAGCATGATCCAGCGTCACGCACCATATCCCCGACGCACCGCAGCGGATGGCTCGTCACGGGCTTCCCGGACGGTTCTGCTCGTTGAAGATGCCGCCATGGCTCGAAAAGCACTGGCGGGGTTGCTGCGACGCGATGGCTACCGGCTGGTGCCGGTCTCGACCGCCGAGCAGGCCCTGGCGGTGCTTTCCGAGGGGATCGAGGTGGACATCGCCGTGGTCGATCTGGACTTGCCGGGCATGGATGGAATGAGCCTGGTGCAGATTATGGAGCGGTCGTATCCCTCGGTCCGTTCGATCCTCCTCACGGCGGCCGACCCGCCCCGGGTCCGCCGACTGATTGCCGGACATCGGGCCAGCTACCTTCCCAAGCCAGTGGATCTGGGACGGCTACTGATGGTCATGGCCATGGAAGGGCCGATAAGCGGAACTGACTGCCCGTCGGGATTGCCTCATCGCGGCAGCTCAGTGGCATGACAACTCGGACAATTTGGCCTCTGGTTCGTCCCTTCGACACACCATCCATACCACAGCCGAGGGCGGCTGTGTCACATCCTCCGTGCCTTCCACACACCGCCCATACCACAGCCGAGGGCGGCTGTGCCACATCCTCCGTGCCTCCATCCCTTCCTCCTACCACTGCGCTTCCTCGAAGGGACTGCTCGGGGCGCGGACTTTCGGCTTGGGCAGCATATTGATCATCGCCCGCGCCAGCGATGCATCGCCGGAACCCGACAGCCGGATATTCAGCGGCGAACCTTTAAGCAAGGTGAGCTGCGAGGCATGCACTGGCTGGCGCGAGCGGGCCATCTCCAGGAATTTCGACTTGGAATACGCCTGGGGGGTGAGCAGTTGCATGAACCCTTCGGGTCGATGATAGGCCATGGGGCCGCCCCCCTCGTCCAGTTCGATCAGCGTGGCGCGGGTCGGGCAAACGAGCGCCACCGCCGGGTGGTGTTCGGCCTGCTCCATCAACGCCTCGAGATCGGTGTAGGCGACCGCCGGGCGGGCCGCATCGTGGACCAGCACATGGGTCGTCTCGTCGCTGATTTTGTCGGCGGCGGCGGCGAGCTGATCGGTCCAGGCGTCCCCGGCGATCACGAGCTTGACCCCCGAAAAGCTCAGATGCCCGCCGTGTTTTCGCTTCACTTCCTCGGCGGCGTCGTGATTGACCACGAGTTGCATCTGCTTGATCGGATCTCGGTTGACGAACAGTTCGATGCTCCGCAGCAGCGCTTCGCGCTGGTCGATTTTCACGAACGCCCCTCCCGCCTCGGCGGCCTGGCCCGGCGGGGCGGCGGTGACAATGACGACACTGAAAATGGCCATGAAGTTCGCTCCGGTTCGAGGGTCATCGCCCCGGCGAGCGGATGTCAACGTTGATCGAGACGCCTCGGCGTCCGCCGCCGCTCGCATCATGGTTGGCGCTTCGGGGGTGTCAAGACAAGCCGACTGAACGGCCCCCATGATGCAAGGCACGACGATCTTCGCGGGTACTGCCCAAAAAATCGGACGCCGGTATCAGGGGACGCGCTGAATGCCATTCACTTAAGGTGAAAACGTCTGGGAAAATCGGCCGTATCGGGCGAATACGGCAGTTGAGTTCGCCAACTTTGGCCCTTAAGTGAATGGCATTCGGGACGCGCTTCTTTTTTCACAGGCTAATACGTTCGCAATATTATAAAACGACATCAACTTAATGTTATCTCGAAAGGTCATCCGCCATAGTAGAAAAGAAGCGCGTCCCCTTTCCATTTGTCGGTTATTTTTGCGCTTCCCCCAATTTCGGGCACGCCCTCGTCGCGGGGTGCGTCCACGAACGTTGGACAGCGGGAGGCGGGCGGATATTATCAGAGTTCAGCGTCCGCCATGTGGATCGGACGCGTGGTTCCCGTAGCTCAATTGGACAGAGCGACGGCCTCCGAAGCCGTAGGTTACAGGTTCGACTCCTGTCGGGAACGTTCGCCGCATCGCTCGTCCAAGATTCAAAAACGAAGGAAATATCGATCACCGGTGGCTGGGGGATGGATCGACCTGCCGAGGGGTTTCGAGTGGGTATATGCCGCCCGCGAGCCATATTGAGACATTTCGCTTGGAGAGGCTACGGAATGCCCCGCAGGTTCCGAGTGAGCGTGGAGGTCGCGCTGAAGGCCGCGAGCGGTAGAATACAAGAGAACGCTCTCGCCACGGCGCAACGACGCAACGGACGACAAAGCGTAGGTCTTTTCTGTATTTTGTGGCGTCGTTACGCCGTTGCGAGAGAATTTTTTCGGGTCTTCTCCGCCGCCATCGCCTCGGCCTTCATCGGCGTCGATCGACGATTCTGTTCGTCCAGCATGGACCAGGATGGACAGGATGGACAAGATGAACAGGATGGACTGGGCTTGTCGCCTTATCGCCCCCTCATCTCTTCTACTCATCTCCTCGCTGGCGCTTCGGGCTAACGAATCATCGCCGCAGCTCCTCGCTGGCGCTTCGGGCTAACGAATCATCGCCGCAGCTCCTCGCTGGCGCTTCGGGGTAACGAAATCATCGCCGCACGCGCTCGTTCCTCCCCACCGTGCCTCACTGCCTTCCTCGGCCTATACTGCGAGCCATGCTGGCGTTTTCAACGAATGCGTTTAAGAAGCAGTCGCTTGCCCAGGCGATCGACGCGATCGCCGACATCGGGTATCGCGGGGTGGAGATCATGGCCGATGTGCCCCATGCCTATCCGGCGGCGATGGGCAGCGAGGATCGGCTGGCGCTGCTGCGGCAACTGGAAGCACGGCAGCTGCGCGTCTCGAATGTGAACGCGTTCACCCTCTTCGCCTGCGGCGACACCTATCACCCGACCTGGATCGAGGACGATGGCAACCGGCGTGACGCCCGCATCGCCCACACCATGGGATGCATCGAGCTGGCCGCGGAAGTCGGATCGACGACGATCAGCCTTCAGCCGGGCGGGCCGCTGCTGGGAACACACCTGACCCGCGACCAGGCGGGCGAGCGGTTCGCCGAGGGGCTGCGGCGGGTGCTGCCGCTGGCCGAGCGAAAGGGAGTCGTTTGCGCCATCGAGCCGGAACCGGGGCTGTTCATCGAAACGTCGGACGAATATCTCGCGTTCAAAAACGAGTTTTTCGCGGACAATCCGCACATCCGGATGAACTGCGACATCGGCCACCTGTACTGCGTGGGAGAAGCGCCCGCCGAGTCAATCCGGCGATGCGCGTCTGAGGTGGCGCATGTCCATCTGGAGGACATCGGTGCCAATCGCGTGCATCAACACCTGACCCCCGGCAAGGGGGCGATCGACTTCGCGGCGATCTTCACGGCGCTGGGCGAGATCAATTACGACGGCTGGGTGACTGTCGAACTGTATCCGTACGAGACGACCGCCGCGGGAGTGGCCAAGCTGGCGTGGGAGCATCTGCGCCAATTCACGGCGGGGATGCCGCAGGGGTGATTGAGAGGGGGGCGTCCAGAATATTCCGCCGAGTCGGTCGCCGAATTGCGGAGGTTTGCCCTGGCGAGTGGTGAGGCCGAAGGGCGAGGCAAACGAAAATATTCTGAATGTCCCCTTGCCCCCGGGAGTGTCGGTTCGCCGCGGATGAAAATGAAAACAGGCACGAGCGTTCGAGTCGCCCATGCCTGTTGAATAATCGCTCTGCTCGATCGGCCGCCGCGAGGGCGTTCAGCCCTTGGCGACTTCGAGAATCGCCTGGGTCTTGATCACCATCTGGTTGTCATCGAACAGGTGGAAGCTCTGGACCAACAACTCGTGGCTTCGCCGCTCGATGTCCAGCACGCTCAGGCTCCCGCCGCCCTCGGCGGTGGCGGCAACCTCGGCGGTCATCAGCTCGCGCTTGGCGGCGTAGCCGGCGATCTCGGCGCGGGTTGCGTCGTAAAGCGTCGGGGTCAACTGCTCTTCCTGCGTCGAGATCATGTAGGTGATGTTTCCCCCATAGGTCTCTTCGTGGTAGCGCTCGCCGCGACACGGAATGGTCTGAAGCAGACCTCGATCCGTCAGCGGCTCGTTCTTGGTCATTACCACTTCCGTCAGCGTGTTCTTGCCGGCGATGAAGGTGATGACGTGGCCGCCTTCGACAAGCCAGATGTCGGCTTCGTAGGCACGGCGGACCACCTGCTCGGTGTTGAGGATGCGGAACAGCTCCGGATGCAGGCTGCGCTGATACAGCATCAGCGTCAGGCCCCCGGAACGACGTTGCTTAGTGCGGTTGCTCATGTTTTGCGTCCATGCTCTTTCCAGGAGAGTCCAGGCTCTCCAAAAAGGGTAAAGCGAGAAAAGAGCCCGCTTCACTACGTTACGGCGGGGTACTTGGATCGCCGAACCAATAAAAAGTTCGCCGAACGCCCTCCGGATGATTTCCTCCTGAAATCACCTCGGCCTCGCCAGGAAACGGTCTTCCGCACAGCGCGGATGACTCATGAGGCGGCATTCTAGTAAGTCGCCCATGAAAGGTGAACAAAAAATTTTTAATTTTTATCGTCCAACGGTCCCAAGGAGGACAATTACCACGTCGTAAGCCGCGTGAGTTCCAGCCGTTATGCCGAATCCACGGGTCAGAAAAAGGACCCCGAAATAAAGCCCCGCGCCGGTGCGGAATACAAAAGTGCGGGGTTGGAAGGTTTCCTGGCCCAAGTAATGGTAGACCGAGAACAAAACTGCGGGAATAACCACCATTCCGAGTGCCGACCAGCCACGGTTCATCCGAAGGGTATCGCGCAGGATCAGGCTCAGGACCGTCATCCCGATGAGACGGAAGACCAGTTCTTCATAAATACCGGCACCAACGGATAATACGAGCAGGCTTCGCCAGTCCGCCCGACCCGTGCTAAGCGGCAGGTAGTGGGCGCAGGCCATGCTCAGGGCCACCAGCGGCAGCGCCAGCGCCAGGCTCTCGGCGTACATCCCCAAGGAGGTTCCGGTGTGCAGCTTCCAGGGGTCGTTCCGGGCGATATGCCAGGCAAGCAAGATCCCCGCGACCGCCAGTGCCGGGAGATACCGTCCCCCGGCATGAAAGAAGCGGAAGAACTCCTGCATCATGTTGAATGCGATGATCCGCTGTTCGGTCCGGTTGAGCGGATCGGATGCGAAGTAATGGGTTCCCAGCTCGTACAGGATCAGCAGGGGCAATAGGAACAGCAGGCTGGTCAGGGGCAGCTCGGAGCGGGATAGATAGGAATCGCGGATGGCGCGCGGTCGAGCGGCACCGGCCCAGGATGCGCGGCTCGAGGCCGCCGAGCGGCTCACGCCCGCACTCCCTGGCCTTGATCCGATGCGCCGCTGGGCGCGGGGGCCGCCTCGGGCTGGGGACAGTTGCGGGTGATGCGGACGCCCCGACCGCCGCGGAACTGGCCGAGCTGGCCAAGAAACTTATTGCGCCCTTCGACCTGGACCAGCACTTCGCGGTCGGCCGGCTTTTCGGTGGTGATGATGTCGCCCACTTGCAGCTCCATCAGCTCGCTCAGACGAATGGACGTCTGGGCCAGAAACGCGCGGACCTCGACGCGGGCGTTGTGGATGTTGCGGGTCAGACGCCGTAAATGATCATCGACGTTCCCTTTTTTCTGGTAGCTGAACCAGTTCTGCGCCGCCAGCACGCCCATGATCGGCTCGAGAATGTTGTAGGGGATGCACAGGCTCATGGTGCCGGCGCGATTGCCCATTTTCAGCTCGAAGCCGACCACGACGACGGTCTCGTTGGGCGGGACGATCTGCACGAGCTGCGGGTTGGACTCGAAGTCCTCGACTTTGAACTTCACCGGCATGAGATTGCTCCACGCCTCGGAAAGGTGCTGGGTGGCGCGGTCGGTGATCCGCTGGACGAGGCGCTGCTCGATCTGGGTGAGCGGGCGCTGGGGGATGAACAGATCGGCGTTGGATCCGCCGAGCAGGCGGTCGATGATCGGGTAGATAATCAGCGGCGAAATTTCCAGGCAGAGCTGCCCGTCGAGCTGCTCGCTCTTGAGCAGGTTGAAACAGGTCGGATTGGGCAGGGAATGGATGAATTCGATGTAGGTGAGCTGCTCGATGTGGGCGACGGAGACCTCGACGATGGTGCGCAGGTATCCCGACAACGCCGCCCCGAGGTTCCGCCCGAATCCTTCGTGCAAGGCCTCGAGGGCCCGCATCTGATCTTTGGAGACACGCTCGGGGCGCTTGAAGTCGTAGGTTTGGACCTCGGCGTCGGCGCGGCCGAATATGGCCGTGGGCGACGGCGAAGCGGGCGCCGCCCCCTGGCCGGAATCCACCGCCGCCAGCAGGGCATCAACCTCGGATTGCTCCAGTACATCGGACATTGGCGCGGCCTCCTTGCCGCCATCGGTGATTATCGGACGTTTGCCCGGGATTTCTAGACCCCCCGCCGCAAAATCTCCCCGACCGCGGCCGCACTCGTGTTGTTGTTGCTCCCCCCGCGATCAGGGCAGGAAGTCCCGGCGGGTCTGGCGTAGCAGGCGTCATACCCCGGGCGCAGCGTCTTGCGCCCCGCCCACCGCGTCACGGAAACGCCCGCGGGCATCCAGTGATTCGCGCTGGCAATGCTTCAGAATGCGGCTCGTCGCCGTCCCACTCTGCTCATCTCTTGTCCGAGAGCCGCGCCGAAGCATACAGGTCTAGCAACTTGCCCATCAGCCGTTCGGTGTCGCCTGGACTTCGGCCAGCCTGCGTCTGGAACATCTGCACGGTGGGCGCGTCCACCTCGACCGTAATCTTCACCTTCTTGAGGGCTTGGCGCAGCACTTCGGGCGGAGGCAAGAAATCCCTGATGACCGTGAATTCCATCGGCTCATCCGTATATTTGATTCGCCTTTTCATACACCTTGCGTCCTTTTCGCCAGTATCCGGCCCCGATGATCCTGATCCGCGCCCCCCCGTAGAGTATAGCGAACCGTCAGAACGTTCTCACCGAGCTTGCCAAAACAAAACAGCCGCCGCTCCCCCTGGCTGTGGGCATCGTCGCGGGCAATCACGCGGCGAGGATACAAAAAAGCCACCTGCGCTTCCCCGAACCCGACTCCGTGCCGCACCTGGTTCTGTTGGTCCTTGCAGTCATCCCACTCAAACAACTCGTCGCGCATGCTCAATCCACCTTAAGCTCAAAGGCACGAGTTCAAGGATGAATCGCTCACGCGACCGACACGTCGAGGTACACCGTGCGTACCTGATCCACGCGCAGTTATGCATCCAGCACCTCCAGCCAAGTGCCCCTGTGCGTCGAAATCCAAAGTCACCCCCGGCTTGGATTCATCGCCCTCGGCCACCTCGCGGGCTTTCGATTCGATGGTTAAGAGGTCGGCCAGGGGGTCGTAGTTCATCTTCATGGCTTACTCCTGTATTTCTCAACCTTGCTCGTATTCACGAAGGCATCGATCCTATTCGTGCGCGGTATCCTCGTACACCGGCTGCGCCGAGTCACGCGCAGTTGCGGGCGACTTGCATGCGGGGTTGGCGGTGGATAAGCTACTTGCCAGTCACTTGCATTTAGGAGCCGGGCTATGGGATTCATCCTGCATGAACTGAACAAGCGATTCATCGCGCCGGACGGGACGATTACCCCAGTGGTGAACATCGACTACTTCGCAATCGCCGCCGGGGAACAGGTGGCGATGGCCGGGTCGAGCGGATCGGGCAAGACCACGTTGCTGCACCTGATCGCCGGGATTCTTGCCGCCGACTCCGGGCGGATCACCTACGACCTGGGGGATGAAGGAAAGCTGGACATCGCCGGGCTGTCCGAGCCGCGGCGAGATGTGTTTCGCGGGCGTCACATCGGCTACATCTTCCAGACCCATCACCTTCTAAGCGGTTTTACGGCGATGGAGAACGTTCTGCTAGGGATGAGCTTCAGCGGGCGCAAGCCGGACCGCGCCTGGGCCCGCCATCTTCTGACCGAGGTGGGACTCGAGAGCCGGCTGGATTACAAGCCGCAGAAACTGTCGGTGGGCCAGCAGCAGCGGGTGGCGGTAGCGCGGGCACTGGCGAATCGTCCGCGCGTGGTGCTGGGCGATGAGCCGACCGGGGCGCTGGACGCGGCGAACGCACAGCAGGTGCTGGGGCTGATCCGCAAGCTGTGCATGGAAGTCAACGCCGCCCTGCTGATCGTCAGCCATGACCCGGCGATCATCGGGCAACTGCCCCGGCGGGTGGCGCTGTCGGAGATCAATCGCGCCGCGGGGTCAACGACGATGAACCGGAGCGTGGCATGAATATTTGTCAACTGGTTCTCAAGCAGATGCGGCAGCGGGCGTTGTCTACCTGGCTGACGCTGTTGTCGGTGCTGCTGGGCGTGGCGTTGGCGATCGCCATCATGATCGTCCAGCGCGAAGCCGGGGCGATGTTCGGCCAAAGCGACTATGGCTACGACGCGGTCGTCGGGGCCAAAGGCTCGCGGCTAAACCTGGTCTTCAACAGCGTCTACCACATCGGCGATCCGGCGGCGCTGGGGACGATCCCCTACTCGGTGTACGAATCGCTCAAATCCAGCGAGGTGAAGTGGAAGCTGCCGATGATCATCGGCGACAACTACGAGGGATTCCGGGTGGTCGGAACGACGCCGGCGCTGCTGGGGATCGGCGAGGACGGTGAGCCGCTGGCTGCGGGCCGGACGTTCGAGTACCGCAAGGATCGCAAGCTGGAACTGTCGGCGGGCCGGGCGTTTTCGGCGCGGAAGTTCGAGGCGGTCATCGGTTCAGAAGTCGCGGCCCGCACCGGCCTGAAGTTGGACTCGGTTTTCAAGCCATCGCACGGCGCGGTGGCGACGGCGGCGCACGATGAGCACGATGAAAGCTGGACGGTGGTGGGGATTCTTCGACCGACCCGCACCGCGCTGGACCGCGTGATTTTCATCCCGCTGATCAGTTCATACGCCATCCCCGAACATGGCACGGCGATGGAGAAAATCACCGAGATTCAGTCAACCGCCGGGCACGATGCGCATGAGGCACACAAGGTTCCCGCCAGCGCTGCGGCATCGCCGGCGACGATGCACAGCGCCGCTGTCGCCGATGAACATGCCGGGCATCATCACCATGACCACGAGGAGGTTTACGACCTGCTGCCCGATGGCTCGATCGACCTGCACATCCCCAAGAGCGACTGGCGTCTGGCCGCGATCCTGGTCAACACCCGCGGCACGCTGGGGATGGGGTTCATGTGGGCGATCAACAACCGCCCGGAGGCGATGGCGGTCAGCCCGGCTACCGAGATGCGACAATTTTTCGATTCGTTCCTGCGCGGCTCGACGACGGCGCTGCTGCTGATCTCGCTGCTGGTGACGGTGGTGGCAGCGGTCTCGATCCTGGTAAGCATTTACAACTCGGTCGTTGCCCGCAAGCGCGAGATCGCCATCCTGCGGGCCTTGGGCGCCACGAGGCTGACCGTGCTGGGACTGATCTCGCTCGAGGCGGCGTTGATCGGACTACTGGGCGGCGTGGCCGGGCTGATCGTCGGCCACGCGCTCGCCGCGGTCGGGTCGGCTTACCTCGAGCAGACTGTCGGGCAGTCTATTGCCTGGCTTCAAGTGGACTGGCGCGAAGCGGGATATCTGCTGCTGGTGGTTGCATTGGCCGCGCTCGCCGGTCTAGTCCCGGCAATGGCGGCGTACCGCACCCCGGTGGCGACAAACCTGGTGGCCTCTTAACGACCCACGAACGAACAGCGGGACATCCGGAATATTCCATCAAGCCGTCCACCCCGGCGAGCAGTGCTTCTGCGCGAGCGATCGAATCTCGGCCGTGTCAGCAGCGGGAATATTCTGGTTGTCCCCTTCACCGCGCGAATGCTTAGCGACGCCTTTGCTACCGGACTGATTTTCAACAAAGCGGGTTCGGGCGTATATACTTCGGTGCCCGCGTCGGCGATGTGCATCGCACGACCGCGAGCGGAAGGATTCACCGCCCATGCGTTGCTTTCAACGGATTTGTTTGCTGATGGCGGTTCTGCCCGCGGTCAGCCTTGCCCAGACGACCCGCCCGGCGATCAAGGATTTGCAGGTGCTGCATCTTCGCGCCACGCAGGCGTTCGCCGCCGGGCAATACGCCGCGGCGTTGCCGATGCTGCAGAAATTGGAGGAGGCGATGCGCGGCGACCCGGTGCTGGCCGGACCGGTGCGAGAACAAATCCGGGTATGCGAGAGGAATCTACTCGCGCAGGTCCAGTCGTCCACGACAGCGCCCGATATCAAGAATCGCAAACCACATGAGCCGCCACAGCCGGGGGAAGTGCGAAAGCTTTCGATCAAGCAGTTGGGGAACTTTGAGTATGACCCGGACAAGGGTGGAGGAATCCCCGCGGATGTTTCATCGCTGTCGGGGATGGTGGTTCGGCTGCGGGGTTACATGATCCCGATCGATCAGGCGGAGAACATCACCGAGTTCGCGCTGGTTCCGGACCTGTTCGCCTGCTGCTTCGGACAGCCGCCGCAGATTCAGCATACGGTGGTGGTCCGCACGCCCAAGGGCAAATCGGTTGGCTATTATCCGGATGAGGTCTTCGTCGAAGGCAAGTTGCTGGTTCAGGAGCGTAAGGACGAGGGGTTTATCGTGAGCCTTTTCGAACTGGCGGCCTCGAGCGTGAAGCCGGTATCGAAGTAGGTCTATAAGAACAGCCGGGACGGCTGGACGGCAAGGACCGGAAGCTCAGCTTCTTGTGGTGCGGGCCTCCGGCCTGCATGCCCCGGTGTGCAAAAGCAGCCGGGACGGCCGCAACACTAGGACCGGAAGCTCAGCTTCTTGTGGTGCAGGGCCCTTCTTGCGGTGCGGGCCTCTGGCCTGCATGTCCCGGTGTGCAAAAGCAGCCGGGACGGCCGCACCACGAGGTGAGGAGTCGAGCGTTTTTCGCGTCAACTTAAGCATGACCACCATCGCCAAACAACCCTGGTCGCAGCGGGTCAATCTCCGCCTGATCGCAATGGCCGCCATCGTCCTGGGGCTGGTGGGGTTTCCCGTCTACTACTACATTCGGGAAAGTGTCACCGGCGGGATCATCAATCGCGGGGATTACGTCGAGGTCAACCTCAAGGCGATGAGCAATTTCCCGTTTGATCAGACCAACGGCAAGTTCGAGGAGATTCCCGAGCAATTCCGTCAACTCGACGGCAAGCGGGTTTTGCTGGAAGGAGAAATGTACGCGCCCAACTCGTGGGCGCCCCAGATCGGAACGTTCGAGTTGGTGTACTCAATCCAGAAATGCTGCCTGAGCGGCCCGCCGCAGATCCAGCATTTCGTGCAATCGCGCGTGCTCAACGATGGCAAGGTTCCATTCCTGCCCGGCCTGGTCCGAGTGCTGGGAACGCTGCATGTAGACGTGCAGAAGGACGCCGGACGGGTGGTGAGCGTCTACCGGCTGGACGTGGAGCGCGTCGAACCGGTGTAACCCGGGCATATCTCGATCAAGCCCAGCACCAACGCACGCTGTCCAGAGCCAACGGCTTGGTGGCCGGGGCCTTCGGCGGCGCCGCCGCGGGGGCGGGAGTCGGAGATAGCGATGGCGCGGGGACGGGCGTTGGCGCGGGAGTCGGCGTCGGCGTCGGGACCGGCTTGGCCGCGGGCGCGGGCGCTGGATTGGCATTGGCACCGGGAGCGGGGGCCGGGGCAACTGGCGCGGCGGCCGGCCATGGATTGGGCACGGGGTTCGATGGCACCGCCTTGGTCGCCGGGGGTTGGACGGCGGCGGGCACCTTGACCGGCGCGGCCTCATCGTCACGATCTGTCGATCGCATCGCCGGATCATCGCGAGGGGTCAGCCGCAGCAGCGGGCCGCGATGCCCGTCGAACAGCATCGCCACGCCCAGCCAGGTTTGCACCCCCAACACCAAAACCAATGCGCCGATCAGCACGCCGCCAAGCAACCGCCCGCCGCGGGAAAAACGCGTGAGCAGCGCTAGGACCAGCGGGATAAGGATGATCACCCCGCCGCCAATCACATGATAAAAGAGCCTGGCCTCGGTGGTCCGCTCCTCGGGATCGAGGAACAGGTGTTTGATTTCTTCAAGATTCCAGCTCTCTTCGACCGCCCAAGCCGCGGCCGCCGCGGTGAAGATCCCCAGCACGCCGGTCAGCAGCCACCAGCGCCCCGCGACGGTGCGCGATGAGTCAGCATCGGCGCTGCGGCGCTGCTCGAGTTCGATGTTGGCCAGAATCGGCACCGTCGCATCGGGCGAATCGCCGGTCATGACTTCGGCCGGCCCCATCTGCCCGCGGATCTCGACCCAACGCCGGACCGAAAGCGCCAACGATGCGACCGTGAAGGATCCAACCAGCCCGGCGAGAAGCAGATGCAATTGCAGCGGCGGGACGAAGTACTTGGCCTTGGCATTGAGATCTTCGGCCGATTTCGACACGCCCACGGGACTGGCCGAATTATTCCCGACGATTTCCACGGCGGTGCCATGCAGGTAGACCGCCTCGCCGCTGTGCCAGGCACCCACGCCCATTAGGCCCACGCCCGCGACCAACGCGGTGAGCACCGGGGCATACAACCGCCGCCGCCAGCGGTCCGAACACGACAGCCAGGTGATCACACTGATGACGAACACCAAGGTCGCGGTGCCGGTAAGCCAGACGTGGTCTTCCATCAGTTCCCACTGCGTGGTGCTCCAGCCCGAATTGTCCACCACCACCGGCCAGCGCTCCATCGGATCGGTGAAATCGGTTTGCAGGGCGTCCCTGAAGGCGTACGCGCCGCTGAAGGCCGTGGGGATCATCAACAGCGCCCCGAGAAGGATCATCCAGCGCCCGGCCTGGCGAAACGCGTGTCGCCGCCACAGGAAGCTGAACAGCTCGATCAACACCCCGATGGACAGAAGCCCGAGGGGATAGTGGATAAGAATGATGTGCCAGTTGGGATTGATGAATTCATGGGTCATAATTGGCCTTGCTCGCCCAGCAGTATCCGCCGGGGGTCGAGGGCTGTCTAGTCGCAAAACCAAACTTCGCCGATCGGCGCGGGGACTCATCCCGTCGCCTCGGACATCAAACCACCGTCTGGAATTAGAGATGAATCGACAAGCCTCGTGCCGATCGGTAGCATTTGAATCCAACAACCGACGCGACGAGCGATCTATAATTTGCGATCCATCCCGCGCGGCCCGGTTGAACGAACTCGACGCCAGATCTCATAAATATCATGACCATTCGCTGGGGCATTCTCGGATGCGGTGATGTGACCGAGGTCAAGAGCGGGCCGGGGTTTCAGCGGGCTCGGGGCAGCCGGCTCGTCGCCGTCATGCGCCGCGACGCGGCGAAAGCCGCCGATTACGCCCGCCGGCATAATGTGCCGCGATGGTACAGCGACGCCCAGCGGCTGATCGACGATCCCGAGGTCGATGCGGTCTACATCGCCACGCCCCCCGGGGCGCATCTGGAACTGGCGCTGCTCGTGGCGGCGGCGGGAAAGCCGGCCTATGTCGAGAAACCCTTGGCGCGGAGTTTCGCCGAATGCCGCCGGATGATCGAGGCATTCGACGCGGCCCGGCGGAAGCTGTTCGTCGCGTACTACCGCCGCCGGCTGCCGCGATTCGTGATCGCCAAAGAATTGATCGATTCCGGGCGGTTGGGCGACATCACCGCCGTGAATTATCAATGGTGCAGCCCCCCGCCGACAAACGCCGCCATCTGGCGATTGTCGGCCGAGCAGGCGGGGGCGGGGCTTTTCCTGGACCTCGGATCGCACACGCTGGATCTGCTGGATTTCCTGCTGGGCGAGCTGTCTGAAGTGCGCGGTTCGGCCGGAAATCTGGCGGGGTTATGTGAGGTTGAAGACGCCGTGGCGATGACCTTTCGGTCCCCTTGCGGCGCCCTGGGAGCGGCCCAGTGGAACTTCGCCGCCAGCCATCGACGAGACCTGATCGAGATCACCGGCCGCCAGGCCCGTCTGGTGATGACGACCTTCGGCAACGAGCCGATCTCGCTGATCGGCGCCGATGCAGCGCAGGAAACCTTCGATCGCCCTAACCCGGCGCATGTACAGCAGCCGCTGATTCAGTCGATCGTCGATGATCTATCCGGCGAAGGAACCTGCCCCAGCACCGGTCATACCGCGGCGCGAACCTCGCGGGTGATGGATCAGGCGCTCGAAGCCTACTACGGCGGGCGCGACGATGACTTCTGGCGACGATCCGAGTCCTGGCCGGGCCGTGCTCCGATTGCCCGCTTTCCCCGCCCGCAATGAAGAACTTTTGGCTCATGTCCCCCTTCCGCTGAGATTGTCGGTTCGCGCCGGGGGGAATGGATGTTTCAATGGCACCTGCTCAAGGAGGAGCCCGCCATGGATTTCCCGATCACGGACCTGATGGACGATGCGGCCTGTTACCAACT
>JBBQNJ010000043.1:0-41453 GCA_038329845.1 Tepidisphaerales bacterium | reverse complement strand
TGCTGAGGTCCGAGACCGCCGCCTGGCAGGCGGCCAGCAACGCCAAACAACGCGGCGTGGACTGGCAGTTCAAAGTCAGCGACGCGCGCCGCAAGCTGAAGTCGGTCTACCCTAAAATCATCGTGTGACAATGCACTAGATGTCCGATAAAAAGCAAATGCCAGACCTCTAGGTTCCGCACACAGGGGTGCGTGACAGACCTGTAGGTTCCGCGTGTACCCATGCGGAACCTACCAACTTAAGCCGTGGCCGCAGCGTCGCAAATCACGATGGTTGCAAGCAAAACAAAGGATTCATTATTCGGACCTGCGCGAGCGGGCATCAGGTGGTGGGGGGATGATGTCATTGCCGTCGGCATCAATTTGGTAGACCTTGCGTTCGGGGTCATCGGCTTTCCTGACGGGCTGGCCCTTCGGCGGAATGATGATCTCCGGTTCGGTCTCTCCGCGACGCATGACCTCGTAGGCGCCCTTGATATCCCCCGCCAGATCGCGCGCGCTCAGCCCACCCATGGCGTTCGACTTCCGCTACCGGGGCAAGGGCCTCGTCGCCTACGGCTCCTCGCCCCTTGCCCCGGTAGCCAGCCGAGGACATTCCTATTGCGTTATGGATGAGGACATTTCCAAAGCGTTGACACACGCTGGCAAATACGGCGCTCCTCACGTTTGTTGAATGAACGGCGTCTGGACCATATGACGGCGCTTTCGAACGCTGGGTTGACCCTTTCAAAAGCCCGATCCCGCGTCCCATCAGGCTGCGTCATTGGTTGCCGTTCCGCCCCTTTCCCGCCATTAGCGATAGCAGCCCCGTGACGGGGTTTTATTGCTGATTATTGAAATAATCCTGTTTTGGCGATCCGCCCGGCGGCGACCGTCGCCGCGGGGGGGATCACCGAGCAATATGACGGGGGCGGGGGCGCGGGACAAGGCGTTGGCCGGGCCGGCGGGGACGCGGGGGACGACGGCGCGCCCCGCGGGCGCGGGCGGGGCGGGGTGCATTCGGCCCGGCGGGGTGGGGCGGGGCCGGACGTGGGAACGGCGCGGGCGGTCCCATCCGATGCGCTGCCCGCGATGGGGATTTCGCCGGGGTTCCCATCCGTGGCGGCCAAGGACGTGGGAACCCGGCGGGCGGTCTCATCGGGATGGGTTTCGCCGCGCCGCAAATCGCAATCGTCGTGCTCATCGCCGGAGGATCGATGCGCGGTGGCCTGGGTGGCCTTGGAGACGCCGCCCGTTGGTGTCCTTCCCATCCCGTTGCTCCCTTGTCCCGCTCATCGGGACGTTGATTGACCGCGGCCGCGATGGACGCCGTCTTGGCGGCCAATTCGGGAACCGCGGGTTTCCGCCAGCGAGGCGGACTTCACTTGAGGATCGGGATTCGCTCACGATCCCGGACCCCACTACGAGAAGGCGATATTATCATGTTGTTGTCCGCGAGAAGCAAGCAAGAAGATCGGGAAACGAGCCTCCGGAATATCCCGGATGCCCCTTCACGCCGACCGGCACGGGACGGGGCAGGCCACAGCCGAGGACGGCTGGGCTACAGGCAACACAGACACAGCCGGGCGCGGCTATGCCGCAGGCAACACAGGCACAGCCGAGGGCGGCTGGGCCGCAGACAACACAGACACCACAGACCCAGCCGAGTACAGCCGTGCCACCGATGGGTCTGATAACCATCCAGGTTGCCTATTTTGTCGAAAGTGGGCAGTCGTGTTGGCCGATAGGACGAGTGTTGTTTCGCCAGTTCAACATTCGGCGACGTTTGAGGAGATGCTCATGATCCGTTCGATGACCACGATGCTTGAGGGGACCGAAAGACTGAACATCGCACGCGGGCGCGATCGCCGACAGCATCGGCGCCATGATCTGGAGCAGCAGGACATCTGCGTGGACCGCTGGGACGCCGCCCGCGACGCCGGGGAAACCTTCGGCCGCCTGGTGGACCTGTCGGCCAGCGGCGTGCGAATCCGCACCGGCCAGGCCGAAATCCGCGCTGATCACCAGATTCGGGTGCGTCTGGAACTGCCCGCCTTCGCGGGAATCAGCCCCTTCGTGGACCGCGACGGCGAAAGCCTGGCGCCCAAGCGCGAATGGGTCGGCTGGATGAGCGTGGCCCGAGTGGCCAAAACCGAAGATGGCCACACCGAAGTCGCCGGACGACTCGTGGACATGGACGACATCGACCGCGGCATGCTCGGGTTGTACCTCTCGACTCAGCCTCTGGCGGCGTAAATCGCCGGTCTTTCAAAACAAACTTGCACCCGCCCAACGCCCTCTGCCCTCTGACGCTTCTGGCGCCAGAGGGCGAATTGTTTACGCACGGAAGCAGTCCCCGCGGACGATCCGCCGACGATCGCTCACGAAAGGAGCGGCGTTGACCCTCCATCCACTTTCGTTCCGCGCCCACCCGCGCTGTCGATCGCTCACGAAACGAGCGGCTTTGACCCCTCTCCCGGACGGAAGTAGCATTCGCCGCATTGGCGACCAACCCCCCAACCCGCCAACCCCCAACCCGCCGCGCCGGCGATCGGCGTGCTACCCCCGGAGGCCTTGGATGACACCCCAGGAAGTTCTCAAGCTGTGCAAGGAAAAGAAAGTCCAGTTTATCGATCTTCGGTTCATGGATTTCCCTGGTCTGTGGCAGCACACGACCCTGCCGGTGTCCGAACTCAGTCTCGACAGTTTCGAACACGGCTTCGGGTTCGATGGCAGCTCGATCCGCGGCTGGCAGGCGATCAATGAATCGGACATGCTGCTGGTCCCGGTGGCCGACACCGCCAAGCTCGATCCGTTCATGATGCATCCGACGCTGTCGATCTTGTGTGATGTGCGCGACCCGATCACCAAGAAGGAATACAGCCGCGATCCCCGCTCGATCGCACGCAAGACCATCGCCTACCTGCGTAAGAGCAAGATCGCCGACACCGCCTATTTCGGGCCGGAACTCGAGTTCTTCATCTTCGATCACGCCTGGTACGACCAGGGGATCAACTACGCCAAGTACTACGTCGGCAGCCGCGAGGGCATCTGGGGACGCGGCGATGAGGACGCGAGCAACCTGGGTTACAAGGTGCGGCTGAAGGAAGGGTATTTCCCCGTTCCGCCGATGGATTCGATGCAGAACATCCGCAGCGAGATGGTCGCCACGCTGATCGAGATGGGCATCGGCGTCGAGGCGCATCATCACGAAGTCGCCACCGGCGGGCAGTGCGAGATCGACATGCGCTACCAGGAGCTGGTCCACATGGCCGACACGGTCATGATGTACAAGTACGTCTGCAAGAACGTCGCGGCCCGGCATGGCAAGGTCGTCACGTTTATGCCCAAGCCGCTGTTCCAGGACAACGGGTCGGGAATGCATGTGCATTTCAGCCTGTGGAAGGGTGACAAGCCCCTGTTCGCCGGGAACAAATACGCCGGCCTGAGCGACATGGGGCTGTACGCCATCGGAGGGATTCTCAAGCACGCCCGGGCGTTGTG
Source organism: Tepidisphaerales bacterium (assembly GCA_038329845.1). Taxonomy (GTDB): domain Bacteria; phylum Planctomycetota; class Phycisphaerae; order Tepidisphaerales; family Tepidisphaeraceae; genus JBBQNJ01. The sequence continues at coordinate 37,971 of JBBQNJ010000043.1, read as the reverse complement.
CGCGTTCACCAACCCCACCACGAATAGCTACAAGCGCCTGGTGCCGGGATATGAAGCGCCGGTGAACCTGGTCTATTCCAGCCGCAATCGCTCGGCGGCGGTGCGCATCCCGATGTACTCGGAGAACCCCAAGACCAAGCGGCTGGAGTTCCGCTGCCCGGATAGCTCGTGCAATCCCTACCTGGCGTTTAGCGCCATGGCGATGGCCGCGATTGACGGGATCGAAAACAAGATTCATCCCGGCGATCCGATGGACAAGGACATCTATCGCCTTTCGGCCGAGGAGTATGAGTCGATCGGTTCGGCCCCGGGATCGCTGGAAGAAGCGCTGGACGAGCTGGAGAAGGATCACGAGTTTCTGCTTAAAGGCGATGTGTTCACCGCCGACGTGATCCATTACTGGGTGAAATACAAGCGCGAAAACGAAGTGGACGCGGTGCGCATGCGCCCGCACCCCTATGAGTTCTGCATGTATTTCGATATCTGATCAGGCCCCGGCACCGCTGAGACGGGCGGTGCATCCTATGCCTCGTCTGCCTCCTTCGTCCCTCCGCCCCACCGCCCCACCGCCCCGGGCCTCGGCGGGTTTGTCGGCCAGCAGAAGCAGGTTTCCCGCCACAAAGAGGGCTCGGCAATCCTCGGCTCGCGGTTGGGTCGCCTTGGCCGTGTAAATCACCGGATCGACCTTGATCCCGGCCAGCACCATCGGCCGACGACCTTCGCCGCCGGCAGGGCTGGCGATGCCGCCCGCGATCGGCGCGCCGGCGCTATCGGCAGGCTTGCCGCGCTCGGCGGCCGCGCCGGCGTTCGCGTCGCCGACGGTTCTCCTCGCCGCTTTAGCGCACGTGACCGTCGCCGCTGACGATCCATTTGCTGGTGGTCAGATCGGCTGCGCCCATGGGTCCGCGGGCGTGGAGCTTGTCGGTGCTGATCCCGATCTCGGCACCCAGGCCATATTCGCCGCCGTCGGCGAAGCGCGTCGAGGCGTTGACCATGACGCTGGCCGAATCCACATCGCGCACAAATCGTTCGATCGCCCGTACATCGGTGGCGAGGATCGCGTCGGTGTGATGGCTGCCGTGTTCGTTGATGTGGTCGATCGCCTGTTCGATCGAATCGACGATTTTGATTCCCACGATCAGGGCCAGGTACTCGGCGTCCCAATCGGATCCCTCGGCGGGTTTGGCGGCGGGATAGATCGCGCGGGCGCGCTCGTCGGCGCGAATTTCGACACCGGCGCTCGCCAGATCGGCGGCAATTCCCGGGAAGATTTCGCTGGCGATGTCGGAGTGGATCAGCAGATGCTCGACGGCGTTGCAGACAGCGCCGCCGGGATAGCTGGTCTTGGCATTGACGCAGACGGCGCGGGCCTTGTCGGCGATGAAGCGGGCCGAAGGGTCGATGTAAATGTGGCAATTGCCGCTGAAATGCTTGAGCACGGGGATGGTCGATTCCTTGACGACGGCGCGGATCAGGCCTTCGCCGCCGCGGGGGATGACCAGGTCGATATAGCGGTCGAGCTTAAGCAGCGGCGCGATCAGGGCGCGATCGGTCGATTCGATAAGCTGCACGGCGGCGGGGTCGATCCCGCAGCGCTCGAGCGATTGAGAGATGATCGCGGCGATAGCGCGGTTCGAGTGCATCGCCTCTTTGCCGCCGCGAAGAATGATCGCGTTGCCGCTCTTGATGCACAACGCCGCGGCGTCGGCGGTGACGTTCGGGCGGGATTCGTAAAAGAACAACACGACGCCGATGGGAACGCGGATTTTTTCGATTCGCAGCCCGTTGGGACGCTGGTAGCCCTCGAGGGTCTGTCCGACCGGATCGACCTGGGCGGCGATCTGCTCGACGGCGCTGGCCATGGATTCGATGCGTTTGTCATTGAGGCGAAGGCGCTCGACGAGGGCCGATTGCAGGCCGGCGGCCTGGGCGGCGGCGATGTCGCGGGCATTGGCCTCGAGCAGCGCGGTTCGCCCGTCGCGCAGGTCCGCGGCGAGCTGCCGCAAGGCTTGGGATCGCGCAGCGCCGTTCAACCGGGCCATGGCGCGCGACGCCGCGCGGGCGGCGCGGCCGATCTGTTCAACGTTCGTGGACCCATCGTTCATGAGGCCGATTGTAGCCGCCCCGCCCGCCGGACACCCGCGGGGTGAGTCAGGTCATCCGTCTGGGGCGGCTCCTTCAGACGCGCCCGCATCTGCTCGGCCGTCCGCGCCGTGCGGGGCCAGTGGCCGTCGCCGAAACGCGCCACGCTCGGTCCAGCGGCCAACCTGGCGAGGCGGCGCTGAGTCATCCCCACCTCTCGGCGGTTGTGGCGGTTGTTAATCATACCGACGCGTTCGTCGGCGTTCCCGGGCACGCCGACGAACACGTCATCGCTCTGCCGAACACCGACGTCCCGGGCGGCTCTTCATTTGGAAACTATGGCGGGAAACGGGGGATGACCCAGCGGGCGTCGGCGTTGACTTTGCTTTCGGCGGGCCTACCTTCAAGGGGTTCGCTGGCGGGGCGGCGGTTGCGCGATTTTTTTGCCTTTTGTGAAGGAAAACAGACCATGCCTTCGGCTCCTGCGTGCGTGCTGGTGATCTTCGGCGCTTCCGGCGATCTGGCCAAGCGGAAGCTGATCCCGGCGATCTACGACCTGGCCCGGGACAAGCTGCTGCCGCCGAAGTTCGCGCTGCTGGGGTTCGCCCGTTCAAAGATGACCGACGAGCAGTTCCGCGAGGAATGCCGAGAGGGGATCCAGCAGTTCGCCCGCTCCAAGACGTTCGACGAAAAAGTTTTTAAGGATCTGGCCGCCCGGCTCTACTACATGCAGGCTTCGGATTACGGCTCGCCGGATGATCATGATCGCCTGGCCAAGCGCCTGGACGAACTGGATGCCAAACATGACACCGCCGGCAACCGGTTGTTCTATCTTTCGACTCCGCCCGAGGCGTTCGATCCGATCATCACCTGCCTGGGCGAGCGCAAACTGGTTCATCGCGGCGACAACACCGATTCATGGCAGCGGATCATCATCGAAAAACCGTTCGGGCGGGATTTGGCCAGCGCCCGCGAGCTGAACGAGGCGCTGCATCGGTTTTTCGCCGAGGAGCAGGTTTTCCGGATCGACCACTACCTGGGCAAAGAGACGGTCCAGAACCTGATCGTCACGCGCTTCGCCAATTCGATTTTTGAGCCGATCTGGAACTACAAGTACATTGACCACGTTCAGATCACGGTCAGCGAGTCGCTGGGGGTGGGATCGCGCGGGGGGTATTACGACCGCAGCGGGGCGCTGCGCGACATGGTGCAGAATCACATCTTCCAGCTCATGGCGCTGGTTGCGATGGAGCCGCCGGTGGCGCTGGATGCGCACAGCATCCACGAAGAGAAGATCAAGGTGTACCGCTCGGTGCGCCCGATCCGCCCGGAACGAGTGGATGACTTTGTTGTCCGCGGGCAATATGGTGCCGGGGAGATGGTCAAGGGAAAAACCGCCGGATATCTCAAGGAAAAAGGGGTTACCGCCGATTCGAGGACCGAGACGTTCGTGGCCTTAAAGCTGTTTGTCGACAACTGGCGCTGGAGCGGGATGCCGTTCTATCTGCGGACGGGCAAGGCCCTGCCGGAGAAATTGAGTGAGGTGGTGGTTCGCTTCCGCGCCCCGCCGCTAACGCTGTTCCAGAAGCAGTGCGAAGCGCCGGTCTATCCCAACGACTTGGTGATCCGCGTGCAGCCGGAGGAGGGGATCAGTTGGCGCTTAAACGGCAAGATTCCCGGCGGGGCGATGAACATCAAGAGCGTGGCGTTGGATTTTCTCTACAAGAGTGCGTTCGGCGTCGATCCACCCGAGGCGTATGAACGGCTGATCCACGATGCGATGGCGGGCGATCAAACCTTGTTCATCAGCGGTGCCGAGGCCGAAAGCGCCTGGGCCGTGATCGACCCGATCGAGCAGGGGTGGCGGCAGAGCAAATCGCCGCCGCACGAGTATGCCCCGGGATCATGGGGGCCGAAAAAGGCGATGGACCTGATCGAGCTGGACGGCCGCCGCTGGCTCCACTCCAACGGCCAACCCGAGCCGATCATTGCCTGTTCGCTCTGATCGCACAGACTCGCTCCCTCGTCTATGCTGCGGGGTTTAGGCCCGGCGGGCGGCCGGGGGATGGATCAACGATGGGTTTGCACGCAATCTGGCATCAGGATGAATTATGGCTGTGGTCCGATGAGGGCGCCGCGGTAGGCCCGGCGGAACTGCGGGCCCGAGTGGGAGAGATGTGCGCCGATTCGCTGCTGGCGTCGATTGCGGTTGAATCGCGGCTGGATCTGTGGTTGCCCTGCGACGCGGCCGGGGTGGTGATGCCGTCGGCGTCGGATGCACCACGCACCGACACGTTTTTGGCTCCGACGGCCGTGTCGGCGCTGCGGCTGGTGCCGGCCGATGCGATCGACCTGTTCACCGGGTTGACCGATTCTTCGCCGCAGGGCGCCGGCGACAGCATCGCGTATTTCGCGCGGCTCGGCCGGATGGTGGTCGATCGTCTGGGGCGCGGTCAGTTCTATCCCGACCTCGACGATGAAGGCCCGGGGCGCTGGCGCGGCGTCTGGCGGCTGCTGCTGGATTCGGCGGCGGACGTCGATTTTCTCCAGCAGTATGCCGCGGTGATGCCGCCGGCGGCGCGGTCGGCGGTGGCGGCGGGGGCGGGGGAGTCCGACGCGATACGGATCGTCGAATCGTTTCTTCATTCCGCGGCCGACGCCTTGATCCGGCGCGATGTGTCGGCCGACGACTTTTTCCTGTCGATTCACGATCGCGCCGCCGATTTCGATTCCGCGGCCGAGATTCGCTGGCTGTCGGCGCTGCTGGGGGCGAAGCGCGAGCTTCGCGGCGACCCCGACGATTTGCAGCCGTTTGTGGATCAGGCGCGGGCGTGGACGGGCCGGCTGAACCAGGCGCAATCGCTGTCGCCGGCGCGGCTGGTTTTGACGCTGATCGAGCCGGAGATGGACGAGAAGCCGGCCGAAGGCGCGGGCGAAATATTCCCGGTTGATCCGGCGGTGGCAGTGTCGCCCGTTGCCGAACCGGGTTGGACAGTAACGGTTCAACTTTGTCCGGTGCAGGAGGACGCCGAGGCCCTGGACCCCGCTGCGCTCTGGGCGGATGGCCCCGAGCCGCCGGCGATTCTTCGCCGCGCAATTCTCCACCGTCGATCACAGTTCGTCAGCGAACTCACCCGCGCCGCCGAGGTCTTCCCCCCGGCGCACCGGGCCATGCAATCGCTGATTCCATGCGACATCGTTTTGAGCACCGCCGAAGCGCACGCGCTGATTCGTCAGTGGGCGCCGCAGCTCGAGGAGCGCGGGATCACGGTGCGTCTGCCCGAGTGGACCACCCGGCGTGAGGCAGCGCCGTCGATTGAGCTCTACATCCGCCCGCGCGACGAGGACGATCCGCTCGACGCCGACGGCTCGGTGGCGACCGGCGGCGGCGACTGGACTTCGCGGCCAGGGCGGCTGGGACTGGACAGCCTGCTGGACTTCGATTGGCAGATCGCGGTGGGGGATCTGAAGTTGTCGGCCGAGGAGTTTCGTCGATTACTCGAGCGCGATTCGCCGCTGGTGCGACACCAGGGGCGCTGGCTGCAGATCGACCCCGCCGCGTCGCGCAAGGCGTTGGAGTTCCTCGGGAGCAAGAAGGGAGGAAAGATGACCTTCGCCGAGGCGATGCGCACCGCGTTGTACGCGACGCCGTCGGAAACCGGGCTGCCGATTCTGGGGCTGGGCGGGTCTTCGTGGATCGAGCAATTTTTGTCGCAAGCCCCGGCGGGGCGGCTCGATCAGCTCGAGCAGCCCAAGTCGTTCGTGGGGGAAATGCGGGCCTACCAGGTGCGCGGGCTGGAATGGATGGCGTTTCTCCAGCGGCTGGGGATCGGCGCGTGCCTGGCCGACGATATGGGGCTGGGGAAAACGATCCAGTTGATCGCGCTGATGCTTTACGAGCGAGAAAAGCTGGACGCGGCGGGCAGGGCGGCCGAGCCGCTGGGCCCGACGCTGCTGTTCGCTCCGACCAGCGTCATCGGCAACTGGCTGCGCGAGGTGCAGCGATTCGGCCCGCGGCTCAAGGCGATGCTTCATCACGGGCCAGATCGGCTCAGCGGCGATGCGTTCGTCGACGCCGCGGCGCAGCACGATCTGGTGATCACCACCTACAACCTGGCGTACCGCGATCTGGCCGATCTTCGCCGCCCGGCGTGGCACCGACTGGCGCTGGACGAGGCGCAGAAGATCAAGAACCCGAGCGCCGCGGCCACCCTGGCGATCCGCGCGATCAGCTCACCGCTGCGCGTGGCCTTGACCGGCACGCCGATCGAAAACCACTTGTCCGAGCTGTGGTCGATCATGGAAGTCTTAAATCCCGGCCTGCTGGGGACGGCGGGGGAATTCCGCGAGAAACTCGCGGTCCCGATCGAGAAACTGGGCGACGCCGACCGCGCCGAGCAGCTTCGCAGGATGATCCGCCCGTTCGTGCTGCGGCGGTTGAAATCCGATCCCACCGTCGCGGCCGATCTGCCGGAAAAGATGGAAATGAAGGTCTTCTGCAATCTCACCAGCGAGCAGGCGATGCATTACCAGCGCATCGCCGACGAGATGCTCGGGCAGATCGACAGCGCCCAGGGCATCCGTCGTCGCGGGCTGATCCTCGCGGCGTTGACGCGGCTGAAGCAGGTCTGCAACCACCCGGCCCAACTGCTCAAGCAGCCGGGTCCGCTGGACGGCCGCAGCGGCAAGTGCGAGCGGCTGGTGGAGATGCTCGAGGAGGTGCTCGAGGAAGGCGACGCAGCGCTGATCTTCACCCAGTTCAAGGAGATGGGCGACCTGCTCCAGCGGCTGCTGGCCGAGCGACTGCGGACCGAGGTGTTGTTCCTGCACGGCGGAACGACCACCCGGATGCGCGATGAGATGGTCCGGCGCTTCCACGAAGGCGAGCGGGCGAGCCGCCCGCGCTTGTTCATTTTGTCGCTGCGGGCCGGCGGGCTGGGCTTGAATCTCACTGCCGCCAACCACGTGTTCCATTTCGACCGCTGGTGGAACCCGGCGGTCGAGGCCCAGGCGACCGACCGCGCCCATCGCATCGGCCAGACTCGCAAGGTGCAGGTTCACAAGTTTGTCTGCATCGGAACGATGGAGGAGCGGATCGACCGGATGCTCTCGGAGAAGCTGGCCCTGGCCGGAAAAATCATCGGTGCCGGCGATGACTGGCTGACCAACATGACGACCGACCAGTTGCGCGATTACCTCACGCTGTCGCGCGAAGCGGTGGGCGAGTTCTGATCCAGCACCGGTTTGAGGTCCGCTCAGGCGGCCGATCGCTCGAGCGCTTCCATTCGGGAAATCACCAGCTTGATCCGTCCCCGTGCCGCCCGGATCGGCTCGATGAGCGAATGAGTCCAGTTGAGCGTCTGCGCCTCGAGGCTAAGCGAAGAATCGACGCTCCCGCCGCGGCGCCAGCGCTCGAGCAACCGGCGCACCCGCCGATGCGTGTGCCATCGAAGCCCCAGCCACAGCGCGACGAAGTAGATCAGCAGGAAGACGGCGCTGCGCAGCAGATAATTCACGCCCAGCAACTGCACCGCCAGCAGCACCAGATCCCGTGCCGTGGCGGCGTAGCCGCGCTGGAGCATCGCCTCGAGCAGCGGCTGAATCAGCGGGAACCACAGCAATGCGCCGATCGTCATCGCCCATCGCAGCGGCGCCGCCAAAAGGGCGAGGCGGCGGCGGTTCAATCGCTCGCCGATCATCGCCCGCTGGCGCTCGAGGGTGGCGCATAGCCGGATCCGCAGATCATCGGCGGCATGCTCGGCGGCCATCGGCTCCCAGAGCCGGCGCTGCCGATACATCGGCGCCAGGATCGGGTGGGCCTGATGAAGCTGCGCAAAGGTCCGCTGCACCAGGTCCGCCGCCGCCTCGCCTCCCGGTTTGAGATGCGCCGCGATCAGCGCGGAAAAATCCTCCACCGGTTCGGATCTCGCCGCCGTCGCCCGATGCCAAAGCCCCAGCAGCGGCGAAAGGGGGGCGTCGATCCAGTTGACGATCGGCCATCGCCGCATCCGCCGCTCGAGGACCGCACCGACCATTCCCAGGCGATAGCGCGGATCGTCCAGCAGCGAGGTCAGCCCGCGCTCGATGATCGGCACGGCGATCCGCTGGGCGCATGCCTCGAGCGCCTGTTCCTCCAGCCGCTCCAGCGCCGCCTCCCGCTCGGGAAGGTTCTGTTCCCCCAGCCACGACAGCACCGTCCGCCCCTGCTGGCGCATCGCCCGGCGGCGTGAATCCGATACGTCCGGCTCGCTCTTCTGCCGCGACAGCAATTCCCGCAGCGCCGGCAGATCGTGCTCATCCGGATGGGCCGCGCTGATCATCCGCACCGCCGGCGGCACCGGCAGTTTCAGCGCCAGGGCGATCCGGCGGGCGAAATCATCGCGCAGCTCGATGGCCGCCGATTCGCCTTCCCGCTTGATAACCTGGTCGATCTTGTTCAGACAAAAGATGAAGTTTTCCGGCGAGTTTCCCGCCGCTACCTGCATCAGCAGCGTTCGCGGGCGTTCGTCGGCGTATTTCTCGACGCTCTGGATCCAGACTGGAAAGAGCATGTGGCGAAGCATGCGCCGGGTGATCTCCAGATGATCCTCCCATTGACTGTCGATGTCCGGCAGGTCGAGCAGCGCCTGGCCGGCCAGGCGGTCGATGCGGTGGGTGATGATGGCGAATCGACCGGGCGTTTCCCGCTCGAGCAGTTGTTCGACGGCCTGGCGACGACTCTCGTGGACGTACGCCGTCACGCATTGCGTTCCGCGCCCGTGCGAGGACGGCTCGCCGATCCGCTCCTGTGCCAGCGCGTTGACCAACGAGGTCTTTCCCACATCCTTTCCGCCGATCAACCCCACGAGGTAGAAGTCGTCGGCCTGTTCGCTCAACGCCGAAGCCTCGAGTACCGGTGCATCGTCGCGCATCAGGCCGGGCGGCTGGGCGCCCGTGACTTCGCGGGCATCGGATACTAGTTGTCGCAAATCCGGGGTCATGCGTTGCTCGACGATTGGTCCGTTGCTAAATGGGTGTCGGTGCCCGCGCCGACTCGGGGCGGGGTGCCGGCGGGTCTATTTCAGGCCGATCCGCCAGATGGCCCATTCTCCGCCGCGATTCGAGCGGAAGTAGATCGCTTCGCCGGCCGGGTCCCACGCCGGGCAGTCATCGGCGCTGGCGTTGGCCGTCAGCCGGGTCGGGGCGTCGCGGCGAGTCATGTCCATCATCCAGACATCCCGATTGGGTGCTCCGGTTGCATCCGGCGGCGGCTCGCTGGCATAGGCGATGCGTCCGGCATCGGCGCTCCAGGCGGGGTCGAACTCATCGACTTCCGGCGTATTGGTCAGATTTTCCGGGCGCTCGCCGCGATCGCTCATGCGATAGATGTCGCGCTTGCCCGAGCGCTCGTTAACGACGGTGAACAGCAGGGCATCGCCCTTGGGGCTGATCCTCGGCTGGGCCCCGCCCAGAGCCGATAAGTCGGTGCGGATCGTGGTGCCGAGACGGGTCATGTAGATTCGCGGTGCCGCCCGCCCGTCGGTGCGGGCTTCATAGAACAGCCGGGGTTGCTGCGGATCCGAATCCATGCAAGGCCAGAGATCGGTTGTCAGCCCGAGGGTAAGCTGGGTTACGCCCGGTGCCCCGGCGACCGACAGTTGCCAGATGCTCAGGCGTTTGCCCGCGCGGTTGGACGAAAAGACGATGCTCTTGCCATCGGGCGAGAACGCTGGCGTCAGGTCCAGCGCCTTAAAGTCGGTGAGTAATTGCTCGCCGCCCGAGCCATCGGCCCGCACCAGCCGCAACTGCGACCGAAGCTCTTCGGCGCCGCGCCCGCCTTGCAATACCACGAACAGCAACTGGCTGGCATCGGGAGAGATCGTCAGCGAGTCGATGATCGTGCCGGCGGGCAATTGCGTGACCTGCACCGGGCTGGGTCGCCCGGGGCCTTCGGTCAGTTCCTTCATCGCCACCCAGGTCCGCGCCCGCGGAACCACGCTCCAGCCGTCCTCGCCGCGAACCAGTTCAGGCTCGACGCTTGCGACCGTGCGGGTCAGCACCTCGCGCAGCTTCACCGAGTATTCGCTCTGACCGTCATCCCAGCCGATCACCATCGCCTTCGGCTCCCACTCCGTCGAGTCGGTCTTTTTCGAGATGGCGGCGGTGTAGGTCTTCAGCTCTCCCGTCGGCGCGATCGGCGGAAACTCCAGGGTCGCCACGACATGTCCGTCCTCGTCGGTGCGAACTTGCGCCTCGTCGATCGCTACCGTGGCCCGCGGCGGATCGGTGAGTATCCGCACGTCCTTGGTCCGCACGCTCAGCGAGACCGTGTAATGGCTTTGTCCCTCGTCCCATGCGATCTGCCGCCGAACTTCGGGATATCCCGGCTTGATCACCCGCAGCGTGCGCGGGATCGACTCGTTGTTGTCCAGCCGCACGGGGAATGGCTCATTCTCAACTTTCACCGGGCTTGTCCCCAGCGACCGATCGTCCAGAAACACCTCGGCCCCGGATGGATCGGTGCTGACGGTGAAGCTCTTGCGCATCGGCTCGAGTTGGAGCAGCACCGTGGGCGACGGATCGTCGAACGACACGACCGCGCGGGCCATCTTGAACCCCGGCCGCTCGGCCGTTACCACATGCGGCTTCCAGCGATTCTGGGCATCGACGCCGAACTCGATCTGGCGGGAAATCAGCGCCGTCGGCGTGCGGCTGATCTCCTCGGCGTCGATCTTGATAATCGCCTGCACCGGCGCCACCTGGATCGTGATTCGGCGCGACTCGGGCTTGAGGTCGATACGCAGCGAATCTCCGAGGAAGTCTCGCGTCAGCTCGACCGTCTGATCCTTAAAGCCCTTGCGCGATGCGCTGATGGTGTGGGTGGGCTGGCGCCGGGTGAACTTAAACTGGCGGGCGATCGGCCCGGGGCCGACATCCTCGCCATCGATGCGCAAGAGCGCATCGGGAGGCGCTGTCGTGAGGGTCAGGTTCTTGCGGGCGCACCCGCCCGCCAGCGTCGCCAGAAACAGCAGGATGATCCCGAGGCTTAAACGATTCATGGAGTTCCCTTCGTCGGCAAAACGCTCCCCGTCTCCGCGATGAGGCATCATAAGGCAAAACCCTCGATGCGCCTTGCGCCGGGGACCTTTGGCGCTCGACCGGGGGGAAGTCAACGCAAAACACGCGATATTATCGGGCGGAAGGCTACTGGGCGACCATTTGCAGCGGCAAGGTCGCCTCGGCGACGCGGCTGGCCTGCTGGTCCACGATCGTCGCCTTCAGCAGATATCGCCCGATCGTCAAGTTGGAGGGAAGGCGGATCTTCTTGAGCACGAAAAAGTCGTGGCGCCGATTGCGCGACAGGTCGATGATCGGCTTGCCTTGGTCGGGATCGCGCCACACCGGCAAGCCTGTTTCGGTATACAAGACGACCTCCTCGGTCAGCTTCGTCTGCCACAATCCCCGCTCGTTGAGCTGCGAAGCGAAATCCGCCACCTCGCAGTACAGCAGCACCGGATGCTCGCCCCCCGCGATGAACCGATACGGCTCGAACGGCTCGTACACCCCGAACGCACGCACCTCCCGACATAGCGCAATCGTCGGAATGCTCAGGTCCGACTGGGCACGCAGGCGGTCGGCCATCTCCAGCATCGGCTTGACCTTCTTGGACAGCAGCAGGTTCTGCTGCGCCCGGGCGGCATGACGAAAGTTGTTCAGCCCGTCCACGATCGCCGAGAGCATCTCGCGGTCTTCGGCCGGCAGCGACGCCAACGTGTTCAGGTCCGGCGTCTGCTCCTCGCGGAGAAATTGCAGCAACTGGTAATCCAGATGCGCCGCCACATCGCGCGGCTGCTCCTGCACCCGCAGCGCCAGCCGGCGCAGCAGGGCATCGGAATCAAACGGCGCCGCCGGACGGGGAATGATCGTCGAGGGCGCCAGCGCCGAGTCCGGACCGATCACCGCGGCGGCGGGAATCGCCACCGGCAACGACTGCCCCGGCGTCGCGGGCCGCCGTGCAGTCCGCAGCGCCGTCACATCGCCACCGGGGAGAGAATCCCCGGCCCCCGAATCGCGGACCGGATCCATGAATCTCGCCTCGGCCCGCGGATCGCGCGCTGCGCCCGGATCTCGCGCCGCGCCCGGATCTCGCGGCGAATCCGTGATTCGCGCCGGCCCGGCGTCGGTCCATCGCACTGCCGAGGGCGAACCGGTAATCTCATTCACCGATTGCCCTGCCGAGACCGCCTGCGATCCCGACTCCGATCCTGCGGCCAGAGGCTGCCGCATCCACGCCTCGGGCAACGGCTGGGTCGGCGCTGGCGGCGTCGCCGCGGCGCGTCGCGCCCGCTCGGTGAGCAACGCCTCAAGCCCCTGGGCATACGACGCCGTCTTCTGTGCCAGCGCCGCGGCCGATCCCTGCGTCGGATCGGAACCTTCGGCTGTTTCCGCACCGGCGCCGTCGGTCGAGCGCGCCTTGACCCACGAGCCCGAATCGCGGACGTGTGGCGACAACACCAATGCTTCGCCCGTCGGCGGCGACTTGGCCCCGGGCCGCGCCCGACACCCCGCCGCCGCTAGTAACGCCATCACTAAAAGGAGGATTCGATTTCCTGACATGAGACCCATCCTGGGAAACGACTCGCCGGTGATCCTCACCGACCCGCGCGCATCATATCTTCGCGCGGCAGTCTGGCAAGCGCTTTTGCCCGGAAAATGGGGCTGCCGATGAATCTCCAAGCCGCCGGCCGGCGGTGGTGGATGTTTTGCTCATCGCTACAATGCCCGGCCATGAGAAAGAGCATCGGTTCACCGGCCCGCGTGGCGATCATCGGCGCCGGGGGCATCTCGGGCGCGCATATCCGCGGATACCTTAAGCTTCCGGATCGCATTCGCTGCGTGGCGCTGTGTGATATCTCCCCCGAGGCTCTGGCCACGCGGTCGGTGCAGCTCGCCCCGGCCGGTGAGGTGCGTACGTTCGACGACTGGCGGACGATGCTTCGGGACATGGGTGATCAACTCGATGCGGTGGACATTTGCCTGCCGCATCATCTCCATGCTCCGGCGATCCTCGATGCCGTGGCCGCGGGCAAGCACGTCCTGTGCGAGAAACCCATGTGCCTGACCCTCGACGAGGCCGATCGCATCTCGGCCGCCGTGGAATCCTCGGGGATCACCTATCTCAGCGGGCATAACCAGCTCTTCATGCCTGTGGTCCGCGAGGCCAAACGCCTGATCGACGCCGGAGAGATCGGCACCGTCCGCTGGCTGCGCAGCCAGGATTGCTTCACCGCCGGCCGCGCCCGCGCCCAGTGGGGCTGGCGAGCCGATCTCGCCACCCAGGGCGGCGGAGAACTGATCGACACCGGCTACCATCCCACCTATCGCCTGCTACACTTGGCCGGCGCGCCGGTCGCCGAGGTCCGCGCCACGATGGGGCGGTTCGACGCTGCGATCGACGGGGAAGACACCGCCGCCGTGTCGGTGCGCTTCACCAACGGCGTCGTCGGTGAGATCTTCACCAGTTGGGCCATGAACTTGCCTCACGGCACGCACCATATCCATGTGGTCGGCGAAAAAGGTCAAATTTTTGGCTCCGACGATACGCTTTATCTGCTGCCGCGGGGCTTCAGCGAGCCGGCCAAGCGCTCGTTCGCGCCGGTCGAAACTTTCGGAGCCGAAATCGCCCATTTCGCCGATTGTCTTCTTGACCACCGGTCTCCCATCCACTCGGTGAAAGAGGGCCGAGCCGTGCTGGAGGTGATCCTGGGTGCCGCCGCCAGCGCTGATGGCTGGCAGGGCACCGCCGCTTTCAACGGGTGAGTCATGTCGATGCAGACGCGGCTTCGCAATACGTTTTTGGCTGGAATTTTCGCCGTCATTCCGGTGGCCGTCACCGTGTTCGTGATCGCATATGCCGAGAGAGCCACCCGCGACCTGACCCGCAAGCTGTTCGGCTGGGACATCCCCGCCGTGGGGATTTTCCTGGCGATCGCGGCGATCTATCTCGCCGGCCTGATCGTCACCAGCCTGATCGGACGATTTTTTCTGCGTGCGGTGGATCGCATCCTTCTGCGCGTGCCTCTGCTGAAAGACGGCTACGCGGCCTGGAAGCAGGTCTCGCTGACCGCCGGCGGGCGTGAAGGCATGTTCGCCAGGACGGTGCTGGTCCGGAGCGAACTGGGCGCCGGCCACGTCCTGGGCTTCACCAGCGCCGACTTGATCCCCGGCGCCGCCGAGCCGACGGTCTGCGTCTTCCTCCCCAACGCCCCCAACCCCATCAACGGCCGGCTCTGTTTCGTGCCCCTTTCCAAGCTGATCCTGATCGACCTGTCCGCCGAAGAAGCATTCAAGCTCCTGCTCTCGACCGGAAACTACATCCCCGCTGCCCTGGGCCCGCGGTTGCCGCCAGAAGCGCCGAGCCGAGGCGCGAGCGGCATCGTGCAAAGCGCGCTTATCGGTGCCCTGATCTTTTTGTTTCTGCCCACCCTGGCGGCGTCGGCTCAGGCGATTCGGGTGGGGGCGGCGATCAGTCTCAGGGATGCGATCGTGCAGATCGCCGAAAAGTATGAAGCCACCGGCGGCGGACGCGTCGAGTTCGTGTTCGGCTCATCCGGCCAGATCATGGCCCAGATCAAGAACGGCGCCCCGATTGATCTGTTTATCTCGGCGGCGAACAGACAGGTGGACGAGCTGGAAAGACTTCACCTAGTCGATCCCGCCACCCGCCGCGTGATCGCCATGAACTGCCTGGTGCTGATCGCGCCCGCCGACGCTAAAGATCACCCCGACCGATTCGAGTCGCTCGCAGGTCCTGGCGCGGGCAGAATCGCCATGGGAGAGCCGCAGACCGTGCCGGCCGGACAGTACGCCCACCAGGTTCTCCAGTCGCTCAAGCTGATCGACGCGGTATCCCGCAAGCTCGTCTACGGCGCTAATGTGCGGCAGGTGCTGGCCTACGTCGAGCGCGGCGAAGTCTGGGCCGGCATCGTCTACGCGACCGATGCGATGCAGTCCGGCGAGAAAGTGCGCATCTGTGCCACCGCCGACCCGACGACCCACGAGCCGATTGTCTATCCAGCCGTCATCGTCGCCGCTGGTGCCAAGCGGCAGGCGACTACGCGATTCCTGGAATACATGGGTCAAGCCGATGCCCAGGCGGTGTTGCAGCGAAATGGCTTTGCTTTGCCGAAGAACGGACCCGCCACCCGGCCTTGAGATGAGCGAACTGTGGCCCGCCTTGTCGCTTTCGCTTCGCATCGCCGCTTCGGCGACCCTGATCGCCGCGCTTGCAGGCGTACCGCTGGCGTTCTTCCTGGCGCGACATCGATTCGTCGGCCGCAGCCTGATCGAGGCGCTGATCCTGATGCCGATGGTCCTGCCCCCTACGGTGGTCGGGTATGTTCTTTTGACGGCCTTCGGCGCTCACGGCTGGCTGGCGCCGTTCCTGGGCGGCTATTCGATCATGTTCCGATTCGAGGCCGCAGTGCTGGCCGCGGCGGTGGTGGCGGCGCCGCTGCTGTATCTGCCCGCCAAGGCTGGTTTTTCGTCGGTCGAGCCTGAACTGGAAGACATCACTAGGCTGATGGGTGCCAACCGCTTGCAGCTCTTCTGGCACGTGAGCCTTCCCCTGGCCCGGCGCGGCCTGGCCAGCGGCGTGGTTCTCGGATTCGCTCGCGCCCTGGGCGAGTTCGGTGCCACCATGATGGTCTTCGGCTGGCAGCCCGGGCGCATCACCTTGCCCATCTCGATCTATGCCGACTACGAACAGGGCAATCTCCCTCACGCCACCGCCGCCGTCGTCGCCTTGTCCGCCCTCTCACTCGGACTGATCATGCTCTACAACGCCTCCTCCACCCGCCGACAAGGAGCGATCGCGCCCTGATCGGGAAAAGAGGTCGGGGGTCGGGAGGATCGGGGGGGCCTGGGTGTTGGGGGGTCGGGAGCTTGGGGTGCAGGCTTTTAGCCTGCGCGCCGCTCCATCACCTTGACCCTCAAACACTCGACGTCGGGACCTTGGGGTGCAAGCTTTTAGCCTGCGCGGGTCGCCGCGAGGCCACTTTCTGTCTTCCTGGAGCGCCGGCGCATTGTCCGAAGCGCGGGAGGAGTCTTCACCGGTTTTACGCGCGACTTTCGCGCCTCATCGCGCAACCTTGGCGCGGGGGCAAATTACCTCGTCGGATTTCTCAACGAGGACTCGAGGCCCAGCCGACATCGGTGGCATGATCACCGCAACTTCCTCGGCGACTTCGACAAACGCGGCACAAAGTCCGGTCAAGAACAAGAACTTCAGCCTCAAGACCGAGGACTTCATCAAGATGATGATTACGCAGCTTCAGAACCAGGATCCGATGGAGCCGGCGAAGAACCAGGAACTGCTGGCGCAGATGAGCCAGATCGGGCAGTTGCAATCGGCGACGACGTTGCAAAGCAGCCTGCAAACGATGGTGATGCAGAACCAGATCGGGGCGGCGGGGAACCTGATCGGCAAGATGATCCAGGGCCAGGACGCCAGTGCCAACCCGGTGGCGGGGCTGGTCACGTCGGTGCGGGTGGACAAGGACAGCGTCTATCTCGAGCTGGACAACGGCAAGACGATCCCGATGGGCAATGTCACGGGGATCACCGGCCCGACGCAGGCGACGAAGAACTGACCGACGTGGAACGCCGCTTGCGATAAGCGGCCAGACCGAGAAGCGAACCCGCGTGGCGGAGCCATGAACGCGGGGGGCGGCGAAAGTCGCCCGAGCATCGCGCAGGCGCTGCGCGGCGAAACGAAAAGCGGGACCTTTTTCCGACGGATCGGATTCTCCATGGCACTGACCAGCACTCTGTACACCGGCCTTTCCGGACTCGACATCAATCAGCAGCGCCTCAACGTCGTCGGCAACAACATCGCCAACGTCAACACCGTTTCGTTCAAGAGCAGCCGCGTGCTGTTCAAGAGCCAGTTCTATGTCACCGACAGCGGCGGCTCAGCGCCGAGCGGCGAATCGGGCGGGGCCAATCCTTCGCAGCGCGGCTTGGGCGCGGTGGTGGCGGCGATCCAGAAGAACTTTCAGCCCGGAGCGATCGAGGCGACCGGTCGCGCCAGCGACATGGCGATCGACGGCGACGGCTTCTTCGTCGTCAAGAGCAATGCGCAGAAATACACCCGCGACGGGTCATTTATTCTGAACTCGGCCAACGAGTTGGTCACCACCGGCGGCGATTTTGTGCAGGGGTTCGGCGTGGACGCCAATTACAACGTCATTCCCGGCGCCCTGGTCAATATGGTGATCCCCATGGGAACGGCCACCAGCGCCCAACAGACTAAGGCGGTCACGCTCGAGGGGAATCTCAACTCCAACGGCGTGGTCGCCAATGGCGCGAGCATTCTCAACAGCCAACTGCTCACGGTTGTGGGCGGCGGGGTAGCGCCGGATGCGAATACTGCGTTGGTGAACGTGGCGGCGACCGCGACGCCGGGGGTGGCGCTGTTCACCGCCGGAGAGACGTTCGACCTGTCCGGCGTTAAGGGAGGGCGCGATCTTCCTGCCGCG
Organism: Tepidisphaerales bacterium; assembly: GCA_038329845.1. Taxonomy (GTDB): domain Bacteria; phylum Planctomycetota; class Phycisphaerae; order Tepidisphaerales; family Tepidisphaeraceae; genus JBBQNJ01. The sequence goes on along the minus strand of JBBQNJ010000043.1, from coordinate 20,371 downwards.
AGCTTCACGGTCACGCCCACGTCCACGCTGGGCGACTTAATGGGCTTTTACCAACAGGGGCTGGGGATCGATTCGGCCGTGCCGCTGAACCCCGCAGCGCCGACCGCGGGCGCCGTCGTCGAGAGCGACGCGACCGATCCGACCTCGGCTCGCATCGTGATCGTCGGCAACACCGGGACCGAAAACGCGCTGGCGCTGCCCGCCAACGCTTTCCGCACCGTCGCGGGCAATTCCCCATTCACGTTCGCCGACGGGAACAACGCCGCGGGGTTCACCAGCGATCCGACCGGGGAGAGCGTGCATACCAGTTTCGTGGCCTATGACTCGCTGGGCACGCCGATCACCGTGGGGCTGACGGCGGTGTTGGAATCCAAAGCCAACACCGGCAACACCTGGCGGTTCTTCGTGCAGTCGCCGGATGACACCGACACCGACCTGGCGCTGGGAAACGGGACGCTGACGTTCGACAATTCAGGGAAGATGATCGCCTCGACCGGCACGAGCATGAACGTGGATCGAGCCAACACCGGCGCCACCACGCCCATGACGATCTCGCTGGATTTCAACTCGATGACCTCACTGACCAGCCGCGATTCGGAACTGGTGATGACCGAGCAGGACGGCTCGCCGATCGGGAGCCTGACCGACTATTCGGTGGGGGTGGACGGGATGATCACCGGGTCGTTCTCCAACGGCCTGACGCGCACGCTGGGGAAGGTGGCGCTGGCGACGTTCAACAATCCGCAGGGACTGACGGACATGGGCGGGGGAATGTACAAGACCAGCAGCAACAGCGGCGTGCCGATCGTCTCCGGCCCGCTGACGCTGGGGGCCGGGGCGATCAAGAGCGGCGCCCTGGAGATGAGCAATGTGGACCTGTCCGAGGAGTTTATCAATTTGATTATCGCCTCGACGGGGTTTTCGGCATCGAGCCGAGTAATCACCACCAGCGACCAGTTGATCACCGAGCTGTTGAATACGACCCGCTGATCGGGCGGAAATGCGCCGATCGGGCGGAAATCCCGTTGATCGGGCGAAAGAATCCGCTGATCAGGCGGGAAAAACACGGATCAGTAGCCCCCGCGGCAGGGTGTTTATTCTGCTGTCGCGGGGGCGCTTTTGAACAAGGACGGTTGCCCCGCGGGGGTGCCGCGGCGCGGATGCGGGCCTGGAGGCCCGCCAATCCGCGCCCGTGTCGCCGCCGCCCGAGCCGCCGGGGAAAAAATGATCGCACTGACTCGACTTAACGGCCAGCAGTTCGTCGTCAACGCCGAGAGAATCCGCTACGTCGAAAGCACGCCCGACACGGTGGTCTGCTGCGACAGCGGCGACCGCATCATGGTCAGGGAGCCGCTGTCTGAGGTGATGCGACGGGCGATCGACTACGCCCGCGTGATCCGCCGCGCGGTCACGGAGTAGCTTCGCCGGACGCGAAGATGACCGATTACCACGCGTCTGTAGGACCGTCGGGCGCGGCGGTGCGGCGGCGCATCGTCGAGCGGGTGGCTGCGCGTTTATTCGACAATGGCTTACAATCATGGCCATGAAGTCGCATGAAGTGATTCGGTCGGCGATCGAGGAGCCGGGCGCCAAGGCCGTGGCCGCGGCGCTGAAAGTTTCGCCGGCGCTGGTCTACAAGTGGTGCGAGCCGGCGGCCGAGCCGCAGGACCCGGACCAATCCGGGGCCCGCAATCCGCTGGACCGCGTTCGCCAGATGTACCTGCTGACGCGCGACATTCGGCTGGTGCGATGGCTGTGCAACCAGGCGGGGGGATTTTTCGTCGCCAATTCCGAGCCGGCGTCGGGTGCGTCGATGGATCAGACGATCTTCGTCGCGACGCGCGGGATGGTGCGCGATTTCAGCGAGCTGCTCGAGGCGGTGACCGAGGCGGTCGAGGACGAGCCGGGGATCGACGCCGAGGAATCGAGTGAAATCCGCGAGAAATGGGAAGATCTCAAGGCGTGCGTCGAGCGGTTCGTGATCCGCTGCGAGCAGGGACACTTCCACCTGAAAAAGCCCGAGCGCCGACCGCCTCCGCATCCGATACGTCCCGCAGCGGTGCCGCGGAGCTGATCGGCGCGCCGTGTTCATTGCCGCCAGACGAAGTCCGCAGCGCCCGCAGTGTCGCCACGGGGCTGAACGGCGGACAATCTTCATTGCCGCCAGAACGAAGTCCGCAGCGCCCGCAGTGTCGCCACGGGGCTGAACGGCGCGGGGGGATGCCTGAATCGATCAGGCGGTGGCGCCGGATCTTGCCCGCAACCAGGCATCCATGGCGGCGGCGGTTTTCTTTCCGTCGCCCATCGCCAGGATCACCGTCGCAGCGCCGCGCACGATATCGCCGCCGGCGAAGACGCCGGGCTTGCTGGTCATGCCGGATTCATCCACGATGATGTTGCCACGCCGGTCCAGTTTGAGGTCGGGGGTGGTCTGCGTCAGCAGCGGGTTGGCTCGGGTGCCGATCGCCTCGACGACGACATCGCAGGGGATCTCGAATTCCGAACCGGCAATCGGCACGGGGGATCGCCGTCCCGAGGCGTCCGGCTCGCCGAGTTCCATCCGCTGGCATTTCATCGCCCGAACCCAACCCTTGTCATCGCCGAGGATTTCCAGCGGATTGGTCAGAAGCTGGAAGACGATCCCTTCTTCCTCGGCATGGTGAACTTCCTCGAGTCTGGCGGGCATCTCGTCGCGGCTGCGGCGGTAGACCAGCGTGGCCGGGTCGGCACCCAGCCGCCGGGCGGTGCGGACCGAGTCCATCGCCACGTTCCCGCCGCCGACCACCACGGCTTGGCGCGGTCGCAGCACGGGGGTTTCGCTGTCGGGGTTGTAGGCCTTCATCAGGTTCACGCGGGTGAGAAACTCGTTGGCGCTGTAAACGCCCTTGAAGTTCTCCCCGGGGATGTTCAAGAACATCGGAAGTCCGGCGCCGTTAGCGATGAAGACGGCGGTAAATCCTTCGTCGTTCAGCAGATCAGCGATCGTGTAGGTCCGCCCGATCACGACGTTGCATTCGATCTTCACGCCCATGTCTTTCAGTGAATCGACCTCCTGGCGAACGATCGCCTTGGGCAGGCGGAACTCGGGGATGCCGTAGACCAGCACCCCGCCCGGTTCGTGCAGGGCCTCGAAGATCGTCACGTCATAGCCTTTGCGGGCCAGCTCCCCGGCGGCGGTCAGCCCAGCCGGGCCGGCGCCGACGATGGCGATTTTCTCAGCGCGTCGCTCAGCGGGCGCGGCAGCATAATTGGCCGAATGCTCGCGGGCCCAGTCGGCGACGAACCGCTCGAGGTATCCGATCGCCACCGGCTCGCCCTTTTTCCCGCGAATGCACAGCGATTCACACTGTTTTTCCTGCGGGCAGACCCGTCCGGAGATGCCGGGCAGGGCGTTGTCGCGGAACAGCACCCGGGCAGCACCCGGGAAATCGCCGGCGGCCAACGCCGCGACGAACGAGGGGATATCGATCTGCACCGGACATCCGTTGACGCAGCGACGATCCTTGCACTCGAGGCAGCGCTTGGCCTCTTCGACGGCCAGCAGCTCGGGCAATCCCAGGTTCACCTCGCCGAACTCGTGGGCGCGGATATGGGCGTCACGGGCGGGCATCGGCTGGCGAGGGATCTTCATCCGCTCGGCAGGCTTGAGCTTTACTACGGACAAAGGGGTCGGGTCGGGCATTAGCTGAACTGGCCTCCATCTTATCGGCCCGGGTCGTGCCGGGCATGTTCGGTGATCGGTTACGGTTTGGACGCGGCGGTCTCGACGCATCCGCTGATCCGGCACGGCTCGGCGCTGACTCGCTCGCGGGCGGCATGCTCGGCCGGACGATAGGCCGTCAGACGGTCGGACAATTCTCGGAAATCGACCGCGTGGGCGTCGAACTCCGGACCGTCCACGCAGGCGAAGTTCATCTTCCCATCGACCTGGATGCGGCACCCGCCGCACATGCCCGTGCCATCGACCATGATGGGATTAAGCGATGCGACGGTGTGGATGCCCATGGGTCGGGTCAGTTCGGCCACGGCCCGCATCATCGGGACCGGGCCGGCGCACAGCACCAGTTTCACCGGTTGGCCCGGGCTGTGTGAATCGTCGATGAGCTTTCGCAGCCGATCGGTGACGAAGCCGTGGAACCCGTGCGATCCATCATCGGTGCAGGGGTAGACTGCATCGCAGACTTCCGACAGCTCTTTTTCGAGGATAACGTAGGGCTTGGATCGCCCGCCGATGATGGCGCTGACGATGTTGCCGTGGGCCTTAAGCGCCCCGGCCTGGGGGAAGATGACCGCCGTTCCCACGCCGCCGCCGACGATGACGGCGTGTCCGACGTTCTCGATCTCGGTCGGCTTGCCCAGAGGTCCGCACACATCCGCCACGGTGTCGCCGGCCTGCATGGCGCAGAACCGGCGTGTGGTGGCCCCGACGGCCTGGACGATGAGTGTGACGGTTCCGGCGGCGCGGTCGGGGTGGGCGATGGTTAGGGGAATCCGCTCGCCATCCGGCACGACGCGGACGATGACGAACTGGCCCGGCCCGACATGGCGAACCACGTGGGGCGCCTCGATGACGAATCGCTTGACCTCGGGGGCAAGCCAGTCAGCTTGGAGGATGCGGTGGGGCATAGGCGAGGGAATATAGGATAACTTTGTCTGTTTGTACAGGCGATCGGAGAAGAAAACCCGCTTGTCGGGGCGCGACCTCCGGGGAATCGCACGGCCCCGATGCTGTTTTCTAAATATTGTATGGCTCGCCTGTTATGCCGGCAATACCCGCTCACGCACCGCGCCTTGCGATGAATAACGGACAATCGTATCCTGTTTTCTGGTGGCATCAGGCTACACTATAGCCGACGCATCGTATGAGCAGGCTCGGTTTAGACAAAATCCTCCCGATATCGCTCGCGGTGATCGGCGCGGCGGCGGTGGCGCATTGGCTGCTGGCCAGCGCGCCGTCGAACGCAACGCTGACGCTGCGAATCCCCGTGCCCGCCGACTACGCGCCGGATGTTCTGGCGGCGGGGGCGCCGCGGGTGGACCTGGTCGGGACGTTCTATGCTGGCTCGGCGGTGCCGGCGCTGATCCTTCCGGGCGAGTGGCCGGAATTCCGCGGGCCGCAGCGCGACAATGTATCGCGCGATTCGACAGCGCTGTCGCGGGATTGGTCGGTGAATCGGCCGAGCGTTTGCTGGACCGTCGAGATGGGCGAAGGGTACGCCGGGGCGGCGATCCACGCGGGGCGCGTGTACGTGCTGGACTACAACACCGAGCGGCGGTGCGATGCGATTCGCTGTTTGAGCTTGAACGATGGCCGCGAATTGTGGCGTCGAGAGTATGCCGTCGATACCGGGCGCAATCACGGGATCACCCGCACCGTCCCGGCGATCGCGGCGGGCAAGCTGGTGACGTTCGGGCCGAAATGTCACGTGGTGTGCGTCGATGCGATGAGCGGTGAGTTCGCCTGGGGGCTGGACTTGGTGCGCGACTTCGGGGCGCGGGTGCCGGAGTGGTATGCCGGGCAATGCCCGGTGATCGACGATGGGAAGGTGATTCTCGGGGTCGGCGGGCCCGAGGCACTGGTCATGGCGGTGGACCTGCAAACCGGCAAAGTGCTGTGGAAAACGCCCAATCCGCTGGGATGGCAGATGACCCACGCATCGATCGCAATCGGCGAGATCGGCGGGGCCAAGACGATCGTCTACAGCGCCTCGGGCGGCGTGGCGGGGATCAACGCGGCCGATGGATCGGTCCTCTGGCAGACGTCGGATTGGCGGGTGGCGATGGCGACGGTGGCCACGCCGATCGTCCTGGACTCATCGCGGTTGCTGCTGACGGGCGGGTACGGCGCCGGGGCGATGCTGATGCAGGTGCCGCAGACGACGGTGCTCAAAAAATTCAAGCCCGCCCAGCTCGGGGCCGAACAGCAGACGCCGATCCGACTGGGCGATGCGATCTACGCGATCATCCCCGGGGGACAGTTGGTCTGTCTGGATTTGCAAGGCGTTCGTCGCTGGGCCAGCGGGACGCGCCGGTTCGGGCTTGGTCCGTTCATCGTCGTAGATGGACTGATCCTGGCGATGAGCGATAACGCTTCGCTGACGGCGATCGAGGCGAACCCCGAGGCTTACCGAGAGGTTGGACATCTGCCCGAACTGATCCCCGACGGCCACGAAGCGTGGGGACCGATGGCGATCGCCGGCGGGCGGTTGATCGCCCGCGACCTGACGCGCATGGTCTGCGTGGACCTGCGGCCGGCGATGGCTGACTGAGGAGCTTGACATGAAAAACGATCATGACGCGGCGAAATCCCCATCGCCCCGGCTGCGCAAAGCCGGTCTTGGCGCAGCGCTGCTGGCCCTGCCGGTGGCGGCGTGGGGGCTGCTTGGCTGCGACCGGGACGACGCGAATGTCGGCGGCGCCGCGGCTCTGCCCGGCGCGGGCGGGTACGACGATCCGCGCCTGCGCGAGGTCGATCCGGAGTTGGTGACGTGGACGCAAGCGGCGCATCTGGATGTGGGATTGCAGAACCCGGTCAAGCTGGCGTGGCAGCCGGGGACGGGCAATCTCCTGGTCGTGGGCGATCAGGCGCTGCGGATTCTGGATCGAGACGGCGGCTTGATCCGCCAGGTGGCATTGCCCGCGGTCCCCACGGCGCTGGCGGCGACGAGCGACCGCATCTACGTCGCGCTGAAGGATCGGCTGATGATTCTGGACGCGCAGGGCAAGCCGCTGACGACTTGGCCGTCATTGGGAAGCGATTCGCACATCACGTCGATTGCGCTGTCCGGCGAGGATGTGTGGCTGGCCGACGCCGGACGGCGGGTGGTGGCGCGTTGCGATTCGGGGGGCGTGGTCGGGCTGGAAATCGGTCGGCCGGATGAATCGCGCGCGTTGGTGGGATTGCAGGTTCCCAGCCCGCACCTGGACGTGGCGGCGGCGTCCGATGGCACGATCTGGATTGCCAACCCGGGGATGCATCGGCTGGAAGGGTGGAGCCGTGAAGGGGTTCTTCAGCGCTACTGGGGCGAGGCGGGAGCGTCGATTCAACGGTTTTTTGGGTGTTGCAACCCGGCCGACTTTTCCATCCTCGCCGATGGACGTTTCGTGACCGCCGAGAAAAGCCTGCCGCGGGTCAAGGTCTACAGCGCCCAGGGAGAGTTCGAATCGGTGGTGGCGACCCCGGCGATGTTGGGGGAGAACCGCGCCGGGACCGATGTGACGGTGGACGACCAGGGCCGGGTGTTGCTGCTCGATCCGGCCACGCGGTCGATTCGCGTGTTCGGGTCGCGCGGCGGAGGGGCGTCATGATGATCACCCGCCGGAAAATGCTCGCCAACGCGGGACGAGGGCTGCTGGGTTTGGGCGCTGCCGGGGGCATTGCGCTGCTGGTATGGCGCGACGATTGTCCGAAATTGCCGGGATGCCAGGGATGCGCTGCGCTGGGGGACTGCGGCCTGCCGCAGGCCCGCGCGGCGAGGGATGCGCAGAGTAGTCAACCGGGCGCTGGGTCTGGGAAGGAGCGGGCGGATGCCTGATCGCGATGCCATCGTTTCAAGGCGCGCCGCGATGGGCGCGGGGGTGCGTGCCGCGGCGTTACTTGCGGCGGGCGGGGCGCTGGGGGCGCTGGCATCCCGCGCGCCGGCGCGAAGCCAGACCCGCTGGCAGATCGACCCGTGGGCCTGCACCTGGTGCGGGCAGTGCGCCACCGAATGCGTGCTGGCCCAATCGGCAGTCAAATGCACGCAGGTTTTTCCGCTGTGCGGCTATTGCCGGCTCTGCACCGGGTTTTTCGATGCCCAGCCGCACGCCTTGGATTCCGGGGCCGAAAACCAGCTCTGCCCGACCAACGCGATCGTGCGGCGGCATGTTGAAGGCCAATACTACGAATACACCATCAACGAATCGGCCTGCATCGGCTGCGGCAAGTGCGTCAAGGGATGCACGTTGTATGGAAACGGCTCGTTTTTCCTGCAAATCAATCACGCGCTGTGCGTCAATTGCAACCAATGCACGATCGCCAGCAAATGTCCCAGTCGGGCGATCGGCCGGGTGGATCGGGAACACCCATACCTGTTGAAGACGACGACCAGCAAGCCGACGTGAGACCATGGCCATGAGGATCGGTTCCATCTACTGCATCCGATGCGCAGCGCTGATCGCGGGCATCTTCCTGTCGTCGGCCGCTTTGGCCGAGCAGCGTTTTCCCGCGCCCGAGTTTCGCGGCGGATATTCGATGCCCTCGGTCGAGACCTGGTCGGTGACGGCCCGCACCTGGCCGATGCTGGACGTGGCGCTGCTCGCTGCGGCGCTGGGGATCGGCATCTGGATGGTCCATCGCAAGCGGTCGCGCCGATGGATCGTGGGGCTGACGATCGCGTGCCTGCTCTACTTCGGGTTCTGGCGCCGGGGATGCGTCTGTCCGATCGGCGCCACCGGCAACGTCGCCATGGCCGCGGGCGGCGCCTACGCCCTGACCTGGGTCATCGGGTTGATCTTCCTGCTGCCGATTCTCGTGTCGCTTTTCTTCGGCCGGATTTTCTGCGCCGGGGTCTGTCCGCTGGGGGCAATCCAGGACCTGGTCCTGTGGCGAGCGGTTCACATTCCCAAGTGGCTCGAACATGGGCTGGGAATGATCCCCTGGGCCTACCTGGGGCTGGCGGCGCTGGTGGCGTGGGCGGGGACCGACCTGTTGATCTGCCGGTACGATCCGTTTGTCGGGTTCTTCCGATTTGCCGGGCCGAGCTGGCTGCTGATTACCGGCGGGCTGCTGCTCGTCCTGAGCATGTTCATCGGGCGATCGTATTGTCGATTCCTTTGTCCTTACGGCGTGATTCTTCGCTGCGCCGCATGGTTTTCGCCGCGCCGGGTGACGATCGCGCCCACCGACCCGCAGTGCATCGACTGCCGGTTGTGCGAAAAGAGCTGTCCGTTCAACGCGATCCTCTGGCCGCGGCCGCGCCCGGATGCCCGCGGCCGCGAAGCCCAACGCCGGCGAGTCATGTTTCTGCTCGTTGCGTCGATCGCACTGATCGTCGCAATGGCGCTATTGGGGCGACTGTCGGCCCCGGCGTTGGCGCGGCTGGATCCGGCGGTGGCGCTGGACGATCGTCTTGTAGCCGAAGAGTCGGGCGCTGCCCGGGGCGCTGATTTGCGTGCCGATGCTTATCGGTTGCAGGGACGCTCACGCGCCGAAGTCGCTCAGCAGGCTCTGGCCGTGCGATCCGATTATGCCAAGGGCAGCATTCTGCTCGGCGGCTTCCTGGGGTTGGTGGCGGGGGTGAAGCTGCTCACCCATGGCGTCGAGCGCCAGCGAGTTGGATACACCGCCGATCCGGGGGCGTGCCTGGGATGCGTGCGCTGCTACGCCACTTGCCCGGTGCCCGGTGGTCCACCGGCGGCCGCGGCGGCGGTGGCGTCGGGCGGACGAATCGCGCTGACGGTGCTTAGCGGGGGCACGCCATGAGTCCGATGCCCAGCGTGGATCCTTCGCAGCGCCGCGCCATCTGGCGGCTGGCGGCGGCGCGCTCGGCTATTGTGGGGGGGATTTTTTGCGCTGTCGTCGCGGTGGTGATGACGGCCGACGCTGTCCGCGATCGGCGGGCGGATATCGTCGCGGCCGTCGAGTTGACCGGCGCCAAGGCTCGGCTGGGCGAGGCATCGATCGAGCAAAAAGCGGAAATTCAATCGGCGATTCGTGAACTTGACCTGCGCCAGCGGCGGGCGCTGTTTCTACGCCAAGCGCGGTTCGCCTGGGGACGCTGGCTGCTGGGCGCTGGCGCTGTCGTGCTGGTGCTGAGCGTGACGGCGGTGGCCAAGCTCGGGGCGCGGCCCTATGTCCCGCCGGTGAATGACGGCCCGCGCCGGATTGAGCCGGGGGCGTCGCCGGCGGCGATCCTGCGAGCGGTCGGCGCCGCCGCCGCGGCGCTGGGACTGATGCTTGCCGTGGCGGGTGTGGCGGCGCGATGGACTTCACCAACCCCCCCGCCGCATCTCGCCGCGACGCCGGCATCCGCGCCGACGACGACTGCGGTCGCCGCCTCCGCGGTCAAGGCGATGAGCATCGAGGAGCTTTCCCGTCAGTGGCCCGCCTTTCGCGGATTCGACGGCTCGGGAATTTTCCCCGGCGCCGTCCCGAGCGAGTGGAAAGTCGCCTGGAAAGCCGCCATCCCGCTGGCGGGGAACAATTCGCCCATCGCCGTGGCCGACCGGGTGCTGCTCAGCGGCGCTGAAGGCTCGAAACGGGCGGTGTTCTGCTACAGCGCCGTGTCCGGTGAGTTACTGTGGCGATGCGATCTTCCGCCCGCGACGCCGCCGAAGGTGTCTGACGATTGTGGATTGGCCCCATCCACGCTCGCCAGCGACGGGGCGTTTGTCTTCGCCATTTTCCCCAGCCTGGATGCCGCGGGGATCGAACTGACGACCGGCCGGCTCGCTTGGCTGCGTTCACTGGGTTCGCCGGATAACGTCTATGGCCACGCGGCTTCCCTCCGGGCCGAGCCGGGCAAAGTCCTGGTCCAGCTTGACCGGGGCGTTCGCAAGGATGCCCACAGCGCCGTGATAGCGCTGGACGCGGCGAGCGGGCGCGAACTGTGGCGCACCGCCCGGTCCGTCGGCGCTACCTGGAGTACCCCAGCCCTCGGCCGCGTCGGCGACAAACGCCTGTTGATTGCCACCTCCGATCCCTGGGTGATCGCCTACGATACCTCCGACGGCCGCGAGGTCTGGCGGGCGAAGCTGCTGGGCGGAGAGATCGCCCCGTCGCCGGTGATGCTCGACGGGATCGTCTACGTGAGCAACGAAGGGTCGGACGCGGTAGCGATCGACGCCGGCGGAACCGGCGACGTGACGCAAAGCGCCGTTCGCTGGGCCAACGCCGACGCCCCGGGCGACATCGTTTCTCCGCTGGTGGCCGGCGGGGTGATGCTGGCGGCCAAGACATACGGCACGCTGATCGCGGTGGATGCGGCGAGTGGGCAGACGGCCTGGGAGCAAGACATGGAAGCCGAAATGAACGCCTCGCCGGCGCTGGCAGGCGGAAAAGTGTGGCTGCTGGACAAGGCCGGGGCGATGCACGTGCTCGCACCCGGGCCGGCGTATCAGCCGTTGGCGAAATACGCGATCGACGAACCGGGGATCGGATCCCCGGCGTTCGCCGAGGGGCGAATCTTTATTCGCGGCGCTACACAGTTGTGGTGCATCGGAGCGACTCGATGATCGGCGCGGTTCTGGATAACCCCGCTTCCGCGAAGGATCCGCCAGTGATCGCCGACGTGTCGTTCGTGGACGAGATCGTCGCCGCTCGCGGCGCCGGCCCGGATGCGCTGATCCCCATTCTTCAGGCCATCCAGGACCGTTGCCACTGGCTACCCGATCCGGCGCTGCGGCGCGTGTGCGAGGTGACGGCGATTACGCCGGCCCAGCTCGATTCGGTCGCCGGGTTTTACGCCGGTTTTCGGCGCACCCCCGCGGGGGAACACATCGTCCGCGTGTGCCATGGAACGGCGTGCCACGTCAAAGGCTCGACGCTGGTGGAAGACGCCCTGCGGCTGTATCTGGGGATCGCTGCCGGCACCGACAGCGATTCGCAGCTACGATTCACGATCCAGCGCGTGGCATGCCTGGGATGCTGCACGTTGGCGCCGGTGATCCAGATCGATTCGATTACCTACGGCCACCGCGCCGCCGACACCGCGCCCGATGCAGTCCGCGATTTTCTCGAACTTCAACTCGCCAACCCCGACGATCACCCGGTTCCGGCGGCGGCGATTCCCGACCCCGACGCCCCGGTGATCCGCATCGGGCTGGGATCCTGCTGCGTGGCGGGCGGTGCGATGCGGGTCCACGACGAGCTCACCCGCGAGGTGTCGCGGCTGGGGGGCAACGCGCGGGTCGAGGAGGTGGGGTGCGTGGGGATGTGCCATCAGACGCCGCTGGTCGAGGTTGCCGGCACTGGGCCGTTGAGCGGCTCGAGCCTCTATACGCGGGTGTCGCCGGATTCGGCCGGTTCGATCGTTCGACGGCACGTGCGCCCGCGCGGCTGGTGGCGACGGATCGGCAATGCCTGGCGCGATGCGATCGACGCGATCATTCCCGACGACGGTCCGGCCCTGCCCACGCGGCGATACGCCCCGGATGCCTGCGACGGCGAAATCTGTGAGTTTCTCGGCCCACAGATGCGCATCGCTACCGAGCATTGCGGGCAACTCGATCCGCTGGACCTCGACGCTTACCTGGCGCATGGCGGGTTCGCCGCCGTCGCCGCGGCGCGAGCCATGGACCCGGCGGCGATCATCGAGGCGTTGAGCGCCTCGGGGCTGCGCGGGCGCGGTGGGGCGGGATTCCCGACGGGCCAGAAATGGTCGAAGGTCGCCGCCGCTCCGGGCGAGGCCAAGTATGTCATTGTCAACGGCGATGAAGGCGATCCCGGCGCGTTCATGGATCGGATGATCCTCGAATCGTACCCCTATCGCGTCATCGAAGGCGTTCTGATCGCCGCCCGAGCCGTCGGGGCGAGCGAGGGCATCTTCTACATTCGCCATGAATATCCGCTGGCGGTGGCGCGCATCGAGCAGGCGCTGGATCGCTGCCGCGGGCGCGGGCTGCTCGAGGGGGTATCTATCCGGATCGTCCAGGGTGCCGGGGCGTTCGTGTGCGGCGAGGAGACGGCGCTGATCGCGTCGATCGAGGGGCAGCGCGGAATGCCGGTGCTGCGCCCGCCGTATCCTTCGGAGGCGGGGCTGTGGGGTAAGCCCACGTTGATCAACAACGTCGAGACGTACGCCCAGATTCCGTGGATTGTTCGCCACGGTCCGGCGGCTTTCGCCCGCATCGGGACCGGGCGCAGTCGCGGCACCAAGGTGTTCGCGCTGACGGGGAAAGTGCAGCGCGGGGGATTGATCGAAGTGCCCATGGGGGTGACGTTTCGCCAGATCGCGGAGCAGATCGGCGGCGGGGTTGCCCCGGGAAGGCGGCTTAAGGCGATCCAAATCGGTGGCCCCAGCGGCGGTTGCGTGCCGGCGGAGCTGGCCGATACCCCGATCGACTACGAATCGCTGGCGGGGATCGGCGCGATCATGGGTTCGGGTGGGCTGGTGGTGCTGGACGACACCGATTGCATGGTGGACATCGCCCGCTATTTCCTGAGCTTCACCCAGGCCGAATCGTGCGGGAAATGCGCGCCATGCCGGCTGGGCACGCGGGCGATGCTCGACATTCTTCAGCGGCTGTGCGAGGGCAAGGCTCGACCGGACGATCTGCGTTCGCTCGAGTCGCTGGCGGGCGATGTGAAATGCTCGAGCCTGTGCGGCCTGGGGCAGACCGCGCCGAACCCGGTGCTTACGACGCTGCGTTATTTCCGCGACGAGTACCAGGCCCATCTCGAGGGCCGCTGTCCCGCCGGGCGCTGCGCGGCGTTGATCCGCTACGAGGTGGTCGATGGTTGCATCGGCTGCACCAAGTGCGCCCAGGTCTGTCCGGTTGGCGCTATTGAGAGCCGACCATATCAGATCCACGAAATCGATGTGACCCGCTGCACCCGCTGTGACATTTGTCGCCGCGAATGCCCGACCAGCGCGATCGTGGTGCGCTGACTTTTGCCAGGAACCGTCCATGCCCACCGTGGCGATTGACAACCAGCGCATCGAGGTGCCAGACGGCGCTACCCTTCTAGATGCGGCCAACGCCGCCGGCATCGAGATTCCCACGTTGTGCCATCGACCCGGTTGCCAACCCAATACGTCGTGCATGGCCTGTGTCGTCCGGGTCAACGGTGCCGCCCGCCTGGTTCCATCGTGCGCCACCGTGGCCGTCGAGGGGATGGTCGTCGAAAGTGAGACGCCGGCGGTCCATCAGGCCCGGCGGACGGCTCTGGAGCTGTTGCTCGGAGAACATGCCGGCGACTGTTTGGCACCGTGCGAGATGATCTGCCCGGCCCACATGGACATCCCGCGGATGCTCGACCACATCGCCGCCGGACGTGACCGCGAGGCGCTGATCACGATCAAGGAGGCGATCGCGCTGCCGGCGGTGCTGGGGCGAATCTGCCCCGAGCTGTGCGAGCGCGGCTGTCGTCGATCCAAGCACGATTCACCGGTAGCGATCTGTAAACTCAAGCGATTCGCCGCCGACGCCGACCTGGCGAGCGATGATGTCTATCTGCCCGAGTGCGCAGCGCTGAGCGGTCATCGCGTGGCGGTGGTCGGCGCCGGCCCGGCGGGGCTTGCCGCCGCCCTCGAGCTGCGCCGGCGCGGGCATGAAGTGACGATCTTCGATCAGGCCCCGCGCCCCGGCGGGGCGCTGCGCGACGGGGTGGGTCGGGATGTGCTTCCCGAGCGCATCCTCGACGCCGAGATCGACGTGATCCGCGCTGTGGGGGTTCGCTTCGAGCAAGCCTGCCGGCTCGGAACCGATCGGTCGCTCGATGATCTGCGCCGTGGCCATGATGCGGTGATCCTGGCGATCGGCGCGATCGACGCCGAGCGGGCGCGGGAGTTGTCATTGCCGTGCGATGCCAAGGGGCTTCGCGTCGATCGACAGACGCTCGCCACGCCGCTCGATGGCGTTTTCGCCGCAGGCGCCAGTGCGCTGGGGCCCTTGAAGCACGCGATCCGTTCGATCGCCTCGGGGCGGTCGGCGGGACAGTCGGTCGATCAGGCGCTTCGCGGGGAGTCGCCGGCGCGGCGTCATGGGCCGTTCACGGTGCGGCTGGGCGTGCTGGAACCGCGGGAACTCGAGGTATTTCTGCGGTCGGCCGATCCAGCGGCGAGGGTGGATGGGCCGGAGGGGCTGAGCGTCGAGGCGGCTCGAGCCCAGGCGGCGCGGTGTCTGCAATGCGCCTGCTCGGCCCAGGACGATTGCCGTCTGCGCTATTGGTCCGATCGCTACAGCGCCAGTCCGTCGAGATACAAGCTCGAGCGCCGTGCCGTCGACCGGATCGAAACGCACCCGCTGCTGGTCTGGGAGCCGGGCAAGTGCATTTCCTGTGGCCTGTGCGTGCAGATCGCCGCCGCCAGCGGCGCTGCTTCCGGGATGACCTTCATCGGCCGCGGCTTTCAGATGCGCATCGCTCCGGCAATGGGCGCTGACCTTGTTCAAGGCCTGGAATCCGCCGCCCGCCGAGCCGCCGAAGCCTGCCCCACCGCCGCCCTGCGCCTGCGCGCCGCATCTTCGGATTCGAAGTCCGCTTGAGTGAACCGCCGTGCCGGACCACATTGTGATGCAGCCGTCCCGGCTGCCCTTTGCAGAGCGGAAAATGCAGGCCAGACGATCCAAGGCCGGGAATTCTGAATCCGCATCTCTCAGGTGTGCTATAATCGCCGAAGGAATCGCCGGGCCCTGGGAACCCCCCCAGTTTAGGGGATGGTCCGAGTTGGCGAGATGAATACCGTGTTGTAATCCTGCGAGCCGCGATGGCGCTCGCGCGGTCGATTCCGGACGATAGGCGTTCGGATCATTTCAAGTTCTGCAAAGGACGGGAGTTGGTCATGTTGGGCCAGACTTTTCTCGCCTCCTCGTTGCTCGAAGGCGGCGCGGCGGTGAGCGGACGAGCCGGGGGTCTTGGGAGAGGCCCGGAGACGCTGTTTGGGTTTCACGTGGTCGGGATTCTTGGTCAAGGCGCGCACAGCGTGATCTACGCCGTTTGCGCGCCAAGGACGAACCAGATTTTGGCGCTGAAGCATGTGGCGATCAGCGAACCCAAGCAGATGCGTTACATCGATCAGTTGCGCTCGGAAAACGCCGTGGGGCGGCTGGCTCGGCATCCGGGCCTGCGCCGGCCGCTGGATCTGATGATCAAGCGCAACTGGTTCGGCAAGATCGTCCAAGGGGCGTTGCTGCTGGAGATGGTGGACGGGGCGCCGCTGGACATCTCACCGCCGGGGACCATTCGGGAAATCGTCGGGTGCTTGATCGACGTGGCCGGCGCGGTCGATGCGCTGAACCGCGCGGGATATGTGCATTGCGACCTCAAGCCCAACAACGTGGTGCGGGCCCATGACGGGGCGATCAAGGTGATCGACCTGGGGCAAAGTTGCCCGATCGGCACCGTCAAGACTCGGATGCAGGGGACGCCCGATTTCATCTCCCCCGAGCAGGTTCGTTGCCGCGCCGTCACGCCGGCGACGGACGTCTACAACGCCGGGGCGATGATGTACGCGCTGCTGACCAACCGGCGGGTTCCGACGTTGTACGCCGCGCGGGAATCGGGCAAGCGGCTGCGCGATGAGGAGATCGCCCCGCCGGCGTCGATCTGCGCCGGCGTGCCCGAAGCGTTGTCGCAGTTGACGATGGACTGCGTCCGCCAGCGGCCGGAGGATCGGATCGCGGATTTAGGGCAGGTGCTGCATCGACTGGAGGCGATCGCCGCGACACTGGGCCAGGCTCCCCGTCGTGGCGACGGGATAGGAGCGAACCCGGGTGCGGC
This sequence comes from Tepidisphaerales bacterium, assembly GCA_038329845.1. GTDB lineage: Bacteria > Planctomycetota > Phycisphaerae > Tepidisphaerales > Tepidisphaeraceae > JBBQNJ01. Next base: position 3,951 of record JBBQNJ010000043.1, on the reverse strand, counting down.
GATGCGCCCGGTGTCGTAACAGTGCGGCTCAAATTGACGAGCCGGGTCGAAGAAATTCGTTGGAAGACGCCCCCGCCCCGGCGTGGTTTGCCGAGGTGCGGGGCGATTTCCATCAGGCACGAAGGAGTGCGCGATGAAGAGAAATGACGGCACGAAGACCGTAGGCATCAGTGCACTCGGCGGCTTGGCCGAGCGAACTGAAAAGACGGCGTACCGGACGCAGATGCCGGTGCCGCGGCGGGCGGGTTCGGATCTCCACTTGATCGCGGCGCTTCGGCCGCGACTGCGATCGGCCTTGGAACGGTTGCTGGCGGGAGATTCGGAGGCCGAGGCGGTGGCGGCGATGGGAATGAAACGCCCCACGTTCCACGGCTATGTCAAGGAATTGTACCGAATTTTTAACGTCGGCTCGCGGGCGAAGTTGATGGCGCTGTGGGTGGATCGCCAGATTATTCAAGCGGTCCCGTCACCCCTCGCGATGGCGGAACAACCAGTCCGCGGTGCCGAGGGTGGAAGCGGCGAATAGCAGCATCGGCCCCGGTGGGTCCTTGATCCGTCCCGGATCGGCGCCTTCCAAGAAAATCTGCCGACAGGCGACGAGGTAGCGCAGGAAAGATCATACCGCTCGCGACCCATATTGAGACGATCCGCTAGGGGAAAACCGGGATATCCCGCGGGTTCCGAGCCGTTGCGAGATGTCTCACTGAAGGCCGCGAGCGGTACAGCAATGAGTAGGCCCTTCGGGTTATTCGCCGGCAACAAGGCGGATGAGTTCGCGCGGGCAGCCGATATCGGCGACGATGACTTGGCCGAGGACCGCCCAGGCCGCCGGGGCGGTAAAGCCGGTTTTTTCGGCGACGAAGGTCACTGTGCGAGTGGCGCGAATGCAGGCGCTGCCCAGCACCGATCCGCTGTCGCAATCTAGTCCGCTGGGCAGATCGACGGCGAGAACATGTCGGGCCGAATCGTTCACGGCGCCGGCGAGCTGCGGGAACGGCGGGCGCGGCGCGGAGGTCAGGCCGGTGCCGAAAATCGCGTCGATGAGCAAGTCCGGTTCGTTGCGGGCGATCGCGAGGGGATCGGCGGGAAGCCATTCGAGTCCCATGGCTCGGGTGATTCGCCAATTGATCGCGGCGTCGCCGTCATACTTGGCGGGATCGATGGTGAGCGCCAGGCGGACATCGGCGCCGCGATTGTGGAGGTGGCGGGCGATGGCCAGGCCGTCGCCGCCGTTGTTGCCCCCGCCGCACAGGATCAGCACGCGCCGCGACGAGGCCCCGGCGAGCATTTCCCAGGCGACATCGGCGGCGGCGCGGGCGGCGTTTTCCATCAGCACGATCCCGGGGATGTGGTATTTCTCGATCGATAACTGATCGATTCGGCGAACCTGCCGGCGGGTGAATCGGATCATCAGAACAGGATAGTTCGTTCCCGGGCGAGTTTCGATCCCCTACGATCGGGAAAGCCAGAAAAGGAGCGACCCTCGTGAATCCCGAATCGACCCAGCCGCACACCAATCGACTGATCGGCCAGACCTCCGCGTACCTGCTGCAACACGCCCATAATCCGGTGGATTGGTGGCCCTGGAGCGCCGAGGCGCTGGCGGCGGCGCGGGAGCAGGACAAGCCGATCTTCCTATCGGTGGGATACTCGACCTGTTACTGGTGCCATGTGATGGAGCGGGAATGCTTCGAGAACCCGCGGATCGCCCAGGAGATGAACCGGCTGTTCATCAATATCAAGGTGGACCGCGAGGAGCGCCCGGACATCGACCAGTTGTACATGACGGCGGTGCAGGTGCTGACTCGGCACGGGGGCTGGCCGATGAGCGTGTTTCTCACGCCGGAACTCAAGCCGTTCTATGGCGGGACGTATTTCCCGCCGGATGATTCGGGCGGACGGCCGGGGCTGTTAACGGTGATGCGGGGGATCGAAAGCGCCTATCGCAAGCGCCGCGCGGAGGTGGATCAGACAACGGGACGGCTTGTGGAGATTCTGGGGCAACTGGCTTACCCGACGGCCCCGGAGCAGGCGATGACGCTGGATGAGGATGCGATCGACGAGCAGGTGCGCCGATCGGTGGCCGACTATGACGCGGAGCAGGGCGGGTTTGGCCAAGCGCCCAAGTTTCCGCGCCAGACGTTGCTGGAATTGCTGTTCACCTATGTCAGCACCGAGACGGGCGATCGAGAGTTTACTCCCGGCCATGCCGAATCGGATTTCAAGCGGCGGGTGCTGACGATGGCGCTGCGGTCGCTGGATGCGATGGACGATGGGGGCATCCATGATCACCTCGGCGGCGGGTTTCATCGTTATTCGACCGATGCCGAGTGGCGGGTGCCGCATTTCGAGATCATGCTGTACGACAATGCGATGCTGGCGTGGCTGTACGTCGAGGCGTATCGGCAAACCGAGCGGCTTCGGTACGCGCGGGTGGCGCGGGGGATTTGCGATTTCGTGCTGAGTGAGATGACCTCGGCGGACGGGGCGTTTTTCAGCGCGCTGGACGCGGAAGTGGATGCCCGGGAGGGGGCTTCATATCTGTGGACGGCCGAGCAGGTCGTCGAAGTGCTGGGGGAGAAGGATGCGTTGCTGTTCAATCGCGTATACGGCTTGGATCTCGGTCCGAACTTCGCCGATCCGCATCATGGGACCGGGACGGCGGACCAGAACGTCCTTTTTCTGCCCGAGCCGATGGAGTCGGTGGCCAAGGCGATGGAGACGACGATCGAAACGCTGAACGAGCGGCTGGGGCCGATGCGGGAAAAGCTTAAGCGGGCCCGCGATCAGCGAAAACAACCGAGGCTCGACGACAAGATCCTCACCGGCTGGAACGGCCTGATGATCCGCGCCCTGGCGTATGCGGGGAAGGTGCTGGATGAGCCGCGCTATCTGCGAGGTGCCGCAAAGGCAGCGGAAGTTTTGCTTCGCCGCCATCGCACGGCCGATGGGGGACTGACGCGGATCCAGCCGGACGAAAAGGTGCCGGCGATCCGCGGGTTTCTTGATGATTACGCGATGTTGATCCAGGGGCTGTTGGCGCTGCGCGACGCGACGGGCCGGGAAGATTGGAAGGATCACGCGGCGCTGCTTGCGATCGAGATGGAAAAGCGCTTTGGCGACGGAGGCGGCGGGTACTTTTTCACCGATGCCGGCGCGGACGACTTGCTCGTGCGCCAGAAGGTCGCGCACGACAGCCCGCTTCCCAGCGGCAACGCGCTGGCGGCGATGGGGATGATGGGTCTGGGTCAGACCGACGCGGCGCGGCGGACGATCGTGGCGTTCGCTGGGCAACTGCACAGTGCCGCCGAGCAGATGAGCGCGATGACTCAGGCCACGCTGGAATACATCCGCCAGCATGGGGAGTTGGCGATCGAAAAAGCGGTTGCAATCGCCGATGGTGCATCGGACGTTCGACCTGCTTCGCCCGGGCGGCTCGCCGGCGATGTGGTGTCGGCCGAGGCCCATCGAGTGGATGCCACGACGATCGAGGTCCGCGTCGCGGTGGCGGAAGGGTTCCATGTCCAAGCGAACGACGCCGCCGCGGGATTGACCCCGACGCGGGTCTTGGCGGGAGAGTTCGCCGACGCCATCGCGTCGATCGACTACCCGCCGCCGGCCGGCGGCACCGGCGAGTCGGGCGCGGTGTATGCCGGGGCGTTCGTGATCCGTGTTCATCTCAAGCGCCCGTTGGCGCGTGAAGCGGCGCTGGCGCTGACCTGTCAGCCCTGTGATAATTCGGCTTGCCTGGCGCCTATTACGATCCGATTGCCGGTCGGCGAATGATCCGTTCGGCGAGACCAGAAGGAGTTAGCCCAACTTCCGCAGTTCGAACACCAAATCGCCCCTGGCGATAGCGCCGGGGGCGATATTGGTTAAAAGTCTTCACTACAAATCGACGACCTCCAAGCTGCGCGGCAGGCTCAAACCCAGCTTGTGCAGCAGGATCGC
>JBBQNJ010000042.1:0-41568 GCA_038329845.1 Tepidisphaerales bacterium | reverse complement strand
TCGATCATCTGGAAGACCAAGGCCCTGGTTGGCGGGAGATGCGGGCCGCCGTGGGGGCAGTCGTATTACGACCTGGCGAAGTTCTTTCGCAAAGGGGCGGTCTACAGCCGTGTTACCACCAAGCTGTTCACCGCTGGGCCGATCGTGAACCTCGCCGCGTTGCTGGCTGCGGCGACCGTCACGCCGCTGCTAAGCTCGCGCTCGTTGCTGGGATTTAACGGCGACATTGTGTTATTCGTCTACCTGCTCGCCGCCGGACGGATGCTCACGGTCCTGGCGGCGATGGACACCGGCTCCAGTTTCGAAGCGATGGGCGCCTCGCGGGAAGTGACGTTCGGCGCCATGACCGAGCCGGCTCTGCTGCTGTCGCTCTGCGTGGCGGTCATGGCCAGCCGATCCCTGCGCCTCGATGATGCTCTGGGGGCGGCCCTGGCGCGAACCTGGTCGAGCGTCGGGCCGGCGATGCTGCTGGTGGTCGGGGCGCTGGCCATCGTCCTGCTGACCGAATGTTCGCGCATCCCGGTGGACGATCCGGCCACGCACCTGGAACTGACGATGATCCACGAAGTCATGGTGCTGGATCATGGCGGGCCGGAGTTCGGATTGATCACCTACGCCTCGGGATTGAAGATGGCGCTGCTCGGCTCGATCTTGCTGCACGCGGCGGCACCGCAAACCGGACTGGGGCCGTGGCTCGATCCGATCGCCCGCCTCGCCGGCCTGTTGGCATTGGCCGCGGGGATCGGCGTGATCGAATCGGTGATGGCACGGCTGCGGCTGAACCGAGTTCCGTTGATGCTCGCCGGCGCCACGGTCTGCGCGGGCCTGGCGGCGGTGCTGGTGCTGGCGCGTCCTTGACGGGGAAAGAACTGCGATGATCGAAGCGGCGTTGGTGATGGTCCTGCTGTTGAACCTGGCGATGCTCTCGGCGAGCCGGCTGGCCACATGCATTCGCCTGCTGGCCATGCAGTGCGCCGTCCTGTCGGTGCTTCCGCTGGCGCTGCATGCCGGGGGTGAAGGGATGAGCCTGGTGCATGGCGCTGGCGTGATGGCCGGAACGCTGGCGCTGAAGGTCGTGCTGATCCCGGCGTTGCTCTTGCGCGCCATCCGCACCACCGAAATCCCCCGCGAGGTCGAGCCGTTGATCGGATTCACCACATCGGTGCTGATCGGGTCACTTCTAATCGCCGCGGCGTTCGCCGTGCGTGGGCGGTTGCCCCTGCCAATTGCACCGGTCAGCCCGATGCTCCTGCCCGTCGCCATCTCGACGGCGCTGATCGGCCTGCTGATCCTCGTCAGCCGGATCAAAGCCATCACCCAGGTCGTCGGATACCTGGTCCTGGAAAACGGCATCTTCCTCTTCGGCCTGCTTCTGATGCGACAAATGCCACTGTTGGTCGAGTTGGGAATTCTCCTGGACGTGTTTGTCGGGGTCTTCGTCATGGCGATCGTGGTCCATCACATCCGGCGGGAATTCGATCACTTGGACACGCAGCGTCTCAGTGAACCGGCGGCGGGGGCAGCGGCATGATCCTGGCGTGGATGCTCATCGCTCCGTTGCTGGCGGCACCGGGATGTCTGCTGCTGCCGTCGAGCCTCCTGCGCCGATTCAGCGTCGTCGCCGGCTGCGGCGCTCACCTGGCGCTGATCGCGATCTCGTGGAATTCTCCGTCGGATGCAATCTGGAATGGATACCTGGCGCTGGACCCGCTCAATCATCTGCTCTTGTCGTTGATCAGCCTTCTTTTCGCCGCCACCTCGGTCTTTCTGATCGGATATCACCAGCGATCGGACGTCTCGAAGCGCGTTTTCCAGGCGTGCATCCTGGCGCTGCTGTCGGCCTTAACGTTAGCGTGTCTGAGCCAGCACCTCGGGCTGATGTGGGTCGGCCTCGAGGCCTCGTCGCTGGCCGCCACCCCGCTAATCTATTTTCACCTGGGGCCGCGGGCGCTCGAGGCGACGTGGAAATTTCTGTTGATGAATTCGGTCGGGATCGCCATCGCGCTTCTGGGCGTGTTCGCCGTCGCCCTGGCCTCTACCCAATTGGAGATCGGGCTGCTGATGCCGGCGATGATCGAAAACGCCACGCGGATGGACCCGGCCTGGCTGCGGGCGGGGTTTCTGCTGGCGCTGGTCGGGTTCGGCACCAAGCTGGGCCTGGCGCCGCTGCATAGCTGGAAGCCGGACGCCTACGGAGAAGCCCCCCCGCCGGTAGCGGCGCTGTTCGCCGGGGCCATGACGCTGGCGGCCCTGCTGGGCATCTTGCGATTCCAGCAGATTTGCGTCGCGGCGCAACTGGGCGCTTTCACCGGCCAATGGCTGTGCGGGTTCGGGCTACTCTCGATCGCGGTGGCCGGGCTGTTCATTCTGAACAACACCGATTATCGCCGGATTCTCGCCTATACCAGCGTCGAGCATGTCGGGGTGCTGGCGATAGGCGCGGGGATCGCCGCCTCGGGCGGCGCCTACGCGGCGATGCTGCACGCGACTCACAACACCTTGAACAAGGGAATCCTTTTTCTCACCGCCGGGATCCTCCTGCGAACCTTTCAAACCACCCGCGCCACCGAGCTGCGCGGTCTGCTGCGCCAGCGCCCCGGGATCGCACTGATGCTGCTGGTCGGACTACTCGCCACCAGCGCCGCTCCGCCGTTCGGGATGTTCTATTCCGAACTCGGCGTGATCTTCGCCGCCGTCGCCACGGGACATTGGATCGTCGCCGCCGGATTGGTCCTGACCCTGGCGGTCGTGTTCGTGGCCTTGATGACGCGGGTGTTGCCGATGGTGTTGGGAACCCCCAGCGAGGCGATGACCGCCGCGGCGTCGGCGAATCCGCCTGAGACGCGCTGGCGCCGCTGGGTAATGACGGCGCCGGTCCTCGGGCTGATCACCGTGGCCGTCGCCATCGCCGTCTATCCGCCGCGCCCGTTGCGCAGCGCCCTCGACGCCGCAGCCGAAGCCATGGCCCATCCCGGCTCCGCAATTGCCCAAGCCCGGCAGTCAACCCCCCCCGCGCCCGGACCGGTCGAAGTCGTCGCAACTTCGCCATCCGAGCCGCGCTGGCACTCGAAAAACAAAGGTGAAATCGTCGAAAAGCGACTCGATCGACAAGCCCCGGTGCTGGCGGAGGCTCGGCCATGAACCCCCTTGGTCAATGGCATTCGACGCGACAGGGCGTCGCGGTCGATCAAGCCGCCGTCCCAACCCTGCCGCCCGAGGCGTTCAGCGCCCAGGTGTCGGCCTCGAGACAGCGCGGCGGGCGGCTGGCGAACCTTTTCGCCCGCCGGGGTGCCCACGACGCCGTTCGCCTTTACGCCATCGTCGCCTTCGACGCCAGCGGAACCCTGGAACTCTGTGCCGCCGATCTGCCGGGCGAGGCCCCGGCGTATCCCTCGATCGCGGCGACCTGCCCCGCGGCACAGGCGTTCGAGCGCGAGATCGCCGAGCAATACGCCGTGCGCCCCGAGGGCCATCCGTGGCTCAAGCCGCTTCGATACCATCCGCCCGATCGCGGCACTCAGCCCTGGGGGCGATTCGACCCGGCCGAGACGATCCCGGGAAATTATCCGTTTTTCCGCGTCGAAGGCGAAGAAATCCACGAAGTCGCCGTCGGGCCGGTTCACGCCGGAATCATCGAGCCGGGACATTTCCGCTTCCAGTGTCACGGCGAGCAGGTCCTGCACCTGGAGGTCGTCCTGGGCTATCAGCATCGCGGTGCCGAGGCGTTGTTGGCGCATCCCAATCCCGTTCGTGCCATCCTCGCCGCCGAGACCGTCGCCGGCGATTCATCCATCGGTCATGCCACGGCATATTGCGCCGCGATCGAGGCCCTCGGCGGCACGATCGTCTCCCCCCGCGCCCACGCCATCCGCGCCATCGCGCTGGAACTCGAGCGCCTGGCCAACCACGTCGGCGACCTGGGCGCCCTCGGGGCCGACATCGGATTTCTGCCCACCAATGCCTTCCTGGGGCGCCTTCGCGGCGACTTTCTCAACCTCACCTGTGAGATTTGCGGCAACCGCTTCGGTCGCAGCCTGCTGCGCCCCGGCGGCATCCTAGTCGATATCGATCCCGCACTCGCTCAACGCCTGCGGTTGCGGCTGCTCGAGCTTCAGACCGAGGTGATCGAAGTCCTCGAACTGTTCTTCTCCACCCCCACCGTCTTGGCGCGCCTGGAAGGCGTGGGCATCCTCACTGCCGTGCAGGCCGCCGACCTGGGGCTGGTCGGTCCCGTCGCCCGCGCCTGCGGGCTGGGCCTGGATGTTCGTCACGATCATCCCCACGGCGCATACCAGTTCAGCCATATCCCCGTCGCGATCGAGCCGAGCGGCGATGTTTATGCCCGCGCCGCGGTCCGCTGGCTCGAGGTGCAGCGTTCGATCGAGTTCCTGCTGGAGATGCTCGCGGCGATTCCCGCCGGCTCGATCCGCGCCGCCATGCCGTCGCTGCGCCCCAATGCCTTGGCGATCGGGATGGCCGAAACCTGGCGCGGCGAGGCGATGCATGTGGCCTTCACGGGCGCTGATGGAAGCGCGCAATTCGTCAAGGCCAAGGACCCCAGCCTGCACAACTGGTTTGGACTCGCCATGGCGATGCGAGATCAATTGATCAGCGATTTCCCGCTATGCAACAAGAGTTTCAGCCTCAGCTATGCCGGACATGACCTGTAACGTCGCCAAGAGAGCAGACCCATGATTTCCATCCTGCGAACTCGACTGCATCAGGGCCATCAGACCAATCGCTTTCCACAGGAGGTTCCCGCTCTGCCCGCCCGCTTTCGCGGGCGTCCGCAGCTTAGTGCCGGAGCGTGCGCCGACGCCTGTCACGACTGCGCCGCCGCCTGTCCCACCGGCGCCATTCAGACCCAAGGCGGCCTGAGCCTGGACCTGGGACGCTGCGTCTTCTGCGCCGAATGCGCCTCGGCTTGCGATGCCCAGGTAATCACCTTCACCAACGATCACCGCATGGCCTGCTCGACTCGCGCCGATTTGCGCATCACGCCGGAGAAGATGCTCCAACTCGCCGCCCCCATGGCCGATCAACTACGCCGCGTTCTCGGCCGATCGCTTAAGCTTCGCGAAGTCTGCGCCGGAAGCTGCAACGCCTGCGATCTGGACATCAACGTGCTGACCACCGTCGGATGGGACTTATCGCGCTTCGGAATCCAGTTCGTCGCCTCGCCGCGCCACGCCGACGGAATGGTCCTCACCGGCCCAATCACCCACAACATGCATCATGCCGTTATCGAAACGTGGAACGCCATTCCCCATCCCAAGATCGCCATCGCCGTCGGCACCTGCGCCATCGCCGGCGGGCCGTATATCGACTGCCCGCAGGTCCACAACGGCGGGGAAGGAATCCTTCCGCGCATCGACTTGTTCGTCCCGGGCTGCCCGCCCCACCCGCTGACCATTCTCGATGGTTTGCTTCGCCTGATCGGACGCATCGCCGATCCCCAGCCCGAGCCCGGACCCGGCCTCGCCGCGCCCCCTCCGGCGCCCGCGCCCGATGACCCGGTGTCTCGATCCACGCCGAGGCCCGATCCATCCGCGCCCCCGCCCGCACCCGATGCCCCGGCGCCCCTTCAGCCGCAAAGCCCGTAACGCCGCAGCGCCGCGTGGACGCCGTGATCGTTGTTGCTCGGCGCAACCCAGTCCGCCGTCGCCTTGACGATCGGGTGGGCGTTGTCCATCGCCACCGCGACCCCCGACACTTGCAGCATCCCCACATCATTGGGCGCATCGCCGATCGCCATCACCTGACCCATCGGAACCCGGTAATGCTCCGCCACCCGCCGCAGCGCCGAGGCTTTGCCCACGCGCCGGTCCATGATCTGAAGCAGCGTGTCGCCGTCGGAGCGAAAAATGATTGCCTGGTGGCTGTACGCCTGGGCGAGAACCTCGTCCAGCCGCAGGATCAGCCGAGGCTCGCCCAGCAACAGCACCTTGGTCGCCGGCATTTCCCAGAACGTCTGCACCGGCGCGATCACATCGGGCGCCAGCAACCGCCCGGTCTCGGTGGTCAGCCCCGGGTCATGACGATCGGTATGCCAGCGATCGAGGATCTCGCACGAGACCAGCACCCCCGGCTCCAGGGCCCGCGCCTGCTCGATGATCCGCCGAGTCAGCGCCCCATCCATCGGGCAGTGATACACCACCCGGCGATGAGTCTCATCCCAGATCAGCGCGCCGTTGTAGTTGATCTGGAGCGTGTCGAGCTTGAGCTGGGCGTAAATGTGGCGCACCGACCGGGGGGGCCGGGCCGAGGCGATCACCAGCTTTACCCGGTTGTCTGACAATTCCCCCAAGGCCCGCAGCGTCGGTGCGCTGACCCGCTTGGTGTCGTCCAGCAGCGTTCCATCCAGATCGACCGCCACCAACAGAATCGGTCCGGCCGGCTTTTGCAGTCGCTGCGGCGCCGCCCGATCCATCAGCGAATCCCTGCTCGAAGCCCGGGGCCGTGCGCCGCTCATCCCGCCCATGCTACGCACCCCCACCCGCCCCACCAAACCCGCGGCACATCAATGTCGCCCAACCCCACACCGACCGGCACATGCTCGCGCAGTCCACGTATCCATTGCACATCCCATCAGGCCAAAATCTTCGTGTCCTTCTCTTCTTCGTGCCCTTCGAGAATTCGTGGTAAATCCTCTTCCCACCTCCGCCGCCGAAGATGAAAATGATCCACCAGCGTCCAGATCGTCAAGTTGATCGGGATCGCCAGGATCAACCCCGGCAGCCCGAAAATCTTGCCCCACAAGACGACGGTGAACAGCGTCACCGCCGGATGGATCTTCACCGCCCCGCGCATGATCATCGGCAGGATCAGATACGCTTCCAGCGCCTGGATGATCGCATAGACAATGACCATCGCCAGCGCCTTGCCCCCGCCCTGCGTCGCCGCCACGAACAGCGCCGCGATCACCCCGGCCGTGGCCGGCCCGACGGTCGGCACAATCTCGGCCAGCCCCGCCAGCATCGCCAGCGGCAAGGCCATTTCGATCCCCGTCACCGTATATCCCAGCATCGAGGCGCTGAAGACCACGAACATCCCCGTCAACGTCCCGATCACCCATCGCCGGTAGCGCGGTGCCAGCTCCGCGAACACATGACGCATCGTCGGCTGATGCCGTGGCGGCAATAATCGGATCGCCGGTGCCGTCAAGACGCTGGCCGGCTCGGCCAGGAGGAAGATCGACCCAAACAGCACCAGCGCCAGGGAAATCAAAAATCCCAGCAGCACATCGGCGCTCTGGCTGAACAGCTTTTGTCCGCCCGCCCCCGCCATGAACGTCCCGACCCCTTGCAGCATCTCCTCGACCGTCATCGGCTGATTCAGCCCGACGATCCCGCTCCACTTCGCAAGTGCCTCGTTGGCCGCGGCCCGCCGATTAGGCCAGTCGCGCGTGAACTGCTCCAGCGGCTTGGCAAGCGGCCAGGAGAGCGCCAGCAGCAATCCTCCCACGATCGCCAGCAGTCCCAACCCCTCGATCGCCGCCGCCAGTGCCCGCGGTCCCGGACAATACTTCAGCAGCGGCTCGAGCGTCGCGGCGATTACCGCCGCGGCCAGCACCCCCAGCATCACCACGCTTAAGGCGTCGAAAAACGAGATGAACAGCACCAGCAGGACCACCGACGCCAGCAACGTCGATACCGGCCGCACCCACGTTGCCCGCACCACAACAACCGGCGGTGCCGGCACCGATCCCCCTTGCCCCGCCGCCGCCGAACTCGAAACCGTAGCCTCGGACTCCATCCCCCCCAGCATAGACGCCGACCCCCCACCGCGAAAGCTGAGCCTGCCCCTCCGCAAAGGTGAAAGGGAACATCCAGTATCTTCCTCACGCCCTCGGTGTCTTGATGCCGCTATGCCCTGCAAGCAATTCATCGCCCTCGGCACCGTCATAGGAATATTCTGGATGGACCCCTGTAAAATCACAGTACGACTGCCACGCCAAAACAAATCGCGCAGTTCGGCTCGGCATGAAATTCGGTTATACTCCCCCCCCATGGCCCGACTGCGAGACCTTCCCCAAGTCATGCGCGAAGTCGGCCCATGGGGCTTTGTAAAACGCGTCTGGAACCAGATCGCCGAGGACCACGTCCTGGTCTGGGCCTCGGCCCTGGCCTACTCCTGGATGTTCGCCGTCTTTCCGTTTTTTATTTTTCTGCTGACCCTTACCCCGTATGTCCCCCTGCTTCAGGGCGACGAGGTCATCCACCAGATCTCCGACGCCCTGCATCAGAACTTGCCCGATGACGCCGCCGATACCCTTGAAAAGAACATCATTAGCGTCACCCGCGACACCCGCGGCGGACTGATGAGCATCGGCCTGGTCGTGGCCCTCTGGGCCGCCTCGGGTGGGATGGCCATGACCATGTCGGCCCTGGATCGCTGTTACGATGTGGACATCAACCGCCCGTTCTACAAACAGCGCCCCATCGCCCTGCTCTTGACCATCATCGTCAGCGTCCTGGTCCTGGCCGTGCTGCTGTTGCTCCCCATCGGCACCATCGCCACCAACTGGACCGTCGCCTGGCTCAAGCAGCACGATTACCCCAACTACGGCCCATTGGTGCTGGCATGGAACGCCGTCCGCTGGAGCCTGGGGGTCTTGCTGATGTTCGGCGTGCTGATGGTGGTCTACCACTACGGAACCGCCGTGCGCCTGCGAAAGAGCTTTTTCAGCCCCGGCGCCATCTTCTGCGTGATCGTCTGGATTCTGCTGGGAATGATCTTCCGGTTCTACATCAACCGCTTCGGCAAATACGACCAGACCTACGGCACCGTCGGCGGCGTGGCCATCTTGCTGCTGGTTTTCTACCTCGACGCCCTGGTCCTGCTCGTCGGTGCCGAGATCAACAGCGAAGTCGATTTCGCCGTGCTGAAGGTCAAACCCGGCACCATGGACCTGCGCAACAAACGCTCAGCCGACGCGGCCGATTGCGCCGGCGATCCCAGCATGCCGTCCCCCTGAGCGAAGCTCGGCGGGATGCCCCGCCGTCACGAAAACCGACTTCCCGCTCCCATCGCCCGGAGGCAAGCTCGTAGGGATGCTCCGCCATCACGAAAACCGACTTCCCGCTCGCGTCCCCCTTAAGCGGGGTTTCTCGATAGATCTCAAATTGCTGATTCCAAATCGGGTTTCTAAAAGCGCCAAGCCCGGTGAGAATCCGGAATTTGGCCTGAATTCAACAGCCCAACCCCCGCCCCCCGCGCCGCAGCCCCTCTAACCTCGCCCGCGCATCGCCCGCCAAGCGATTTTCAGCTTTTGCATGGTCGAGAGCGAAACCCGCTCGTTCAGCACCCTCACCGGCGACTCAGCGATCTTGCGCAGCAATTCCCGGTAAATCCCCGTCATCGCCACCAGCGCTGGACGACTGTCGGCGCTGATCAGCGATTCCAACCCCGCCGATCGCTCATAAAAATCCTCGGCCCGCGCGATCTGGCGACGCATGAATGGCTCGAACGCCGACGAGGATCCTCCGCCCAACAAACTCGCCCCCGAAAGCCCCGTCGCCTCGAGTTCATCGGCGGGAAGATAGCATCGCCCGTTGCCCAGGTCTCCCGCCAGATCGCGCAGAATATTCGTCAACTGAAACGCCACCCCCCGATCGATCGCCAGCGACCGCGCCCGCTCCGGCTGCTCGTGACCCCAGATATGCACCGACGCCAGACCCACCACCCCCGCCACCCGGTAGCAATACATTCGAAGCTGCTCGAAATCGTCGTATCGCTGGCCCTGCACATCCTGCCACTGCCCGTCGATCGCATCGTCGAACAAAGTCGCCGGAATCGACCGCCGCCGAACCATATCCGAGAACGCCGGCCACAACTCGGCCCCAATCCCCTCGTCGGCGATTTGCCCCGCGATCGCATCATGGGTTCTCCGCCGAAAATCCGACAGATCATCGGCCTTGCGGCTGATCGAGCGTCCCGGCTCATCCACCAGGTCATCCAGCGCCCTCATGTAAGCGTACAACGCGAACATGTCGCGGCGTTTGTCACCCGGCAGCAGCTTCAGACCGTGATAGAAGTTCCCCGCCGCCGCTCGGGTGACTTCCCGGCAGTGCGCCCACGAGCGTTCCAGTCGAGGGTCAGCGACAATAAGAGGCGCGGAAGTCATCAGCTTTCGACAGTTCCCAAGCTCGCGGCGACTCTTTATCCCGGTGCCGGGCGCGATCGCGACGCGGATCCGCCAGCTCGCCCGATCCGTCCGATTCGACCCAGACCCGCCGCCACGACCGCGCACGCGATCAGGCGCGACTTCTGCATCGCCGACAACACCGGTCGCCGGCTCAGCGTGTCATACCCTTCCCGGCGAATCGCGTCGAGGATCGCCGCTCCCCCACGACCGAACAGCCCCACATGATGCCGCACCCCCGCGCGCAACATCTTGAGCAGCTCGGCTCCCTCGTCGAACAGCCCCTGCGTGCGATCCACCTCGAAACGGATCATCGCCCGATAATTCTCATCGCATCGCCCGGCCCGAAGCTGCGCCTCATCGACTCCGAACCGCCGCATCGACTCGGCCGGGATGTAAATCCGGTCGCGCTCGAGCAGATCACGCCGCACATCCTGCCAGAAGTTCGCCAGTTGCAGCGCGGTGCAGATGCGGTCGCTCAATCGCTGTCGGTCGGCATCCTCGTATCCGCAGACATACAAGACCAGCCGTCCCACCGGATCGGCGCTGCGCCGGCAGTAGTCCAAGAGCTGATCGAAAGTCTCATACCGCCGCACTCGCTGGTCCTGCTCGAACGCACTGAGCAGGTCCATCAGCGGCGCCGTGGGGATGGCATGCCGATCCAACGTCTGACTCAGCGCCACCCCCAGCCGCGTAGATGGCCGCCCGGCATACACGCCGACGATCTCCTCCCGCAACGCCGCCAGCAATCGCAACGACTGTTCCGCATCCGGCACCTCATCGGCCAGATCATCGGCAACGCGGCAATAGGCGTAGATGTTGCAAAAGTCCTGGCGCAGCTCACGCGGAACCAGGATCGAGACCACCGGAAAGTTCTCGTAATGATTGCTCGCCAGCGCTCTAGCCCATTCAAGCGCCGCCGCGACATCGCAACACGGCGACAACCCCGCGCGGATCGCCGGGTCCAAGTCCATGGGGCGCGCCCGCGGGCCATTCGCCTCATCGCCGATCGCGTTTGCCGCTGGGATCTCGCTCAACGCTCAACGCCTCCACAACGCACCTCACCGCCCGGCACCGGCCACACTCTGCTGGTTTTTGCCAACCCATCCGGCGGATACGATATTGTGGCGGGTCGATGCCGAGCCTACAATGCCGACCCATCGCCCGCAACTGCGCCGCGTCGAGCGCGATCGGCGGGACATGATGCGCGGCGACGCTCCGGGCAATCGCCCCGTGACCGCCGATCCCCTGCGAAAGGTCATTCTTTCATGCGAGTTCTTCTGGCTGATCCACGCGGTTTCTGTGCCGGGGTCAACATGGCCATCGAGTGCGTCGAGCGGCTGCTGGCCCTCAAAGGACCGCCGATCCACGTTTATCACGAGATCGTCCACAACCGCCACGTCGTCTATCGCTTCGAATCGCGCGGCGTCGTCTTCGTCAACCGCATTCAGGACGTGCCCGACGGCGCCATCGTCGTCTACAGCGCCCACGGCGTCTCCCCCGAGCTTCGCCGCCAGGCCCGATCCCGCGGCCTGACCGAGGTCGACGCCACCTGTCCGCTCGTCGCCAAGGTCCACGCCGAGGCTGTCCGCTACGCCCGACAGGCCTATTCCATCGTCCTGATCGGCCACGCCGAACACGATGAGGTCGTCGGCACCCTTGGCGAAGCCCCCGATGTCATCCACCTCGTCGAACGCGTCGAGGACGTGGCCGCGCTGGATATCCCCCCCGAACATCGAGTCGCCTATCTCACCCAGACCACCCTCAGCCTCGACGACGCCGCGGCCATCATCACGGCGCTCAAGGCCCGCTACCCGCGAATCCAGGCGCCCGGCCACGAAGACATTTGCTACGCCACCACCAACCGTCAGGGCGCGGTCATGCGCCTTTCCAGCGAATGCGACCTCGTCCTCGTCGTCGGCAGCCGCAACAGCTCCAACTCCAAGCGCCTGGTCGAAATCGCCGGCAATCGCGGCGTCCGCGGCCACCTCATCGACGACGCCGCCGAACTCCGCGATGAATGGTTCACCGGCATCCAGACGGTCCTGCTCACCGCCGGCGCCAGCGCCCCCGAGGACCTGGTCCAGGGGGTTCTCCAGGTCCTCACTCACCGCCACGGCGCCACCGTCGAGACTCGCCAGTTCACCACCGAAGAAATGTTCTTCGAGCAACCCGCCTCCCTCCGCACCCTAGAGTCACTCCCCCTACGTTAACCCCCATCCACGAATATACTCCATTCACCCAATAATTGGGGACGTGGCTTGTAACTATCTTTTATATAACTGTTTATGTCGTAATTATGTCACACAAAATATGATCTCTTGTATTCCAGATCGTTGTCTGGCATACTCCCCTTATGCCCCGAACTCCCCGTTACCGATGCCAATCAATCTGCTATCATCTCTATAACCGCGGTTTTAATCGCTCGATTCTTTTCCACGACGATGCCGACTTCCACCGCTTCAGCGGCATTGTCGCCGCGTACAAGAAGCAACTGCCCGTTCGCCTGTATCACTGGGCGTGGATGCCCAATCACTATCACATGCTCGTCCAAGTCCCCTTCACCGAACTGCGGCGATTCATCAGCGGCGTGCAGCAGACATTCGCTCAATACCATCACCATCGCCACGAAACCTGCGGACCGGTATTCCAGGGCCGTTATCACGCCAAAGCCGTTGAACAGAATGAATGCCTCACCCGTTGCGGCCGATACATCGAGCGCAACGCCTTCCGCGCCCGCATGGTGATCGAGCCGTGGGCCTACCCCTGGTGCAGCGCCGGCTATTACGTCAGCGGACTAGCCGACGGCGTCAGCGATCTCGATCCCCAATTCTCGGATCCCCTCGACCCCGGCGCTCGACACGCCTACGCCAACATGCTGCTGGATGAAGCCGACGATCTGTGGATGTCGCAACAGAATGATTTGGTGATCGGATCCAGTAAGTTCCTTGATCGACTTACTATGGAACAGGGCCGGTCTCGCGCCCGCCGCGGGCCTCGCGCAAGAATCCATCGGTGACATAATTACAACGTAAAATCATATGGTATATGGAGATACAAGCCACGTCCCCGATATTAGGAACGTCCCCGATATTAGGTGTGCAATGTATGGTCAGGCGAAGGCGTAAAAACGCATTGGATATGATATAGTTTAAGACGAGAACGACGGGATCACCCCACCCCGTCGCCGATGAGGGGCGCGAAAGTTTGATCCCAGTAGTCATCGGCTTTTTGCAGCCGCTGGCGGGTCATCTCGCGGATCATCAGTTGGCCGCCGTCCAGTTCCGCCGGGCGGGCGTCCAGCCGGATCGGCACGCGAATCACCTGTCCCTGTCGAAGCACGCTCAGATGCACCGTCGATCCCGCCCGCCCGGCGCGGATTACCGCCGCCAGATCGCCCGGGCCGCGCAGGCGTGATTCGGGCAGTTCCTCAGCCGCAAGCACGATGTCCCCATCGCTAAGCGTGCGATACCCGCAGAACCCCGCCAGCCGCTCGACGATCACCACCCCCACCGCGTTTCCCGGCGCCGTCGTCGCCGGGCCGGTCACGGGGATGCTTACCTCCCCCATCACCACCCCCAGAAAACCCGCTTGCGCATCGGCCGCATACGGCTCATCGCTCAGATAGACCTGTGTAACGATCTCCCGCAGCGCCAGCATCTGGCTGGGCAGCAACGGACGCGCCTCGGCTACGGTTCGACGCAGCATCGCCAGATCCGGGCGATGAAGCTCCATCAACTGCGCCCGCGCCCGCTCGCGCAGCGGCGCCGTCTCGGCCGCCAAGCCCGCCATCGCCTCGCCCAGCCGTGCCGCCAAAGCCCGCTCCGCCTTGCTCTGCGTCGATGGCTGCGACGTGGATTGCGCCGCTGAATTCGGGGGCACGGCGTCCGACGAGGATCGTCCCGCCGGAGTTGGGGCCGCAGACTCTGACGTGGATCGCCCCGCCGCAGTCGGGGCTGCGGCTTCTGACGTAGATCCCCTCGCCACATCTGGGGCCGCGGCTTCTGACATAGCCCGCCCCGCCGCATCCGACGGCCCAGCCTCATCGCCCGACCCCGGCGCCGGTCTTCCCGCCAGCCCGCAAAGCGCAACGCCGACCGCCAGCCAGCTCCGCATCGATGTGTTCCGTACTCGAACCGTCAGATCTACCCCTCGGCCAGGTCGATCAACTTGTCCGCCGACCGCTGCAACCAGTGAATCTTCCGCTGCACCATCTGGAGAAACGGCAGCCCGTCCAACTTCCCGAACGATCCCGTCGCCGCGATCGGAAACACCGCCTCGGCGATCAACGCCTCGACCATCAGCCACGGCAAAGTGCGAATCTCGGCCTGCGACAGCAGCATCACCTCGTCGTATCCCCGCAAAAACCGCTTGAAACGGCTTTCATCAATGTATTCCGGCCACTTGCTCACATCTTCATCCCCGCCCAGGATCGAAAATTGCAGCGCCCCGTTAGCCGCGTCGATGATTCGCGCCAACAGCCGCGCCGCGTCGTAGTCGATCACCGCCACCACCCGGTTCTCGCGAAACAACATGTTCCCGGGATGCCAGTCGGCATGCACGATCTGTTTGGGCCATTTCTCCAGCCCCTGCTCCTCGACCATATGGGCCGCATGCTGGTAGCTGTCCAGCAGATACCCCAACAGGCTCACCAGCTCGCGCTCCTGGGCGGAGCTGCCCAGCGTGTTGGGGATCGCCTTAAGCCCCTGCGTCACCGCCGGCGCTGCGTGATAGCTGCCCGTGGGAGGCTGCCATTCGCTTTTGAAGTCCAGCAACAGTTTGTGGTACAGCGCCAGAATCCGCCCGGAATCGAACGTCGCTTCCAGCGTTTGCGGATACCCCTGACCCGGGATGTACTCGAACAGCTCGTACACCGTCCCGCGCCATTGCAGCATCGAATTGTTATCGCGCCGGGTTCCGATCAGGTGTGGCAGCGGGAACTGTTTTCCCGCCAGGTAAAGCTGGATCGCGTGCGAAAACGCGACCTTGTACGGATCATCCTTTCCCCGCGCCCGCCGCTTGAGCAGAAATTTCCCCTGCTCGCTGACGACCAGCAGCTTGGGTGCCTTGCGCGATCCGCGGGGAAACTCGACGATCGATTCGATCACCCCGATGTCGAAATGAGACATCACGATCGCCAGTTCCTCGGGCGTGAACTGGTCGCGCTGGCCCGCCTGCCGGGCCTGTCCGGTCCCCGAGGCCGCGATCTGCACCGGGCTGACGGCGGATTGAGTCATCGAGCGATCCACTCATTGGCCGCGCTGGCCGGGGACGGCGCCACGGTGCGCCCCGCCCGACGCTGCGCGGCGCCGCTGCCGAAAAAACATGCGAAATTCGCGGGTGCCGCCACCGCCACAACCCCGCCCGCCACCGAGGTTTTTCAACGATAGCCGTGCTCTCGGCGCTGTCAACACGACCCCGTCTCGCCCTTTAACGGCCGGTACCAGCTGGTCGGGGCCGTGGTGCCCTCGGCGCTGTCAACACAACTCCCCCTCGCCAACCTCTGCATCGACTAATTTTCCCACGCGATCCAGCCGCCCGCCGAAAAGCCAGATATCCCATCGGGCTTGACCCGATCCCGTTAACCGGCCGCCCGTCTCGGCAACGACGAGGCCTCAAGCACCTGCGCCTCGTTCGACAATTCCTCACGCTGTGCCTGCAATGTCCTAACCACCGCCGACATCGCCGACTCCCCGATCGTCATGATCACCCGATCATATCGTTCAACCATCTCGCGCTTCTCGACAATCAATTTCGGCAGCAAAAATCGCATCGACAAATACGCCAGATACTGCTGCTCGTGCCCGCTCAGCACCCGCGGCAGATCCTCCCCCATCGGCTCGAGCAATTCGGCCAACTCCCCCAGCCGCCGATCGCTCGATCGCAACATCCGCGCCAGCGCCGCCCGCAGACCCGCATCAGCGCGGGTCCAATGCGGCGAGCCTTCCCCCATCAGCCGCAGCATCCCCTGCTGCTCGGCCCGGGCCAGCTCTCGCAACGCCTCTGTCACCGGCCCAATCGCCGCATCGGTCATAGCGCCCGAGTGTACCACGTTCCGGGCCGCGGACCTATCATCGCCCCGCCATGATCCCGCTTCCCATCGACGCCCATCTCGACGCCATCGCCGACGCCCTGCGCAGCGCCGGGGCCGTCGTCGTCGTGGCCGAGCCGGGTGCCGGCAAGACCACCCGCCTGCCCGCGCACCTTCTCCAGATTCCCGCGATCCTCGGCGATGAGCATCCCGAGGTCGTCGTCCTGCAGCCGCGCCGGGTCGCCGCCCGCGCCGTCGCCGCCCGCATCGCCGAGGAGCGCGGCTGGCCCCTGGGCGGACGAGTCGGGTATCAGGTGCGATTCGAGCGCCGAATCTCATCCGAAACCCGCCTGCGGATCATCACCGAAGGCATCCTCACCCGGCGTCTGCTCGAGGATCCGGCCCTGCACGGCGTCGGCATTGTCGTCCTCGACGAATTCCACGAGCGCAGCCTCCATGCCGACCTCGCCCTGGCAATGCTTCGAGAAGTCCGCGCCGCCCTTCGGCCGGACCTCAAGATCGTCGTCATGTCGGCCACCCTCGACGCCGAGCCCGTCGCCGACTTCCTCGGTTGCCCCATCTTTCGCGTGCCCGGACGAACATACCCCGTGGAGATCGAAAATATCCCCGCGCCGATGAGCCTCGATCAAGTTCCCCGCTCGATCGCCGAACTCATCGAATCCCGCGACCTCCCCGGCGACAGCCTGGTCTTTCTACCCGGCAAGGAAGAAATCCGGCGCACCGAATCGGCCCTCGCGCCGATCGCCGCCTCACGCCGCCTGCGACTGATCCCGCTGCATGGAAGCCTCAGCGTCGCGGCCCAAACTCTGGCCCTGCGCCCGGCCGCCCCGGGATGGCGCAAAATCGTCCTGGCCACGAATATCGCCGAAACCTCGCTCACCATCGACGGGATCGTCAACGTCATCGACAGCGGCCTGGCTCGCATTGCCGGCCATGATCCGCGCCGCGGAATGGACACCCTCGAAGTCCGCCGGATCAGCCTGGCATCGGCAACGCATCGCGCCGGCCGCGCCGGGCGCACCGCCCCCGGTCGATGCATCCGCCTTTACTCGGCCAAGGATCAGGCGCAGATGCAGCCGTTTGAACTGCCCGAAGTCCGCCGTGTGGACCTGGCCCAGACGGTCCTCGTCCTGGGGGCCTGGGGCACCCGCGATCCCCGCCGATTCGACTGGTACGAGCCTCCCGACAGCGCCATGCTCGACCAGGCCCGCGGACTGCTGGAAATGCTCGGCGCCGTTGCGGACGATGGACAACTCACCCCCGCCGGACGACGGATGCTCGCAATTCCCATCCACCCGCGTCTGGCCCGCTTGCTCACCACCGCGCGCGATTGGGGCCTCCTCGCCGACGCCGCCTCCATCGCCGCGCTGATCAGCGAACCTGACATTCTCCGCCCCGCCGGCCAAGCCCCCTTACGACTGCGACGGCCCACCACACGCGGCGAGTCGGACATCCTCCACCGCCTCGACATCCTCGACGGCTCGATCCCGCCGCCGGATACCCTCGATCTCTCCGCGCTCCATCAGGTCCGCCATCTCCGCGATGAACTGCTGCGAACGATCGGTGCCTCGGCCGAAAAATCCCGCGCTCCCTCGACCGATTCCCAGGCACTGCTGAAGTTGCTGATGCTCGCCTATCCCGACCGCATCGCACGGCGCCGCCACGCCGGTTCCGACACCGCCATCATGGTCGGCGGCCAGGGCATTCGACTCGCCCCCGAGTCGATCGTCTGGGATGGCCCCTTCTTCGTCGCCGTCGATGCCCGCGTCGATGAGCGCGCCGCCGCCGGCGAGGCGCGGGTCCGAATGGCCAGCGCCATCGACGAAGCCTGGCTCGCCGAACAGTTCCCCCAATCCCTCCGCCGTGTGCGATCCACCGAGTACGACCCGCTTGTCGCCCGCGTCGTCTCTCGGCTCATCGACTATTACCGCGACCTGCCCCTGCGCGAACACGCCAATGCCCCGGTCGATCCGGCCGAGGCCGGACGAGTTCTCGCCGAGGCGCTGCGGCCCCGCGCCAGCGAACTGTTCGCCTGTGATGAAGCGTGCAAGACCCTTCTCGCCCGCGTGGCCCTGCTTCGCACCGCCGCCCCCGAGCATCTCTGGCCGGCGTTCGATGATCACCAACTCGCCGACATCCTCGCCGATGCCTGCGCCGGCAAACGCTCGCTCGCCGAAGTCGCCGCGCCGGGATTGGCGACGCTTCTTCGCGCCCGGCTGGAGTATCCGCTGGACCGCCGTCTCGAAGAATTGGCCCCCGAAGCGATCGCCGTGCCCACCGGCAACCGCATCCACCTGCAATACCAGCCCGCTCGCCCGCCACTGCTGCCCGTGCGCCTGCAAGAACTGTTCGGCCTGGCCGACACTCCTCGCATCGCCGGCGGACGCATCGCCGTATTATTGCAACTGCTAGGTCCGAACTATCGGCCCGTCCAGTTGACCGATGACTTGAGAAGTTTCTGGGCCAACACCTACCCCAGAGTTAGAAAAGATCTCCGCGCTCGCTACCCCAAACATGCCTGGCCCGAAGACCCCCTCACCGCGCCCCCGCAGGCCAAAGGCCAACGCCGCCCGCGATAAAGCGGGAATGGGAGATACCGGAGATCCCATTCGGGATGCACGGATCACACGCGAACTACATCAACCCCCTGTGATGCAGGCTACCGCCCTCCCGGCACCCATGCAGACAAGATGCCTGCACCACGCTGCGCCTGTCCTGTCTCTCTAGGGTGCAGGGTTCCACCCTCCCGGCGCCCATGCAGGCAAGATGCCTGCACCCCGATGCGACTCATCCCGCGTCCGGCCAGTCGCCGCTAAAAACCTCGGTCGCCGGGCCGGTCATCATTACATGATCATCCTCGCGCCACTCCAGCGTCAGATCGCCCCCCGGCAGATGCGCCAACACCCGTCGATCGGTTCGTCCGGAAAGCCCCCCCGCCACGCACACCGCGCACGCCCCCGTGCCACACGCGAGCGTGATCCCGCTGCCGCGCTCCCAGGTGCGCATCGTCACTTCGCCGCGCGAATGGACCTGCACCCAATGGACGTTGATCCGCCGGGGGAACGCCCGATGATGCTCCAGCCGCGGCCCCAGCCCCGCCACGTCCACCGCGGCGACATCGGGAACAAAAATCACCGCATGCGGGTTCCCCATCGACACGAACATCACCTCGGCGCGATACGGCCCCGCCCGGCCCGATGACTCGCCCTCTAGTGCAAGCCCATGTCCCCCACCGCCCGCCTGCACGCCCAGCCGCGATGAATCCACCGGAATGCTCGCCAAGTCGAGGATCGGACGGCCCATGTCCACCGTGACCGCCTCGACCTTCCCACCCTTGACCTCCAGCTCCAGCGTCAACACCCCCCGACCCGTCTCCACCCGCATCGGATTCGACTCACTCAGCCCGTGTTCGTATGCATACTTCGCCACGCAGCGCACGCCGTTGCCGCACATCTCCGATTCCGACCCATCGGCGTTGAACATCCGCATCCGCACATCGGCAATCTCCGACGGCAGGATCAGGATCATCCCGTCGCCGCCGATGCCCGTGTGACGATCCGACACGATCGGCGCCAACCCCGCCGGATCGGCCACGCGCTGCTCGAAGGCATCGACATACACATAGTCGTTGCCGATCCCGTGCATCTTCGTGAATCGCATGTGTATTGATACCCCGCGCCGGCGCAATCGAGCACCAAGACCGCCCCGCCGATCAGGCCCCGCTCTGCGCCTGCGATGCCGCCGACCCCCCGCCGACGCAAAGACCATCCCCTTGCGCCGCCGCCGACTCCCGCCGCCGACGCACCGCCGCTGAAAACACCGTTCCCTTGCGCGCCAGGTCGATCACCCGCATCACCTCCAGCGCCTCGGCCGTCGTCACCCCGAACGGCGTATCCTCTCGAATCGCCGGATACAGTGCATCCCAGATACTCGTCGGATCGCACGCCGGATTCGGCGACACCGGGATCGTCTCTTCGATCCAGTGCAACTCCCGCGGATTACCGAACGCGCCTTCCATGGGCGGCGTCGCATCGCTCGCCCGCCGGTCCTCCAGCGTCACCGCCGGGTCCAGACGGCGAATCCGGATCGTCTTCTCATCGCTCACCAGCGCCCCGCGCGTCCCCAGGATCGTGTAGACCGGATCGCCGAGCGCCGCCCCGCCGCTGATCTCCAGGTCTACCACCCGGCTGTTCTCACCCATCAGCACGATCTTCAAGTGATCCTCGGCATCGCCCAACGCCGCGATCTTCTTCAGATCGGCCCACTGCCGTTTGACCGGGCTGCCCAAAAATTGCAGCGCGTGATCGACGATATGCGGTCCCCAGTTGAGCAACTGCCCCCCCGCTTCGGCGCGAATCGCCTGCCAGTCGTCGCGCCGCTGATAATTATGACGGCGCAGCTTGATCTCGAACGGCTCGCCGATTGTCCCTTGGCTGAGAATCTGCCGAATGTGGCAAAACGCGCTTTCAAACCGCCGGTTATGACGCACGAACAGCCGGCCCGCGGCGCCCTCGGCGGCCTTGGCGATCCGCCGGGCCTCGGCAAAACTCGCCGCGAACGGCTTTTCCACCAAGACATGTCGCCCGGCCTTCAATCCCGCGACGGCGTGGTCGACGTGAAACTTCGTCGGCGTCGCCACATCCACCAGTTCCACATCCGCATCTCGAGCCAACTGCCCAATCCGCGTATACGTCCGGCACCCGTAACGCTGGCGCATCTTCTCCAGCCGCGATTCATCCACATCCATCGCCGCCACGATCGTGAACCTGTCCTTGCGGGCATCCAGTTCGCGGCAGTGCATTCCCCAGCCCGCGCGGCCGATGCCGCACAGGCCCACTCGAATCGGTTCATTCATGGTTTGTTTCCCAACAATCCGGACCCGCCGCGATCAAGCGCGGCACGCCCAGCGTCACAGCCCGGCGATCTCGGTCGCCTCGGCCGCCAGCGGCGCTTCCTTCTCGGCCTCGTGGTGCATGTTCCACAACGCGTACAACGAGCCGAATCCCACGTAGAAATACCCGCCGGCGAAGATAATCAAAAACGGCAGCGCGCTCATCGCCCAGTGATAGTACACGCTGATGAAAATGCACACGCCCATGTAGCAGCCGAACGCGATCTCCACCAGCGGCCACATCAGCCGCTTGGTCGTAAACACCCGCTGATGCTTCCACTGGCTTCGCTGCAATCCGCTCACCCCGTACTTGGGCGTCCGCACAAACTCGCTGGGCTTGCGCCGAATCGCCCCGATGATCGCCTCGACCACCGCCTTGGCGTTATTGATGCTGATCCCCACCCCCAGCCCCATCAAAATCGGCAAATACAGAAGCGTCTTCCACCCCGCCTCGCGCCCGAACAACTCGCGCTGCCCGAAAATAAAGAACGTACTCGCCGAACACGTCGCCAGCACGAACAACGTCGCCGAAAAAATGTAATGACCCCAGGTGTTCCGCTCATTGGCGTCCAGCACCTGAAACAGCGTCGGATACAACAGGATCGTCAGCAGCACCATCAGCGGATAGACCAGCGTATTGGTCAAATGAAAAAACGCCTCGGTCTTGATCCGATAGCTCAGCCACTTGCTCTTGAGAATTCGCGGCAGCAGCTTGATCGCCGTCTGGACACTCCCCTTCGTCCAGCGATGCGCCTGCTGCTTGAACGCAATCATTTCCGGCGGTAATTCCGCCGGCGCTGCATACTGCGGCAGATAAACGAACTGCCAACCCTTAAGCTGCGCCCGGTAGCTTAAGTCCAGGTCTTCGGTCAGCGTGTCATGTTCCCAGCCCCCCGCATCGTCGATGCACGTCCTTCGCCAGACCCCGGCCGTCCCGTTGAAGTGCATGAACCGCCCCGAGCGATTCCGCGCCGTATGCTCGATCACGAAATGCCCGTCCAGGAAAATCGCCTGACTCCGCGTCAACAACGAGGCATTGCGATTCAGATGATCCCAGCGCGTCTGCACGCACCCGATCTTCTCATCCAGAAAATAGTTCACGACGTTCTTAAGCACATCCCGCGGCGGGATAAAGTCGGCATCGAAGATGGCGATGTACTCCCCGCTCGCCTGCTTCAGCCCCTCGGCCAAGGCCCCGGCCTTGTACCCCACCCGGTTGGTCCGATGAATGTACTTCACCGGATACCCCTTGGCCGCCCATTCCTCGCACGCCCGCTTGGCGATCTCCGCCGAATGATCCGTCGAATCATCCAGAACCTGGATCTCCAACCGATCCAGCGGATAGTCGATCTGGCACGTCGCCTTAATGATCCGCTCGGCCACCGTGTCTTCGTTGTACATCGGCAACTGCACCGTCACCCGCGGCCGATCCAGAAAGCACCCGCGCAGCCGATACCCATCGTTGCGGTGCTTGATGTAAAGGTACACCAGCACGTAGCGGTGGAACCCGTAGATCGCCACCATACAAAGAATGGCGACGTAAAAAGCGACGATCCAGAATTGCCAGTTCCACATAGGTCAAAACGCCCAAGAGTCCCGCAAAGGCCCCGGCTCACCGCCGATCAGCCCTCCGCGGGATAGAAATCAAAATCCGACCCCAAACCATTCACCCGGGCGTCCCTGCCCCTTCCGTCGGCCCCAAAGAAACACCGATCCCGCCACCCGCTCGAACGGATGCGGCGACCGCTATGTTACCCGATTCTTCACCAAAGCCTATGACGGCCAACCCGAATCCTAGGTCCCGCCCCGCCGAAGTGTCAACAATTTCTTATCCCCGCAAGACTTACGCTCGTTATCGGACGCGCCGCAAATGCCGATTATCCAAACACGTGCCGCATTCGGGACAACGGTTCGGAGTGGCGCGCAGGTCGTACCCGCAGACCGGACACAACCCTCGAGCGATCCGCCGTCGTCGCGGCAGACCTGCCAGACGCCACATCGGCTACGGCGCCAAGATCAGCAAGAGCGCCCAGTGAGGGACTCGAAAGTCCAGTCTTACAGACCACGGAACCCACCCACCGCGCTCGCTCAGCCGCCAATCGCAGTAGAACTCCCAATGGTTGTCCCAGTGGATTCCGCGCACCGGCTCATCGAAGAAGTAGTCAAATGAGACTACTGGTAAATACGGACCTTCAGGGCCCGCCCCGCCGAAGTAAATTCCACCCCGCACCGACCCTTCGCTGGTATGGGAACCAAAGCCTGCTCGAACACCGGGAAGCAGCGTCGCGTCGAGTCGCGCCCCGCCGATGTATCTATGCCCCCGCACCCAATCGACGAAGACGGCGATCGTCGAAATGGATACAACGATTAATGCTCCTCGCAGTGTCCAGATACGAAGGCGCCTCCATTACATTGTTTTCCGTATTCGGAAGAGAAGGATCGATCTTGTTTCGCGCTTTCTCGGCTCCGGCCTTGTCGATATCTCGATGGGTGCCCGTCCCGTGCGAAACCTTGAGACGCCAAAGCACCGGAAAATCCACTTCCACCTTTTCGGTGCCGGGCAAACAATATCGATGTCACGAATGCCGCTCCCTTAAGGGCCAAATTCGCCGAACTCCACTGTCGTCTTGGGCTGATAAGGCGGCTCTTTTCATTCGTAGATTTCACTTTTCTGCCGCTGTCCCTTTTCTGACGCCAAAACAGGTGGATGTCACTTTCTCCGCTGCCGCCCCGCAAGTTCCCGCCGCGTCGATCCAACGGAGCCGCATTTACACCTCGCGGCCCCGAAGGGCGTCCGCCGCCTCGTCCTCGACTGCTCGCCGGCATCGGTCCCGCGCGAAGCGATGACGTGCGGTGCAGCCTACCCAAGTCGATCGACCCTTTTCAATAGCGCCGCCGGCGAAAAATCCCCATCGCATCCGGCGGATGCATTGCGGCGAAGATCGGGTCGAAGTGGGATCGAGCGCTGCGATATCAACCGCGGCGATGTCAACCGCGGCGATATCAATGGAATGGCATCAGTGTGGATCGGGGGACTCAGACGCATCGCTTGGATGTGAGCGAGGGGTTGGCCCGAAGGATGCCAGTAAATCGACGTGGATGGCGAAGCGGACGGCGGCATTGCACCAATCCCGCGTGGATGCAAGATGAGAAAATCCCGAATCGCAAGATGCGGATGCGATGTCGGCGGCGCCAGCCGCGCCAAACCGCCTACGCGCCCGCCTACAATTACGCTCGATGAAGTATTTTTACGGCGAGTTCAGCGGCGATGAGTTTCCCACCCAGGACAAGCTCTTCGGGTTCGATCAGGTTATGCAGTTCATCATGCAGTACGGCGAGCAGGCGATGCGGGCGCTGGAAAAGATGATGAACGACCCCCAAGACCCTGAAAAGGCTGACTTCCTCCAGCAACTCCTCGATGAGGGGATGCTGGAAAAGGACGCCAACGGCAAACTCCGCCTCACCCCGCGGTCCATCGGACGAATGCAGCGAAAAGCTCTGATGGAGGTCTTCGCCAATCTCCGCCAGGGCCAGCGCGACGGCCACGAGCGAACCACTCCCGGGGCTGGCGGTGAACGCATCGAGGGGACCAAACCCTATCAATACGGCGACCCGGTCTCCGAACTGGATATCAACCAGACGCTCAAAAACGCCCTCACGCGCGACCCCCAGGCCTTCGCTTCAATCCCATCGCCCCCCGCGTCGCCTTCGCCCGCGATCGCCCCGCGCCCCGCCATCCGCTTCAAGGAAGGCGACTTCGAGCTGCACCTGCACGAAGGAACCACCAGTTGCTCCACCGTCGTCCTGCTGGATATGTCAGGCTCGATGATGCGCTACGGGCGGTTTCTCGCCGCCAAAAAAGTCGCAATGGCGATGCAGTCGCTGGTGCGAAGCCGATTTCCACAGGATTCGATCGACTTCGTCGGGTTCTTTTCCGGCGCTGAGCGCATCCCCGAAGTACTGCTCCCGCTGTCGATGCCCAAGCCGGTCTCGGTTCACGATTACCAGGTGCGCCTGCGCATCCCCAAGGCCCAATTATCCCGCGCCCCCCAGCATTTCACCAACCTGCACATGGGCCTGAGCCTCGCCCGCCAGATCCTCCGCAAGCGAACCAGCGAGAACAAGCAGCTTTTCATCATCACCTACGGCCAACCCACCGCCCATGTCGAAGGCGAGTACATTTACCTGCTCTACCCCCCCGATCCCCGCAGCACCGTCGCTACGCTCAAGGAAGCCGTCCTGGCCGCCCGCGATGGATGCCGCATCAGTACCTTCGCCCTGATCGAGGACTACTGGGGCATGGATTGGGTCAACTTCGTCGATCAACTCACCCGGCTCACCCGCGGCGTGGCGTTCTATACCAACAGCGGCGACCTGGGCAGTTGCATCATGGAGAGCTATCTGAGCGGACGAAAAAAGAAGGCTCACATCGCCTGATCGTCCACCGAGCGCTGGCTCGGCGCCACCGCGCGGCCCGGCCCCTCGAGCGTCGGGGATCGCCGCGCCGTCAGCCCCACCCAGAGGAATACCAGCGCGGCCAGAAACGTCGCCCACCCCAGGTGCGGATTGGCCGCTTCCCGCACATGTTCCAGGAAATCGAACATCCCCTCCCCCCACAGGTTCTTCATCGCCGCCGTCGCCCCTCTGGCCCGCCAGTTGGCACCGATCATCGTGTCCATCGTCATCAGCCCCGATTGCAGCGACAGCAGCACTGCCAGCAACGTCATCCCCACGCTGCGCCCGATGCACACCAGCCCCACCGTCGCTCCGAACAGCAGGTATCGTTCATGCACCTGCACCGGAAAATTAAAGAACAGCAGATAGGGCGTCGAGATTGCTACCAGAAACCACGCATCATCTCGCCGATACCGCCGGGCGACGCCCCAGGCCGACAATGCCAACACCATGAAGAACACCGTGTTGAACGCCGCCCGAATGCTCACCTGCTGTCCGCCCCAAGTGAATAGCGTCGCATGAACGTCGCGCCACCCGTACGCCTGCCCGATGATCGTTGGCAGGTTGTAGCAGCTTCCCACCGACATATGCGGCCAATGCTCCAGGCCGAACCCCCAACCGCATTTCATCCAGGCGCTCGATCCGTTCAAGATGAACATGCTCATCAGCACCGCCCCGCCGCACAGGCCCGGAATGACGAAGCGATAGTGCCGCAGCCGAATCGTCGCCAGCAGCACCGAAGCGGCGGCGATGAATCCCCACGCCTCCGCCGGTATCGACAAGGGATGGGCGATCCAAGGCCACAGCAGCGCCAGCGGCATCAGTGCCACGATGAGCCGCGCCCATCGCTTCGCCCGCGCCGATCGCGCCCAATACCCGATCGCCAGCGGCGCTGTCGCCACACCCCACACCGACATCACCCAGATCGCCGCCGTCCAGTTCACCGCACGCAGCTCGGCCGGATCGCCATGCGGCAGATAGCTCATCACCCACGGCAGCGCCACCGCGGCCAGCCCCGCAAGCATTCCCGCCGTCCACCGCAGCATCGCCCCGGGACGCTTCATGAACAGCGGCCAGAGCAAAAACAGCGGCACCATGGTCAGTTGCTGCCCCTTGAACATCGCTCCGATGGCGATCATCACTCCAGCGCTGAACCACCAGCCCCGGCTCGCCAGGTAGACCGCCCACAAGAAAAACGGAATGATATACAGGTCATAGGTCGGCCAGCCGTGGGTGCTGATCAAAACCGCCGGGCTGAACCACACGAGCAGCGCCGCGACCGTCGCGGCATTGGCGCCGGTGAGCGGGCCATTCACACCGCCGCGGGCCCGCCGGTCTCGTCGAACCCAGTGATGCACCAGGAAAAAAGCCGCCGCCGCCATCAGCAGCGACATCGCCGTGTTTACCCGCAGCAGCGGCCGATTGAACTCGAAATCCCCCCGCCATGCCGTCGCATCGGGGTATTTCGCCACCGTGGCCCGTGCCCACAGGTTCATCAACGTCAATCGAAGCGGGGCATAATCCAGCCAGAGCCGCGCCCGCGGCTCCTGATTCACCTGTCGGTCGTACAGCGACAGCAACCCGCCCTTAACGCCTTCGTAGCCCCAATAAAAGTTGCGTGAAATATCGCTTCGGAACCGGATGGGTTCGGTCATCTCCCAGGTCCAGCGTCTCGCTTCAACCCCCGCCTCCAGCGCCCACCCCGCCACCGCCAGCAAGACGATCGCATGAAGAATCGTTCGCCACGCCCCGCGCCGTCGCCCCACCGTCGAATGCGGCGCCCCGATCTCCGGCCCCGCGTCAATCTCCAGCGTTGATTCGCTCATGCCGTCGCGCACTCACCGTCCCCGTTCCCGCCCGGAAGCTGTCACGCCATCACACGGTCGTAGTGCATGCCCAATCCGCCCGTCCGTCCGTCCGTCCCTCCGTCCCTTCCTCACTCATACTTCCGCCGCCTCCGCCGCCTTCTTCCCGCTGCGCTCATGCTTGCGGCGCTCGGTCTCCTTCAAATACGACTTGCGAAGCCGAATGCTCGTCGGCGTGACCTCCACCAGCTCGTCATCCTCGATGTATTCCAGCGCCTGCTCGAGCGTCATCTTGCGGATCGGTTTAAGAATGATGTTCTCATCGCTCGCCGTCGTGCGCACGTTCGTCAGCTTCTTGAGCTTGCACGTGTTGACCATGATGTCGCTGTCGCGGCAATGTTCCCCCACGATCTGTCCTTCGTAGACCGGATCGGTGTGATCGGCGAACATCACCCCGCGCTCCTGGAGATAGTTCAGCGCGTAATTGTTCGCCTGACCGATCTCCGTCTGGATCATCACCCCGTTACTGCGCGACGGCACTTCCCCGCGAATCGCGGCGTATTCGTGAAAGTTATGGTGCATCACCGCCGTCCCCGCCGTCGCATTCAGCAAACGCGTCCGCAGCCCGATCAACCCTCGGGCGGGAATTGTGAACTCCAGGTGCGCCTGCCCGGCGCGATTGTCCATCCGCACCAGTTCCCCACGCCGATTGCCCACCAGTTCCATCACTCCGCCCAGATTCTTTTCCGGCACATCCACCACCAGATACTCGATCGGCTCGAGCGTCTGCTGCGTCTGCGGATCGCGCCGAACGATCACCTGCGGCTTGCCAATGCTCAGTTCATACCCCTCGCGGCGCATCGTCTCGATCAGCACCCCCAGATGCAGCAGCCCGCGCCCGGAAACCCGAAACGCCCCCTTATCCGTCGATTCCTCGACCGTCAGCGCCACATTCGATTCCAGCTCCCGCGCCAATCGCTCGCGGATGTTCCGTGTCGTGACGTACTTGCCTTCCTTGCCCGCAAACGGCGAATCGTTCACCGTAAACATCATCGTCAACGTCGGCGGCTCGACCTCCTGCGCCTCCAGCGGCTGCGGATTCACCAGGTCGCAGATCGTGTCCCCGATGTCCACCGACTCCAGCCCCACCAGCGCCACGATGTCCCCGGCTTCGGCCTGCTCGACCGTCTTGCGCCCCAGCCCGTCGAATGCCTGCACTTGAAGCACCTTCGAGTTCTGCATCGTTCCGTCGCGCTTGACGATCTTGATCTGCTGGCCCGAACGGATTTTCCCGTTGTAGATCCGCCCCACCCCGATCCGCCCCACGTAATCGTTGTACTGAATCGTCGTAATCTGAAGCTGAAGCGACTTGTCCGGATCCCCATGCGGCGCTGGCACATGCTTGAGCAGCGCCTCGAACACCGGCTGAATATCCACCCCCGGCTCCTCGAGCGACCACGATGCCGTCCCGGCCCGCCCCGAGGCGTACAGCACCGGAAAGTCCAGCGCCTCATCGTCGGCCCCCAACTCGACGAACAGGTCGAATACCTCGTTGAGAACCGCGTCGGCCCGCGCATCGGCGCGGTCGATCTTGTTGATGATGACGATCGGCCTCAACTCGTGCTGAAATGCCTTTTTCAGCACGAACCGCGTCTGCGGCATCGCCCCCTCCGCCGCGTCCACCAACAGAAAACATCCATCGGCCATCCCCAGCACGCGCTCGACCTCCCCGCCGAAGTCCGCATGCCCCGGCGTGTCGATCAGGTTGATCTTGATGTCCAATCCCATCGGATCCTTGAAGCTGATGGCGCAGTTCTTGGCCAGAATCGTGATCCCGCGCTCCCGCTCCAGCGGGTTTGAGTCCAGCAGCGTATCCTGCGCCACCTGCGAATCGCGGAAGTTGCCGCTCTGGCGGAGCAACGCATCGACCAGCGTCGTCTTGCCGTGATCGACGTGGGCGATAATGGCCACATTGCGAATGTCGCTGCGCACTTTGTTCATGGGAATGATATTCCAGTTCTCCACGCATCCGGTCGAAAATTCCATCGCCCCACGCCGGCGGGGGCACCCCCCGCCGCTCAGGCGACTTCCTGGCCTTGTTTGTCCAAGGGAACGTTCAACCCGCCGCCAAAAAAGCGGAAACCACCCAGCTTACCCCCCCACGCCCCTCAATACAACGTCGCTGCCGACTGGACCGCCCGCGAACCGGCCAAATGCCTCTGTCTTCGGCAAACCCCCAGCCCCCGAAAAGCGTTCATCAATCAAATACCTTGCCGGTGCCGCTTAATCGCTTAAGCCCAGCACCCGTTCAGCGAAATGGATGAACTTCTCGGCGATTTCAATCTGCTCAGCGCGTTGATCGCAACTGATCGAATGCGGCGCACCGTAATCTCCCGCCTGGCGCAGATCGTGAGCGTCGATCAGATGGGGCATGAAACTCCAGCGGTGCCTTGCCGGCGCGGGCCAAGTGGCGCCCGAATGCCGAGATGGTGTTCGAGTGCTTGGCGAGCCGGAAAGGGGACACTAGACATTGTTAGGCCGCCGTATTTTCTGGTGTCCCGAATGCCATTCACTTAAGGGTCAAAGTCGGCAAACTCAACTGCAGTCTCGCGCCGCTAAGGCGGCTTTTCCCGACCGTTTTCACGTTAAGTGAATGGCATTCCTGGTGTCCCCTTATCACGGCCGCCTTCACCCCGCGCCTTGATCCTGTTTATCCTGTTCATCCTGGTTCTTCCTCCCGGTCTGATCCGGGGCATGTCTCGGCGATGCAGGGACTCGGTTTCAAATTTCAAAATTGAGATGGATCGATCGATTCGATGCGCGGGGGAGTCGAACTTCCGACCGAGAAAACTGTCATGCACCCGTTGAACGCGCCCAAGCCCCTGCCATAAATTGCATTCGCCAACTTACCCGATACGCTCTGGCCCGCGTTCGACACGCACTGCCGTGCGCTTACGTTGATGGGGCCGACAATGTCATCTTTACAGCCCAACCCCACCGGTTCGATCAAGCCCCGGCGCGAACACCGCTGGGCGGTGCATGTCGGGTTGCTCATGGTCTGCGCGGGATTCCTCCTGCCGTTCGTCTGGATGCTTTCGACCAGCCTGAAGATCAACCAGCGGACCATGGAGTTCCCCCCGCGCCTGATCCCCCAGCCGATCGCCCCGGAAAATTATCTCACCGTCGTTCGCAGTGAAAAGGTCCATTTCCGGCTCTTCGCCCGCAACACCCTGATCATCGCCATCCTCACCGTCGCCGGAACCACCTTCTCCAGCGCCCTGGTCGCCTACGGATTTTCCAAGATCGCCTTCCGCGGCCGCGGCATCCTCTTCGCCATCATGCTCGCCACCATGATGATCCCCTTCCCCGTCACCATGGTCACCCTGTTCACGATCTATAAATGGCTCGATGACACCACCGCCATCCAGTTCCTGGGAACTTTCAAACCCCTGTGGCTGCCCGCCTGGTTCGGATCGGCGTTCAACATTTTCCTGCTTCGCCAGTTCTTCATCACCGTCCCCGAGGAACTAAGCGAAGCCGCCCGCATCGACGGCTGCGGCGAACTGGGCATCTTCTTCCGCGTGATCCTTCCCCTGGCCCGGCCCGCCCTCACCGTCGTCGCCCTGTTCAGCTTCATGGCCGTCTGGAACGACTACCTCGGGCCGCTGCTCTACCTCCAGCGCCCCTCGCAATACACCCTCTCGTTGGGACTTCAAACCTTCCAGTCCCAGCACGGCGGCACCGAGTGGAACCTGCTGATGGCCATGAGCCTGCTGGTCATCGCCCCGGTGATCATCCTGTTTTTCCTCACCCAGCGCACGTTCATCCAGGGCATCGCCACCACCGGAATAAAGGGATAGCCGCCGATCCTCCCCAGGCGGGTTCCGCGCCCGGCCGCAAAAAGGGACGCTTATTTACTTAGTTTACGATTTCACAATATTGCCTGAACTGCAGCGACACGCGGGCGTCCTTGGACTTGGGCGCTGGATTCGACCATCCAGGGACGGGCCATTCAGATCATTCTCAAAAAAATCGCATCACCCCTGTGGGATTTTCCTTGCTCATTCGGCCCCCGTTCGTATATCCTCAGGCGTGCGGGGGGGAAGATTGGACGACAATGCGAATGGCGTGGACGATCGGATGGGTTCTCTCGGTGCCGGCATTGGCGCCGGCGGCGGTGCTGTATGACGGGTCGCTCGGCACGCTGCCTGGAACTCAAGGCTGGCTCTATGGCACCAACCCGCTCGTTGGCGCTTCGGCCAATCAATCCGTCATCCCCGGCGGAGTGAATCTCGATTCAACACCCGCTATCAGCGACAAGGCCGGCTATTTCAGCACCTTCCACCCGTCCGTCCCCACCCTTGACCGAGCCACGGGATTCACGATCCGCATCGACCTGAAAGTTCTCGCCGACAACCACGCCGG
This sequence comes from Tepidisphaerales bacterium, assembly GCA_038329845.1. Classification (GTDB taxonomy): domain Bacteria; phylum Planctomycetota; class Phycisphaerae; order Tepidisphaerales; family Tepidisphaeraceae; genus JBBQNJ01. The sequence continues at coordinate 9,796 of JBBQNJ010000042.1, read as the reverse complement.
AAGCGACAAAAATGCCGACCTGATCGACGACCGGGCGGGGTTCAGCCTCATCGCGCTCTCAGCCGATCATCGCGGCGTCGAGCTGGGCTTCTGGGCCGACAGGGTATGGGCCCAGGACACGGCTTTTCATCATGCCGAGCAGGGACTCATCAATACCACCGCCGCCGCTCGAACCTATGACCTGGCCGTCCTGAACAACGACTACTGGGTGAACGTCGACGGCTCGTTCCTCTTCGGCGGAACCGTGCGCGACTACTCGAGCTTCGGCTTTCCCTACGCCTCGAACAACTTCGTCTTCTGGGGCGATGACACCACGTCGGCATCCGGGTCCACGAATGTCACCCACATCGAGGCGCTCGCCAGCGCCTTGCCGTCTCCCGGGGCCATATCCTTGCTGATGGTCGGCGCCATGGGTTTCCTCGCTCGCCGTCCCAACCGTTCGTTACGCGATTTATCCGGCCGCCCGACGTAGCGGCGTATCGCACACCTGTGGAAGCCGAACGAGCGGCTCATTCCCGCTGCTTTGCACCCGTTCCAGCACTTTGAGGATCTCGCAGGGATTGCGCGACAACTGCAACTGGCTGCACGCAACGGCCCGCGCCAGCCGCAGCGGCAACTGACCGCTGTGCCGCTGGGGGTGCAGTTCATGCATCGGCCACGCCGCCCGCAGTGCGCCCGCCGCCATGGCCCGGGGGATCGCGCGAACATCGGCACGGGGCCGGCGACCCGGTGCCACCGCCATCACCGCATCGCAATGCGAATGCGACAGCGAAGCCCCCAGGTTTTCCGCCGTTAAGTCCACTCGATAGTGCTGCACCGACCGCCCCGCCGTGGCCCAGCCAAAACGCGGCGACGCCGGAGAACCGGTTCGCTCAACCCGGCCGGGCATTCGCAGCAGATCGAACTGATCGTCGTGCTGCCGAATTGCTGTCCATCGTTGGCCAATCACACGATAACCGGCGTGGATCAATGTACTGAGTTCCGCTTCGATCCCATACGGCGAGATCAGCAACCCCGCCCACCCGGCTCGGGCGATCGACACCGCCGGCAACAACGTCAGCCCCCGATTCCGCAGCAACTGCGCCATCGGCCACAGCACCGCCATCTCCGCCACCTCATGGCTCGCCACCCCAAGGAACTGCGGCAACAGCCAGCTCCGCCATTGCCCTTTCAGCAGATTCAGTTCGCACAGGCCCCAGCGATCGTCGATGATCCAGAATCGCTCATCTTCCTGATACAGTTCCAGCGCTTCGCCCGCGCCCGTGACGCGAACGGCTTTTGCCGATAGACACCGCCGGACCGTTGCCGGGTCATACCGCAACAGACGCCCGTGGATGGCCGGCCCCGGGGCGTGCAGCGTCTGGAAATCTCCCAACAGATCATCGACTTCCCGGCGAAGATCGGGCGCGGCCATCGAGATCTCGACCCCGTGGCCATGCACATCGAACCGGCGCAGCAGACGATCATGACCGGTGCGATGGGGAACTTCGGCGATGAACACAACCATCTCCTTCAACCGTGGGACGAAGCGTCTCTCCCCCAAGCCAAGTATCGGGAAGATGGGCAATTTCGCTCCACGAGCGCGAAAAAAGCCGCGCTCCGAAGAGCGCGGCAAGTACCGATCCACCAACAATCAGGCTAACTCAGGCGGTGCGGCTTTGACGCAGCTTGCGCAGCGATCCCAGCACGCCCAAGGCACCCAGTCCGGTCCACACACCCGCCGGAAGCGGGATTGCCGGGCCAGGACCCGAACCGTTCGTCGGCGACGGCTGCTCCTTCAGCGTGAAGGCTTGGCGGCCCCCGCCGGTGAAGGGGTTGGCGTCGATCACCAGGTAACCGTTGCCGCCCATCGCCAGGAACGTGCTGCTGTCGGGAACGACGCCGTTTCCGAAGTCCAGAATGGTGTCATTCTGACGGAACTGGAAGGCGGTGAATGGGGCGATCGTGAATCCCGCCGGTCCGATTGAACTGGCCGCCGGATCAAAAGTCACCCCGCTGCCGCCCAGGATAGTGTTGCGGTAGTTGCCCCAGTCCTTGCCCGTGTTGTTGGCGATCGTCTCGCTGCCGATCAGCACCTGCGATACCGCGGTAGGGCTGGTCTGCTGGATCACGATCGCCACCGGGTCGATGTATCCGGCGGGATTAACCATCGAGGCCGAGAAATCGGCGCTCTTGTTCACGACAACCTGGCTGGCCGATTCGCTGGCGACGGTCACATTGACCACGCCGTCGAAAGCAGGAGCCCAACTCGCGGTCCAGCCGCTATTGCCCAAAACCACGCTGCCCGCCGACGCCACGCCAGCCGACAGACCCAATGCGACCGCGGCGCCACACGCCGCGAAAATCGATGAAGTCTTCATAGAAACACCCTTCTTTGGCCAAGTCGAACCACTCGCAATCATCTTTGGTTGAACATCAAACCAAGATCGAGTTGGGTCGATTGAGCCTGAAAAAAACACACTCACTTCGAATGTCACCCACGCAGGTGATCTTCCCGTACAAGCGAACAAGCAAATCGTAGGCCGGGTCGCCCCGGAAGACGAACGTCGAAAAAGCGCCCCCACCCCCACCGCCACCGCCGCCGCCCGGTTCACCCCGGCGGCCGGATGAGTTGCTCCGATTGCGGTAAGTCCTTCAGACTATTCAGCCCGAACAGCTCGAGAAATCGCTTGGTCGTCCCATACAGAATCGGCCGACCCGGCTCTTCGGCTCGACCGTCAATTTTGACTAAGTGCTTCTCCATCAGGCTGCGGATCGTCTCTCCGCACGCCACCCCGCGAATGGCCTCGATATCAGCCCGAAGAATCGGCTGTTTATAGGCGATGATCGCCAGTGTTTCCAAGGCCGCCTTGGTCAACTTCGCGTCGGCCTCGCGCTGAAGCAGCTTCTTGAGGACCTCCCCGTATTCGGGCAGCGACAGCAGTTGATAGCCCCCCGCGACCTGCTCGATGCGAAATGATCGACCGGCCGAGTCGTACTGCTCGTTTAGCGCCCGAATCGCCGGTCGGATTGGCTTGGTCGTCTCCAGCTCGAGCAACTCGGCCAATCGCCCGGCCGTCAACGGGCTGTGCGTCGAAAAAAGCAATGATTCCAATGTCGCCAGATCGACCGGCGGCTCGGTCGCCGCCTGGTCCGGCGAGGCCGCCCCATCAGCTTGCTCCGCCGGCTCGTCCGCCTCGACCCCGACAGCGCCGTCCGGCGGCTCGGTCGCCTCGGACGCGACAGCGCCGTCCGGCGGCTCGGGCGGCTCGGGCGCCTCGGGAGGGTTTGGTTCCGGCCGAATGGTCGAATCTTCGTTTTCGAGCATCATTATCCCATCCCCAGGCGACCGCGCGGCCCCCGCACGCCTCGCCGACACATCCCCAGCCAAGGCCACGCCGCTCATCTCCTCGCCCCGCACCGGCCGCATCCCCATGAAACAGTTCCCCGATCTTCGTCCATTTATCGCCCGTTTCAACCCCCCGCTTCGCCCGCGCCGCCGCCGGTCCTCAGCCGGCGAAACGACGATGGTATTCCTCGATGATCCCCTCGAGGCGATCACGTGGCTGAATTGGATACAGCAACTCACGGTCGAACAGACGGGCATCCTCGGCATCCCGCGCCGCCGCCTCATCCCGCTGGCGCTGCCATTCCGCAAGCCGCGGGCTGTCGGCGGCCGCCGCCCGCCGGGCGCGGTGCATCTCGAAAAAAACCCGCCGCCGCTCGGCCGAATGACGGGGCAACTGCTCGATCCGACGCACCATCCGGCGCTTCGACTCGCCCAACAGCGAATGACGCAGACGATGACCCTCCTGCTCGATGCACGGCAAGCAAACCCGTGCCCGCCCGGCCGCATCGGGGAAAAACAGCGTCGCCGTCGTCACGCAAAACGCCGGCGGTGCGATCGACCAATGCGCCGCGATCATCGCATCGGTCACCTGATCGTATCGCCCGCCCCCGATCCCATGCGCGAATTGATCCACCAGCAACAGCCGGAAAAACATCGTCAACGTCAACGCCCGCGGCGAGAGCCGTAGCCGACCTTGCCGCAGCCATCGACCCAACCGCGCCGCCGCCGTCCACCCATCGGCGCCGGCATCGAAGACGAAACGCCCCGAACCATCCGGGGCATCCAGCCGGAACCCATCCGGCGATCCATGCACCGTCAGCCGCCGGCGCACCGCGGTGTCGATCGCATCAAACCAGAACGGCGTCTCGATCGCGCTGCCGGATGTCTTCAGATCCGGCATCGGGCGCCCCGCGGCGCGAACCCGATGCGCCGAGCGATATTCCGCCAGCGCCCGGTTGTACACCCCGGCGAACTCTCCCGCCCGCGACAGCAGATGATGCGCAAAAGCCAAGTAGGGCTCTGACTCGAGAATCGGAGAAACCAGCCGCGATTGATGATCGAGCCCCAACTCGCGGTCCAAATCCTCCATGGCCGCCGTAATCGCCCCCGACAACGACCCGTTCTCGGCACCTCGACGCTCAAGCTTCTCAAGAAAACCGCTCAGAAGGGATTCAAACCCCCATTGCTCGCTCGCCTGGCGCACCGCCGACTTCAGCCGCTGAAGATGCCCCCGTGACGGCGGGCAAAGTCGTCCCGACCAGTCCGCCTCGGTAAGGTTCGGATCATCGCTCACCGGCATTGACTTTCCCGGCCAGCGAACCAGCAAATGCTTGGGCGCATCGGTATCCACGGCGAAGTGCATCGCCGCCCCATCGCACGCCCGCGCCGCCGCGTCGATCATCGCATCCTTGGCCCACACCCCCGGATGGTACAACTCCGTTTGATGTCCCGTGGCGATCAGCAGCCGTTCGTCGGGATGTCCCAGCGCCGTTCGCGCTTTGGATCGCAGTTCCGCAAGCGGGACATTCTGGATCAAAACCCGCGAACACGACCCCAGATGGGCATGATTCCGCCGCGCATCTTCCAGCAGCCTCCCCGGCGCCGGCCAGAGAAGCACATCCGCATCCGAGCGCGGCGCCTTCCAATCCGGATACCTCACAGGATCGGCGGGCAGAGCGAGTTCCATCGTCGGCAATTCTTTCGAAGTTTCCGGCGCTCTTGCCCGAGGTCCTCGCGTTCCATCCGCCGCACGCGGGTGCGGCCCGCCGTCGGTCGCGGTGACCTGTGCACGATTCCACTACCCGCGACAACAACAACCACACGCCGTTTCCAGCTCATCGGCATCACTCGACTCATCCTGCCCGGAATCCGCGATCACCGGCATCGGCAGGCGCTGCCCGATCTCCCGGCCCAATATATCCAGGTAATGACGAAGCCGCACGCCGACATTGTCCAGTTCCCCGCCAAAATGCCGGTTCGGATCGTTGTAGATCAGGCGAACCGGGATCTCGGTGATCCGCAACCCCGCCTGATACGCCCGCGGCCAAAGCTGCATCGGAAACGCATACCCCGGCTCGGTCAATCGCAGCTCGCGCATCGCCGCGATCCGATGGGCCTTAAAGCCGCAAAACGCATCGGTGAGTTTCCAGCCGAACAAGTCATTGATCATCGACGTGACGGTCGCATTGACCGCCCGCCGATCGCCGGGCGCCAGATCCCCGTCAAATCGCTGATGCAGATACCGCGACCCGCTGATAATGTCCCACGAACTTCGCCGAACTTCCGCGATGAACCGCGGGATCATCTCCGGCTCATGCTGCTCATCGCAGTCCATGGTAATCACCCAATCGTGCCCGAGCCGGTCGGCATAGGCGAACGCATCGATCAAGCTCTGACCATATCCCCGATTGCGCGGGTGGCGAATCACCTGGATATCCTGTCGAGTTGGCAGGTACTCACCGGTCCCATCGGTCGATCCATCATCCACCACCAGCACTTGGTCATGGAAACACAACACCCGATCGAGCACGTCTTTAACGTACTTTCGCTCGTTATGAACAGGGATGGCGATCAATAATTTCATGCGAAAAATCCTTGCGGGCGCGCGGAAATAAGCGAGCCCACAACCCGTCAAGGCAAAACCCATGCCGCTCCGCCCCCACACCCTGCGCCCTCCACTGCCTCACCCGCGCCGCGGCGAGCAGGCCCCGCCCGATCCTAGCGCTGCCGACCGCCCGCAGTCAACGTCCAGCAGACGGTGCCACGCGCCCGTGGGTGCGCGGGTTGCGCCGGTCCAGCAATTCCACCGTCGCGGCGGTCTCGGGACCGTAAAATCGGACGGGTGCGATTATTCCTCCGTGGGGTCACGCTTTGTCTTCCTGGGCCGGCCGGCATTCCGGTAGCTCGACTCCAGGCGCTACATATATCGCACCTGTCCCGAATGCCATTCACTTAACGTGAAAGCGGCTGGGAAAAGTCGCCTTATTGGTCCAAGACTGCTGTTGAGTTCGCCGACTTTAGCCCTTAAGTGAATGGCATTCCACCTGTCCCGTTTTCACCTGCGGGGTCGATCAATTGCCCGGCCGCATCGACCGTCACCGCGACCAATGCACGGTGCGCTCTTCGCCATGGACGCCCTTCAGGTCAAACTCGATACGCAGCGGATTTTCGCCGACGATCTTCACACCGGCATCGGCAGCCACAAGTTTCCCCAGCTTGACGTTCACCGTCAGGACCACCCGCGGCAATTTCTGGCTCGGATCGGCCAGCGACACCCCATAGCCGTCCTTCCCCTCGCCCAGCAACACCACGCACGGCTGATCGGCGGCCAGGACACCGACGCTGCCGGCCTCATGAAATACCGCGCCGGTGAAGCCGTTGGCCGTATCGCGCACCGCTTGCGTCTGCGGCGTGCACGCCAGAATCTCGATCGTCGGCTTGCTGGCCATGGCGGCGAGGCGTTCGGCGCTCGCCCCCGGCATGATGACGTACTGATACATCGCCTCCTGTGGATCAACGCCATGCGATAGGTTCAACGATAGCCATGGCCGAGTTATGGGCGCTGTGCTGCCGTTTTGCCGCATCTGGCTCCTACTGCCGGTGCGGCTACCGCGCTCGCCGGCCAACCCTTTGAGCGCCTGCGGAAACCACCAGCCGATGGCCCGTTCAGGTGTGGTTCCCGCCAGGTGCACGGTGTGCGCCGACCCAAGATCGCCCTTCCAGTGTCCGGCCGGCACAACCTTTCCGTCGACGGCCAAAGCCAGGTCCGCGTTCTCCAAGCGGCAGCTCTCCACGATCGTCTCACACGGCCGGCCGTCCTTGGCGCTGATCCCACTGCCGAGGCATACGATCGCATCGGGCAGCAGGAACCAGCTCTTGCGGGCATCCAGCGATGACCACTCACGCCCCACGTGCATCGTCGCCACGCTCGCGCGGTCATCAAGGCTTGCTCCGCCCACAAAGTCCTGACTCGAGGGCTTGGCGGCGCTCTGAAAGCCGACGTGATCCGTCAGTTGCCAGGTGTTGGTGGTAATCCCGGGCAGGCGGTATGGATCGACCAGCGGCCAGAATCCTTCGCGGTAGCGCCGCGGATCGCCCGGGTACACCATCAACACGCCTTCGCCCTGGTTCCACCCGCGGTAGTTCCTGCCATTCAGCGCCTCGTAACTGCCCACGCGTGTGGAACTCATCGCCACACACGCCGCCCACCCCGGCCGATGGTGTACCGCCAGGTCGACAGCCGCTTGCGTGCGCGACGCCGTGTACGATCCCGCCGGTTTAATCGCCGGGTCCGTGGCAATCGCGTGCAAATTCAGGAACTGTTGAAAGGTCGCCCGCCCCATCCGCGGGTCGACGCTGCCGGAATCCAGCCAGCGACGCAGCCGTGCCGACACTGCGGCAGCCTGCTCCTTGGAAAGCATCGGCCGCGCTTCGCACAGCGCCACCACCACCGTCTGATACCACTCCTCCCCGTCTGACCCGTAGCCCAGAATGCGGCCGAGCGTACGCGGGAACACTTCACCCTCGTAAGCCACCGGCAACAGACTATTGTCCACCCAATGTGCGATGTTGGCGCGATCGTCCGACTTGAGTTCCCAGGCAGTTCCCTCCAGCAACGATATGCTTTCGACAATGTCCGGGACCAAGTCCGCGCCATAGGCGCCCACGTAGGGGAGGTTTCCGTGCTGGATGAAACTGCCGTCACGCCACCAACCGTCCCGCCCTTTGACCACTTTCGCGGGATCCTGATCCACGAACGTCAGCACTTCCGGCAGGCCATCGCGGCAGCGCTCCATTCCTTTCGCGTCTTCCGCCAATGCCGCGCGACGAATGTGGTTTGCCACCATCCGCACGCGATTGGCGCCCGTCGACAGAGAACCTTTTTTATAAAACTTCCACGGATCCACCGTGAAATGCGCCATGCTCGCCAGGGCCTTGGCCTTAAGCTCGCCAGACGCCTGGGGCCCTAGAACGCACAACGCACTAAGCACCCCCCTCGGCACGCCCATCTCGTAATCCGACCAATTCACATCCCACTTGGTCGTGGGCGACCAGCGCTGCTCCAGAAACGTGTCCAACGCCGCCAGAGTGTCCGCCAGCAGCTTCGGATTGCCGCGCATACCGCCACCATCAACCTCGCTTGCGCCGGCCCACGCCGCAGCCATCGAGGCGATACGTCCGGCAGCCCGCGAGAGCAGTATCGAATTCCCCTTCGCCGTATCGGCCCAGAGATACTCGCGATCCGCCGTGCGAAGGAGCGTGTCCCACGCTAATCGCGCGTCAAAGTCGCGCTCGCGCAGACGCTGCTCGACCAAGGAGTCCGCAACCACCGTATCGGTCGGACCAATCGCGATATCCGCGGCCCGCCGGATAATCCCTGCAAACCCCGGCCCCTCCGGCGGCAGCGTCCGGACCTCACGCCTTGCCGGAACGCCCGCCGGCACGAACGCCGCCGCATCGAAAATCACAACGCCCGTCACATTCGCGTTGGACATCGTAAGCGCCGCCCCGTTACCCGTTAACTCGTGAATCCCCAGCAATACCCACTCCCCGCCCTGTCGCGGCGAGCATGCAAACTCATGCTTATCCTCTTTCCCATGCACCACCACCACAACCCGGTCCGAATTGAGCTCCCAAGGGTTTCCCTTGTGCGCAAAACGCACCCACACCGCATATCGCCCCGCCGCTAATTTCGGTCGAACGGCAATCGACGTCTTGCCGTCGCCATTCTGCTTCGCACCGTTAAGCTCAAGACCCGTTCCCCCATAGGACGGCGAAAAAGCTGGGGGCGGCGGCACCTTCGTGACCTTGGCCAACGGGTCGCGCTCGACGCCCGGGTCGCCGTCGTCCACCACGACTGTCCCGGCAACGCCAGCCCCGGGCACCGCGTCCGGCGCAACCGGATCGGTGCCCAGCCCTTCGGCCCAGGCGCCGCGCCCGCCAACGAGGGCCGCCAGCAAACTGGACAGTACGATAAATCGTGTGCCCCATTTTCTGAACGTGCCGCTATCCCAACTCACGAACCACGCTTCCGCGCCGTAACTCATTCATACTCCTCAAAAAAAGCTATTCATTTTTGTGCACCGCCGGAAGATCCAGCTTACCGAAAACTCATGTCAAACCCTAGTTGAAATGTCCGGTTCACTTCAACGTGGTCTTGCGCCAGGAATGGTTTGATGCTGGACGCGTTTGAGTGGTTCATCGTCGTTCCTTGGAAGGATTCAAAGCGTCGGTATACTTCTGGGGAATCATAGTCGGCGGTGTTCTCTTTATCTAGTGTTACGCCTCTAAATTGAATTCGCCCGTCTGGCCTGATGATTACGCTTTTAGAGCATTTTTCATCCGGTCATAGCGTAGCCGCAGTGGCCGATGAAGTTGCGGGCGTCCTGGGGGGTGATCGAGGCCAGCGCCTCGCCGATGGCGTTGTAAACCCCCTCCACCGTTCGCCGCGACAGCTTTCGCAGCAGC
>JBBQNJ010000041.1:0-41619 GCA_038329845.1 Tepidisphaerales bacterium | reverse complement strand
ACTGGCCATCCGAATGGCCATACTCGGCGGGCATCTGCCAATAGCGCAGCGTCTGACACCCACCCCTTGGCCGGATCGCCCACCCAACCACCTCAGCCACACCGCTCTGGCGTCGCCGTAAAAAACCTACACGCGCAAGGGGTGGGCGGGGGGGTAAGCCGCCAGGCCCCATCGAATCACAATGGAAGAAAAAATCATCTCTCCGCAGGCAAACGCGTCTGCGATCGTTCAACAGGCATAAGGAGATTCTTATGCGAAACGCATTTTTCATCGGAGCGGCAACGTTGCTGCTGAGTTCTTCCCTAGCCATGGCTCAACCCCGAAGCGGGCAATGCTGCGGCCGGTGCATGGTTAATCCGGCGACGGCGCCGACGGCACCCCCCACCGCCGCCCTGGACGAACAGACAACGCGGGCGCTTCAAGAAGCGCTTCTGGATGAGCGGCGCTCGACGGCGGAGTACGACGCGATCGTCGCCCGCCATGGACCGGTCCGTCCGTTCACCAACATCGCCGGCGCCGAGCGCCAGCATGAGTCGGCGATTCTCACGTTGATGGCGCGCTACAAGGTGGACGCGCCGGCAAATCCATTCGATAAGAACCCGCCGAAAAGCCCGGAAACGCTCCCTGAAGCGATGGCGGCGGGAGTGGCTTCGGAAGAAAAAAACATCGCCATGTACGATCGGCTGCTCAAAGACGTCACCGCCGACGATGTTCGCGCCGTCTTCACGCGGCTTCGAGACGTGTCGCGGGATCATCATCTGCAAGCCTTTTCCGGCAACCGCTGCGGGCAGGGGCCGGGTCGCGGGATGGGCATGAACGCCCCAGCCACCCAGCGGGCCGGTATGGGGCGCGGAGCGATGAACGTCCCTGATCGCGGACCCGGCGCGGGCCGCGCAGCGGGCAACGGCCGTGGGCTTGGCATGGGCCCAGGCCCAGGTAACGACCGAGGGCCAAGCATGGGTCGCGGGCCAGGTACCGGCCGAGGGCCAGGAATGGGTCGCGGGCCAGGAATGGGGTTCGGACGAGGCCCCGCCACCGCTCCGGCGAAGTAATCCGCCGATTCAACTCTTCAATTGACTCGGGGCGAAGGGCCTACCTTCGCCCCTTTTTGTGCGCGCCGGCGAGATCGTCCCCGTCCCGCGGCGCTGACGGACTGGCAGCGTTGCGGTTATGCTCATCGACATGGCCCATCACATGTTTGGTCGAATCGGCTGGTTGATCTGCGCCTTGGCGCTGGAGGGATGCGCGCATTTCGAGTTCGACATTGTGAAGCCAGCGGAATTCACCGCCCATGTAGGATCGAAGTCGCCGCTGCACATCGAGCGCGCGCCGCTGAGGTATCGGATGCAGGCCGTCGAAGGACGGCTGGTGATGTGGATCGACAGTCCCGGTCCAGGCTCGGTGCGACTGCTGGGTGATCAAAGCGTGGTTGTCGATCCCGACGGAGCCAGTCATCCGCTGGAATCGCGCACCATCGCGCCCGGATCGTTCATCAAGCTGGTGCTGCCTCCGATGCGACCGGTCGTCGGCCCGGCAGGACCGGCCCTGCATTTCGGGGTGGGCACCGGCGGGATGCATCGGATCGAAAACGAAACGCCGGCGGTTTACGATCGACCGGTGGGTCTGAGCGCTGGCGCTGCCAGGATCGAAGATGACGCCTACTGGGACTGGGAGGGCCAGACGCCCGTGAGAATGACCCTGCGATTCGTGATCGGCGAACAGGCGCCCTTCGATCACGACTGGACGATCCTGCGCAAGAAAATGTGACCCTCGGAACGTCTGCCGCGGGTCAACGCGCCGGTGCCGAGGAGGACGGCGCGGTGGTCGGCGGGGTGGCGATCCGGTTCAGCAGCTCCAGCCGCCGCGGATGGTCCGGCTCGAGGTCCAGCGTCATCCGCCACTGGATCACGGCATCGCCATGGCGAGCGGCCTGCTCGAAGGCATCGCCGAGTTGCAGATGCAGCGAAGCGTTGCGTGGCGACTCGGCGACGGCGGCGCGAAGATAGTGAATATATTTAGCCAGATCGCCGGCCTGGTTGTACTGGTCGGCGACCTTGAGATACGCCTCGACCCGCGACGCCTGGTAGGCTTGGGGATTCAACTCGATCGCGCGATCCAGCAAGGCCAGGTATTCCTCGAATCGTCCTACCCCAAATGCCGCCTGGGCGTAGTAATAGTAAAACAGAGGTTTGTCGGCCTCGGGCATCTCCGGCTCGAGCTGCTTGAACATGGCGAAAGCCGGCTCGTAGCGCCCGGCATTGAGATAGATGTTGGCCTTAAGAAAGCGGATGTCGGCGCGGGGTTCGAGGCCGTCGGCGACAGCGCGGGCGAGTTGGTAAATCGCGGTCTGCGCGGCGGCGGCGTGGAATTGATCCTTCGATCCCGGGACCGGCTCGATCAGATACATATCACCGGCGATGCTGTCGGGGCGACCGCCTTTCACCGCCGCGACGGTCACATCGCCGAAGTAGTTGCGAAGATTGAAGTACGCCGTGGCCATCTTGTAATGAAGCACCGGCGTGTCGATCCCCAGCGCCAAGGCGGTGCGATAGCTCTCGGCCGCGAGGGCGAACAGGTTGCCCGAAAGCTGGATGTTGCCCAGATGGTAATGGTCAATGGCGCTGCGGGGATTGAGTTTGATGGCCTGCTCATAGTATTCGCGGGCCGCGTCGATCGACCCTAGTGCGTAAGAAGCCTGGGCCAGGCGGTGATACATCGGATAATCGTGGCGGAACTTCAGCAGCGGCTGGAGAACCTCGACGACCGATTTCCACTGTTCATCGGCGGTGTAGGCATCGGCCAGCAGTTGCCCGGCCTCCACATGATCGGGGTTCGCCTTCAATATGTTTTTGAGAAGCGCCCGCGCCTTCTCCGGTTGGTTGCCATATTGATAGGCTCGGGCCAGGGCGAGCTTGTAGCTGGTCTTGGACTCATCGGCGGCCACGGCCTGCTCCAGCAACCGGACGGCGCCGGCGAAGTCGCCTTTGTACATCGCGTCGCCGCCCTGGGTAAACAGCCTTTCGCCCGGCGATGGACGGGTTGAGGGCGACGTCTGCCCCGCCGCTACGCCGCCGAACAGCACCGAAAATACGAGCGTTAAAAGAAAGAATCGCGTGATTTTCATGAGAACTCCGCCAGATTGTTCATGATCCGGATCCGTGTCTACAGCCGATACGTCTTGATCCAGTTAATTTGCTCGCGGGCCTTGCCCGCCAGCGGGCCATCGGGGAAATTGGTCAGGTAATTGCTGTACTGATCCATCGCCGCGACCCATTGACCCAAGTGTTCGTGGTTTTCGGCGATGCGGAACTGGGCATCAGAAGCCCGCGGGCTAGGACGATAGTTTCGCAGGAATGCCTTGTATGCTTCGATCGCCTGGGCGAAATCGCCGGCCTGCTCATAGTTCTGCGCGATCCGCCACGACGCCTCTTCCGCTACCGCCGTCCCGCTGAACTGGCGGACGATCTCCAACCACGTCGCCATCGCCGCCTGGGGATCGTTCAACTGCTCGGCGTTGATCATCGCGATCCGAAGCAGCGCGTCGCCCGCCTTGTCGGCGCCGGGGACCTTCGCGGCCTTGGCGTACGCCTCGATCGCCTTGCGCAACGCCGCGTGGACCTTATCTTGCCGATCGGCCAGTTGCGCGGCCGTCAATTGCTCGACATCCTGCTGGGCCCGCTGCGCCTCGAGCGATACGTTGGCCTGTTCCCAGGCGAAGTTGCCGTTGGCGAACCGCGATTCCGCAAGCTCGGCCTTCCCCTTCGCACCGCTCTGGCGAAGTTCCTGCAACTGCTGCTGCTGCTCGGCCCGCTGCGCCTTGCGGTTGTCGTTCAGTCGGCTATACGCCTCACGCTGGGCCACGTCCTTGTTGAAGCCGAACTGCTTTTCGCGAGTCAGGCCCTCGAGCCGACGCGCCTCGTCTTCGTAGCCGCGTCCCACCGCAAGCAGCGCATCATCGGCCAAGGGTGAATCGGGATATCGCCCGGCCACTTGCAACAGCGCAGCGCGGGCATCGTCGTTGTCGCCCATGGACAGATACGTCGTTCCCACGGCGTACAGCGCATCATCGGCGAGGTGGCTGCGCGGCCAACGCTCGGCGACTTTGCGATATTCCATGATCGCCTTGGCCGGGTTGCTCAACTGCTGCTGCACGATCGATCCCATCTGGAACTGGGCATCGAACGCCTTGGGGCCGTTCTCATCCACCAGCGCCTGATATCGTGCCAAGTCCTTCAATACCCCGATGCGTCGAGCCGCCTCCGGCACGCGGGCTTCCTTGGGGTATGACTCGATGTACTTTTCATACAGCCCGATCGCATCCCGCCACGCACTGAGATTGATCGTGCATTCGGCGATGCTCCAGCGCGCTTCCTGCGCCCATTGACCGGCGGCGAACTCGCTGATCACCCGCTGGTAAGCGGCGATCGCCTCACCCCACGCTTCGTTGCTCTGGTGAATCTGGCCGATCATCGTCAACGCCTGTGCCGCGTTGGCGTTGCTCGGGAACGAATCCACGAACGTCTGCAACACGTGCTGAGCCTCGACCCATCGCTTTTGCTGGCGAAGTTCCGACCCGATCGCAAAAACCGCGTCCTGGGCGGATGAATCATTGCCGCCTTGGGCGAAGTTGATCTCCAGCCACGTCTCCACCGCCCGCAACGGGCGCCCCATCGGGCCTTGATACGTCATCGCCATGCGCTGGCGCGATTGCCGCGCCAGCGGGTGCGTCGGATACGCGATCGCCAGGTCCGACCAGACGCCGATCGCCTGTTCGTAATATCCTCGCTGGGTAAGTTCCTCGGCGATGCTCCAGAGCGCTGCCGGGATATTCCCCGCTTGAGCGGGATCGCTGGCTTGCCCGACCAGTCGCAACAACTCATCGGCGGCCCGGGCATACTGGCCGCGCGCCAAGGTGGGGCTGATCGCATTCACCACCCTCGCCTGTGTGAGAAAGCTGGTGGCGATGCTCCAGCGGGCTTGACGCGCCAGATCGATCCGCCCGGGGAAGTCCTCGACCCACCGCGACAGTTCAGCACGGGCCTGGTCGAACCGGCTCAGCACCGTCGCCAGTGCTTGCTCCGTGGACGGCGCCTTGCCATCCGGCGCGGCGTCCGCGATCGGCTGCTGCGCCAGGGCCAAGGCATCCTGGGCGATCGCCAGGCGAAGCTCGGGAAGTTGCTGATCCGCGGGATTGTCGGTGATGAACCGCTTCACCAGCGACGCGGCCCTCCCCCAGCGCTGCACCTGACGCCATGAATCGGCGAGCAGCAGAGCTTCGCCGCGAGCCTGCTCGGCGGTGATCGAGTCGGGATGCGCGGTTCGAAGGGTTTGAAAAATCTCGTAGGCCGCGTCGATCGCGCCCTGACGCCGGGACAATTCCGCCTCCGACAGCACCGGTAAAGCCATCTCCCGACCTTCCAACGCATCCATTTCGTTGTGCGCGGACAGATTAAGCATTGACTGGCTGCTGGGCCGCGCAGACGATGAATTCGGGCTGATTCGATCGCGCAATTCTGCGATCTGGCCTGCCCGCCGCGAATGGGCCTCCTGAATGGCCGCAAGCGCCTGAAGATCGGCCCGCGACCGTAGACCCTCGCGGTCTGGAGATTCTCCCGACGACGACGGGCCGACAACGGGCTTCGGAGCTGGCCTGAAGATGCCCCCGATGCCGCCTGCACCCATGCCGCCTCCGCCAGATCGCCACGGACGGGTTGCAGGGGTTGGCTCGGCGGGAGAACCCGGCTGCCCGATCAACGACAACGCCGCGAGAACTTGGCGCGCATGATCCGGCAGAACCTTTCCCACCTGGCACATCCCCCGGGAAAACTGCAATCGCTCCGGATAGCGCAGCCCCAGCTTCGCATCGAGCAGGACCTGGTAAACTCCGTCGGCCACGTCCCAGGCGCCGAGCTGCGCATATTGCATGGCGATAGCGAGCGTTCGCGTGATCGCCTGCGCGACGAGCGGGCTGTCGCTGTGATCGGCGATGAACGACCGATACGCATCCACGGCGGCGGCATAGGCGTCGCTGATTTTGGCCGGCGGGGGGGCATCGTCGGGCACGGTTCGGCGCGACTGCTCCATCTCGGCGCGAGCCTTGGATTCCAGCGCCCCGGCGCCGGCGAAAAGGCCCCGATCTCGCGCGCTGGCGGCGCCGCTGATCGCCACGGTCAGCGACGGCGTCTTCACCGCGAACGCCGCGAAGTCCTGGTAAACCGACGCCGCCGCGCCATGCCCATCGAGGCGCTCGTACAGTTGCGCCACCGAGAAGATCCGCTCGACTGCCTGCATCGCCAGCGGATCGCCCGGATGTTCGGCGATGAACCGCGAATACTCCGCGGTCAGCTTTCGCTCCGCATCCGAGCGCTCCATCGCCTTGGATCCATGGAACTGCCGAGATCGATCGGCCAATTCGGCTCGCACCTTCTGTTCATTCAGCGCCGCCCGTTGAAATTGCGCGAATCGCTCGGCAAGCGGAATCAGCGGATCGGCCTTCACCGCCGCGGCCGCTTCGGCGACCTCGGGGAAATCCAGCGATTGATAATGCGAGATAATTCGCCCCCAGGCGCTGCGCACGAGGTCCAGAAACGGATCGTCTTGATCCAGCCCCGCGTGCAGTTCGTAGCATCGCAAAGCGGCCCGCTCGAGCAGGGGATCCAACTTCCGCGCCGGCGCCAGTCCCGCGCCCAGCCGCTCTGCATCGTCGGCGATCACCTGCTGGATCAGCAAGTTGACCCGACTCAACTCCACCTGACGTCTCGCCTGCGGGCCAAGCCCCGCCGCGAGGCGCTGCATCGCATCGTTAGTCAATGTCGAAAGACCAGCCTGGGCATAGGGACCCAAGTGCGATTCCAATCGCTGGATCGCCTGGGGCGCAAGATCGGCGCGCTGATCCACGATCCGCGTCAGTGTCTGGACCAACTCGATCTGCAGCGCGCTCAGCGGCACCGCCGGCGCGACGTTGCCGAGCCGGCGTTGCTCCTGGAACTCAGCGCTCGCCGCGGCATCGAGTAGGTCCACCTGGCGCCAGAGCGCTGTGAAGCGTCCCGGATTGTCCTTCGGCGTCGCCGCGATCAATTGGCGATTCATCGCCAGAGCCATATCGCGCCCGGCACCCGGAGTCTTGGCCAGCTCGGCGATCCCGGCACCGATAGTGTTGGTGGCGATGTCGGACAGTGCCCCGCCGATCGGTCCGCGATGCACCACCGGCAACGCGATCTGCACGGCCCATACGAGATTCGGCTTGATCTTTCCGGGCGGCACTACGACATCCAGCGTGCGCACGCTTTCGGCCAACGCGGCCTGTTGCTGCCACGAGTCGCCTTGCGGGAACTGCTCGTGGATCGTGGCATAGAGCGCCGTGACGCTCGCCAGCGCCTCAGGCAGCTTGGACGGGTCGGCGGACGCCAATTCTCCGCTTTGCCCGCGCTGTTCAAGTTCTCGCAGCACCATCGCCTGACGCTCGCTCGCCAGCGCCAGCATCGCTTTTTCGCGATCCGCCGCCGGCAGGGGCGCTTTGAGCATCTGCTCGATTACCGCCAGCACGTTCTCCGGCGGATGCCGATTCGACCCGAGCCTCGCCGCCAGATCCAGGAGCGTTTTCGTCAGCGCCGCCGATTCATCCGCCCGAACCAATCGCGGGTACAGCTCCGCGGCGACGCTTACCGCGCCGGTAGCCAGCCGCAACGCCTCGTCTGGATTGGACACGTTCATCGTCGCCAAGCGCACTAACCCGTGCACGAGCTGCGTGCGCGCTGCAGTGGCCGAGCGATTCCCCGGGTTCGCGGCCAGCCATTTCGACAGGGCATCGATGTTCGCCGCCGAAGGCCGCTGATCCAGGACGAACGCCAGACGCTCAAATTGGGCCGACGCGGCCTGTTTTCCACCGGCATTGCCCAGCGCCGCCAACGCCGCCAGACCTTCATCCGCCCGCTGCGGCATCCGCAGCCACCCGCGCGCCTGGATCAACTTGACCCGATCGGTATCCGCCGTCTGCGGGTAGCGAACGAGAACATCCTGCGCCGTCGCCAGAGATTGTTTGACCTTTCCCAATTCGAGCTGCGCCTCGGCGCGGGCGGCCCAGAGCCGCGCCTGCTGCGTCGGGGTAGTCGACTTCTCGGCCAGGGTGCGAACCGCCACATCGTCCGCCGCCTCGAACAGCCCCTGCTCCAGCATCGACTCGACCAGCGAGACCCACGTCGCGGTGTCGGCCTGGGCGGTTCGCAGCGCCTCAAGCATTCGCGTGGCATACGGCTCTTTCGGGGCCAGCTCGACGGCCTTCCGCCATGCGACGATCGCCTCATCCACCGCGCCAAGCTGATACCGCGCCCGGCCCAGCCACAACCACGTTTCCGGATTGTTCGCATCCGTCCGCGCCGCCTGATCGAACAGCGTTGCCGCGGCGGGGAAATCGCCGGTTTCGTATGCGGTCTTCCCGCGCGAAAACGCCGCCGCCGCGTCCGCCTGCGCCCGCGCCGGCACCGCCCACGCCCCCATCATCAACGCGGCGACAACGATCCATAACAAGCGAGCGCGCATGGCAGGCTCCTTCGCGAGAGAGAATTCAAAACCCAAGCCCCGACGATACCGCTGAATCCGGCTCGACGCGCCCCCGCGCCCGGGCCATTGGACGCGACTGCATGAAAAAAGTTCCACCGACAGCAGGAATGAGTATCCCCGAGGAATAAGTATCCCGCCGAACCGCGCCCCCCGCCCGGCACGAAAAAAAGGCTCACAGTCGTCGCTCGACCATAAGCCTGCAAATGGGCCCGACAAGATTCGAACTTGTGACCTCGTCCTTATCAGGGACGCGCTCTAACCAACTGAGCTACGAGCCCCCCCGCAGCCCAACGGCGGGCCGGCGGTGGAGCAAAAATTGTAGGATGTGCCTTGCGGCTGTCAACCGGTTGGAAATTTCGGGTGTGCCCGTAATTTCCTACACTTCCCGATTTTCGGAGGAAAACGCGGTTTCCGAATGTCAATGATGGCGGGTTTCCTCAAACCCGTGCAAAAATCCGTGGGCACGCCCGAAATTTCCGAGTCCCCATTGAACTTCCCGTGGGCGGTGATACGATTGTGCCCCATGAAAGTCGCCGCCGCCGATTGGTTCTGTCTGATCATTCACCCGCGACAACGTGGGTAGGGCGGTCTTGGCGTGTACGTTCGAGAGTCAAAGCCCTGCCCCCAAAGGCGGGGCGTTTTCGTTTTGGAAAGCGCCCATGAGCGATGCACGAAGAATCGAGATCTACGACACGACCCTGCGCGATGGAACCCAGGGCGAAGGGTTTAATCTTTCGGCCGCCGACAAGCTGCTGATCGCGCAGAAACTCGACGACCTGGGCGTGGACTACATCGAAGGGGGTTTTCCCCTGAGCAATCCCAAGGACGCGATGTTCTTTCGCGAAGTGGGGTCGCTGCGGCTGCGGACGGCACGCGTGGCGGCGTTCGGGATGACCCGCCGGCGCGGGATCAAGGCCGAAGCGGATCCCGGGATGAAGGCGCTGCTCGAGGCGCAGACGCCGGTAGTCACGCTGGTCGGCAAGACCAGCCCGTACCAGGTTCAGAAGGTGATGAGCGTGTCGCTGGAGGAGAACCTGGCGATGATCGGCGATTCGATCGGCCTGATGCGATCACAGGGCCGCGATGTGGTCTATGACGCGGAGCATTTTTTCGACGCCTGGCGCGTCGATCCGGAATACGCCTTGCGAACGCTCGAGACGGCTGAACGGGCTGGTGCCGGCGTGCTGTCGCTGTGCGACACCAACGGCGGGTCGATGCCCGAGTTCATCGCCGAGGCGACGGCGGCAGTGAAAAGCCGCTGCTCGGCGAAAGTGGGCATCCACACCCACAACGACGGCGGGCTGGCGGTGGCCAACGCCCTGGCGGCGGTGCGGGCCGGGGCCGAACACGTCCAGGGAACGATCAACGGCGTGGGGGAGCGCTGCGGCAACATGGACCTGCTGACACTGGTGGCGAATCTACAACTGAAGTATCAGCTCGATTGCCTGCGCCCCGGCACGTTGTCGCGCCTGACCGAAGTCTCGCGCTACGTGTACGAGACGGCGAACCTGAACCTGTCCAACGGCCAGCCGTACGTGGGGACCAGCGCCTTCGCCCACAAGGGCGGGATGCATGTTCACGCGGTGCAGAAAGACGTGAGCACCTACGAGCATGTCAGCCCCGAATCGGTCGGAAACAGCCGTAAAATTCTGATCAGCGAGCTGTCGGGCGTGAGCAACATCGCCACCAAGGCGGGAAAAAAGTTCGACCTGGAATCGGACAAGAACGCGATGCGCAGGGTGCTCGAGCGGGTGCAGGACCTGGAACATGCCGGGTACCAATTCGAGGCCGCCGAGGCTAGCTTTGAACTGTTGCTGCGCAAGCAGATCGGGCGGTATCACGGGTTTTTTAAGCTGGATCATTACCGCGTGGTGGTGCTGCGGACCGATTCGCTCACGCCGGTGGCCGAGGCGACGGTGAAACTGCGGGTGGGCGAGCGGGTCGAACACACGGTGGCGGAAAGCGATGGCCCGGTGGCGGCGCTCGATGCGGCGCTGCGGGAGGCACTGTCGCAGCATTATCCGGCGATCGGAGGGGTCCACCTCATCGACTACAAGGTGCGGGTGATCAATTCCCGCGATGAAACCGCCGCGAGCGTGCGGGTGGTGATCGAGTGCCGCCGCGACCGCGACGACGGCACTCGGGAAACCTTCGGAACGATCGGGGTCAGCCGCAACATCATCGACGCAAGCTGGCAGGCCCTGGTCGATGCGTACGAATACCATCTGCTGCACATCGAAGAGCGAGCGGCGGTGAAGGATTCTTAAACGCGAAGGGACGAAGGCGCGAAGAGGAATTAGAGGGTTGTGCCGAGTGGGTGATGCCTCGACTTTACGGCGGAGGGCGACGCGCCGAGAGGGCTTTTTCACCACGAAATCCCGACGAACACGAAAAGACAAGAGGCGCTATTTCTTCACGTCTTCGCCCCTTCGCGTTTAATATTCTTCTTCGGTCGGGGCCGGTACGGCGATTATTCGGCGCTATCGCGCGGGGTGACTTTCACGCCGTTCTTGATCTTGTCGGTCGGATG
Organism: Tepidisphaerales bacterium; assembly: GCA_038329845.1. Lineage (GTDB taxonomy): Bacteria > Planctomycetota > Phycisphaerae > Tepidisphaerales > Tepidisphaeraceae > JBBQNJ01. The sequence continues at coordinate 30,530 of JBBQNJ010000041.1, read as the reverse complement.
CAGGATCACCGCATCGTCGGGTAAGACGCCGTCGATGACCTGGGCCTCGAGGCCGCTCATTCGGCCGATCGTCAGTGGAGCCAGGACAGCGCGGCGATCACGAACGAGGTAGGCGGCCCATCGTTCTCCGTCGCGGAACATCGCCCCGGTCGGGATCTTAACGGCGTCGGCATCTTGCCAGACCACGATCCGGGCATCGACGCGGAAACCGTCGCCGAGGAACTGGGCGTCGCGCTGAGAGAGATCGACGAAATCGACGATGACGTTCACGCGCTGTTCCTCGACGCCCAGCGCCGAAATCTTGGTGAACGCCGACGGCTCGATCGTCCGCACGATGCCGGCAAGGTCGCCGCCCCGGGCGCCCCCGGCATTGTCCCAGCGCTCCATCGTCACCGCGGCCCCGGGGCGGATCGCCGCGGCGTCGCGCGACAGCACGTCGATGACCGCTTCGAGCCGGCGAACATCGGCCACTTCGAGCAGGACCGCGCCCGCGACGACCGGGCCGGCACTCTCGCGCAAGACCCTGAGTACGCGCCCGTCGCACGGGCAGAGAATTTCAACCAGCGCCGGCGATTCGCCCGGCGATGGCAACTCATCCGGAGCCGAGTCCTGCCCGTCCTGAAGCGAGGATCCGCTCGCCAGCAGGGCCGAGCGGGCCTGCTGCAACTCGAACCGCGCCACCGCCAGCGCCGAGCGCAGCGACTGCAACTCGGCCGAGCGGGCCACCACCGCCAGTTCGGCCTTTTCCACCTCATCGGGCGAGGCGGCGCTTTTCTCGGCCATCCGCCGAGCCCGCGCCGAGTCCACTTTGGCCTGGCCCAGCTCGGCCTCGGCCTGGGCGATTCGCGGCGCGGCCTGGGCAACGGCGGCCTCGGTGCCCCGCACCCGCGCCTCGGCGATTCGACGCTCGCGCGGGTCCATCAATGAAGGAAGATTCGGCTCGATCACCGCCAGCACGGTCTTTCCCGTCTCTACGGCCGCGCCCGCCTTCAGGTCGATGCGCCGAAGCATCCCCGCCAGCGGCGCGGTCACTTCGTAGCGCTCCTTCACGCGCGTGCGCCCATCCTGATCCACCGTGACCCGCATCGCCCCGCGCTCGATGCGGGCGACATCCACCGCGATCGGCCGGGGGATGAACGACCAACCAATCAGCGCCGCTGCGCCCACGCCCATTGCCACCCAGGTTGTTCGCTTGACCCAAGGCCTCATTCGATGCTCCCGTCGCCTGATCTTTCCGGAGGGGTTCGATCCCCCCCCCGGCCCGCCGGTCTCTCGCCCCGAGGCGGGCAGCGTCGCCGATCATTCTTTGGACTTCAAGACCGACACCAGGTCCAGGTGGTCGAGCTTTCGACGCACCAGCAGCCCGGAAAACGTCGCCGCCGCGATCACCACCGCCGCGGCGAACCCGTACGTTCGCGGCGTGATCACCAGCGGAATGCGGAACGATTCGCTGTTGAAACTCGACACCGCCATCCAGGCGAAACCATACCCCAGGACCATCCCGACGGGCAGGGCGGCGACGGTGAGGGTGGCGAGTTCGCCCAGCAGGATCGCCGAGATTTCTCCCCGCGTGAATCCCACCACTCGCAGCGTCGCCAGCTCGCGGCTTCGCTCGCTGAGTGAAATCCGCGCGGTGTTATAAACCACCCCGACGGCGATGATGCACGCGAAAATAATGTTGAAAAAGCTGAACGCCCGCTGATTCTCCGCCTGCGTCTGATTGAAGCTCTGCACCATCGATTCCTTGATGCTCACCGAAGCCACTCGAGGCGTCTGCTTCAATTGGCGATACAGTTCATCCATCCGCCGGGCGTCCACCTGCATCGCCGCGCCCGAGAGCGTGTTCCCTTCGCGCATGAGCCGGTGCAGTGCGTCCAGGGACATGTAGGCATTGAGTCCGGCGAACTCGGTGACGACGCCGGCGATGCCGACCTCGACGTTTCGGCGCTCGCCTTCCATGATCTCGACCCACACGCTCTGGCCCACGCTCACATCGAGTACCTTGGCGAGCATATCCGAGATCAGCAGCCCATCGGGAGGCATCGGCACCGGTCGCATGGATTGGTCGATCACGCGGAACAGGCGGCTGGATGAGTCCAGACCCATGATCGCGCCGCGGCGGGCGATGTTTCGGTGAGACAGCCGGACGGGAACCGTCCGCATCGGCTCGGCGTCCAGGACGCCGGGCATGCGGCGAACCTCGAACATCGCCGCAGAACTCGCCGGCTCGACGAAGGAGATGATCACGTCCTGGCGCTGCTGGGTATAGAAGCTGAACTGGATGATGTAATTCAGGGCATCTTCGAAAAAGCTGCCCAGGACCAGCACGGCCACCGACATGGCGATTCCCAGCACGCTCATCGCGGCCTTGGTCGGTCGGCGCTCGAGCTGGCGCAGGACCATCCGGGCCGGCTGGCCGAGCAGGCGCTGAAGCCCCAGGCGTTCGACGATCGTGGGGCGAAAATCCCCCGGCGGCTCGGGGCGCATCGCCTCGGCCGCGGGAAGTCGCACGGCCCGTAAAACCGCCGCCAGGGTTCCGGCCAGGGCCGCGGCGCACGCGATCGCCAGTCCCAGCAGCAACACCCCCGGGTCTGGATCGAAAACGAACGTGGGGAATCGGTAGAAGCGGGCGTACATGCCGGTCAGCCCGCCGGCCAGCCAGATCCCCGCCGCCCCGCCGCCAAGGGCGCCGATCAGCGAAATGACCAGCACAAAATGAACGTAATGGGTCCCCACCTCCAGCTTGCTATAGCCAAACGCCTTGAGGGCGGCGATCTGCTCGCGCTGGGTGCTGATCAGGCGCGACATGACCACGTTGAGCAGAAACGCCGCCACCGCCAGGAAAATACTGGGGATGATCATCCCCATCCCGCGCAGCGAGCGGATCTCGTCGGAGAGAAACCGGTTGGACACCTGGTCCTGCCGGCCATAGGCGCCGACGCCGCCGTATGGCTCGGTGATCCGATCGATAGCGGCGATGACCGCCGGCTCGTTCGCCGATGACGACAACGTCAACGACAAGTCGTTGAACGCCCCGTCCATGTCGAACGCCGACGCCAGCTCGTCGTAGTCGATCCACAGCACGCCGAAGCGTTTGTCGTCCGGAAGCGACAGCCCGCTGGGCACGCTCAGCACGTATTCCGGCGACAGCACCACCCCCACGATCCGAAGCCGTTTGAATCGACCGTTAAGCACCGCCGAAAGCGAATCGCCCGGTGACAGCGCGTGCGCATCGGCAAACGCCTCGCTGATCAGCGCCTCGCCGCTCCGGCCCGGCTCGATCCAACGACCGCGACGAAGGTGCATCCCGTTCATCGTCGGGCGCAAAGCGCCCGGAACCGAAATCAGCCGGCCGAGCGCCGGTTCGTTCATCCCCGGCACGTCGAGGGTCACATCGGCGACGATTCGCGCCTGCACTTGCGCGACCCCGTCGATCCTCGCGATGTCCGCCGCCACGCTCAAGGGCGCGCGTTTTACGTGCGCGAAGATCTGTCCGAAGTTGTGCTGGGCATAGAAAAGCGCCTGGCTGGCCTCCAGGCTCTTGAGTGTGGTGAGCGACATCACGAACGTGGCCACGCCGCACGCCATCACCGCGCAGATCGCCAGCCCTTGGCCCTTCATGCGGGACAAATCGCGGAATAATTTGCGGTTCAGTGCGGTCATTCATAAAGCGCAGCGACACGCCCGTCCTGGGCGGCCCGCACGGCGACGAAAGGAAATTCACCTTCCGCAGATGAAAATGCAACTCGAATTGACTTCGACCCGCGCGAAGGCGAAGCGTGGATTCCCTATTTGCCCGTCGCGCCGTCTTTCTGTCTCCGGTTATTCAACATTTCTCTCCACCTGTGTTATATGATAAGCAGAGGCTCCGAAATTCCCTTTTGCATGAGGTTGCTATTGATCAAAATCTCAAAATTAAAGATGTGTTGGATTATCACTCTATTTTTGACCGCTGCGCCGGTGCTCTTCGCGGCCGATGCCGTGGTCGTCGATGCGCTGGATGGCCGATCGGATAACAAGTGGGACTTCCAGCAGCTCGACGGGACCAAGGGCTTGGAATGGTCGGCCGATGCGACGCACCCGGGATTGCGATTCAACGTTGCCGGCATCGGCAGCGCCACATTGGCAGCGCCGGTGGGAACTCAGCCGTTCCGGCTGACCTGGCAAGTCGAGATCGACAAGGGCAACACCGAATCCTGGCGGTACCCCGGGGTGGTGGTGGGGATTTCCTCCGCGGCACCGGTGGCGCAGACCGCCGAAACCTTGTCGATTCTTATCGGCATCCACCGCGAAGGGGTGGCGGCCACTCTCGTGACGGGCCCGATCTACGAACCCTATCGCGAAGGGAAGTATCCGCCGCCGTACTCGAATTTCACGCAGAAATATGCTTCCCCGCGCGGGGCGCTGAACGCCGGGGGCGGTGGCGGGCATTTCATGACGATTGGCTGGCCGGCGAAAAACGTCGCGGGCACGACGCTGCGCATGGAGATCATCCGTGACGCCGAGAACACCGTGACGTTCCGCATCTATCACGGGGCATTGCCGGCCGGCTCGGGGCCGTGGGTCGAGCGGAAGTTTCAACTTCCGGCGAAGCTGGCGAAAATCCCGCTGACACACCTGGTCGTGAAGAAGGTGATGAATCCGGGGGAATACCGTGATCCGGGCAAGGACCAGACCGGCGGGCACGGGATGAGCGGCTGGGTGAGAAATCTGGAGCTGGGCCCGGCCGATCCGGCGGCCTGGCCGCGGGTCGCCGAAGTCACCGGTCTAGCGGTGATGCAGGCTGGCGCGACGGTGGTGGTCCGCGGCAAGAGCTTCCGCGAGGGGGCGACCGTGAGAGTCGCCGGTGAGCCGGCGACCCACATCAAGGTGGTGGGGCCGGATCAGATCAGTCTGACTTTGCCGGCGATCCCGCAATCCGGACGCTATCCGCTGACCGTGGTGAATCCCGACGGGTTGAGCAACGATCCGGGCGCGACGGTGACGGTGGGGCGGTTCATCGAGCGGATCGTCCCGCGTGACGCGGATACCCGCGGGGGCCAGATCGTCTCGCTTCTCGGCGGCGGTTTCGATGAAAATACCCGCGTCACCCTCGGCGGCGCGGCGGCCGAGATCGTCGAGCGCAAAGGTTCGACGGTCTTGCGGATCAAAGTCCCGGCGGGCAAGGAAGGGCGCGCAGAGGTCAAGGCCACATCTGGTGCTAATTCGTTCGCCGGTGAGCCGTTGTTCGGCTATGGCCCGCACCCCAGGCTTTACTTCACCGCCGAGCAACTTTCGGCGCTGCGCGAGCGATTCAAGTCCCCGCGCTTTGAAGGATACCGCAAGGTGATCCTCGCCAATGCCTCGTCGGACCAATCCTTGGACGGGAAAAAACCCACCAGCCAGACGCTGCTGTGGGCGTACCTGTTGACCGGCGAGCGCCCGTATCTCGATCAGGCCCTGCCGCTGATCGACGCCGAGGCGGTCAATATCGACCACGATGAGTTCAATATCTCCGCCGCCGAGCCGATGGCGCTGGCGTACGATGCGCTGCAAGGTGAGCTATCTGAATTACGTCTGATGGCGATCGAAGACTATCTCGACCGCGTCGTGCGCATGTACAACGAGCGGATCGCGGCCGGGGACTGGTGGTACAAGAACAATCCCAGCAACACGATCGCCATTGGTGCCGCCGGCGCCGGGTCGGCGGCGTTGGCGCTGGTGCGTTCGACTCCCGCCGCGGAACTGGCGGTGAAGAACGCGGTCGGCGCGGTGAAAAGCGCCTACGACGCGATCCAGCCCGACGGGGGCAACATGGAGGGCACGCTCTACTGGAATTACGGCCAGACCGCCTACATGCGCTTCGCCCACATGCTGCAAAATGTCACTGGTTCGGATCAAAAGTTGCTGTCGGCCAAGGGGCTGAACGAGCAGGAAAACTTTGTGAAGGTGAACCTCGGGGGCGACGATCATTTCTTCGCGTTCAATGATACCCAGCCCTGGCTGACAGGGTGGGCGATTTGTGCCGACCTGGGGGCGCGGAACAACCAGCCGCTGATGCTTTGGATGGCCGACCACATGGCCGGGGAGTTTGCTGCCGGACACGGGCCGCTGGGAGAGAATATTCGCGGGGACATCGCCGCCTTCGCATTTCTCTGGCGCGGCGACTCAGCGACGCCCAAGGACTTCCCCGGCGTGCCGACGGTCTTCAAGCTGGACCTGATGAACTGGGGCGTGCTCCGCAGCGATGGAACGCACAAGCCGAAGTTCGTCGTCGGGATCAAGGGTCAGGATGGCCCGCTGGGCCATCACGCCCAGGCCGACCTCGGGGGCTTTGTCGTCCAGATCGACGGTGAACCGATCCTGCTCGATCCCGGCTATTATCGGCCCAAGGCGACGGATCACAGCGTGCTGCTGATCGGCGAAACCGCTGTGTCGAACGGGAAAAAGCAGGGCGAAAAGGCGGTCATCGTGGACTCCGGTGAGTCGGGCGAGATTCGTCACATGACCCTCGACTGCACCAGCGCCTATCCGGGCACCAAGGAACTGAAGCGGGCCGTCCGCCATTTCGTGCTGGTGGGCGATGAGGCGCTGATCGTTCTCGACGACATCGTCGCCGCCGGCGCCACGATCACCACGCAGTATCAAGCCGCCTGGCCGACCGGCGTCGCCGGCGGCGGATGCGACATTGCCTCGCCGACGGTCAAGGCTCACCTCCAGACCTTCGGCCCGGAGTTGGCGCTCAAGGTCGAGGCCCGCGAGTGGAACAAGAGGGACTGGATCCTCAAGAATTCGCCGCTTAAGTGGCACGCCGTTTCCGCAACGTACGCCGCCGACGCCGGACCCCTGGTGACGGTGATCGCGCGCGATGGCGCGCAGGTTTCGGCATCGGTTAAGCCCGGCGAGGTGGTCGTCAGCCTTCCCGGTGGGAAATCGGTCCGGTTCTCCGGCGGCGCGGGTGGGTGGAAACTCAGCCAGTAAGAGAACAAGTATGTTTCAACCCAGCGACACGATTGTCTGCATCGGCGATTCGATCACCCACGCCCATCGCCGTCCCGAGGAGATGCATGACTGCTATTACCTCGGGTGCGGTTTTGTGAAGATGATTGCCGCCCGGCTCAATGCCGATCGGCCGCAGTTGCGGCTGAACTGGATCAATCGCGGCGAATGCGGCCAGAACATCGCCGATCTGGCAAAGCGATGGGAGCGCGATTGCCTGGAACATCGACCCGCGGTGATCAGCGTTCTCATGGGGATCAACGACGCTAACCCTCACTGCCCGCACGCCAGCAAACCCGATGTTTTCAAGTCAATCTGCGTCGATCTGCTCGAGCGAACGCGGACGGCGCTGCCCGAGGCGCAGTTGATCCTCATGGAGCCTTTCGGACTGCCGGTACCGCCGCCACAAGGAGCGATTGGCGAGGACTACATGAAAAACCTGAGGGCGTTTCAGCCGATCGTCAAGCAGGTCGCCGACGAATTCCGCGCGGTTTTCGTCCCCCTGCAGGATGCATTCGACCAAGCGATGCGAACCGCCCCTGCCAGCCACTGGGCCTTGGACGGAGTCCATCCTTCCGCCGCCGGACATCTGCTGATTGCGCGACGATGGTTGAGCCGGGTCGTGCCGGACTACGCCCGCGATTGAAGCGCCGCGACGGCGCGGTCGCAGATATCCTGGGGCGTGCCGCTGGCGGGCACCGTCACGAGCAATCCGCGCGACTTGTAGAAATCGGCCAGGGGCGCGGTGCTGTGTTCGTACGCCTCCATGCGCACACGAATCGCTTCGGGCCTATCGTCTTCTCGCTGGATGAGCGTTCCGCCGCACTGATCGCACATTCCCTCGACTTTGGGCGGACGGCCGGTGACGTGGAACACCGCCTTGCATTTCGAGCAGGTTCGCCGACCGCTCAACCGCGAGACGATCTCGTCGATCGGCAATTCATAGCTCAATACGGCGTCTAGCTTGCGCCCGACTTCCTCAAGCAACTTCTCCAGCGCTTCGGCTTGCGCCACAGTGCGGGGAAAGCCATCAAGCAGAAAGCCTCCGCCGCAGCGCATGCATCCGGAGCGCTCCCGCACCATTTGCAGCACGGTGGCGTCGGGAACCAATTCGCCGCGTTTCATGTGGCCCAGCGCCTCGGTCATCGCCGGGCTGAGTTCCGTCGGGGGCAATTCCTTGGCGGCGCGGAACACGTCGCCGGTGGAAAGATGGCATGCACCCAGCCGATCCCAGAGCAGTTCGGCCTGGGTTCCCTTGCCCACGCCGGGCGCGCCCAGAAGCACCAGGCGCCAGGGTCGCCCCGTCGCCCGCGGCGGTGCCGAGCAGGCGGCCTGCGGACCCTTAAGCCACGAAGCGCGATCAGTGACGCCGAGCGATGTACTAGTCATGTCCTTACCTTACCCGCTTGAACCCCACGCGACGATAGCCGCTCGCCGAACGATACCCCCGAGGTGCTTTTATCACTGCGCCCCCGGTGGTTATCGGGCGATTGTGATTCTCGACCGTGTTGCTTTCATGGTGACGAAGCGGTATTTTTACCCGCGCTGGAATGGATTCCGGCGATTGTCCCCTTTCACTCCCGCTTCTCGGAGGTGCGCTTCATGCGCCATCAATCACTTTGCGTCATCGGTTCGCTGCTCGCCGGCATCGTCTCGCCTTCGGCCGCCGCGGAATTGAGTTTTCAGACTATTCTCGACGGCGACAGCGCCACGCCCGCGGCCGGTGCCACGCTGGTGTCGGTGCGCCAGGTCGTTCTCGGCGAAGATGGCGCGGTGTCGGCCAGAGTGCAGTTCGACGATAGCGTAAGCGGGTTCAACGCCCTGTCGCGCAATGTCACGGCGGGGAACGCCAACGCCCAGTTGATCGTTCGAGGAGGCGATTCTCTATGGGGCGGCGGGGGAACCTACGGGGACTTCACCAACCTCGCCGTCAGTTCCGACGGGTCGGGCGGACAGCGGCTAACTTTCGCGGCGCGATCGCCGAGCAACCAATTCGGCGTCTTTCAATACGACACCACCGGCTCGACCCAACATCGCTCGATCTTCGAGGGCGATTCGCTGGGCGGCGCGGGGCCGACCTTCAGCTTCAACACGCCGCCGGTTTCATTCGGGCCGGCCTTTGGGGTCGTGGTCAATGTCAATCCCGCTGGGCAGGCGTTGACCGGTGGATTCGCCGCCGCCGAAAGTCAGATCGTCCTGGCCACCGGCACCCCGGCATCGATGTACGTGAACGAAACGACCAGCGGCCTGACGGGAATGGGCGAAACATTTTCCCAGCCGATCAAGCGAGTGATCACCGCCGCCGGCAACGGCGTTTTTCTGGCTGATGGAACCAGCGGGCGTCGAATCATGGATGTGGCGTCGCCGGGATCCACCAGCGGGGCGATCACCGAGCGCGTCGCCGAATCCACCCTGATCGACGGCGCGACCTACTCCCCGGAGATGCTCCTGGGTGCCTCGGCGGGTGGAACCTTGTATCGCGCGGCGGTCACTTCGACGGCATCGTCGTCAGACCTGGCGGTACTGTACAAACCGACGTCCGGGGCGGCGCAGGTTCTAGGCAGCGCCTACGACCGCGCTACATTCGGCATCGACGGCACGGGGGTTCTGACCCAGCAAGGCTATGGGGCCGCCTACATCCCCGAGGAAGTGTCCAGCGCCCTGGCGGGGCGAATCGTGGCGATCGACCCCAATTCTCCGACTTCCCATGCCGAAATCGCGGTTGGTGAGGCGCTCAGCGATGGCTACACCCTGGCGAATCTGGTGACGAGCCTGGGCGTCCCCACCGCTCCGATGGTGAACGACAACGGTTGGATCGTCTTCGACGCCTCTATCACCGGCGGCGATCTCGCCGGCCCCACCGACGCATTGGTGGCCTGGAATCCCACCTCGGGGACCCGGCAGGTGGTGCTGCACATCGGGCAGTTCGTCGAAATCGCCGGCGGGCCGGCGCGGGAGATATTCTCGATTTCCCAGAGCGATCTGATTTTCGACCCCGATGTTCTCAAGGACGGCCTGAACAACTTAAACCAACTGGCGATCGGGGTGGGATATTACGACCCCTCCGACGACTCGTATCGGTCGGCGATTCTGATGACGACGATCCCCGAGCCGGGGGCGTGGGCCGTCTTCACCGCCGTCGCGGCGCCGGCGCTGCTGCTTCGTCGGCGAGTGAGATGAAAAAAAGAACAGCGGCCAGGGGGAGGGCATCCCGGGCCGCTGTCGGAGGGAGAGAGAATCGTATCGAACGGGCGTGACTTTATCCGCGCCTCGTCCGGGGCACAATGCTTAAAATCGACCGGCTGACGAAAAAAACTTGAGGGGAATGTTCGCCGTCGTTCCCCCTTTGTCGTGCCCCCTTTGTTGACCCGGAATCCCGTCCCTATAATCGCGACATGAAGACGCTATCCATCACCGAGGGTCGCCGGAATCTGAGCGCGTTGCTCAAGCGGGCCTTGCGCGGCGAAGATGTGGGCTTCTTCGTCGATGGAAAAGTGGTTGCATTGCGTCCCGTCACCGTCTCTTCCGATGATTATGCGCTGCGTGAATACGCGGTCAGTGAAGAACAGGCGGAGCGGGCTTTTCATGCGGTCAAAGCGGAAATCGAATCGGCTCGCAAGAGCGGTAAGATTGTGCCGTTTGAGGGCAGGTGATCCGGCTTGACCTCTATCCCGCTTTCGCCGGAGTCTTTCCGCGCTTCCCCTATCTCAGCAGAAACGGGTCAGGGAATCGCCCATCTCCCTTCAGGATCGCTTCAGCGCGCCACACCTCCATTCGGGATTAGGTATTCGGCGATTGAGGAAAGACCTGTTTGAATGTCGCGCTGGCTTGCACCTGCGAATCGTCTTTTTCGCCGAGCCCGGTTGCCTCACTGCATTCGATCTAATGAGCCACGATCGGGTCAAGTCGTGGCGTCACAGTTTCTAGAGCCGCTACGCGGCAAAGTCAGCGCGATCGAAGGCCTCTCCGCGCCTTGCCATACTGGCAGAACCCTCGCGGAGACTGTCGAAATGGCATGGGGGACCGTCTCCCGCCCGCGGGCTGTCGATCTGCAACACTATACTGGAAAACAGCTTAGGACGGTCACATCAGGGTCGAGCCGTGGCATTAGCTTTGCAACCAGGTAAAATCCCAGGCGGCGTCACGCGCAGCGGATCGGCGGGGTTTCCTGCCGGAACGGGCAATCGCGCCTTCTTTACGCCGCCACAAAGCAGGAGCAACACCATGGCAAAAATTATTGGGATCGACTTAGGAACAACGAACAGCGTGGTGGCGATCATGGAGGGCGACCAGCCCAAGGTGCTGATCAACTCTCAAGGCAGCCGCCTGACGCCCTCGACCGTCGGGTTCACCGACAAGGGAGAAATTCTCGTCGGACAGACGGCCAAGCATCAGCAGGTGACCAACCCGAAAAATACCGTCTTCTCGATCAAGCGCTTCATGGGGCGCCGCCACAATGAGGTGGCGCAGGAAGAGAAGATGGTTCCCTACGAAGTGATCGGCAACCCGGATGAATACGTTCGGGTCAAGGTGCGCGGCAAGGATTACACCCCCGAGCAGGTGTCGGCGATGGTGCTGGGAGATCTGAAAAAGACCGCCGAAGCCTATTTTGGCGAGCCGGTAACCGAAGCGGTGATCACCGTCCCGGCGTACTTTAACGATGCCCAGCGCAAGGCCACCAAGGACGCCGGCGAGATTGCCGGTCTGAAGGTGCTGCGCGTTTTGCCCGAGCCGACGGCCGCGGCGCTGGCATATGGCCTGGACAAGAAGAAGAACGAGAAGATCGCGGTGTTCGACTTGGGCGGCGGGACATTCGACATCTCCTGCCTGGACGTCGGCGACGGCGTTTTCGAGGTGCTTGCGATCAATGGCAACACCCATCTCGGCGGCGACGATTTTGACGAAGAACTGATTCACTACTTGGCCGACGAGTTTAAGAAGCAGGAAGGGGTGGATCTGCGCAAGGATCCGATGGCGCTTCAGCGGCTGAAAGAAGCCGCCGAGAAGGCCAAGATCGAACTGTCGGGCGCGATGGAGACGACCATCAATCTGCCGTTCATCACCGCGACGCAGGAAGGCCCCAAGCATCTTCAGATGAACCTGACGCGCTCGAAGTTCGAGCAGTTGATTGGCCCGCTGGTCGAGAAATGCCGTAAGCCGGTGCTGGACTGCCTGAAGGACGCTGCGGTCACGCCCGAGCAGATCGACGAAGTGGTGCTGGTCGGCGGATCGACCCGCGTGCCGATGGTGCAGCGGCTGGTCAAGGAGCTATTCAAGGGCAAAGAGCCGAATCGTTCGGTCAATCCTGACGAAGTGGTGGCCGTCGGTGCCGCGATCCAGGCCAGCATCGCCACCGGGCAGATGAAGGACATCCTGGTTCTGGATGCCACGCCGCTGAGCCTGGGCGTCGAGACGCTCGGTGGAGTGATGACACCGCTGATTCCGCGAAATACAACGATTCCCGCCGAGAAGAAAGAAGTTTTCTCCACCGCCGCCGACAGCCAGACGTCGGTGACGATCAACGTGCTGCAAGGCGAGCGGGAATTCGCCAAGGACAACCGCCTGCTCGGGCGGTTCGACCTGACCGACATTCCCCCGGCCCCGCGGGGAATGCCGCAAATCGAGGTGACGTTCAACGTGGATGTCAACGGCATTCTCACGGTTCACGCCAAGGACCTGGGTACCGGCAAGGAAAACAAGATCACCGTGCAGAACGCCGGCGGCTTGAGCAAGGACGAGATCGAGAAGATGAAGCGCGAGGCCGAAACCAACGCCGCCGAGGACAAAAAGCGGCGAGAGGTGATCGACCTGAAGAACCAGGGCGACTCGATGGTTTATCAGACCGAGCGTCAACTTAAGGAACACGGCGAAAAGGTTGGCGGCGACGTTCGCGGGCAGATCGAAAGCGCCTTGAACAATCTCAAGGATGCGCTCAAGAGCGAAGACGCCGAGCGGATCAAGAAGACGATGGAGAACCTCCAGCAGGCGGCAATGAAGATGGGCGAAGCGATCAACGCCCAGGCCTCCGCCGGTGCCGGTGCTCCGGGTGGTGGCCAGGCCGGCCCCGAAGCCGCCTCCGACCCTGCCGCCGCCGGCACGGAGAAAAAGGACGATGACGTGATCGATGCCGAGTACGAGGTAAAGGATAACAAATGATCTGATCCACGATGTGGGATCACGGCGATCGAACCTGGCGGGCCGGTTCCAGCAATGGACTCGGCCCGCTTGGCATTGGTGGCTGCCACGGCGCGCCCAAGATGCCCGAAGTCCCGCGGGCCTGAGCCGCTGCGGGGAGCGGGATGGCTATCACGCGCACCCGAGATGCCCTACGGCTTCGAGCCGATCATCTCCCGCCAGATCGGGGATGGCTATCACGCGCGCCCCAGATGCCCTCTGGTCAATAATCCCGCTTCGGCGTTCCGGGCCGCCAGACGCCGTTCTCGGTGATGATCGCGGTAACGAGGTCTCGCGGGGTCACGTCGAATGCGGGATTGAACACGTCAACTCCGGCGGGCGCTGTGCGGCGACCAAAACCGTCGGTCACCTCGGCCGGATCTCGCTGCTCGATGGGGATGTCCGTGCCCGATGCGATCGACTCATCGATGCTGCTCGTGGGCGCCGCGACAAGAAACGGGATCCGGTAATGACGTGCCAGGATCGCCACCCCCAGCGTCCCGATCTTGTTGGCCACATCGCCGTTTGCGGCCACGCGGTCGGTCCCCACGATCACTGCATCCACCTTGCCCGAAGCCATGACGCTCGCGGCCATGTTGTCGCAAATCAGCGTGCAGGGAATGCCGTTGGCCCGCAACTCGAACGCCGTAATGCGGCTGCCCTGAAGCAACGGTCGAGTCTCGTCCACCCATACGTGGAACTTGGTCCCCTGCTCAGCGCCAACGTAGATCGGCGCCAGTGCCGTACCATACTCGGCCGTCGCCAGGCCGCCGGCGTTGCAATGTGTCAACACATTGATCGGCGAGTGCTCGATGCGCCGGAGAATCTCCACCCCGTGCTTGCCGATGCGCCGGCAAATGTCGGTGTCCTGATCGATCATCGCCCTCGCCTCGGCCAATAGCGCCCGCTTGGCCGATTCCGGGTCCATCTCGCGCTCGGCGATCCGGCGCATTCGCTCCAGCGCCCAGACCAGGTTGACCGCGGTGGGGCGGCTGGAGGCCAGAATACGGCAAACCTCGGTGAGCTTCTGATGAAATGACCCGAGATCGCCCAGATGACGGCGGACCCCCAGGTAGGCTCCGAACGCCGCCGCGATCCCGATCGCGGGCGCCCCGCGAATCACCAGTCGTCGGATCGCATCGCGCATCTGGAGATGGTCGTCGATTTGGACATACGTCACTTCTTCCGGCAGCCGCGTCTGATCCAGCAGTCGGCAACAGTCATCGGACCAAGTGATCGTTTTCAGCATCCGCCAAGGATAGCGGTTCGCCCCGCGGCGGAGAAACCTGACAAGGGACTGAGTAAACTCTCGTCCCTCCCTCCGACCCTCCGACCCCCCGACCCCTCTGAACCACAGCCGAGGGCGGCTGTGCCACATGGCTCCGTGCCCCTGTCCCTCCGTCTGTTCCTCCTCTCACCTCCGGCGTCCATTTACGATATCATCCTCGGCTTCCATGATTGTCCTTATCGATAATTACGACTCGTTCACCTACAACCTGGTCCAGAAGCTGGGCGAGATCGATCCCAGCCGGGTGATCAAGGTATTTCGCAATGACAAGATCACCGTGGACGAGGTCGAGGCGTTGGTGCCGACGCACATTGTGATTTCACCCGGGCCGTGTACGCCGCGGGAAGGGGGCATTTCCAACGATATCATCCGGCACTTTGGACCGAAGTTGCCGTTGTTGGGCGTGTGTCTTGGCCATCAGTGCATCGGGTTCGTTCATGGGGCGGTGGTCGAACGCGCTGCGCGGCTCATGCACGGCAAGACCGACCGCATCCACCACGACGGGCGCACGCTCTACCGCGAGATGCCCAACCCGTTTACGGCCACGCGCTACCACAGCCTGATCATCCGAAACGGAACGCTGCCGCCGGAGTTCGAGGTTAGCGCCTGGACCGACCAGGATGAGATCATGGGGGTGCGCCACAAAACCTGGCCGCTCGAGGGCGTGCAATATCATCCCGAGAGCTTCCTCACCGAGCAGGGGGAAAAGCTCCTGCGGAACTTCATCAACCAATGAACGGTCCGACTGGTAGGATGTAGTATGAGCCGATTCACAACCACCGCCGTCATGCTCGCTGCGCTTTTCCTGGCGATAACCGCCCGGGCCGAAAATATCATCTTCCCCGCCGATGCCGGACTGGTCGATGTGACCCAGCCGCCCTATGCGCTCAAAGGGGATGGAAAGACCGACAACACCGCCGCGCTGCAGGCCGCTTTCGATGCGCTCAAAGGCTCGAACCGGACCCTCTATTTTCCTAACGGCGTTTATCTGCTAAGCGATCGCGTGAGCATGGGCGGAGTGCCGCACAGCAAGGACCGATTTCTCCATTTCCAGGGGCAAAGCCAGGCTGGGACGATTCTGCGCCTCAAGGATCGCTCGGCGGGATTCGATAATCCGGAAAAGCCCAAGGTGATGATCTCGATGTACGACGGCAAGGGGACGGGCGACGTGATGCACAGCTATGTGCGCAATCTCACCGTGGATGTGGGATCGGGCAATCCAGGTGCCGCCGCGCTGCGATATATCTCGAACAACAGCGGGGCGATCTACGATGTGACGATCCGCAGCAGCGATCCAAACAAGGCCGGTGCCATCGGGCTGGACCTTCGCCAGGGCCAGCAAGGCCCGTCGCTGATCAAGCGGGTGACGATCGACGGGTTCGACTACGGGATCGAAACCGGCGACAGTTTTTCTCTGGTCTTCGAGGACATCACTGTTACCAACCAGCGAAAGGCGGGCATTCATAATCGGATGGCGCGATCGACGATTCACAAACTCAGCAGTCGGAACCGCGTCCCGGCGCTGATGACCAGCCGCCACGGGCAGATGACGCTGATCGACGCAGATCTGACCGGTGGAGACCCGGCGGCGGGGGGCGCGGCGATCGTCAGCGGCACGGATGCGATGTTCCTACGCGACATCAAAACCGCCGGATACGCCCATGCGGTGCAGGCGAACGATGGCGCCTTCGTGGACGGTCCGGTCGATGAGTGGTTCGAGGGACAGGCCCACACGCTGTTCGATGCGCCGAAAAAATCCTTGCGCCTGCCGATCGAGCCGACGCCGGAAATCCCGTGGGAGACCGATCTTTCCAAGTGGGTCAAGGTGGACTTCACAGTGCCGAATTCGATTCAGGACGCGATCGACCAGGCGGCGCGGGAATCGAAAACGACGGTCTATTTCCCCAAGACCACGTCCAAGGCCGAGAAATACATCATCAGCAAGCCGATCCGCGTGCATGGCAGCGTCAACCGGATCATCGGGATGGAAAACATCGTCTGGATCGACGGCGAGGGCGGAGAACTGAAAGACGGGTCGGTCGTGTTCACCTTTGAGAAACTCGACGGGCCGATCGTCATCGAGCGGTTTTTCAACCTCCTCAAGCTCGGGGGTTGGAAGGGACTGCACGGGATCGACATGTTCGATAACCGCTCGGATCATCCGGTGATCATCCGCAATCTTGCCAAGGGCGCGTGTTCGTTCAATCGCCCTTCGACCGGGCGCACCTGGTTCATCGAGGATATGGCCGGAGGGGTAACGGCCCAATTCGGCGCTGGCGATAAGGTGTGGATGCGCCAGTACAACCCCGAGTCGCCCGAGCGCGACATGTGCCGCGCCGCCGGGGCGCAGGTCTGGATACTGGGATTGAAGACCGAGGGGCGGACAAGGCATGTGGTGGCGAGCGATTCGGCGAAGGTCGAGGTACTCGGCGGCGTGAGCTACCAGTCGTGGAAGAATCAGAAACTCGATCCGCCGATGTTCACGGTCAATGATTCGCAGGCGTCGTTCACGATCGGCTTCTATAGCTGGAACCTGCCGTTCACCACGGTTGTTGAAGAGACCCGCGATGGCAAGACTTTTTCGCTGCCGCGAAAGGGCCTCGGGGGAAACTTCATGCCGCTATACCGCGCCGGCGGGAAGTGATTGGCATGCATCGCGATGATCCGCCCGCTATCTCACCCGGTCGGGTCGATCCGGCGGACGGGGATTCGATTGAGTCGCTGCGAGCGCTGGATGATGAGCCGTTCGCGCGGCGATGTCGCTGGGAGATGTTTCGCGGCTCCGGCCCGGGCGGGCAGAAGCGCAACAAGACCAGTTCGGCGGTGCGCGTGAGCCACGCTCCGACAGGCTTGAGCGCCACCGCCAGCGATTCTCGATCCCAAGCGACCAACAAGCGCCGCGCGCTGCAGCGATTGCGCTGCCGCATCGCCATCGAGCGCCGAGTCGCGTTCGATCCGGCGGTGCCGAGCTTTCCTACGTGGTTTCTCGAACTGACTCGCGCCGGCCGCCTGGTGATTGGAACGCGCCATGCGGATTACCTTCCCGCCATGGCCATCGTCCTGGACGTCCTGGCCGCTTGCGGCTGGTCCGTGTCGGACGCGGGAAAGTCGCTGGGATTCTCGACCGCGGCGCTGGTACGATTCCTTCAGGCCGACCAGAAGGCGCTGGCGGAAGTGAACCGAAGGCGCACCGATGTGGGACTGAATCCCCTGGGCGCTCGGTCCGGACGATAGATCGGTATCATGCTGTTCTCAATTTCAGAGGAGCGTCATGCGAAACCAATGGATCGCAGTCTGGAGCATTTCGATATTGGTGATGTTGGCGTCGATGGCGCGCGCGGGCAACCCGCTCGACGGAACGTGGGTGATCCGCCTCGAGCCGGATGCCGACAGCGCCCGCATCGGCGCTAAACCGTTCGATGACACGCTTTTGATGGAGCGATTGCACCTGACCAGCACCGCGCTGAAGAAGTTCGGCTTCGGGCGGACACTGTATGACCTGGATGCCCGCGGCGCAGCCGGGCCGGCACGGTTTGAGTGCGATGCCGCCGGCGATTCCGGACATTCGGCCCGCTGGACCGGCACAGCCACCGGGGCGGCAATCCAAGGTGAACTGACCTGGACTCGGCCCGATGGGAAAATCTGGAAGTTCACCTATAAAGGCGAGAAAAAATAGCGATGTCGCGCGATTCCGCCGCGGCGCTGCGCGCTCCTGTGCTGCCTCGCCCCGCGCATCGTCGCACCGGCATTCACTGCTTGCCGCGAAGCAGGTAGGTGGCGACTTCTCCCAGCCCTTTGACATAGAACTCGCCGCGCGGCTCGAACATGTAGCGGCTCTTGAGTCGTTCGTAGGTCGCCTGCGAAACCTGGATTCCCCCCGGCACGCCGCATGATTCCATCTCCGACGCGAGGTGGACCGTCGGCCCCCACATGTCGAAGGCGAATTTGCTAGTCCCGACCACCCCGGCGACGACCGGACCGGTGTGAATCCCGATCCGCAGGCTAAACGGCTCGGGCGCATCATCGCCTAGCGAGCCGATCTCGCGCTGCATGGCCAAGGCCAGTTCTGCGACCGCCGCGGGGTGATCCTCTCGCGGCTGGGGGACGCCGGCCACGGCCATGTACGCATCGCCGATGGTCTTGATCTTCTCGACTCCGCATTCGGTCGCCAAAGCGTCAAAACGGCTGAAAATCCGGTTGAGCAGCTCGACCACGCCTGCCGGCGGCATTCCCGAAGTCAGCCGCGAGAAGTCGTTCAGATCCGCAAAAAGAATGGTGACGTCGGCGTGAAGATCGGCGATCGTGCGGTTTCCCTCTTTCAACCGTTCGGCGATGGGGCGGGGGAGGATGCTCAGCAGAAGATTTTCGCTGCGCTGCTGTTCGAGTTTCAGTTGGTCCATCGCCCGTTGCTCGGCGTCGCGCAGGTGCTTTCGCTCGAGGCAAGCCCCGACCGTCGCCCGCAGCAGCACGGGGTTGAACGGCTTGAAGAGATATCCTTCGGCCCCCAATTCCACGCACTTGACGATGCTTTCCATGTCGGTCAGAGCGCTGATGACGATGATCGGCCCCTGGCGTGACCGCAGCGCCGCATCGGCTCGAACCGCCTCGAGGACCTCGAAGCCGTTCATCTCCGGCATCATGATGTCCAGCAGCACCAGGTCGAACGTCTTTTCGCGCATTCGCTCGATCGCCTGCGCGCCATTCTCGGCGAAATCGCAGACATGCCCCAGTTGCTTGAGCCGGCGGGCGAGCAAATCGCGGTTTTCCTCGATGTCGTCCACCACCAGCACCGCCGTCGCCGTGGCGCTCGGTTGTTCATCGGCCATGAGCCTCTCCTGTCGGTTGCGACGCCGCCGGCAGCATTTCCGCCATCAGCGCCCGTGCCTGTCGGATGGCCTGGGCATCGCCGCACGAGGTTGCGCATCGCAGTGCGGCGATGCCCCATTCGCGCGCCTTCTCGGTTCGCCGATCCGCCAAGGCGCTGCGGGTGGCGCGGTAATAGCGATCCGATGCCGCGGGCAGATCGCGGCCTTGTTCGTACGCCTCACCCGCTTGGGCCAGCGAGGCGCGCATATCGCGGTAGAGCCTTGCCTCGCGCCACAGGCGCGCGGCATCGTCAAAGAACGTCGCCGCGAGAAGGAGGCGACCTTGGCGTTGCGTCAGCACACCGTGAGCATCGGCGATGCGCGCTCGCACGGCGGCGGCGGCGTCGCGGGCGTCGTCGTCCGCCCGGAGCAACATCGACGCCGCACCGTCGGTGTCGGCATCGTCAATCGCCTCCCCCGCCAATACGACAATCGCCAAGGCCCGCTGTGCCGCGGTGGCAGGCGGTGAGCGTGACTCGAGCACCTCTCGCGCCAGGGTTGCCGCCGCCGGTCTTTCACCGCGGCGCTGCGCGACCTGCGCGCGAAGTAGCAGAATGTCGGTGATCCCCACCCCGGCCCGCGACGATTCCGACTGCGCTTCGAGCAGTGCATCGCCGGCCAATTCCAGTTGATCCTCGCCGGCGGCGCACACCGCGAAGTTGTATGCCGCATCGGCGATATCGCTGGCATCGTCCATCAGCCGCGCGCGTTGCCAGGCTCGGCGGTACAGGCTCAGCGCCTGCTCGACCGCCCCGCGGTCCCACGCCGCCCGCGCCGCGTCCGTCGTCTGGGTATATTCCAGATCCCTCGGCGGCGGGGGCGCGGTGGGCGGTCCGGCGCATCCGCCCAACGTCGCGGCCAGCGCCAACACGGCGACAATCTCCGCCACCGGCCATGCCCGCCATCTCATTGTCAGGCGTTGGATCATCGTCGGCCTCCCCCGGTGCCCAGGCGCTCGGCCCCGATGCGCCCTCCGACATCGTCCCCTTTTTCAACGTATTCCCGCAATAACCAATGACGCTGCGCCGCTTCGGTCAGAATCTCCATCTGCCGCGTCGTCTCCTGCACCTGAACCAGCAACCCCGGCAGGGCATTGACCGTATCCGTCGCGCCCTTGATCAGTTCCGGCAGGCCCGCCGCCGTCTTTTGCAGGTCGATCACCATCCCGCGCACCCCTTGGATGGTCTTCTCCGTGTTCTCCATGATCTGCGGCAGTCGCTTCATCTCCCCACCCATCGACGTCATCATCGTCTGAAGCTCCCCGGTACTCTTCTTGAGATCCTTTAGCACCCCCTCGAGTTCATCCAGCGCGGAGTTGAACTTGGGCACCATTCTCCGGGCCTCGGCGGCCATTTCCGGATTGGTCACGAGTTGTCCGATCACGCCCTGTCCCTCGTTGATCTTCTGACCGATCGCCGAGAAATGCGCCACCGCAAGGCGCATTTCCTTCAATGCCGGCAAGGCTTCATTGCGAAGTTGATCGAGGGTCTCGTCGAGCGTGGCGGTGGGGCCTCGATCCACTTCACTGAGGATCGAAGCATTGCGGTCGGGTAGCGCCGGGCCTTTGCCGGCGGTGATGAGGACCTCCGCTTCGCCGAACCCCGCCAGCGGCGGACGGATGATCGCCTTGGAATCGGTCTTGACGAACCGGATGAAATCCCCGCGGATGACCAACTCGGCCTCCATCTTGTCGCGCCGGGTGACCGAAATGTTGCTGACATTTCCCGCCAGGGTCCCCAGGATTTTCACATCATTGCCGCTCTGAAGCCCGTAGGCACCCTCAGGCGGGAGTTGGATCGTCAGCCGCGTGACTGGAGTGAACCAGTCGGCCGTGTGCGGGCCCATGACCACCGCCCCCACCACCAACAGCGCGATCAACAGCACGAAGATGCCGACGATCTCGTTGACATAGCGCAATTTGAACGGCTTGGCCATAGCTCGATCCGGCTAAATGTTCACTCCAACGTCCGGGGTCGCCGCCGCCGGTTCGGGGGCTGCTAGAAACTGCAACTGAGCCCCGCCCATCGTTCCGCGCACGGTAGCCTTGATCCCCCGATCGTTCCAGACCTGCGACTCATCGGTCAGCCACAGCACCGCCGCCCCGCGCTGCCGCGCCGCCCGCAGGCTGCTCATCAGCGGCGGCATCGCATCGGGATAGATTCCCCGCGTCGGCTGATCCAGCAGCAGAAGCAGCGGATGGCCGAGTAGGGCGCGGATCAGCCCGGCGCGGCGAAGATCCTGGCGGCGAACCTGCCCTGGCCGCCCGCGGGGCAGACCCGGTAGAGAGAATATCCGCGCCAATCGGGCCGCCTCGTCGCGGATTTCATCGGCCTTGCGCCGGCTATGATGGCGCTGCGCGAGGATCACGTTCTCATCGAGGTCCAACCCGCTGACCCAGCCCGATTCGTCGAAGACCCGGCCGATTTGCCCACGCTGCTTGGCGGCTTCTCGCGGCGACAATTCCCGCCAATCCCGCCCGCCCATGCGAACCGACCCCGTCGAGGGATCGACCAAGCCCGTCGCCGCGTCCATCAGCGGAATCCTCGACTGGTTTCGTTCGAGCTTGATCAACATCAATTCGCCCGGACGAAGCGCAAAGGATACTTTCCAGATCGGCGCATCATAGACTCCCGGTTCGGACTCGACCGTCACGTTGTCGAACTCGAGAATGGGTTGCGTTGTTTCGTCCGGCATCATTTAGTCGAAGTCGAGAATGAATCGGGTTGATTCGTCCGGCATCATTTACCCGAAATGCGCGCAAGCCATTATATCACGGCGAACCCATTGGCAGCGCCGATCCGGCGTGGAAAATGCCGCCGCGGTCGGGCGAGGCGCCGGTCGTGACGATTATGCGGATCGGGCCGCGCGGTTACAGGTACGTCAGTATCGTGACCGTGCCGGAGGTGACGAACAGCGCCACCACCGATCGCTGCATTCCGCGCATGGCGGCCTGCGGCACATCGGTCAGGGCATCGCCGACGTTCAGCCCTTCGATGCAGCAGATCACCCCCGAAACCAACGGCGGGAGAATCCCCTTGATGCAGACATTGAGAATATCGGTCGCATCCATGCTGCCCAGGACGGTCTCGAGAAACCCTCCGGTGCGAACTCCCACCCAGGTGCCGCAGACATAGCCGCTGGCCAGCGCCACCGCGATGAACAGCACCGTCAGACATGCCGTGGCGATCGTCATCCCGATCACCCGCGGGATCACCAGGTAGATGAACGGGTCCAGCCCCTGAGCATCCAGGGCGCGCACCTCGCCGTTGATGCGCATGATCCCCAGTTCTGAAGCCATGGCATTGCCGCTTCGAGCGATGACCAGAAAGTTGGTCAGCAGCGGGCCGAGTTCGCGGACGATCACGATCACCAGGATCGGCCCGAGCAGTTGGCTTCGGATCACCTGCCCCAGCCACATCTGGTATTGCACTACCACCACCACGCCCACCACCAACGCCACCATCGATACGAAGTGGATCGCCTCGACCCCGCTGAACAGAATCTGCCGCGCCAACGCCTCGCGCACGGTTCGGCGCCATGTCCGCGGACGCGCCGATTGGACGCAGACCGCCAGCGCCGCGGCCGCCACTTCGACAGATCGGCGGGTGCGGTCGATTACGGAATGTCCGACACGGGCGGGAAAATTCATCGACGCACCCCCTGGCGACCGGCCGCGCCGGCCTTGGACGTGCCGACCTTGGCTGGGCTGAGCTCGGGGGCACCGGCCTTGACCGCGCTGACCTCGGACGCGATGAGCTTGACCGCCCGGCGGGCGCGCACTTTCGTTGGCACCGGCTGCCGGGCTGCCGAAAGCATCTCGGCGGCCTGGCGAAGGGTCGTGTCGGTGAGGTTCCGCCCGCCGATCATATCCGCCAGCTCGCGCAGCCGTTCGTCGCCTTCCATCAGACGCACCTTCGTGGTCGTTGTTTGCCCTTGGACTTCCTTGCGGACGGTGAGATGTCGATCGGCGTACGCTGCGATCTGGGAAAGATGCGTGATGCAAAGGACCTGGTGATGCTCGGCCAAGGCCCGCAGCTTCTCGCCGATCACGGCCCCGAGCCGTCCCCCGACGTTGGCGTCAATCTCGTCGAAAACCAGCACGCTTACCCGGTCGGACTGGGCCAGAATTCCCTTCAGCGCCAGCATCATCCGGCTTAGCTCGCCCCCCGAGGCGATTTTTCGCAACGGTTGCGCCGACAGCCCGGGATTGGTCTGGGCGATGAACTCGACCTGGTCAAACCCGCTGGCACCGGCGGGGTAGCCGAGTCCCTCGATCGTCGTCGCCGCCGGCTCGAACGATACTGAAAACTTTGCCTTTTCCATCCCCAATTCGCGCAATTGCGCTTCCATTTGCGGCACGAGGCGCTTGGCCGTCTCGGCGCGGCGCTGCGAGAGCGATCGCCCGAGCCGATTCAGTTCCTCCGTCAGCGGCGCGATCGCACGCTCGAAGCCGCAGAGATCCTCGCCAGCCCTCTGCAGTTCGGCGATCTGTTCGCCGAGTCGTTGTCGCAGCGACAGCGCCGCGTCGATCGAGCCGCCGTATTTGTTTAGAACACGGTTGATCGTGTTCAGCCGTTCGTTCACTTCGCCCAGCTCGGCCGGATCGAGGTCCAGGCGATCGAGATAGCGCGACAGATCGAACGCCGACTCCTCGAGCTGGATCGTCGCATCCTTCACCCCCGCGGCGATGGGCGTCAAGCCCGCATCGAGCGTCGCCAACTCACCCAGCACCCCGGTGATCATCTTCAGCCGTTCCAAGACCGATCCCTCGGCCTCGTACATCGCCGAATACGCCGCCCCGGCCTCTTTTTTCAGCTTTCCCAGATTCACCAGCACGCTGGCCCGCGCCGACAACTCGGCAAACTCCTCGGCGTTGAGTTCCGCCGCGTCAATCTCGTCGGCCTGGAATTGGCGCAGCTCCAACTGCTGACGTCGAAGCGACCGGTTGGCCGACAGTTCATCGAATGCCCGCCGAGCGTCGAGCAGCCGCGCGTAGATAGCACGGTACTCATCGCGGAGCGGCTCGGAATGCCCGAACGAATCCAGCAGTTCGAGCTGATTCGAGGGCTTGAGCAGGTATTGATGATCATGCTGGCCATGCACATCAACCAGTGTCTCGGCGATGCCCTTGAGCATCCCCAGCGTGATCGGGTGGCCATTAAGGCTGACACTGGATCGCCCCGAGGCGTACAGCCGCCGCGCCAGCAGCACATCGCCGCCGTCGCTCGTCACCGGCAGATCGGTGATCTGGTCGATCTGCTCGAGCAGCCGCGGATTGGCGACTTGGAAGACCCCTGTCACCCGACCCTCGACGGCGCCCTGTCGCAGCATCTCCGCGGGGCTGCGAAGTCCCAGCAGCACCTCGAGGGCGCCGATCACCAGGCTCTTGCCGGCGCCGGTGGCACCGGTGAAGCAGTTCAAGCGAGGATCCAGTTCGATCCTTGCGTCGGCGATCACCGCGAGGTTAGTGATGTGCAATTCCCGCAACATGATCCGGCGCCGGTCCGATCGCTCAACTGACCTTGCTCCCCGATGCCACCGACGCCGACGGCGTGATGAAAACGACTTTCCCCGTCGGCGGATCGCTTGCCGCCAGCAGCATCCCCTCACTCACCTCGCCGCGCATGGTTCGCGGCGCGAGATTGGCTACCACCACCAGTTGCTTGCCGACCAGGTCTTCCGGGGCGTAATGCTGACGCAATCCGGCACAAATCTGGCGCTGCTGGCCGTCTTGAAGCTCGATCTGGAGAATCAGCAACTTGTCGGCGTTGGGATGGGCCCGGCACTCGCGGACCGTGGCGATCCTCAAATCCAACTTGGCAAAATCGTCGTACTGAATGGTATTTTCGGTCGTCTCGGGGTCCATGTCTATCCCAGTTTGTCGCACTCTTTCCGAACAGTTCGTTAAGCTGCACAGTCTATGCCCGTCGCAGGCAATCGCCAAACGGGTTTCACGGCGTTTTGCGCGTTTGGCACACCCTTCGCGGTAGGGTCCGCTGGTGCAAGGAAACGTCGGGCGCCTCGTGACGCATCACCCCGCTGATTTCGGCCCAGGTGCCGAACGGCGGATTGTGCAACGAGAATGAATCGGAAACCCTTTTATTGAAGGAGAGTTTTATGTTGAAGGCCATTTTGATGAGTTCGGCAATCGCCGTCAGTTCTGTCGCGTTCATGGGATGTGACAGCAAACTTGCGGAGAAGAAGACCGAAACGAAAGTCAACGGAGAAACGGTCAAGAAGGACAAAGTGACCGTGAGTGAAACGCCCAGCGGGGCGATTAAGAAGGAAGAAACTCACGTTCGCGACAATGCCCCGAACAAGGACTGACGCGGGCCGGGAGCTGGATTTGTGTGTCGCAGTGGACGCCGTGGCCGTCACCTCGGGTGATGAGCCACGGCGTCCGCGCGCGGACTGCCGCGGTGGATCTTTGCGGTCGGGGCGACGTCAGTTCAGGTCGATTTCAGACCTCAGATTTAAGATTTCGGATTCAGATTTCAGATTTAAAATCTCAAATCTCAAATCTCCGATTTCGGATTTGAGTTCTTGATTTTGTCTTCGGATTTCAAATCGCCAAGCCCCCCGCCGGTGTCCCTCGCTCACCTATGGACCTTGCTCTCCGAGGTATTTCCGACGGATAGCCCCCGAATTGAGTTCCTCGAACCGGATCATCTGCATTCGATCGAGCTGCTCTTGAAGAATCGGCGCAGCCACGTCCTGCCGTTGGTTCTTCATGTTCTTCACCGCCCGCTGGAGCTGGCGGACGAGCCGCCGGGTCATCGACAGCGAGGGCAGTGGATCGCGCAGCTTTTCCGCCGGTGCCCAGGGCACGCACGTCACCATCATTTCGTTGATCGCCGCAAAAGTGCGGTTGGACGTGTATCGAATGATCGGCACATCCACGATTGCCGAGTAGAGCGCATCGTTTTCGACGCTCGTCAGGAATGATCGCGCCTGGTACATCGCGCGATCGTAGAGAACGCGGGTCCGCTCGTATTCGGGACTTCCGGCTTCGTGCGACTGGCGGATCGCCAGCGCGATCGCCTCGGCGCTTGCCTGGTGCTGGAGATACGACTCGATCCCCTCGGTCCGCTCGACCCGCATCTTGGGGATGCAGCCACCCCCCAGGGCCGCTGCCAGCCCGATTGCCACCGAAAAAAACAGTCGGGTCCAAATCAGTCGGTGCGCCATCGCAAACCTCATCGTCACGCATAGATACAGCGACAAGCCCATCGGGCACAACCCCCGAATCTGGATCGGGCGCTTGATTTGCGCTGCCGGCCATCCGACAATGTATCCGGATGGAAGGATGGAGCGGCCGCGACGCCGCTATCCCGAAACGGCTTTTTTCCCGGAGATCGTTGTCGATGACTCAAGTGTTGAATCCCGCAAGCGGCGCTTCGCAAACCGTGACTGAATCGGCGTTGGAATACAAGGTCCGCGATCTGTCGCTCACCGATTGGGGGCGCAAGGAGATCACCCTGGCCGAGCAGGAGATGCCCGGGCTGATGGCCTGCCGAGAGGAATACGGCGCAGCGCGACCGCTGGCGGGGCTGCGGATCATGGGGTCGTTGCACATGACGATCCAAACCGCGGTTCTGATCGAAACGCTGTCGATCCTCGGCGCCGAAGTGCGCTGGTGTTCGTGCAATATCTTCTCGACCCAGGACCACGCCGCCGCCGCCGTCGTGGTCGGGCGGGACGAGTTGGGTGGAACGATCCAGAACCCGCGGGGCGTGCCGGTCTTCGCGTGGAAAGGCGAAACCCTTGAAGAATACTGGTGGTGTACCGAACGGGCGCTGGATTTCGGCGGCGGGCGCGGGCCCCAACAAATCGTGGACGACGGCGGTGATGCCACGCTGCTGATCCACAAAGGCGCTGAATACGAGAAGGCCGGCGCGGTTCCCGCCCCGACGGCTGACGATTCGGAGGAGTGGACCGAGGTACTCAAGCTGCTGGCGATGACGTTCAAGCAGGACCCGCGACGCTGGACCCGCGCGGGGGCCGAGATGCGCGGCGTGAGCGAAGAAACCACCACCGGCGTGCATCGGCTTTACGAAATGCAGAACGCCGGAACCCTGCTGTTCCCGGCGATCAACGTCAACGACTCGGTCACCAAGAGCAAGTTCGACAACCTTTATGGCTGTCGCCATTCGCTGATCGACGGGATTTTCCGCGCCACGGACGTGATGCTCAGCGGTAAAGTCGCCGTCGTGTGCGGATACGGCGATGTGGGTAAGGGATGCTGCCAGAGTCTGCGCGGCCAGGGTTGCCGAGTGATCGTCACCGAGATCGACCCGATCTGCGCGCTTCAGGCGGCGATGGAAGGATACCAGGTCGATACCCTCGAGAACTGGGTCTCGACGGCCGATCTATTCATCACCACCACCGGCAACCGCGACATCATCACCGCCGCCCACATGGCGAAGATGAAAGACAAGGCGATTGTCGGGAACATCGGGCATTTCGACAACGAGATCGACATGGCCGGGCTGAAGCGCGTCAAGGGGATTCGCAAGACCAACATCAAGCCGCAGTACGACCTGTGGACGTTCCCCGATGGACACGGGGTCCTGATTCTCGCCGAAGGCCGGCTGTTGAACCTGGGATGCGCCACCGGGCACCCGAGTTTCGTGATGAGCAACAGCTTCACCAACCAGGTGATCGCCCAGATCGAGCTGGCGACGAACAGCGCCGCCTACGAAAAGAAAGTCTACGTGCTCCCCAAGCGCCTGGACGAAAAGGTGGCCCGCCTCCACCTCGAGAAACTCGGCGTGAAACTGACAACCCTGACACGCTCGCAGGCCGACTACATCGGCATCCCCGTGGACGGGCCATATAAGAGCGATCATTATCGGTATTGAGTGGAAGATACGGAGGAACGAAGCGACGCAGGGACGCAGCGACGCAGGGACTGAGAGACGGGAGAGGTTTGTGGTGCGAGGGTCGGCCGGTGGCGCTCCTGCCATGTGGCGCAGCCGCTTCGCGCAGTGTCGAGGCGCCATCGCTGCGCCAAATGCTCAATGCTGAACGCTCCGTTCCTCATCTGACAACCGAACCACATAGTTCTTGCGCATCAGGACCCCCTGGCTCAATGCCGGCGACAATCCGCCGGGGGAAACGATCATAGGGAAGCCCAAAACCTAGACGTGACGAAGCACTAGTATCATCGCTCCGCCGCGGTGGCCGGACGAACGAAGCCCCAGGGGGTTTGCAGACGCAGTGCGTAGTTGTTGGTCCAGCGCGGGGTGCCGACCCGCGGCGCGAAGCCGTTGGCGGCGAGGTCCATATCGTTGGCCTCTTCCTGCCAGTGGCTGCCGCGCAGCCACTTGTCGTCATCTCCGACTCGGAACGCGAACTTCACCTCCGTCGCCGCGCCGGGCGGGAGCGGTTGAAGTTGTTTCCGCAGTTCGGGCAGCAGATCCAAGGGAATGGCCAGTTCGTAGGTATAGAGCTTCGCCAGCTGGTCATACCGGATGACGATCTGCCCTTCGCGCCCGCCGGTCGCGGAGGCGTCCAGCGGGCCAAGCGGCGGCTGGGTCTGAGCGTTGTCCAGCCCCTTGTTGGCATGGTGCTGATACCGCGTGCCTGGCGCCATCAGGCGGCGAATCTGGCCGGCGATCGCGCTATCCGGGGCAAAGATCGGCCCGGCGTCGAACTCGTAGTCGATGTCGCTGGCGAGGCCCTTGTCATAGAGGGGATGCCCCAGGAGGGTGTCGTCGGGGTTCTGCTCCAGCAGGTTGAACCCAAGCTGCAACATGTCGTTATCGTGCATGAAACCACTGGTCTTCTCCGGCGGCGCGGAGGGGTGCGGCGTGGTGTCGTAGAGGCTTGCGGCAAAGTAGACATTCCGCTGGTCCCACTTCATCCAGAAGCGATACGGGCTGACGAGCATTGCGGGCTTTTCGTTGCCCCAATCGCTCAGGGGCGAGCGGTGCGCGATCGTCACCGGAATGGCGTCGGCCCAGTCGGAAAGATCGCCGTCAATGGTCGGCGTGCCATAGAAGGCGCAGGCGACCTGCACTTCCTGTTTGACGTTCACGGTCTGTCGGCCGATGCTCGCGGCGATGTCAAACGCATAGCGATTGGTGGGGTCGGTGGTGGCATCGGTGATCGGGAACTCCACGGTGCGGGTTTCGCCGGGCTTGACCGCCGCGAGCGTCTGCCGCGGTTGTCCCAGCGTGATGCCGGCCGGGGCCTTGATGGCGAGTTCCACATCGGCGGTCTGCAAGGTGAGGTTCCGCACCTTGAGGCGCAGCGGCGGACGGGAAGCCAGCGGGCGGGTAAAGGACTCGGCCACCAGGCGCAGGGGCTGACCGGTGGTGAGAGTCGCCTTGGCAAAGGCGGCGGCCACCCGCTCGGGGGCGCGGCGACTGCGAACGTAGCAGGTCTCCCACACGCGGGTGGGCAGGACGAGCGTGTCCCCTTGGCGCGTGCCGATGGCGCGGCCGAGGTAGTCGACGGCGTCGAAATCCTCTGCCGGCAGCACCATCTGACCGGTCTCGGACTCGTTGCGATCGGAGTTGATTTCCGGCCAGGTCGCCACGACGCTGCCGCCGTCAGGCAGCACGTAGTGCAATGCCCAGGCGCGCGGCGTCGTGGCCAGCAGATCGCCGCGCAGGCTCGTTCCTTCCAGTAGGCTGGCCATCACGTTGAATGCCATCAGGCCCGGCTTGGGATCGCGCCCGTGCCAGAGATTGAAGTTGTCGTCGGCGGCGCGGGAATCCCCGTATTTGCTGGTGAAGAAGAAGACCTTCACCGGCACGTCGCCGGCGCCCAGTTGCGAGAGCAGGTAGATCGGCGCCACGCTTCGAGCCACCATGAACCGCCGCTGCTCCGTGGGATGGGCCGTGAACTCCCATTCCGGCGTGCCGATCTCGGTGATCCAGATGCCGGCGTGCTTCCAGTCTCCTTTGGCCGACTGCTTGAGCATCGCCGCCTCCAGTGCGGTGCTGACCGGCGTGAACAGATTCGGCTTGCCATAGGGATGCGTCGCCACGCCATCAACATATCCCGCGTTCGTGCTGCCCTCGGCAAAAAGCACATCCCGCTGAAACCAGGTGTAACTGCCGGCAAGCAGCTTGACTTCCGGCAGTTCCGGCTTCACGCGATCCCACACCTTGCGGGTCATATCGCGGTAGTCCTGCGCTGTTCCGTCCGACCAATATTGCCCAAAGGGTGTGGCCTCGTTCCACAGTTCCCAGAACTTCACTTGATCCGCCAGCGGC
>JBBQNJ010000040.1:0-41994 GCA_038329845.1 Tepidisphaerales bacterium | reverse complement strand
CGCGGCGGTCAAAATCCCTTGACGTGTACGTTCACCGAACCATCGCATCGCTCACCTGAACTTTCGCCAGTCCAGACAACCGACCGAACCGCAGATAAACGACTCAACAAAGGACAATCATACCCGAAAGGGGGGCATGTCAAGAAGAAAATTAAAAATTGTGAACGGGGCTTTTGCAGAATGGATTTCCCGAGGCATAAATTAGACGAGGACCGGCACAAGGTGACCTGCGATGGAGGGTCCGCTGCGGAGTCCGGCCAGCGCCGACCCCTGCGGACGACCCTCGGTCGACCTGGGACGCACAACGACCGGAAAGATACCTTATGCCGCTCGCAGCCTTCAGTAAGACATCGGCAACGGCTGCGAACCTGCGGGATATCCCGGTTTTCCAAGCGGATTGTCTCAATACGGACCGCCAACGGTATAATGAATCTATGAAACCCATTCAAGTTGGAATTGCCGGGCTGGGCTGGCCGGGGATGATGCACGCGCGGGGGTATGTTGCGGCGGGAGGATTCGAGATCGCGGCGGTGGCCGATCTGATCCCGGAACGCCGCCGAAAGGCTAAAGCGGAATTTCATGTCGCCGTCGAAATTGATCAGGCATTAAAACTCACCGAGGATCCTCGACTCGATGCGATCAGCGTTTGCCTGCCGAACGATCTGCACGCCCCGGTCGTCGTGGCGGCTTTGCGGGCGGGAAAACACGTCGTTTGCGAGCATCCACCTGCGATGGATGTTAAACAGGCACAACAGATCGAAAAGGCGGCGGGCAAGTCGGGCAAGGTGGTACTCTATGCCGCGCAACGCCGCTTCGGGGCAAATGAACAGGCGGCCCGCCAGGCCATCCTCAAGGGGTATGCCGGGGAGATCTATCACGCCCGCGGTTCCTGGACGCGAACGCGTGCCATCCCGCGCGGGACCGGGTGGTATACCGACAAGGCCCGCTCGGGCGGGGGCAGCTTGATCGACATCGGCATTCACATGCTCGATCTGGGATGGCAGCTCCTGGGTCAGCCGCGTCCCGTTTCGGTATTCGGGGTCAGCTATCAGAAGTTCCGAGATTGTCTGCCGCCCGAGGTCGTGTTCGATGTGGATGAGGCGGCGTTCGCGCTGCTTCGGTTCGAGGGGAATCAGAGTTTGGAACTGGCGAGCAGTTGGGCGCTGAATCAGTCGCCGCAGCAGAACGGCACCATCCTGCGGGCGCACGGAGACAAGGGCGCCGTCGAGGTGTATACGCCCCGCGGGGCGATGCTCCATCGCGGATTCGATGCCCAGGGGCAATCGCGCGAAACGGCGCTCAAGCTGCCGCGAATCACAGGCTACCCGGCGATGATGCGACATTTCCGCGATTGCATCGCCGGCAAAACCGCCCCGGCCCTGGGCGCGCCGCAGGGTGTGATCCTGATGCGAATGATTGAGGGAGTCTACAAAAGCAGCCAGACCGGCAAGAGCGTGGCGATGTAGGCGGGGCGAAAGCTTTAGCCTTCTCCGCCGCCCAGTTCGCGGTTGTGGAACAGCCACATCCCGGCGGTGAGTGCGAACGTGCTGTAACAGACGGCGTAAATCAGCGCCACTCCGAGATAACCCCAGATCATCCCCAGGGAAACGGCGTTGGGATCAGCCGAGAACGCGGTGTTGTGCAGCGCGATCGGGCGATAGACGGTCACCGCGCGCAGATCGAAACTCTCGAGGTACGGCAAAAGCAGGCTGGCGGCGTAGGCGATGGTCTTGACCACGCCGGATCGCTCGGCCAGGGGCGCATTGGGATCGGCCGAGAAGATCGGGAAGAGAAACCGGGTGAGATTCCCGGCCACATACAGCAGAATGACCGTGGGCAGATTGACGACGAGGGAAAAGCGGGTACTCAGGGCCACCCCGATCGCCGCCAGGACGCAGATTTGCATCCAGATGAGGATCAGGCTGGGCACCAGGCCGGCGATGTGCATCAGCCGCATGTCGCTCAACTGCGACAGCTCGCGCTGATCGATGGTGCTGGTGCGCATCATGTAATCGGTGGGGATGCGCCAATAGGTGCAGAGGATCAGCAATACCCCGAGAATCGCCACGCCCAACGCGGCCGCGAGGATGATCCCCAGGTATTTGCCGACCAGCACTTCCCATTTCTTGACCGGCTTGCTCATCAAGGTGAGCATGGTGCGGTCCTCGATCTCTTCGTAGATGCTCTTGCTGGTGGCGAACAACGTGGCGATCAGGACGAACAAGAGGATGATGTCCAGCCCGACGCTCTTGAACATCAAGGTGTCTTCGCCGAGGGTGAAGAACGGGAGCAATCCGAAGATGATCAAGATTGCGGCCCCCAGCCCCAGCAGCAGGGAATAGATGGGCTGGACGATCGCCTCCTGGAAGGTGTGGCGGAGAATTACGAAGGTGCGATACATGGGTAAGGTAATTCTAAATGCCCCGGGGGGGATTGCAACCGCGACGCCGGCGGCCCCGGCGATTTACAGCGGCGATGTGGGCATTTGCCGCGTCAGGCTCGCCGGGCGGCTGCTGGCCTTGGGCGTGGCGGCGGGATGCCTTTCGGTGATGGCGATCGCCGCGATGATCCCGCCCAGTGCTTCGGGGATCGGCACGCATACCGAGCTGGGGCTGGAATCGTGCCAGTTTCTTCAGCGGACCGGGGTGCCCTGTCTGAGCTGCGGATACACGACCAGTTTTTCGTGGTTCGCCCAGGGTCACCCGGTTGCCAGCGCCTATGTCCAACCGATGGGGGCGATGCTGGCACTGGGGGCTTGCCTGACGTTCTGGACGGCGCTCTATGTTGCCGCGACCGCTCGACCGGTTTATCGTCTGATTGGTTCGTTTGCCGCCAACCGAGCGATGTTCGGGATTCTCGGCTTCGCCATCGTCGCCTGGGGATGGAAAATTCTCATCCATCTCGGCGGCTGGGACGGATGGCCGATCCCGCGGTGAGAAGTTTGTCGAAGGAAGTCAGATTTGAGATTTGAGATTTTTCCTAAGGCGGTAGATTCTTTCCGACGCCGACTTTTTAGGGAGATCCGCCGGATTGACTCCCCCGCGCTCAAGGCCCTGCTGGAATCGCCTATGATTCGATTGATTCGATTCACGCTCCCGCGACTCGCTGTGCTGCTCTTGCTGCCGCTGCTGAGCGGGTGCAACATTCTCGGCTTCGCCGCACAGGCCTTGCCGCCGCCCACGATCGCCCCGGCGTACAAGGGGTTGGAAGGTCAGACCTGCGCCGTGATGGTCTGGGCCGATCCGGGGATCCGTATCGACTTCGCGTCGATCCAGATCGACGTGGCCGCGGCGCTTCAGAAAAAACTGACCAGCGCCGATCCGAAGGAAAAGAAGTTCATCACCGGCAACTGGCCCCTTCGCCCCGAGAGCATCGTTCGCTATCAGCAGAACAACCCGCAACTGGAGAATTTCCCCATCACGGACGTGGCGGTGAAACTGGGAGTGGGGCGTGTG
This sequence comes from Tepidisphaerales bacterium, assembly GCA_038329845.1. Lineage (GTDB taxonomy): Bacteria > Planctomycetota > Phycisphaerae > Tepidisphaerales > Tepidisphaeraceae > JBBQNJ01. The sequence goes on along the minus strand of JBBQNJ010000040.1, from coordinate 38,539 downwards.
ATCTACGTCGAGGTGCATGAACTGGCGACCCGCTCGGAGGATTCATCGCAGTTGTACAAGGGGAATATCGCCGGGGCGGTGAAGGTGATCGAGGTGAAGGACGGCAAGGGGAAAATCGCTTACGAGGAAAGCGACATCACGGGCACGTTCCCGACCAAGGGGCCACCCGAGGGGACGACCAACTCGAACGATTACCAGATTTATATTGGCACGCTCGATCAATTCACCACGGCCCTGGCCAATCGATTCCGGGAACATGAACAGCCCGAGGAGCGAGGGCGATGAGCCAGCGGATTCCAGCAGATCGATCAGATCATCAAGGCCCAGCGCGCCGGTCCACGACAGCGCCGGGCCGGGGCGGAATGCTCGCGGCGATCGTGCTGTTGGCGATCGGTTCGCTGCTGGGCGGGTGCGAAATCCCCGCGACGATCGTCTACAAGGTGGCCGGTCCGTTGCCGGTCCCCGCGAAATATAAGCCCCCGATGCAGCCGATGCTGGTGCTGATCGAAAATTACGCCAATCCGGCGGTCACGCAGATGGATGCCGAGCCGGTCGCCATGCGGTTGATCGAACAGTTGCGCGAACACGCGGTGGCGCCGATGGTGGGGATGGAGGAATTGTCGAATGTCCGCCGGACTCGCGGCGAGTCCTATCGGTCGATGAAGGTCTACGAGATCGGTCAGGCGGTGGGGGCCAAACAGGTCTTGTATGTCGAACTGATCGAATGCGACGTGATGATCGAATCCGGGGGCGAATTGATGCGCGGCACGGGCCGGGCGCGGGTCCGAATGGTGGATGTGGCCGGGGGCGTGACGAGCTGGCCGGACGGGGCGTCGGCGGGTGAGCCGGTCGAGGTCCGCACCCCGCTGCTCCAAGCGCGCAACGGCGCCGATGAGCCGTTGCTCCGGGCCATGATCCACGCTTCACTGGCCGACCGGATCGCCAAGCTCTTCTACTCCTGGCAGCCGGAGTACGAATCTCAGTAGCTCAAGCGTCCGATGTGCATTGGATCGATGGGCCGCAACGCCTTTTCGCCCCACCGCGCGCTCCGGTACTCGTCTGATCGATGGGCGGCAGCATCTTTTCGCCCCACCGCGCGCTCCAGTGCGCGTCTGATCGGCGGGCGGCAACGTCCTTTGGCCACCGCTTGCGCTCACTGGCCAGTGCGCGTTTGATCAATGACCTGGCGGCGTTTTTACGCCGCCGCGCGTTTGGCGGCGTGGGTCCCGCGATGCGGCTTAACGCCGAGCTGGGCACAACGGCGCACTCGTCGAGCGAGGGTGCTGTGGGCCTTGGCCGGGTGAGTGATTTCCAGCAGGCACAGGTGCCCGAGGATCGATTCGAGCAACAGGCGTCGTTTGAACGCGTTCCGATCGTGCATCGCCATTGGTGGCTCCTTGCAAAAGCCCGACGAGCCGCGGCCGGCGTGGCAGGTAATCGCTCCCATGCCGGTCGCGCCCTTCCCTCCTTCTTCCCTTCGACCGTCGCGGGCCGTGGGCATGAGTGAAAATGTTCCTGACCCCAATGCCGTTCTGACCCCAATGCCGTTCAATCGGAAGCGGACGCGCAGCGGCCTCAACCGATTTTGGCACATAAAAACACCTTCTTGTGAGAGCAAGAAGTGCGTAAGGGCGCGAGGCGCGTGTCATCGCCGCCGTCGGCGGTGCATCTTTCGCACGCCGCTCCCGCATGGTTTGCGTTCTCGCCGCGCTCAGCGTTTTCGGGTCTTGACGTCCGGTCGGGGGTCGCTGCCTCGGCTGGCGTGTGAGCGGGTGCCGCTGTAGGTCTTGCTCGTGTCGCGACGATCGCCGCGGGGGACAGATCCTCCGGCGGAGACCGCGCGAGTCGTCGTTTGACGCACTCCCGTCGGCGGCTTGCCCACGGTCGGCGCATCAGGGCGGATGGCCGGGATGTTCGTCCGACCACGTTTTGCACCGCCGGCGGTGGGGGTCTTCGATTTTTTCACATTGGATTTGGCCATATCGTTACCTCGTTATTGGAGTTTTTCAAAACGAACTTCTCGCCGCGTTGCAACACTCGATTTCCTGAGCATTTCAAGCCGTTCTCGGTGTCTGAATCATCGCGCACCCCACGCCCGTCAAGGCGTGATCATGTCGTTGCGGTGGCTCGGGGACGGCCGATTCTTCCTGGATGTCCTTGGGGAAAATCAGGCAGGTCACGGTGCGCTGGTCCATGGCGATGCGGAACGCGCGGTCTACGCAGTGGCGCACCGCCGCCGGACTCATCACCGTCACGCAGTATTCGCTGGCGACGTCCTTGAACAGATTTTGCAGGTCCACTTCTTGTTGATACGCGCTGTCGATGGCGGTGGTCGCCGATTGCCCGACGATGGCGACGACCGGCTGGTGGTCCATTTTCGCATCGTACAGACCGTTGAGCAGGTGGATCGCCCCGGGTCCGCTGGTGGCCATGCAGACCCCGACCGTCCCGGTGAACTTGGCATGGGCGCTGGCCATGAACGTCGACAGCTCCTCGTGCCTGACCTGCACGAATCGCGGGCGATCTTCGTTTTTTTCGCAGTCCGGCCAACAGGCCGTTGATCCCGTCGCCGGGGAAGGCGTAAATCCGCTGCACGCCCCACTCGATCATCCGCTGCATCACATATTGTCCGACACTGACTGACATAGCGATTCTCCTGCGTTGAGTTTCACATCCGTTCCTTGATCCCCCCGGATCAGACACCAGTTCATGGGCTGCGCGGGGCGTTACACCCGATCATCGATCCATCCAAAGGCGATGCTGGTCGCCACGCCGTATGTCAAGTGGCGCAGCATCTCGCCGAACAGCCGCGGCAGATCGCCGTCACGGGCGAATTTGAACAGTTTCAGCATCGACGGGCGATCGAGAAGCTGGGACGCCATGAGTGATCCGGCGAGTTTGACGCCATCGGCCAGCCGAGATCGCCTGGAACGGCCGTTGAGCGAGCCGTAGAGCATCCCCAGGATCGCCCCGTATCCCAGCGGCGCGATCCAGTCCGAGTCGCGGTCGTCGTCGCCGATTGTGCGCGGCGCGTACTTGCGGTCGAACCGGCGCATCGCCACCAGCACCGCCGCGCCGACCACGCCGGCGGCCAGACCCGCTGCCACGTCCCCAAATGATGCGGATTTGTTGTCGCTCATGAAAACCATCCTCGGCTCTGCGCGTCCAGTTTTCGCATCACGAGCCACGCGGTCAGACCCAATCCCGCGGCAAGCAAACCCGTAACCAGCCCGACGCGATTTTTCGTCATCCACAACTGCGGGCTGAACTCATGCGACTTGCGATCGAATGGGCCGTGGGCACCATGATCGCCGGGCAGCGGCGACCAGAAGTTGTCGCCCTTGGCCGGATCGGCCGGTTCCGGGAGCATCGAGCCTTCCCAGGCAGCGTGGGCGAGGTAGTGGTCCAGCAGACCCGGAAACAGCTTCTCGCCCACCGTCGCCTCCACCGTCGTGTACCCCACCATCACTTCGCGCCGCTTATTTTCCGCCGCGAAAAGAATCGCGTCGGCGGCAACTGCCGGCTGGAAAATCGTCCCGGTGGGCCGCGCTTTGTGCGGCATCTTATTCTTCGTCCAGGAGAACTGCGTCGTATTCAATGCTGGCATGTTCACCATCGTCATGCGTATGTCGCTGCCCTCATGGATCAACTCACTGCGCACCGACTCGAAAAACCCCTGGATCGCGTGTTTGCTGGCGCAGTAGGCGCTTTGCAGTGGGATCGACCGAAACGCCAGCGCCGAGCCGACCTCGACGATCACCCCGCGGTTTCGAGGCATCATCCGCTCCAAGGCGCAGCGCGTCCCATGCACCACCCCAAGGAACGTGACTTCGACGATATGCTTGAACTCCTCGGGCGTCATCCACATGAACGGGCTGTACATCGACACCATGGCGTTGTTGACCCAGAGATCGATCGGGCCCAGATCGCGCTCGACGGCGGCGGCGGCGGCCGCGACCTGATTAAAATCACTCACATCGGTCGGCAAGGCCAGCGCCCGCCCCCCAGTCGACTCGATCTCCCGTTTGGCCGCCTCGAGTCCATCGACGCCGCGGGCCAAGAGACCCACCGACGCCCCGCGCCGTCCCAGCAGGCGCGCCGTCGCGCGGCCCACGCCGCCCGAAGCTCCTGTCACCACCGCCACCGTTCGTTTTCCAACTCGCATCGGTTCAACTCCTTTGAGAATTCGTCTCCCGCCGGTGCCGTTGCGCCCAGCGGATCGCCAGCGCCCCGGCGACGATGCCACCGACCAGCGCGAAACCCGCACCGATCATCCCGCGGCGCACGGCCCGCTGGCGGGAACGCATCATCCGCGACTCAGGATGCCCCGACGGCGCGCCCTCCGGCCCGTCCATCGCCATGCGCAGCACCATCGCCAGGTGCATCGCCCCGCGTCCGGTCTGTTGCTCGACTTGTTCCTGGCAACTGAACCCGTCGGCCAGAATCAGCGACTCTTTGTCCGCGTCGCGCACCGCCGGAAGCAGCACCCGCTCGCCGGCGGCCACGCCAACCGAATAGTGGTCATGCTCTTTCTCGTATCCGAATGCCCCGGCCATTCCGCAGCATCCGGTCGCCGGGGCGTCGTAATCGATGCCCATCCGACAGAGGATTTCCTTCTCGGCGAACAGTTCACCGAACTCCTTGTCATTCAACTTGTCCAGCGCCTTCTGATGGCAATGCCCATGCAGAAGCGCCTTTCGCTCGAAGCGCGGGATTCGATAATCGGGGGCCTTTCGTCGCAGGAAATCCGACAACGTGAAGGTGAGCATCTTCAGCCGCTTGGCATCCTCGTTGTTCGGCAGCAAATTGATCAGCTCATCGTGGAATGATGCCCAGCAGCTCGGCTCGAGCACCACCACCGCCGTGCCCGCGGTGTAGTAGGGGCGCAGCTTTTCCAAATTGTCAATCCACCACCGCCGGGCCATCCCCAGAAAGCCGTAGTCGTAGAGCGGCCGACCGCAGCACATGTTCTGCATGGGCACCTGGACACAAAAGCCGGCGTCCTCGAGTACCTCGACCGCGGCGATCGCCACGTCGGGATGAAAATGGTTGTTGAACGTGTCGGCGAAAAGCACCACCGGCGGGCCGCCGGGGTTCACCGCGGCGCGGGCCGCGAACCACTGCTTGAACGAGCGAGGCGCGAACGGCGGGATTTTTCTGTTGGGGTGTACGCCGGCGATCCACTTTGACAGCGATCGCAAACCGGGCAACTGGGTGAACAGATTCGCCACCGACGGGGCGATCGACGCGGCGGTTGCCCACAGATGAATCCAACCGAACGCATAGGCATGTCGCGGGCGCAATCGCCCGCGATAGTAGTGGCTGAGGAACTCGCCCTTGTACGTGGTCATGTCCACGCTCACCGGACAATCGCCTTTGCACCCCTTGCAGGAAAAACAAACGTCCAGCGATTCCTTGACTTCTTCGCTTTTCCAGCCGTCGGTGATGATCTCGCCGTTCATCATCTCGAACAGCATCCGCGCCCGCCCGCGGGTCGAGTCGCGCTCGTCGCGCGTGACCATGTACGACGGGCACATCGTCCCGCCCTCTTCGCGCCGGCAAACGCCCACGCCCACACATCGCAGCGCCGCCCGCGCGAAACTGTGGCGATCCTGGGGGAACTGGAAATAAGTTGTCGGCTGCGGCGGGTTGTAATCAGCGCCGATCCGTAGATTGTCGGTGATCCCGTACGGCGGGCCGTCGGGGTCAATGACCTTGCCCGGGTTCATGCGATTGTCCGGATCCCACAGTCGCTTGAACTCCTTGAACGCCTGGTAAACCTCCGCGCCGAACATCTGCTCGAGGAACTGCCCGCGGGCCTGGCCGTCGCCATGCTCGCCCGAGGCGACGCCTCCATGGCGAGTCACCAGCGCGACCGCGTCGGCCATGAATCGCTTGAAGTCGTCGATGCCCCCGGCGTTGTAGAAATCGAATCCAACCCGGCAGTGGACGCATCCCTGGCCGATGTGCCCATACAGCGAGGGGTTGTAGCCGTACTTGTGGAACAGGTCGCGCAACTCGCGCAAGTAAGCGGGGACGGCCTCGACCGGGACGGCTGAGTCCTCGAATCCCGGCCAGCTATCGGGATGCTCCGGGACCCATGCAGTACTGGCCAGCGCCCCCTCGCGCACGTCCCACAGCATCTTTTCCTGCTCAGGATCGTCATACAGCTTCATATCGATCGGTGCCCGATTGCCAAGCTGTTTGACGTGATCCACCATCCGCCGGCCCTGATCGTCGCTGTCGGCCTTCGATTCGCCGCCGAACTCGACCAGCAGATACGCCGGCCCTTTCGGCAGGATCGCAAGGCTGGCGCTTTCATCTCCCTTCTGTTTGACATACTCGAACAGCAGCTCGTCGATCCCCTCGCAGGCGATCGGATCGAACTTCAAGACCTCCAGCCCGCACTCGGCGGCGGTGACCAGATCGTCAAACCCCATCATCACGATCGACCGCGCTTTGGGGACCGGGATCAAGTGCAGTTCGGCCTGCAAGATCGTCACCAGCGTCGATTCGCTTCCCACCAGCGCCCGCGCGATGTTGCAGCCATTCTCCGGCAGCAGATCGTCAAGGTTATAGCCCGAGACCCGCCGCTGGAGCTTGGGGAATCGATTGCGAATCGCCTCACCGTAATGCTCGACGATCGACTTGATCCCGGTGTAAATCTCCCCTTGACGCCCCCCGGCGCGGATCATCGCCTCGATCAGGTCCGGCGGCGTCGGACCGACGTGCATTCGCGTGCCGTCGTACAGCAGCACGTCCATCGCGTGGGTGTTGTCGCTCATGCGCAGGCCCAGGCCGTGTTTCTTGCTCAACAGCGAGTGGCTTCCGCACGAATTATTCCCCAGCATCCCGCCGATGGTGCATCGGCTGTGGGTCGAGGGATCAGGTCCGAAGAACAGCCCGGCCTGTTCGCTGGCGGTCTGACGAAAATGATCCAGCACGCAACCCGGCTGCACGATGCCGATCCGGCTGTCGGCGTCGATCCGCACCACCTGGCGCATGAACTTCGAGAAGTCCATCACCACCGCGACATTGCAGCACTGTCCGGCCAGACTGGTCCCCCCGCCGCGAGAGAGGATGGGCGCTCCATACTGACGAGCCAGCCGTAGGGTCGCTTCCACATCTTCGACGTGGCGAGGGATCACCACCCCGATCGGCGCTTGGCGGTAGTTGGAGCCATCGGTGGCGTAGAGCGCCCGCGTGGCGGTGTCGAACCGGACTTCGCCGTCGATTTCCCGGCGCAGCGCTGATTCGAGCGAGAGCGCCGCTTGGGCAGAGATCGCGGTGCGCGAATCGTCCCGTCGCAACCGATCGAACCGGCTGGATTCATCGCGGGATCGAAGGACCTGCAGGCCCTTGGGCATGGCGTGACTCCAATTCGCTGAGGCGGGCCTTCGGAGCTGACAGCCGCCGAAATCCGTCCCGGCGCGATCACTGTTGCACAATCCGGAAAATCTGAAAACTATAAAAATCGCCGCCTCGTTCAAAATGGGCACCGGGGGCACATTGCGTCGATCGACATCGCGCCGGGTCGTTCCTACGATCAGGTGGATTCAACAGGAGATCCTGATGATGCAGTGGCCGACATTCTCCAATTCGGAACTGACGTTGATGCTCGAGTTGCTACAGGCCGAACATCGGCAACTCCCTTCGGAAATTCACCACACCGACTCCCGCGCGATGGTGGATGATCTGCACGCCCGTAAGAAACTGGTCGATTCGGCGATCGCCCACGTGCAGCAGGCCCTGACGGGCGAAGCCGTGGGATCAACGCCGGATTAGTTGCCTGTGCCGCCGCCGACCCCGCGGTAGACCGATGGTGATGAAGCCGGGCAGCCCCGCAGCACCCGACCCCCGCTGGCGTACGCCGGGGGGTTTCCTATCATTGCGTTGTGGAAACCTCGAAAACGGTGATTCTCGCCATGACGGGCGCCAGCGGTGCGCTCTACGCGCAGCGGTGTCTCCAAGGACTGGCCGAGGCGGGGACGCGAACCCACCTGGTGATTTCGCCGCTGGGACGGCGGCTGCTGCACGATGAACTCGGGATGCAAACGCCCGATCTGGCGGAGCTGGCCCGCCGACCCGACCACGGGATCACGCTGCACAATTACAACGATGTCGGAAGCCAACTGGCCAGCGGCTCGTTCTTCCATGATGGGATGGCGATCGTTCCGTGTTCGAGCAACACCCTGGCCGAAGTGGCTGGGGGGCTGGGGGGCAATCTCATCTCGCGGGCCGCGGCGGTGGCGCTTAAGGAACGCCGCCGGCTGATCCTGGTCCATCGGGAAATGCCCCTCTCGCCGATTGATGTGAACAATTACAAGACCCTCTGCGACGCCGGAGCGATCCTGGCGCCGGCCAATCCCGGGCTGTATCTTCATCCCACATCGGTCAATGAAATCGCCGAGTTTGTGGCCGGAAAAGTGTTGGATCTGTTGGGGGTACGCCACGGATTCGACACGCGCTGGGACCCCTCTCGCGGGCGCACCGGCGGTGCGACCATGCGATGAGCGCGCCCGCGAATCCAATCCCCGCCCGGGCACGGTCGGCGCGGATCGCGCTGCTGGCCGCGGACATCAAGATCAGCCACACCCTGTTCGCGCTGCCGTGGGCGGTTCTCGCCACCTTCATGGCCGCCGGCGGATGGCCGAGCTTGGGACGTCTGGGGCTGATCCTCACCTGCATGATCTCGGCCCGCACGTTCGCGATGACGATGAACCGGCTTCTCGATGCCTCTTTGGACGCCCGCAACCCCCGCACCGCCGGGCGCGCCATCCCCTCGGGACAATTGACCTACGCTTTCGTCGCCACCGCCATGACCCTGTCGGTCTTCACGTTTCTCGGATCCGCGGCGATGTTTCATGCCCTGTATGGCAACGCCTGGCCGATTCTGCTGGCGCCGCCGGTCCTGATTTTCGTCGGGGCCTATCCCCTGATGAAGCGGTTCACGCGGCTTTGCCATTATTACCTGGGCGCGGCCCTGGCCCTGGCACCGGTGTGCGCCTGGGTCGCCATCGCCGCCCGCCTGGACGCTCCGCCGCTTTGGATGGCCGCCGCCGTCCTGCTCTGGACTGCGGGATTCGACATTATTTACGCCTGCCAGGACTACGCCATCGACGTGGCCCAAGGCGTCTTCTCGGTCCCGGCGGCGATGGGGATCGGCCCGGCCTTGTGGGTTGCGCGGCTAACTCACGCGACCTGCCTGGGGATGCTGATCCTGCTGGGATTCAGCTCTCCGCTGCTGGGAACCCTCTATTGGATCGGCGTGGTGCTGGCGGGCATTCTGCTCACGGTCGAACACCTGATCGTCCACCCCCGCGACCTTTCGCGGGTGAACGTCGCCTTCTTTACGCTCAACGGCCTGCTCGCCCTGACTTTGGCGGGGCTGGGGATCGTCGACACCTTTCTCTAGCGGCGTGGAATCGCGGCCGCCCCGGGCCGCGGTGCTAAATAACCTCTCACGGCGCGCCGATGGAGGGGATGGAGAGGTATTGTCAAGCATGGTCGCGGCGAAGCGGAACACAATCGAGCAGACCCCGGGAGCGTTTGAAAGCCGCCGCGCCAGCCGCGTGCCACTTCGTCGGCCGATCGTCATTTACCCGCGGGCGTCGCGTTCGCGCGCGGAAAGCTACGACATTGTCAGCCTGCGCGATTACTCGTCGCGAGGAATCGGCTTCACCCATGGGCAATCCATGGATCACGGCAGCGAGTTCATTGTTCGTCTGACCCGCGGCGGCGCCGATCCGGTCCCGCTGCTTTACCGCGTGGTCCATGCTGAGGAAATCAGCGCTTATCGGCATCACATCGGCGCGCGGTTGGAGAGAATTCTCATCGGCGCGATGGCTGACGTGGTGGGTCCGGCACCCGAGTCCGATGACCGATCCCGGGCGAGCGATTGCGATGTACCCGATGATGTCCTCGCCGCTGCGCCGCCGGCCAAAATAGAGCCGTCAGTGCCCGCCGGGCCGTCAGCGACGGCCAGACCACTCGCGCCCGCCGGGCCGTCAGCGTTCCCCGGGCCGTCAGCGTTCCCCGGGCCGTCAGCGACGCCCAGACCACCCGCGACGGCGCGAGTCGTGGTGCTCGCCGGGCAGACTTCGGCCGGAACCGCGCGGGAGATGGACCTTCGCCGCGAAGGCGATCGCGTGTGGGTCGCGCTGCATCCTCCGGGAAAAATCAACGCCTGGGGCATGTGGATCGAGGCCGACGAGTTCCGCAACGCCGTCCAATACCTCGCCGTGGCCTAGCCGCTCATCGCCGGATCGCCGCTGTCTCGAACGGTTGGATCACCTTCGTCGAATCCGAGGATTTCCTTAGATGACCGGGTGGGCGTGGCAAAACTGCTGAATTACTCCCGTCGAACGGGAAGATTTCCCATGCTTCGTTGCAGACTGAGGAAATACAGTTTGCGCACCAGCGTTTCGTCCTCAAGCCGCAATTCAGCATTTTGCAGCGCGTTTTGTGCCGAGAGGCGCTCGAGATTCGTGGCGTTGCCCAGATCATAGGATCGCCGGGCCAGGTCCAGCGCCGTTCGGGCCGCCCGCACCTGTTCGGAGAGGTCGGCAATTTTGGTGGAACTGGCGGAAAAGTTCTCCAGCGCCACCGTCACGTCCTCGACGATCTGTCGCCGGGTCGCCGATTCGCCCAGGAGCGATTGTCGAAAGCGCGACCAGGCGGCTCGGACATCCTGGTGAATCGCGCCGCCGGTGAAAAGGGGGATATTCGCGCTGATCCCCGCCGACCACCAGCTTCCTTCGGCCGGCGATCGGTATAGCAGATAGTTCAGATCGAACGAGACCGACGGGTAATACTGTGCGACCGCCGCCTCGACTCCTCGGCGGGCGGCGGCGACCGAGCGCGCTGCGGCGGCGAGGTCTTGACGATGGGCGATCGCCTCGGCGATCAACGCTTCGCGGTCCGATGGAGGGCGGGCAATCGCCAGGTCGTCTTCGAGATCGCCGTCTACCCGCGCTACGCCGATCACCGTCGCCAGCGCCGCCCGGGCATTGCGGGCATCGGTCCGCGCCTGGGTCAATGACGCCCGGGCACCGGCCAGGTCCGCTTCGCTTTGCGCCTGATCCAGCGGGCGGGCGATCCCCAGATTCACCCGCGACCGCACATCGCGCAGTCGCTCGACCTGGTACTCGATGCTCGCGGCCAGCACCCGCGCCGAGGCCTCGGACCGCAGAATCTGGTAGTAGACCTGCGCCACGTTCAGCATCAGCGAGGCTTGGGCATTCAGCAGCAGCGCCCGGCGCTGCTCGACGGTGACGGCGGCCTGGAGATAGCTCGAAATATCGTTGACGCCGGCGTTCAACTGCGAGCGACCCGACAGGGCAAAGCGATCCGACGAACCCGACGCGCCGGGATTGCCATTGTCGGCGATCGTGTACGACGGTGCCAGGCTCAACGTCGGCAGAAAAACGCTCAAGGCGCGATTGCGCGCGATGATCGCCTGGAGATAGTCCTCGCCGCTCGAGGCGAGTTGCTCATTGCCGCGATTGGCCAGGCGCATCGCCTGTTCCAACGACAGCGTCGATCCGATCGCCGCCAGCCCCGATGCGTTCCCGGCGGCGATGCGCTGATCCAGTACGCGGCGCCACTGCGCCGTCTCGCGCGACTGATCGACGACGCACCCCGCGGCACCCAGCACCAGCATCATCCCCGCGAAAAGTCGCCGAAGTTCGCGTGATTTACTCATAGCGCAGCGCCTCGATGGGATCCAGTTTCGCCGCGCGGCGGGCGGGATAATATCCGAAAAAGACCCCGACGGCGGCGGCGAATCCCAGCGCCAACGCCACGCTCTCCGGCCTGACATACGGCTGAAACGTCGTGACCGAAGCCAGGATCGTCGCCAGTGCCACCCCGAACGCCACCCCGATCGCTCCGCCCGAGCCGCTCATCACCACCGCCTCGATGAGGAACTGTCGCAGGATATCGCGCTCGCGGGCGCCGATCGCCTTGCGCACGCCGATCTCCCGCGTCCGCTCGGTCACCGTCACGAGCATGATGTTCATGATTCCGATCCCTCCGACCAGCAGCGAAATGCCCGCCACGCCGCCGGCCAGCAGAGCCAGGACCTGAGAGATGTCCCCGGCCGTGCGCAGCATCTCGGCTTGGTTGCGCACGAAAAAGTCGTTGGCTTCGGACTCGAGCAGTCGATGCCGATGTCGAAGAATCTTCGTCGCCTGCGCCTGAATCGCCGAGAGGTCTTCTCCCTCGCGGGCACGCACGTCGATCTCCTGGATGTAATCCAGCCCCAGCACCTGGCGCATCGCGGTGGAATAGGGAACGAGAATCTGGTCGTCGGGGTTGAAAAATCCCTGGTCTCCCTTGGCCTTGAGAATGCCCACCACGCGAAAGCTGATCCCCTTGATCTTGATGATCTTGCCGATCCGATCTTCTCCGCCGAAGAGATTGTCGGCGGTGGTCGGACCCAGCACCGCCACCCGTGCCGCGGCATCGGTCTCCGCTTCGCTGAACGCGCGCCCGAACTCGACCTCGTAATCACGGATCGGCAAGTACGTCACCGCCGTTCCCAGGACGTTACTGCGGGTGTTGCGATTCAAGTGCTTGACCTGCACGCTTCCCCGCACCACGGGGGTCAGATCGCGGATCGTCGGTATTCCCTGCAACAGCGCCATCGCGTCGTCCAGCGTCAAGTTCTGCTGGGTCCCGCTCATCACGCCTCCGGTGCCGCGCTGGCCGGGGGAGATCACCAGCAGGTTGGTCCCCAGCGCCGTGATGCGGGCCATGACCTGGCGCTTGGCCCCGGCCACCAGGGCCAGCACGAAGATCACCGCCGCCACCCCGATGATGATCCCCAGCATCGCCAGCACCGACCGCAGCCGGTTGGCCCACAGGCTTCGGATCGCCACCTTGAGGATGACCCAGATCATCATCGCCGCCGCCTCACGTCCGCACCTTCCCATCCATCATGTAGATCTCCCGCGCGCAGTGCCCGGCCACCGCCGCATCGTGGGTCACCACGATGATCGTCCGCCCCTGGGCATTCAGACCCTTGAACAGGGCGAGGATCTCCTCGCCGGTATGGCTGTCGAGGGCACCGGTCGGCTCATCGGCAAGCACGATCGCCGGGTCGGTCACCACCGCCCGGGCTATCGCCACCCGCTGGCGCTGCCCGCCCGACAACTGGTTCGGCTGATGATGCATCCGGTCGGCCAGACCCACCGATTCCAGCGCCGTCACCGCCTGCTGCTTGGTGGCCCGCCCGCCGGAATACAGCAGCGGCAGCTCGACATTCTCCAGCGCCGTCATTCGCGGCAGCAGGTTGAAATTCTGAAAAACAAACCCGATTCGCCGGTTTCGCACCCGAGCCAGGGCATCTTTGTTCATCCGCGAGACATCCTCGCCCCCGAGCCGATACGTCCCGGCGTCGCAGCGATCCAAGCAGCCCAGGATGTTCATCAGGGTACTCTTGCCGCTGCCGGATGGGCCGCGAATGGCGACCATCTCGCCCGCGGCGATGCGCAGGTTCACCCCATCGAGCGCGCGGACCGTCTGTCCGCCCAGCTCGTACTTCTTGATTAGTCCGATCGCGTCAATCATCGCTCAACCCACGGCCCGGACTCGATTCTGGATGCAGGCAACCCCATGACCATCCCGACCGCCGATGCGGTCGCGCCGCCTTGACTCGGATCATGGATGCCCCGGCGGCGGCGGCGCGGGGGGCTCGGCGGCCGAGGCGTTGGCCCACTTGCTCACCGCCTCGTCCCGCACGCGCACGGATTCCCCTTCGCGCAGCCCTTCGATTACTTCGGTCTGTTCTCCATCGGTCAGGCCGGTCTTGACCGCCCGTTCTTCGCGGCTCGCCTCAGCCCCGCTCCCGGTAACCACCGTCACCGCCGCGGCGGCACCTTTGCGGCCCAGCGCCCGCGACGGAATCAGCAACACCTGCTTTCGTTCCGCCTCGATCGTCTGAACCGTCGCGGTCATTTCCGGCTTAAGCAGCGTCTTGTTCGCCGATGTAACCTCCACTTTCACCTCGAACGTCACCACGTTGGACGTGTTGACCCCCTTCACGGCGATCTGCACCACTGCCCCCTCGAACGTCACCCGCGGATACGCATCCACCGTCACCGCCGCCCGCTGGCCCACCTTGATCTGCCCGATGTCGCTTTCATCGACGCTCGCCAGCACGAACACGCGCGACAGATCCGACAGCGTCATCACCGTCGTGCCCCCGCCGACGTTGGTGATCCCCGAGGAGATGATCGTCCCCACCTGTACGTTGCGGGCCGCCACCACCCCGTCGATCGGGGCCTCCACCCGCGTGTACGCCAACTGCTGGCGCTCGTCCTCGAGGTCGATCTGGTCGGACTCGAGTTGCGCCTGCGCCAACGCCACCGCCTGGCGGCTCACCGCCAGCGCCAGGCTCTGGGTCTTGACCTCCTCGGCCTGCACCTTGGCCGTGGCCAATTCCGCCGTCGCCACCGCCGCATCGGCATCGGCCGATTCGGCGTCCTCGGTCGAACCAAGCCGCTCGGCCACGAGCTGCCGCCGTCGCTCGGCCCGGGCCGTCGCCGATTCGGACCGCGCCTTGGCCGATCCGATCGCCGCCTCGGCCCGAAGCCCGGCGGTTCGCACTGCCTGTTCGGCCACATTCAGATTCGCCTGCGCCTGGGCCAGCCGGGCCTGCGACTCGGCCACCGCCGCCTCGGCCTTACGGACCCGGCGTTGCTGATCGGCGGGATCCACCTCGACCAGCAGCTCTCCCTTTTTCACATGATCACTCACGTCGAACGGCAGCTTGATCACTTCTCCGCTCGCCCGGCACTTGATGTCCACATCATGGTTGGAGACCACCCGTCCGCTGCTCGAGACCGCCTGGCGAATATCCCCGCGGGCGACAACCGCCGTCTTGTCCGCTTCCGCCGCGCCGTTCGTCTTGTAGCGTGCGCGCACGATCGGATAGGCGATCCCCGCGCCCGCCACGACCACAATTCCGACCACAATCCACAATCTCATAAACCCTGCTCCGCGCCCCCAGCCCGTCGCCCCTTGAACCCGAACCCGCGGGCGCTCGACCTAATGTCCCAAGCCAACGCGCCGTTATCAAGCACGGCCCCCGCTTCAACCCTGTGTACACCTGTGATTCTGTTGATCATGAACACCAACGCTCGCCTGCGCCTCACACCGCGCTGGGGGCCTATGTATACCTGTAATTCTGTTGATCCCGAACACATCTCGATTGCCGCGGAATTCCCAGTTGCGTTTGACCGATCGGCGGGCATCGCTATGATTCGCCGACGCTTAGACGGCCCCGTCGTCTAGAGGCCTAGGACACGGCCCTTTCAAGGCCGCGACACGGGTTCGACTCCCGTCGGGGTCATTTCATTTCTTGCTTGCCCGGGGGGGGGGGATGGTTTTCGGACGTTGTTCCCAGGCCCATGTTCGGCTTGACAATCCCAAGGCGACGGCGCGATCATCGCCATTCGACGTATGAGCAAATGCATCATCCTTCAGAACGTGGGGCACGAAGGCCCGGGTCGAATCACGCCGATCTTTTCCGACTTCGGCATCCGGGTCGAGGTGCGCCATCTCTATCGCGGCGATGAGGTCCCCACGGATTTCGATGAACTTCGGGCGCTGGTGATCCTGGGCGGACCGATGGCAGTGGCGGACATCGGCAAGACCGAATACCCGTTCCTGGCCGATGAAGTGTCGCTGCTGGAGCGAATGGTGCGAGAGGATCGGGCGGTGCTGGGAATTTGCCTCGGGGCACAGTTGCTGGCGCATGTGGGAGGTGGCCGGGTCTATCCCAACGCCCGGCCCGGTGCCACACCGGACGCGGCGACGATCCCCGCGCCCGAGATCGGCTTTGCTCCGGTGAAGTTTCCTTTCCCCGGCGGCACCGAGCCGATCGTGATGGGGGCGGCCGATGGCACACCGATGTTCCACTGGCATTTCGACACGTTCGATCTGCCCAAATTGCCTGCCCCGGTGCCGATAGCGCCCAATGTTCCGCCGCCGCCGACCGGCAATTCGCTGCTCAGCTCGACGGCGGTCTGCAAGAATCAGGCGTTTCGGTTCAAGACACGGCTGTTCGGATTCCAGTATCATCCGGAGATGACGCGCGATGGGATCGAGCTGATGCTCAGCCACGCGCGCCCGGATGCCGAGAAGGTGCTGGGGCCGGGTGCGGTGGAATTGATCCGCGAGCAGACCCGGACTTATTACGATCGCTATGAACGGCTGGGCAACCGGATTCTCAGGAATTTCGTGCAGTTCCTGAAGCTTTACGCCGCCGATTGATGCTGCGCCACGGCGGCTTGGGCAGGGGTGGGGCGTTTTTCGTCTTGTCGGCGATTGATCGCATGGATTGGCCGGACTCGTTGCGAACCTATCTCACTCGCCCGCTGGTCCGCCCCTGGGCGCTGGCGCCGACGGTGTTGGTCTTGCTTCTGGCCATCCCGATGCTGCGCCCCTTGCGCCAGCCGGAGCCGGGCTTGCTCAGCGATTCGCAGGCCGCCCGCTTCGCAACCGTGCAGGCGATCGTCGAAAGCTCGACCCTGGCCATCGACAACAGCGCCTTCCAGACCCGCGAGAAGGTCCTGATCGACGGGCATTGGTACGCCGATCAGCCGCCGGCGTTCGCCATGCTGTTGGCCGGGACGTATCGCGTCATGCACTGGATGGGGCTGTCGTTCGAGCGAAACCCGGTGCTGGTGATGTATGTACTGACGCTGCTGGGTGTGACGCTCCCGGTGGCGGTCGGATGCGGACTGGTCTATCGCCTGGGACGGCTGTTCGAACTGCCTCGGCCGTGGCGGTCGGGCCTGGCATGTTGCACGGTGTTTTCCGGCGGGTGGATCGCGTACGCCGTGGCGATGAACTCCCATGCCCCCGCGGCTGCGGGAGTGCTGGCGGCGGTGGCGTGCCTGTTCCACGTGGCGCTGGTGAAGAATCCCGCCGGCGGCGGGGGATGGCTGATCGCAGCCGGACTTTTCGCGGGATTGGCGGCGGTGATCGAGCCGACGGCGTCGGTCTTCGCCGTCCTGCTGGTCGCGGTGATCCTCTCGATGCGCTGGTCGCCGAGCCAGCGGGCGGGTGGAATTCTCCTCTACCTGATCGGGTTGAGTCCGCCCCTGCTGCTGCATACGGTGTTAAACGTTCCCTTGACCGGCGATTTTCTGCCGGTGTCGATGCACATGGAGTTCACCCGCTCGATGCCCAGCGACCGACCGGCGGCGATCGCGGTCGAGCAGACCTATGACGATGGGGCCTCCGGCAGCGAGATCGGCCAGGGAATCTCGAAAGTTTTTCTGGCCTTGTTCGGACCCCAGGGGCTTTTCAGCCATTTCCCCGCCGCGCTGTTCGGCATCTTCGGGATTTCGGCGGTGATGCACCGTCACTGGCCGGGGTGGACCAAGGTTCTGGCCGGGGCGACGGCGGTGGGATCGGTGCTGATCCTGCTCGCCGCGACGATCGGCGGACCGGGACTGCGACTGTCGCCGGCGTTCGCGGCACCGTGGTCGGTGGTCTTCATGCCGCTGCTGTTGCTGTGGACCGGGGCGTGGCTGCGCCGCCGTCACGGGCCGGTGAAATGGTCGCTGTTTCTGTTGCTGACGTTGTTCAGCGTGCTGGTCGGCCTGGCCGGAATGACCTCGCCGCTGGCGCCGGCTTCGCCGAACGAATACACCGCCTGGTCGGCCGCAAAGCGGGCCTTGGGACTCATCGAACCGCCCGATCGGTCGGTTCGGCGCCCTGCGCCGCCGGTCGATCGAAAACCCAGCCCGGGGACTGCGCGGGCGACGCCGCCGCGGCCGGGCGAATCGCCTAGGACCGTCGAAGGGATCGAGACATGATGCTTCCTTATATGACCGAGGACCTGCCCGGCGTGGGCGGGGTGATTAAGCAGAGTACCGAGGATTTTTTTGTCCAGGAACTGCCCGCCTACGAACCGAGCGGGCAGGGCGAGCATGTCTATTGCGAAATCGAGAAGGCGGGCATCCCCACGTTTGCGGCGGTGGATCGGATCGCCGAGGCGCTGAAGATTCCGCGACAGGATATCGGCTACGCCGGGATGAAGGATGCCCGGGCGGTGACGCGACAGTTGTTTTCCATCGGCGGCGTCGCGCCCGAAGCGGTCATGGCGATGAGCCTGCCCGACATGACGGTGCGCTGGGCGGTGCGTCACGGCAACAAGCTGCGCCTCGGCCATCTTAAGGGCAATCGCTTCGCCGTGAAGATTCGCCAGGTCAACCCGACCGATGTGGTCAAGCTTGAACCTCTCGTGCGACGACTAAGCGAGTCGGGGATTGCCAACTATTTTGGCGACCAGCGGTTTGGCCGTCGGGGGGACAATGATCTCCTGGGCGCGGCCCTGATTCGGCTCGACGCCGGCGCGGTGCTGAAGGGGTTGCTGGGCAATCCGCTAAGCGGGATTGACGATGCCCAGACCGCGGGCGCCCGCGGCGCGTTCGACGCGGGCGATCTGGAAAAGGCGATGAAATTGTGGCCGCGTCGATGCGGGATGGAGCGTCGGGTATTGGCGCGGCTGATGAAGACTGGGCGCCCCGGCCCGGCGGTCGCGGCGGTGGATGAGCGGGTGCGCCGGCTGTGGATTTCGGCGGCGCAGTCGCGGATTTTCAATGATGTCGTCGCCGCCCGGGTCCGGGCCGCAACGCTGGGGCGTTTGCTCGAGGGCGATCTGGCCCAGAAACATGACAACGGCTCGGTCTTTCGCGTCACCGACCCCGCTACCGAACAGCCCCGCTGCGACGCCTTCGAGATCAGCCCGACCGGACCGATGCTCGGGTATCGAATGACGCTGCCCGATGGACCGGCACTTGAACTGGAGGAGCGGGTTTTCGCCGAGCATGGACTCAAGCCCAGCGAGTTCCGCGTCGAGGGGCGGCTGAAGGTGAAAGGGACTCGGCGAGCGATGCGCGTCCAGCCGCAGTCGATCGAGTTGGCGGGCGGGGTGGATGATCAGGGTCCGCACATCACCGTGGCGTTCACACTCCCCGCCGGGTCGTTCGCCACAATCCTGCTGCGAGAGCTGATGAAGAACGATTCGCCGTCTCTGGACGCGGGAGATGTCGATTGATCTCAAATTTCAGATTTGATATCCGACGAAGCGATCACCGCCGCTGTTGCCGGTGCGGCCAAGGGCCTCAAATTTCAGATTCCAAATCCGAAGAAGCGATCAGCGCCACCCTTGCCGGTGCGGCCAAGGATCCGAAATTTCAGATTTCAAATCCGGGTATGGAAGCGCCAGTTCGGATAGACGAGTTCCTGACTCATCGTCCCTCGCGGCGTGGGAGATGCCTGAAGTTTACGCCTTGCTCGCCACGGTGAGCTTGGCGCGGGCCCGCTGGATCTGACGCTCGCGGTCGGCCGCGGCGTCGGGATTGGCCGGGCGCCGGGCGACGGCTTCGGCATATTCGGCCTGCGCGGCCTCGGCATCCACTTCCGCTGCCGGCTGGGCGCTGCCGGTCAGAATCGTCAACTGATTTTCCTTCATCTGGGCCACGCCGCCGTCGACGACGAACCATCGCCGCTGATTGTTCGGTAGATCGATCCGCAGCGGCCCGATCCCCAGCTTGACCAGCAGCGGAGAGCGATCGGTCAGAATGCCCATCAGCCCGTCATGCGCCGGCAGGATCGCCTGGTCGATCGACTCGTTAAGAACCTGTCGTTCGGGAGTGACGATGCTGCATTGAAAAGCCATGAGAATCTCGCCTCGCGTGTGATGCAAAGCAGAGTGTAAAGCCGTCGTCGCGGTGAATCAAACGCCCGGGACTCCCGCGGGTTTCTTGTCCTGAATCGCGCCCGACGGTACAACCCTCGGACCGTTTTGCTGAACGCTGCCCAGGGTGAGGCTTCATCGCCACCTCCGTCGTGCGCGCGGCATCGAATGGGCGGGTTTCTTGTCCGTTTTTGCCGAAAAGGAGTGACTCGATGGCGCGGTCCAAAGAACAGTTGATGAAAATGCTGACGCAGGCGGGCGTGGTGGCGGTGATTCGCGCGCCCAGCGCCGAACACCTGATTCCCATCGCCGAGGCGCTGCTGGAAGGGGGCGTGTCGGGCATCGAGGTGACGATGTCCACTCCCAAGGCGATCGCCGGGATCGAGCAGCTTGCCGATCGTTACGGCGACAAGGCCGTGATCGGCGTGGGCACGGTGCTGGACGAGGCGACCTGCGTGGACGCCATCCGCGCCGGCGCTGAGTTCGTTCTTTCGCCCACCTTCAATCCCGAAGTGGTGACCGCCACGAAGCGCTACGGCAAGATCAGCGTTCCGGGAGCGTTCACTCCGACGGAAATTCTCACCGCCTGGACGCGCGGTGCCGACGTGGTGAAGGTGTTTCCCTCGACGGCACTGGGCCCGGGCTACTTCAAGGACATCCTTGCGCCCATGCCGCAGCTCAAGCTCACGCCCACCGGCGGGGTCGATGTCCACAACGCCGGCGACTGGATCCGCGCCGGCGCGGTCTTCGTCGGCGCCGGCTCATCGCTGGTGACCAAAGAGGCGTTGGCCAAGGGCGACTACTCGAGCATCACCGCCAACGCCCGCAAGTTCGTCGAGGCGATCGCCGCCGCCCGAGCTTGAAACCGCTTCGAACCCCTGCGTTGAAGCCGAACCGAATCGCCCTCGCGTCGAACGCCCGCGCCGGAGTCTGGCCAAATTGCCCCCCCCTCCGCCCGACGGCACCGGTGCCTCGCCCCGAACCGGTCCACCCGTCCGCTCCGAACGAATTCCGGATTCTTCGGAATTTTTTTCTTGACAATCCGCAAATCGGTGCTACATTTGTCTACGGAGTCAAATAAGTTCTCGGGTCAACTCGATGTCGAATGTACTTTTTGGCAAGATCGCGGCGGAAGTGGGCGTTTCACCCCGGACGGTGCAGCGCATCCTCAATTCCCCGCTAAAAGACACCCGCCCGGCGATCGTCAGGCGGGCCCAGAATATTCGCGATCTGGCCGAAAAGCTCAATTATCGACCTAATGTCGCGGCCAAGGCGACCGCCAGCGGCAAGTTCGGATGCATTTCCCTCCTGCGGGCCAATGAGTCCGAGGTCAGCGGCCACAGCGTGCTGCTGAGCGATTCGATCCTCGAAGAACTGCACAACCATCAGATGCACCTGGTTCTGCATCGGCTGCCCAGTGAAACGCTCTCCGCCGCCGGATTTCTGCCGCAAATGGTCGTCGAGGCGATGTGCGATGGGCTGCTGATCAACTACACCCACCGGATTCCCGCGCCGATGATCGCGGCGATCGCGCGCCACGCCATCCCCAGCGTATGGATGAACGTGAAGCGCCCAGCCAACAGCGTCTACCCCGACGACGTGGCGGCCGGCCGGATGGCGACCGAACACCTGATCCAGCGGGGACACCGGAAAATCGGATATTTCAGGATGGGGGGATCGGGCCATTACAGCGAAACCGACCGGCTCGACGGCTATTTCGACGCCATGACCGCCGCGGGGCTGAAGCCCGATGTCACCGAAGTTGCCTGCACCCGGCCCGTGGCCGTCGAGGGTCGAATCGCCGATCTGCGGTTCAAGCCCGCCTTGGCGTGGATGGACCGGCCCGATCGGCCCGATGCCGTGGTCACTTATTCCGGTTGGACGGCCTTGCCCCTGGTGACCGCCGCCTTCGCTCGCGGGGTGCGCCCGGGAGAAGACCTGGCGATCACCACCATCGAGGATGCCCCCGTCACCGCAGGCGGCGTGCCGATCACCACCGTCGTGCTGGATATCGAACAACTGGGCCGACAGTCCGTAAAAATGCTCGTCAAGATCATCGCCAACGGCGGCGAACTTGAATCGAGTAAAATTCCGTGTCATTTGGTTTTTGGAGAAACCTGACCGAAAGTAACTTTGGAATCTGCATGTTGCAGATTTCCCCCATCTTCTCTTTTTAAGGAGTGGCTATGACTCGAACGATTCTCTTTTCCGCAGCGGCTTTGACCCTCGCGGCATCGCTTGTCCCCAACGCCCAGGCGGCCAACTATAAGTCCACTGGCACCGGGAACTGGGGCGATAGCAGTAAATGGTCTCCCAGTGGCGTGCCCAACAGTACCGGTGACGGTGTTTACTATAATAGTGCTTCTGGTATCACAACCACCGTGAACAGCAGCGCAAACTACACGATCAACGGGTTGGTTCACATTAATAATGGCAACAATACATGGACGATTGCGGCGGGGAACCCTTCCTCCTCTTTGACCTTCAACGATACGGGTGGACTGGCAACGATCTATTATGTAAATACGGCCTCTCAGAACACGAGCTTGTCGATCGATGCCAAACTCGTTCTGGGGAGCAATTTGCAGGTTGTTAGCCACTCGACGCCAACAAACAACAAGAATAAGCAAGTCCTCATCAATGGTGATATCACGGGCACGGGCAACGTTCACAGCACGATCACTGGAAGTGGAGGCAGTGGGACGGTGCAGATTCGATTCGGCAATATTAACAATGCCGGATCGTTTACCGTTGGCACGAGCGACGCTACGGTAACCTCCGTGGCCGGTCAGACCATCTCAGCGGGTCTCAGCAACAACGGGGTGACGAACGTCAATGGCATTTTAGCCAGCACCACCGGGGTATTCGTCCAATCGGGAACACTCAATCTCAATGGTGCCAACACCTACGCCGGTGGGACGACCGTCAGCGGCGGCACCCTGAACGTCTCGGCCACCGCCACGCTCGGCGTTGACGACGTGACGATCGGAACCACCGGCAAGCTCAACCTGAGTACGAGCGCTGGAATCGACGATACGGCGACGCTCGACATCGCCCTTGGTGCCACGCCGCGCGTCACCTTGAATGCTGGCGTCAATGACATCATCGGCAGCTTGATCCTGAACGGGACGAGCTACTCCGCCGTTGGGACCTATGGTTCCAGCAGCAGCGGCGCTGATTTCCAGTACGATGCCTATTTCGCTGGAACTGGGCTGGTGCAGATCGTTCCCGAGCCGACGAGCTTGGCGGTTTTGGCCGGCCTGGGCGGCCTGACGTTGCTGCGTCGGCGTCGGCTGGCCTAAGCGCAGATTTCGGACGTGTCTTCATCATGGTCGCGTGTCTGGGATCGCCCAGACGCGCGGCTCATGACGACACGCGCGACTGGCCCCCATCGGCGGTTGGGTTCTGTAATTTACGATTCGGTCATGGTTGCGGTCATGGCAGGTCAATTGGAAGTGGAGAATTACCATGAAGAAGAATCTTAAGACTCTTTGCGCGGCGTCGATGCCGATTGCGATGCTGGCGATGGCGTCGGCGGCGACGGCGGCGATCTATACGCCGGACATCGCGTCGAAGGACACGATCGTCGGCGACCGGCAGTCGGGTGGATCGGCGCTGGGTTATTATGCGGACAGTGGTGGCGGAACCATCGGCACGACCGGGGGCAACGGAACGAGAGCAACGCTGAATGCGGTGATCGGATTCACCTTGCCGACGCTGGGGGCTGGTGAAACTATTGATTCGGCGACGCTGACTTACCGTATGGCCGGGGCGCGGGAACAGTCTAACGGCATTAAAGATCTGGACGTGTATCTGCTGGGAACCTCCGATCCAGATAACAGCGGCACATCCCTTTTTCTCGGTGCTTCGAGTGATCCGAATACGGCCAACAAGTTTATCGCCAGGGCGGGAGAGGCCGACACCGAGACGATCAACAACAACTCGCCGACCTTCGTCGCTCCGGATTATACGCTGACGTTCACCTTGCCTGCAGGCGTTTTGGGGTCGCTCCAGTCATTTTTTACCGGGAACACGCCTAACCAGACCGAGGCGTTTTTCCGCTGGAACCTCAGTGCCGGTATTAGTCTGAACAATCTGAATCGCTGGTCCATTGACACCGACGGCGCGGATGCTCCGATTCTGACAATCAACACCATCGTCCCCGAACCGGCGAGCCTTTCCCTGATGGGTCTGGGCGGGCTTGCTCTTCTGCGACGCAGGCGCCGATGAGCAGGCGTCGATGGGATTGAGAGTTACTTCCGCCACCGGAGGCGCCATGGTCTGCCGCCTTTCACAACGAGGTTTTACGCTGGTGGAGCTGCTCGTGGTGGTTGGCGTGATCGCCGTGTTGATCGGTCTGCTGTTGCCGGCGCTGAACGCCGCTCGGGCTCCGGCAAGCAATGTGAAGTGCCTGTCCAACCTCCGCCAGGTCGGCTTGGCGGAGCAGATGTACGCCGACGCGAATCGCGGCAAGTTTACCATGCTTTTTACCCCGCTGAGCGATCCGCAGGCCGCGACGTTGGGCTTCAGCGGCGATACCAAGACGCATTACAAGACCAACTGGCACAATCGACTGGCGCCGTACCTGGGCAAGGTGCTTTCCAGCGATCCCAACGCGCTCAAACAGGACGACAGGTATCTGTTCTTCTGTCCGGTTTCGACCCGCGATGAGCAGAGTCTTGTCGCCGGGGCGGCTACCTATGGGCTTAACGGATTTCTTTCCAACACGCAGCGCTGCGACTTGGCCCGCGTGAAGGTGCCGCGATCCAGCGAGATCATCCTGGCCGGCGATATGTTCGCCGGAGAGTCCAACAACGTTCAGTCCAGCGACGGATACACCTGCGCCACGTTTTTCACCAGTAGCCCAGCTCCGCTTGGATACAAGTCGCACAACCCCTGGAGCCCCGGCACGAAGCGAACTTCGCTGCCCAATCCAAACCGCAAGAACTATCCCGGCGTAAGACATGGGAAGGTGAAGGCCGGGCCCACCGCATTGACCACGCAGGGTTATGCGAACTTTGTCTTTGTCGATGGCCACGCAGGGTCTTTGACCGATGCCGATTTACTGCTTGATCCCAAGGGCAATTCCGGCCCAGGCCGACCGAATAACCACTGGTGCTGGTGGTGAACCCGCTCAGGCCCCATTCAAGGAGGCAAATGATGTCGAAAGTCCGCCTCACAAAAGGTTTTACGCTGGTTGAGCTGCTTGTGGTGATCGGCCTGATCGCCATGTTGATCGCCCTATTGCTGCCGGCGTTGAACAAGGCCCGCCAGGCGGCATCGACGGTGCGATGCGCCAGCAATCTGCGGCAGATCGGGCTGGCGCTGCAATTCTACGCAGGCGAGAACCGCGGATTTTTGCCTAACTATAATTGGCCGACGATGGTGATGGACTATTTGAAGATCAGCGCGACGCGGCAGGAAGGGTTTCCCCTGGCCTGTCCCGAGAGCGACTTCAAGAAGAACTCGACGTTCGAGAGCAACATTACGGTGAACAAGGGCGGGCTGAGTACGCGCGGCGGGGGGAATGGGATGAACAATTACCGGTTGTTCAAGAACATTCGCAATTCTCAGGAGAAGATTTTCGTCTACGAGGCCCGCTGGTTCAGCATGAGCAACCCTTACGCCAGCACCTACAGCAGCATGGACGGGCAGCCCGCCGGCGGCAGCGAGAGCAGCGCCCCCGAGGACTTCGTCGAATACCGCCACAGCGTGCCCACCGGACCGCGGAAAAAGGTGGCGAGCCATGTCGGCACGCATACCGGCCTGGCCAATATCCTGTTTCACGACATGCACGTGTCGGTTTATCACTACCAGGAACTGTACAAGACCTGGGGGTTCAACTGGCAGACCCAGTATTCCAAGCGGGATCGCTACTGGGATGCCTCCGGCGAATAGGAAGATCTGGAATCGGTATTGCGGAACAGCGTTCTAATACGACGGGGCACCTTTGAGTCGCTCCGAAACGGAGTCGTCATGACCAATAGACCAACCCACTGTGCTTTTACCTTGGTGGAACTTCTCGTGGTCATCGGGGTGATCGCCGTTCTTATCGCCATCCTGTTGCCGGCCCTGAGCATGGCCCGGCAGGCGGCGGCGACGGTGCAATGCGCCAGCAACCTGCGCCAGATCGGCCTGAGCCTGAGCATGTACGCCGGCGACAACGACGGGATTCTTCCGAACCTCGGCTGGCCTCCGATGGTGATGAAATACATGCGGCTGACGAACGACTGGCACGAGGGGTTCCCGCTGGCGTGCCCTTCGCGCGACTTCACCAAGCGCTCGACGCTCGAGAACAACTACAGCGTCAATCAAGGCGGGATTGGCGGACAAGTGACCGAGCCCGATGGGAGCAAGGACTGGCGCATCCGGCTCTACAAGAACGTTCGCAATCCAACCATTAAGGTTCTAGCGTACGATGCCCGCTGGGCTTCCATGGCCTCGCCCTGGGCCAGCACCTACGCCACGCTCTATGGTCAGACGCATACCGGCGGTGAATCCGGCGCCAAGGAGGACCTGGTGGAGTATCGCCACAGCATCCCCAGCGGGCCGCGCCATCGCGTGGCCAGCCATGTCGGCGATCACACCGGCACGGGCAACATTCTCTTCCACGACATGCATGTGGCTCGGTATCGCTACCAGGAACTATACAAGACCTATGGCTTTGCCGACTGGCACGAGCGGGATGCGCTCCGCGATCGATACTGGAATGCCACTTGGGATTGAGGGTGAGCCCGAGACGGCCCATCGCGTCGTCATGCCTGGGTGCGGGTGAGTGCGGACCTGGGGTTTGTCTTCTTACAGAGCGAGTTATGAATCGAATGCGGTTGGGTTTGTTGGCGCTGTCGCTTGCGTATATCGCTGGCTCGGTAATGGCCGCCGAGCCGAGAATCGCGGTATGGGATCCGCAAAAATCCACCAGTGCGTCCAATTTTAATATCAACGCCGAATATCTGACGCACGTCGCCGACGTGCTGAGCAAGAACGGCGTGGCTGTCACACGGTTGACGGCCGAGCAGATCGCCGATCCCGATCAATTCAACGCCGAAAAGCTCGATGCGCTGTTCATCGACGGCGGGGGCATGCCCGAGTCGGATATCAAGGCTTATCAGGCTTTCGCCAAGGCCGGCGGGGTACTGGTAGCGCTGGCCGGTTCGGCCAACGACCACCAGCAGGCATTCGGGGTGAAGGTCAAGCAGAACGAAGATGGCACCTGGTCGCCGACGCCGAAAGGCAAAGGGTATCCCTGGCAGACCGACGCGATCTACGACCTGATCGGCGTGAACTTCCGCTATCAGATCGATATGGCCTACGGCGGAGTGAGCCACACGCCCACGGCATTGCTCAAGCGCTACATGCCCGATGCGCCGTCGCTGATCAAACCGCTGCCTTCGCGCTGGTTCGTCCCGCAAAATGGCGGGAAGTTTTACGCCCTGATTCGTTCGCAGTTTGCCAGTGAAGAGGATTACACGCCCCAGGCGTTCATCGCCGCCGCCGCCGACAGCAAGGCCAGGGGGATCATCGTCGGTTCGCCGTTGCTCACCAACGGCAAGGACGGCGACTGGAATAAGAGCGATGAGTTTCTCGTCGCCATCGCCCGGATCAGCGCCGATCTGCGCAGCGGAGCGTTGGATTTGTCCTCCGTCGAGCCGGTTTCGCCGGTGACAAGTGTGGTGAAAGCCGGCCCGCTTCAGATTCGCCCGCCCGGCGTGGGAGTGAATCCCGAGCAGGCCAAACCACTTCTGCGCTGGGGCAAGTTCGACGGCGCTCGCGCCGAATTCGGCCAGAGCCTCGCCGCCGGTCAGAGCAAGACCCTGAACCCCGGCGAAGATGCTAAATCGTTCCCGTCGTCCATCGAGCCGGGCGCGACGTTGACGCTGAAACTGCCCGCCGAAGCCGTTCTTCCGCAGACCAGCAAGACCTACCTGCGCGTTCGCGGCGCCTACGCCGGTGATGGCGTGGGGCTGAAGGTCTCGGTCGGAGATCAGGTGTTGTGGAACGAATCGTTCGTCGCCCGCACGGCATTCGGCGCCGTCGATCAGGGCCGGCGCTATGACAACATCCCCTATGAGTTCACCCGCATCATCTTCATCCCGCCCACGGCGTCGGGAGATGCCATCACGCTGAGCAATCCCGGTGAAAGCGCGCTGTGGTTCGATGCGGTGCAGGTTGAACAACCGACTCGTCTAGCGCCCACGCGAGGCATGGGATTGCACAGCGGGGTAAGCATGGCGTTCGGGCAAAAGAACGCGCTGACGCCCGAGATCGTCAAGGATTGGACCTGGATGCGTTGCACTTCCCGGCCGCATTTCATCGGCCAGCCGGACGATCCGGACCGATGGAACAAGTATGACAAGATGGTACAGGCCTATTGCAAGCTGACCCCGCACGTGCAGTTGATTCTGGAGGGTTCACCCAGTTGGACCGTCAGTGATAAGGATCGGCTCAAGTCCGGCGGCGGACGCGGTCAGATGACCCCGCCGGACAACACGCTCTATGCCGATCTGGTCGAGGACATCGTCAAGAAGTATGCCGACCAGGTCGAGGACTGGGAGATCTGGAACGAAGAGAACATCACCTATTTCTGGACCGGCACCGCGGATGAATACGCGGGGCTGTTCAAGACCCTGGCCCCGATCATTCGCCGACTCGATCCAACCGCCAAGGTGATCATCGGCGGGCACGCCGGTACGGTCACCGCCTCGCTGGACCCCTGGGTCTCGGCTGCGGTCACCAATGGCCTGACCAAAGACGCCGACTTGTTTGCTTTTCATGCCTACGCCCCCAACGGTGCGTTCGATCTGCCGTACGGGTTGTTTGAAGGCCACCTGATGAACCGCGGCGGAGAGATCGAGATCTATCCCAACGAACAGGGATATGAGTACGACAAAGTCGGCGAGATCGGACAGGCGCATTACAACAACCTCGGTCTGGCGCGATTGGCGGCCAACGGCGTGGCGAAGGTGACGATCTTCCACGGCGGCGGCGATGAACACAGCTATGGGGTGATCGATTCCAAGGGCAAGCCGCGGCCGTCTTACGAACCGATTCATGATTACATGCTGCTCGCCGCCGGTGGCGCGCGCCGGCTCGATGTGTCGATGACCGGACCGCAGGGCAATCCGCTGCGGGGGGTCTACTGCGCCGCGTCGATTCATGACGATGGCAGCGAGATGCTGCTGCTCAATCCCGCCGACACCCCGGCCATGCAGATGCCCCGCGAGATCAGTGAAGGGTTTGACAACAACGATCGCATCATGAAGTGGCAGGTCTTCTTCGGCAGCAAGAAGGCCGAAAAAGGCAAGGCGGTCATCACGGTGTCCGAAGGTAAGAAATACGCCGGTTTCTTCAAGAAAATGAATCTTGATCCCGCTCGCGTGCCGGTGGTCGAGGTGGATGTCCCCGAATGCGACGGGAAATACAGCCTGCTGTTGAAGTGGCCCGACGGCAAGGTGATCGAGGCCATTAAGAACGCCGGCGCGGGCAAGGCAAGCGTCAACTACGCGGAAATGGCCGGTGGCGCGCCCAAGGGCGAGCAGACCGTCGAGGTCTCCTTCCGTTTCTACGGCAAGCGAATGGCGATTGATCAGATTCGCTTCCCGGCCCAGCCGATTCCGGCCGCCGAACCGATCCCCGTGCATCTGGTGGTGCCCTATGGCGAGGCCGACAACCCGGTGGTCACCGCGACCGCGGCAGGGCAGGACGTTGCGGTTCGTTCCAAGCGAGTTGGACAAGGCAACGGCTCGACGCTGGAACTCGATCTGGATCTTCCCGGCCGGACCTTCGTCCGGGTGAACAGTAAATAGCAAGCAACCTTCGAGCGATGCGATTCGGGGTCTTCGGAACTTCCACGATACAAGCGAATGAACATTCAACAACAGCGGGCTTTGGACCGCACCGTCGCGGTGGCGAAGTCAGTGCGCGAACGGATCGCCGAGCAACTGAAGTTCGCCAGGGAACTGTGCATCATGCATCCGGATCAGGCCGGACGGTTTGAACCCCTGATCGCCGAGGCGCAGCAGAAATTCGACGCCTGCGTCAGCGGCGGCGATCTATCGCAACTCGAGCCGACCGCCACGGCGATCGAAGCGCTGCTTGCACCCCTGGGACCGCTGGCTAAGTCGTACACGCTGCACTGCGTCGGCCACGCTCACATCGACATGAACTGGATGTGGGGTTGGGCCGAAACGGTCGCCGTCTGCAACGACACCTTCCTTACCGCACTGGGGCTAATGGATGAGTTCCCCGGGTTCACGCTCTCTCAGAGCCAGGGGGCGGTCTACGAGATCGTGCGGCGATACAACCCCGAGCTGTTCGAGCGGATCAAGAAGCGCGTCGCCGATGGCAGTTGGGAGATCACCGCCGCCGCCTGGGTCGAGGCCGACAAGAACCTCTCCAACGGCGAGAGCCTTGGGCGGCATCTGCTCTACACGCGGCAGTTCATGAAGGAGCACTTCGGGCTGTCGCCCGAGGATTTGATCGTGCAATGGGAGCCGGACACCTTCGGCCATGCCCACACGATCCCGTCGATCGTCAGCCGCGGCGGGGTTCGATGCTATTACCTTTGCCGGCCCGGCGAGATCGAAGTGCCGCCGGTATTCTGGTTCCAGGGACCAGATGGGGCGCGGGTGCTGGTGAGCCATGAAACCACCTGGTACAGCAACACGATCAATCCCGCCGGCGTTCACAAACTGATCGACTGGTGCAAGAAGACGCATCTGCGCGATTGCTTGTTCATGTATGGCGTGGGAGATCACGGCGGCGGCCCCACCCGGCGGGATCTGCGCCGGCGCGAGGAGATGGACGCCTGGCCGATCTATCCGCAACTGCGATTCTCGACCACCCGACGGTATTTCGAGTTGCTGCTGGAGCAGGGGGATCGCTGGCCGACGCTCGACCGCGAATTGAACTTCGAGTTCGCCGGGTGCTATACCTCGCAAAGCCAGATCAAGCGGGCCAACCGCGTCGGCGAAAACATGATGGCCGAGGCCGAGATCGCCGCCACACTCGCCCACGGCGCCGTGGGGCGCGACTATCCCGCCGAGTCCATCAAGGCCGCCTGGCTGGATGTGCTGTTCAACCAGTTCCACGACATCCTGCCTGGTTCCGGCGTGCCGGCGACGCGCACCTGCGCCCTGGGGATGTTCCAGAACGTGCAGGCCGCGGCGGGGATGATCAAGACCCATTCGCTGCGGGCGATTGTCAACCAGATCGATACCACGTTCGCGCGGGTCCAGCGCGATGCATCGCGGGCCTCGCCGCCGGCCCACGAGAGCCCGGCTTTCGGCGCCGGCGCTGGCAGGCTTACCGCAGCCACCCGCACGGGAACGGGCTGGCGGCTGAGCGACCATCAATTGGTGTCTTCGGCCGATCACACGGTCGATGGCGGCCGGGCCACGGTGATCTTCAATCCCACCGCATGGAAGCGCGAGGAAATCGCCGTTGTCACCGCATGGGAAGGCGAGGCGGCCTATGTCGAGTTGGCGATGAAGGACCGCAAGTTCATCGCCCGGACCGCCGATGGCCAGGCGCTGCCGACCCAGGTGATCGGTGCCGATCGCTTTGCCGGACATCCGTATGTCGATCTGGCCGTGCCGGTCTCGGTCGGACCGATGGCTTATACAACACTTGCCATCGAAGAAGTTACCGCCGACGCCATGCCCTCGGTACCGGCTGAGCGAGCTGCGAAGGTGACGCTGGAACACGAAGGAAGCGTTCGCTTCAAGTTCAACCAGCCGCTAGGCAAGCTGGCGTTGGAGAACGAAAGGCTCCTGGTCGAGTTTGACCGGGTCACTGGCGGGGTTCGCAAATTGTTCGACAAGGTGACAGGCCGCGATCTGGCGTGTGGTGACGATCCACTGGGTCTTCTGGAATATGTGGTCGAGCGACCTACGCAGATGTCTGCATGGGTATTGGGTGAACAGCGCAGCCGCCAGTTCCCGCTGGATGTCGAGTGGGTCCGTCCCATGCACCAGGGGCCTTGGGTCACCTCGGTCAACGCCGCGGTTCGCGTTGGCCAGTCGCGACTTGATGTGTCATACATCCTGCGCAGCGGGTCGAACATGCTGGAAATCGAAGTCGGTGGCGAGTGGCTCGAGCGAGGCTCGGCGAGCATCGGCACCCCCAAGCTGTTGATGCGAATGCCCCTGAATCTCGCCAATCCCAAGGCCCGGTACGAGATCCCGTTCGGTTCGATCCAGCGCGATCATAACAATGGCCGTGAAGTGCCGGCGCTGCGGTGGGTAGATGTGCGATCCGAAGACGGCAAGGCGGGCGCCTGCCTGGTCAACGATTGCAAGTACGGCCACTCGCTCGATGGCTCAATCCTTCGCCAGACCCTGATCCGCTCGAGTTATCAACCCGATCCGCTGCCCGAAATGGCCGAGCATCGAATGCGCATGGCGATCGTCCCCCACGGTGGCGATGTGCCCGTGGCCGAACTGATGCGATGGGGCGCGGCGTTTAATCACCCTTTGATGGGCGTGAACACCGGTGCCCATGGAGGACCTTCGCCGGCGACCGCCGAATCGGTGCTGGCCTGCGACGGCGCCGGTGCCGTGATCACACAGATCAAGCTCGCCGAGGATGGCGACGGTATGATCATCCGTCTGCTGGAAACCGAGGGCAAGAAAACGACCGCGCGCGTCACGGTCAATCCCGCACTGCTTGGCAAGGTGGGATCGGTCCGACGCGTTGACTTGCTGGAGCGCGACGAGGCCAATGTCCCCGCCGCAACCGCGATGGACGATGGATTCTCTTTGCCGCTGAGCGCCCATGAGATCGCGTCGGTGCGCGTGCAGCGGGCGAACGCATAGCATCACGCGGCTTGGCAAGTCCGAGCGTCCATCCACTCAATAATCGAACGACGAAAAGGAAGAAAAATGTCTCTGCCTCCCGACTATGCCGAGCGCGTTTACGCCGGTGTGCTTGGCAAAATTATCGGTGTCTATCTCGGCCGCCCGTTCGAGCAATGGCGATACGACCGGATCATGAGCGAACTGGGCACGATCGAATACTACGTGCATGAAAAACTCGACAAGCCGCTGATTGTGAGCGACGACGACATCAGCGGCACGTTCACGTTCATTCGCGCGCTGGCCGACCACGGCTATCGCCGCGACATCACCCCCCGGCAGATCGGTCAAACCTGGCTGAATTACGTGATTCCCAACCAGACGATTCTCTGGTGGGGCGGGGTGGGCGTTTCCAGCGAACACACCGCGTTTTACCGGCTGCGCAAGGGTGTGGAAGCGCCGGCGAGCGGGTCGATCGCGCTCAACGGAACGACGGTGGCCGAACAGATCGGCGCGCAGATTTTCATCGACGGCTGGGCGATGGTCAGCCCGGGCAACCCATCGCAGGCGGCAGACCTGGCCCGGCGTGCCGCCAGTGTCAGCCATGATCGCGAGGCCATCTACGGCGCCCAGGTCGTCGCGTCGATGGAGGCGCTGGCGTTCGTCGAGAAGAACATCGACAAGTTGCTGGATTGCGGGATCAGTTTCATCCCGGCCGATTCGCTGATCCGGCGGGCCATCGACGATCTGCGGGCGCTGCGCACGCGAGAAAGCGACTGGCGCAAGGCACGCGAGTTCGTCTACGAGAAATATGGCTACGAAAAATTCCACGGCGGCTGTCACATGGTGCCCAACCATTGCCTGATCATCCTGGCGCTGCTGTGGGGCGATGGCGACTTCGACAAATCGATGTCGATCGTCAACACCTGCGGGTATGACACCGATTGCAACTCGGGCAACGTCGGTTGCCTGCTGGGGATCCGCAATGGCCTGTCGGCGTTCGCGGGCAAACACGATTGGCGTGGGCCGGTTGCCGATCGGCTGGTGCTTCCCACCGCCGATGGAGGGCGCTGCATCACCGATGCCGTGGCCGAGGCGCAGCATCTGATCAACGCTGGCCGGGCACTGTCGGGACTCGAGCCATGGAAGCCAAAGAACGGCGCTCGGTTTCATTTTTCGCTGCCCGGCTCGGTGCAGGGATTCAAGGCCCACGCCATGTCCGAAGGGCCCGGCGAGGTTCGCATCGAAAATGTTGCCGGCAAAAATGGCCACGGCGATCACCTGCTGGCGATCCGCTATTCAACCCAGACCGATCAACAAGCCGTTCGCGTCGGCACCGCGACGTTCTTCCAATCCAGGGATTCGCGGTTCAACGGCTACGCGATGAAAGCCAGCCCGACGCTCTATCCCGGACAGACCCTTCGCGCCCGGCTGCTGGGCGATGGCGGCAATGCCCACCCCGTCGAGGCGCGATTGTTCGTCCGCCACTTCACCACCGACAACGCGATGAAGATTCTTCAAGGCCCGACCACGAAGATCGCCGGCGAGGGCGCTGTCGAGCTGCAATGGAAGCTGCCCCGCATCGGCGGACAGCCCATCGCCGAAGTGGGAACCGAACTGTTGCCCATCGCGGCCGGCGAGGGGGTCGTCTATCTGGATTCGCTTGATTGGGATGGCGAGCCGGATGTGGTTTTCTCACCGCCCGCCGATGGGGGCGATATGTGGAAACTGGCCTGGACCGATGCCACCGATGCCAATCGCAAGGATCGTCTGCCTGGCACGCTGGTCCAGAATCTCGGGCGCGGCCTGCTCATCCAGGGCACGCGCCAGTGGCGAGATTACGAGGTCAGCGTCTCGATGCGGGTTCGCATGGCCAAGGTGGCGGGCCTTGCGGCGCGGGTGCAGGGGATGATGCGGTATTACGCCTTGCTGATCAGGCCGGAAAGCAGCTCGCTGTCGCTGGTGAAAATGATGAACGGGGTCGAGACCGAACTGGCTCACCGATCGATCGACTTCGCCATCGAGCGGCCTTACACCCTCACGCTGCGATGCAGCGGTGCGACCCTCACCGCTTCGCTGGATCGCCAGCAGGTCTTTGAAGTGGTGGATAATGAATTGACTAGTGGCGCGATCGCGCTGGTGATCGAAGAAGGTTGTGCCAACTGCCAGGCCGTGACGGTTGAGCCAGCGATGCAAAAACTCGGGTGACGGGCCAAATCTGCGTCGAAGAACCCATCGGACATTCTCTCCGCGCTCGGGGCCTAACCCGTGCCCTGCTCGTCGTTGATCCTGTTCATCCTGGCCGGATGCGGGTCGCCGCGGGCGAGCAGGTTGCGGGAATGGAGCGAAGCTCCGAACATGGGGCGATGGCTGTTGCGGGTCCGAGCAAGCGGCGCTGGCGGATGATGGCGGTCTTCTCGATCGTCGCGGGGGTGGCCTTGATCGCGTTCGAGTGGATCAACCGGGCCAAGTCCGGCGCCGAGCGCTGGTTCTGGGTCTCGATCGCCGCCATGCTGGTGATCTTCGGGATTCTCGACCTGGTGCTGGCGCCGACCGATGCGACGCGGGCACGGCGGGAAAAGCTGCCGCTGGAACCCTGATCGCCGCGACGGTTGCGTGGGGCGCGGAGCGGTCGCACAATCCTCGCCATGCGCTATGACATCGCCATGATCGGGGCGGGGAAGATGGCCGAGGCCATCGCGCGGGGGATTCTGCGCCGCGGGGTGTATTCTCCCGGACGAATGGCGGCGGCGGATGTGGCGGCCGAACGCCGGGCGGTTTTTGATTCGCTGGGGATCGCCACGTTCAGCGACAACGCCGAGGCGGTGAAAGAGGCGGACATTGTACTCCTGAGCGTCAAGCCGCAAATGATGAGTGCAGCGCTGGCGACGCTTGCACCGGGATTGGCGGTGGATCGGCAGTTGTTGATCTCAATCGCCGCGGGAGTCTCCAGCGGATCGATCGCGGCGGCACTGGGTGGATCGGGCTGGCGGATCGTGCGGGCGATGCCGAACACGCCGATGCTGATCGGGCAGGGAATGACGGCGCTGGCGCCGGGCGCGGGGGCGGGGCCTGCGGATGTTCGACGGGCGCGGGAGATTTTTCAGGCCGCCGGAGAAGTCATTGAGATCGACGAATCGAAAATGAACGCCGTGACCGCAGTGAGCGGGTCAGGCCCGGCGTACGTGTTCTTTCTGGTCGAGCAGATGGTTCGGGCGGGGATCGAGTTGGGGCTGACGCAGAAGCAGGCGCACCAATTGAGCGTGCGGACGGCGGTGGGGGCCGCGGCGATGCTGGCCGACGGGACCGCGCCGGGACAGTTGCGGCGCGATGTCACCAGCCCCAACGGCACCACGCACGCGGCGATCACGCACCTGGAATCCGCCGGGTGGGACCGGATCACGATCGAGGCGATCAAGGCCGCCGAGCGCCGCGGGCGCGAACTGGGGGGATGATCCGGCGATCGGGCCTGCGTTATTCGTTGCACCTACTGCGCCGCGACCTCATTCCCGGCGTTGGCATGGATGATCGGGCGATCCAGCGATCGGGCGTGCGTTCGTTCGCCCGGCAAAGGATCGATCGGATTGAATGCGGGGGGCGGATCGGGCACAATCGGGGAGTTATTCGGGTCGCCGATCGCCCTGACACCGGCGGTGAGCCGGCCACGCACGTTCACGAGCAGGCAGAATGCTTCTACAAACCAACAGTTACATCGTTCCTAAGGACAAGCGGGCCGAGCACGCCCGACTGGTTCGTCGATTCCGCCAGATTCTCGGCCGGCTGGGATGCGGTCAGTTCGACGTATACGAGCAGGTTGGGGCCAACTGGGGCACGGGGGAGCGCACCGGACGTTTCGTGCAGATCATCCGTTTCCGCGACCGCAAACATCAAATGGGGGTCCAGGCGGCCGAGCGAACGGATCCGGCGGCGCAGGAACTGATCGCCGAGTTTTGCCAGTTGATCAATTTTCCGTATCAGCAGCAGCAGGGGTTGTTCGCGGTGGGGTACTATCAAAGCGCCTTGCCGATCGCCCCGGGTCGTCGGACGGAAACGGCCGGGGAGTACGGGGACGAGGAGGTGATCGCCGAGACCGTTCCATCGCCGGCGGATGTGGCGGCCGAGCAGGCCGGCGAAGCTGAGCAGGCCGGCGAAGCTGAGCAGGCCGGCGAAGCCGAACAGGCCGGTGAAGCCGAACAGGCTGGTGAAGCCGAACCGCAAGCGGAAGAGTCCGATGCGGCGGAAGACATGGCGCCAGTGGAGGACGGTTCGGACGAATCAGCGGATACGGCATCGCGGAGAACTGAGAACTGAGAATTGAAACTTAGGGATTAAGAATTGGGCACAGCCGTGGGGCGTCGGTAAAGGATCATGATTGGGGGCCAACGTCCGGCTGGGGGCGGTGTAGAATCCGTGGGGGCGGATGCGGGAGGTTGGTGAGTGATCGGAATGAATCATGTGGCCGTGGTCCCGGTGCTGGTCGGGCCGTTGCAGGTCTTGTTGACGATCCTGCCGGGGTTGCTGCTGGGGCTGGCGGTGGCGCTGCTGGGATTTTTTCGACCGCGGTCGATGTGGAACGCGGCGAAGCTGTTGTGGCGACAGAAGATTCCGATCGCGGGGTTGATCGCGGTTGGCGCGGCCTTGGCCTGGGCAGGGGCGCGACTGGCGCCGGTGCCCGCCGCGAACGAGCGGGAAATCGCCGCGGCGGACTGGCCCATGGCCAGGGGCGACATCGCGCGAAGCGGCAGCGTGCTGGGCGGTGGGTCGGCGGTCGGGCCGGATTGGGGCGGGCTGGTCTGGTCGCATCGAAGCGGATCGGAGGCGTTCTTCGCTTCTCCGGCAATCGTGGGCAATCGCGTCTATGTCACATCGGCGCGCTTGGGGGCATTCAACGAGAGCGGGGAGATTTATTGTTTTGATGCCGACAGCGGCGCGGTGGTGTGGAAGACAGCCCCGCCGGGATACCGCGCGACCTTTTCCTCGCCCGTGGTCAGTGGCGATCGGCTGGTGGTGGGCGAAGGTCTGCATTTGACGCGCGACTCGCGGGTGGTGTGTGTGGATGTCTCGGAAAAGAGCGCCGGGCGGATTGTCTGGACCTTTCGAACGAACAGCCACGTCGAATGCACGCCGGTAATCGCTCAGGATCGCGTGGTCGTGGGGGCTGGGGATGATGGATATTACTGCCTGTCGCTGGCCGAGGATCCCGCAGCGCCGGGTCGCCCGCGTGTGTTGTGGCATTTGCCGGGGGAGAAATATCCCGATGCCGAAACGTCGCTGGCGGTGCATGAGGGAAAGGTCTACGCGGGCCTGGGGATGGGGGGCGGGGCGCTGTGCGTGATCGACCTCCAGAGCGGAGGGGAATTGGCGCGACAGGCGATGCCGTACCCGGTGTTCAGCCCTCCCAGCATCGCCGGCGGGCGGCTTTACCTTGGGATGGGCAACGGCGATTACGTCAAGAGTGCCGAAACGCTTCGGGCGCAGGAATCGACGCGGCTGAGCGAGGCCGGGGCCAAGCCGGATGAGATCGCCGCGGCGATGGAGAAACTCAAGACGGCCGGGGAGGTACGCTGCATCGACACCGCGACGATGAAGACGCTGTGGCGCTTCACCTTGCCCGAGACGGTGATGGGAGCGGTATCGGTGGCGGCTGACAGCGTCTATTTCGGTTGCCGTGACGGGTCGGTCTATCGCGTGGGCCTCGACGGGCAACCGCTGGGATCATGGAACACGCGGGCGGCGATGGTGACGTCGTTGGCGCTGACCGAGAAGCATGTGTATGCGATGAACTCGGCGGGGATGCTGTTCGGGCTGGATCGGCATACGCTGCGGCCCGAGTGGGAGTTCCGGGCCGGCTCCGAGCCGCTGTTCATCTCCTCGCCGGTCGCGGCGCGGGGACATGTTTATGTCGGGACTCAGGTGGACGGGTTTTTGTGCGCAGGGCAGGCGGGGGCGGGTGCGGGTGCGGGCGAGAAGATCGCGCTGTGGGGGGGTGCGGGCGGGGGTGCGGGGCCGATGCTCGAGGTCGGCGAAC
>JBBQNJ010000039.1:0-43376 GCA_038329845.1 Tepidisphaerales bacterium | reverse complement strand
CCTGCTGAGGTCCGAGACCGCCGCCTGGCAGGCGGCCAGCAACGCCAAACAACGCGGCGTGGACTGGCAGTTCAAAGTCAGCGACGCGCGCCGCAAGCTGAAGTCGGTCTACCCTAAAATCATCGTGTGACAATGCACTAGCCCTGGGTATGCGCCTTAAGAATACTCCGGCGTGTCTTGATCCGATAAATGCATCCTCTATGATGCCGCGTCCCCGGGCCGATCGTACCGGTCGCAGCGCGGCGATGCGGGTCGGCCCGGAAGAACCAACCCTAGCTTTCATTCAAACAACGCCCCGGTCTTCGGGGAAGAAAAGGGAATTCGTGTCATGAGCAGCACGCTTCGAGGCAACGCGGTAATCGGCCAGTCCGGCGGGCCGACATCGGTCATCAATCAGTCTCTGGTCGGGGTCATTCAAGAAGTCCGCAAGCACGGGCACATCGAGAAGCTATTGGGTGCCCGCCATGGGGTGCGCGGGATCATTGACAACGATTTCATCCAGCTCAACGGCATCCCCGACGAGCTGCTCGAGCGCATCGCCTCGACCCCGGCAGCGGCCTTAGGCTCCACCCGCGATAAGCCGGATGCGGCCTACTGCGAAAAAATCTTCCACGCCTTCGAGAAGAACAACGTCCGCTATTTTTTCTACGTCGGCGGCAACGACTCGGCCGACACGGCGCGGATCGTTTCAGAACTGGCGCAGAAGTCGAATTACGAGCTGCGGGTCTTCCACATCCCCAAGACCATCGACAACGATCTACGCGTGCATGATCACACCCCTGGTTTCGGCTCGGCCGCCAGGTTCGTCGCCGCCGCCATCATGGGCGACAACTACGACAACAAGAGCCTTCCCGGGATCAAGGTGGACGTGATCATGGGCCGCCACGCCGGTTTCCTCACCGCCGCGTCGGTCTTCGCCCGAAAGAGCGAAACCGAGGGGCCGCACCTGATCTACGTGCCTGAGTCGCCGTTGACGATGGAGAAGTTCCTTGCCGACGTGGATGCGGTTTACACTCGTCATGGTCGCTGTCTGGTAGCGGTTTCCGAAGGGATCTCGGCACCGGATGGCAAGGCCTGGGCCGAGAAAATGGCCGAGAATCTCGAGCGCGACGCCCATGGCAACGTGCAGTTATCGGGCAGCGGTGCCCTGGGGGATTTCCTGGCCGAGCAGGTGAAGAAGCTGGGTGCCAAGGGGGGTCGGAAGCTACGGGTGCGTGCCGATACGTTTGGCTACTTGCAGCGGTCGTTCCCCGGGTTCGTCAGTCCCACCGACGCCGACGAAGCCCGGCAGGTGGGTCGAAAAGCCGTGCAATCCTCGGCCGAGGGCCATGCGGCCGGATCCATCGCCATGAAGCGGCTGTCGGATTCGCCGTACAAGATCGAATTGATCCTCACACCGTTGCAGATCGTGGCCCGCCACACCAAGCACATGGACGCCGCGTTTATCGAGGGCGGCAACAACATCACCGATGCGTTCAAGCGATACGCCGCGCCGTTGATCGGTGAATTGCCGGCGGTGGGGAGCTTCGACGAGCTGAAGTCGAAATGACCCTCGGCGGCGTTCAGTTATCAGGTTGTACGTGCCTTGATCTGCCTTGCCACAGGGTCTACCTTCGTCGCTTCGCGTGAGCCAGACCCCTTTCAGCCCCGCTTCGGTGAATTCATCCGCCGCCGCGCTCACCCCGGCGATGCGGCAGTATCAGCAGTTCAAAACGCAATACCCCGATTATGTGTTGTTTTTCCGGATGGGGGACTTTTACGAGATGTTCTGGGAGGACGCCAAGCTCGCCCATCGCGTGTTGGGCGTGACGCTCACCAGCCGCTCGAAGGGGGGCTTGGACGCCGCCGAGGCGATCCCGATGGCGGGCGTGCCGTTCCATGCCGTCGAAGGCTATCTACGCCGGATGATTCGCGCCGGACACAAGGTGGCGATCTGCGAACAGGTCGAGGATCCAGCGCTGGCCAAGGGGGTGATCCAGCGCGAGGTCGTTCGCCTGATGACTCCCGGCACGCTGACCGATGATCCGCTGCTGGACGGGCGCTCGGACAACGCCCTGGCGGCCGTGGCGTTTTGTGTCACCCGCGGGGCCGGGTATCGCGCGGCGCTGGCTTGGGTCGAGCTTAGCACCGGTGCCTGCTCGGCGATGAGCGGTTCCGAAGGCCAGATTCTCGATGAGATCGCGCGGCTTCACCCGGCCGAAGTGCTGGTGCCGGAACTTCCCACCGGCCAGCCGCATGATGTGAAGCAGCGACTCGAGCAACTGGGCCTCTCGTCGATCACGGCGCGTCCCGGCTGGCAATTCACGGCCCATCACGCCCACGAGCAGATTCACAAGCAGTGGCAGGCCCGCTCGGCGGCCGGGTTCGGGTTCGAGCAGGACGATCCAGCGC
Organism: Tepidisphaerales bacterium; assembly: GCA_038329845.1. Lineage (GTDB taxonomy): Bacteria > Planctomycetota > Phycisphaerae > Tepidisphaerales > Tepidisphaeraceae > JBBQNJ01. The sequence goes on along the minus strand of JBBQNJ010000039.1, from coordinate 40,985 downwards.
TGCTGGCGATCGGGGCGGTGTTGACCTATCTCGAGGAGACCCAGCGCACGGGCATCGGGCATCTTCGCCCGCCGCGACGGCATGTCATCGAAGATTACCTGGCGATCGACCCGGTGAGCTGGCGCAGCCTCGAGATCGACCGCACCATTCGCTCGGGCGGCGTCGAGGGAACGCTTCTGTCGGCGATCGACCGGACGCGCAGCGGCATGGGATCGCGCCTGCTGCGACAGTGGCTGCGCACGCCGCTGAACGACCTGGAACACATTCAAGCCCGACAGTCGGCGATCGCGGCGCTGCTGGCTTCGCCGAGCGACCTAAAGAGCGTGATCGAAGCGATCGACCTGTGTGACATCGAGCGGATCGTCGCCCGGGTGGCGGTGGGGCGGGCGAGTCCGCGGGACCTTGCGGCGCTGGGCAAATGCCTGGCGACGCTGCCGTCGTTGTTCGATCGACTCGAACGATTCCCCGGCAGCGCCGAGATCGCGCCCGAGCTGCTCGCCTTGCGCGGATTTTGCGCCGAGCAGGCCGCATTCCTTACCGGCGCGATCCTGCCCGATCCGGCAGCGCATCTGCGCGATGGCGGGGTGATCAACGATCAGTTCGACGCCGAACTGGATCGGCTGCGCGATCGCTCGACGCACAGCCAGCAGTGGCTTGCCGAATACCAGAAGCGCCTGGCCGAGGAGACGGGGATCTCGACGCTGAAGGTGAGTTACAACAAGGTGTTCGGCTATTACATCGAGGTGACGGCCAGCCAGAACGCCAAGGCGCCGCCGCAGTGGACTCGCAGGCAGACGATCCGCAACGCCGAGCGCTACATCACCGAGGAACTCAAGACGTTCGAGGAGGAAACCGGCAGCGCCCAATCGCGGGCGATCGCCCTTGAGCAGCAATTGTTCGAGCAGGTTCGGGCGGCGCTGCTGCCCCACATGGCGACGTTCCAGGATCTGGCGCACGGCCTGGCCCGCGTGGATGTGCTGGCGGGCCTGGCGGCACTGGCGCAGGATCGGCGGTATTGCCGGCCCGAGGTCGTCGAAGAGCGCGTGCTCGAGATCGTCGATGGCCGTCACCCGGTGCTGGAGATGCAGCTCGGCACCGAGTTCGTCGCCAACGATTGCCGATTCGCCGAGAGCGATTCACTGGCGCTGATCACCGGCCCGAACATGGCGGGCAAAAGCACCTATATCCGGCAGGTGGCGCTGATCGCGCTGTTGGCGCAGATCGGCTCGTACGTTCCGGCCCGTGCCGCGACGGTGGGGCTGGTGGACCGGCTGTTCACGCGGATCGGCGCGTCCGACGAACTGCACTCGGGGCAATCGACGTTCATGGTCGAAATGACCGAGACGGCCAATATTCTCAACAACGCCTCGGACCGAAGCCTGGTGATCCTCGATGAGATCGGGCGCGGGACCAGCACGTTGGACGGCCTGAGCCTGGCCTGGGCGATCGCCGAACATATCGCCGGTGAGCTGCGCTGCCGGACTTTGTTCGCCACCCATTACCACGAGCTGACCGACCTGTCGCGGCGGTTCAGCGGGGTGCGGAACTTCAACGTGTCGGTCCGCGAATGGGAAGACCAGGTGATCTTCCTGCACCGGATCGTCGAAGGCGGAACCGACCGCAGCTACGGCATCCACGTCGGCCGGCTCGCCGGCATCCCGCGTCCGGTTCTCGATCGCGCCCGGCAACTGCTCGGCGAACTGGCGGTCCAGCATGTGGGCCGTCCGAAGATCTCGCGCGGGCGCAAGTCCGATCGCGCGATCGACGAGAGCCAACTCATGCTGTTCGTCGATCCGGCCCAGCAACTTAAGCAAGCCCTGGCCGCATTGAATCTCGACGAGCTGACGCCCAGCCAGGCGTTTGACTTGTTAAGGCAGTGGAAGCAGCAGTGGGGAAAGTGAGGGGCGGAGGGACGGAGGGGCGGAGGGATGAAAGGCGGAAGGGCGGAAGGACGAAAGGGACGAAGGGACGCAGGGCCTATGTGGCACCGTCGCCCCGGCGGTGGGCAAGAGGGAGAGCGTATCCGAGGCATGGGGGTGAGAAACACCCATCGCCGTTATGTGCCTCCACCATCCGGACGGTCATCGCGGACGCTGAACTCGAGTTTCCAGCGGTGGTCGGAGGTTCGGCTTTCGCAAAAGAGTTCGAGCATGCCCAGTTCGGTGATGCGGCTGCGGAATTTCACGCTGAACCAGTCGTCTTCGGCCGTTTCATCCGTCGGAAGCGTCGTCTGGATCGAATCGGTTTCACTCAGCTCCGGTTCACTCCAGCTTGTGATCACGTCCCCGGGCTTGTCATTCTTCCGCGTCGGGGAGGAGAAGAATCGGAACGTGGTCTGCTCGCCGACGACCACGCCAACATTTTCTGCCGGCACGTCGGCCTCATCGCCCTCCTCCATCCCGAACGGCACCACGCACAACGCCCGCAGCGGCCGGGCAATCCCCGGGATCGCAGGGCCGGCGGTCTCGATCCCCACGTAGTAGCTCCGCGCTGTTCCCCCGCGAATGCGCACGCCGCGACCGGACTTGGCCCCGGCGTAGTACGCGGCGCCGCGGGCGACGGCGAAGTCCAGATCGGGTTCGCCCTCGAGCGGCTTGGGAGCAAGCTCGGGACCGAACCAGTGCCCCATCACGTCGAGGATTCGTTGTCGCAGCGCCGATGCCTTGAAGACCCCGCCGTTGAACAGCACATAGGTCGGTTGCGCCGGGGTCCCGGACGAAGGCCCGTGGCGCATGAGGAAATCGGCCAGATGGCGGGTGATCGCGGTGTCCGATTCGTACGCCAGCCCGATCTCGCGGAACCCCGAGGCTCGGGGGCGCTGCGGGCCGTCAGTGACGGCGTTTTCCGGCAAGAATCCCTCGAGCAGCAGCTTCGTGGTCGTCTGGCGATCCAGGTCCACGGAGATCGCGGCACCGATGAGTTTGGATCCGCGGCCCAGCACTGTGACGGGGTGTTTCTCGGGCGGATTCAGTCCCAGCAGCGTCTCCTTGGCCGCTCGGGCCGAATGCCACAAAGCCACCGACTGCCACGGGTCGAGGTTGATGCCCTTGGCGGCAAACGATTCGCGCAGAGACACGGCCAGCGCCAGGTCCATGTTGTCGCCGCCGACGAGGATGTGATTGCCCACCGCCAGACGATTCAAGGCCAGCTCGCCGTTTTCCTCGGCGACGGCGATCAGGGTGAAGTCGGTGGTGCCTCCTCCCACGTCGCAGACCAGCAGGGTGTCGCCGGGCTTGACGGTGCGCCGCCAGCGGTCGCCGGCATCGGCCAACCACGCATACAGCGAAGCCTGAGGCTCCTCGAGCAGGATCAGTTCCTCACCCAGTCCGGCCTGGATCGCCGCTTCGCGGGTTAACTCGCGGGCGCTGGCGTCGAACGACGCCGGGACCGTCAGGACGACTTTCTGATGTTCGATCGGCGCATCGGGAAACGCCCTGGCCCATGCCGCGGCCAGATGCGAAAGGTAACGCACTGACGCCTCGACCGGAGAAACTTTTTGCACATCGGCCGGGGCGTTCCAGGGCAGGATGGGTTCATGCCGGTCCACGCGGCTGTTCACCAGCCAGCTTTTGGCGCCCGCAACGGTCCGAGTGGGCGCATCGGCCGCCATCTTTGCGGCCAGAGCGCCGACAGCGAAATCCCGGTCGGCGGCCCAGGGTAAATCGAGCGCCTTGGCCGCGGCATCTCGCGGACTCCCCAGATGCATAAAGGAGGCGAGCAGCGGCCGGGCCTCGGTCGTGGCGGGGGCGACCAACTGCTCGACGCTCAGCAGCCGCACCTCGCCCGGCGCGGCTAGCGGGTCGGGATTGATCGGCGAATACGCGATCGCGCAGTTGGTGGTTCCCAGGTCGATGCCGATGGCGAACCGCGCGGGGGAATCGGGTTTGGACCTTTTCTTGGAGTTCATAAAAAGCTCGCGGGCAGACCGGTCGGCGGGTCGGGGCTAAAGCTCGACCTCGGCCGGGGCAATGATATTCGCCGCGGCGGCGTCGCCGGACCAGCGGGGAAGCTCGATTTTTGACGCCCGCCAGCCGCGATGTCGAAGGACACCGTGATGCGGGCCGGCGCCGCTGACATCGCCGATCAGGTGGTATCGCAATGCGCCGGCGTCGGCGGACACCTCGACGCGATCCCCTTCCGACTTTTCCAGCAGCGGACGCAGCGCCAGCATCCGCTCGAGCGCGCCGGCGCAGTCGCGATGCACCTCGCGCACCGCCGCGCCGATCTGGGCGTCGGAGTAGCCGTCGATCGACTCGGTGAGAAAATCAACCAGACGCCCCTCGCGCTGCAAGACCGCCAGCAGCTCGATCGCTTCGCTTCGCCGCGGCTGGGCGGGCGGTGCGGCGACACGAGGCTCAGGTGCCGCGACTGGTTTCGAGGCTGGCCCGGCGGCCGCGGGCAGTGCCGGCACCTCACCGCTCAAGAGGCACCGGGCCTGATCGCTGAATTGTCGATCAACCATGGCGCGAAAAAAGGCGCGAAACGCGATGGCGATGCTCATCCGAAAAGCCTTTCCGAACAGGGGCCGTTGCAGCGCCGATCCCGAAAGATCGGCGAACGATGCGTCAGTATGTAGACGTGACGGCGCGGAGATTCAAGCCGTCGCCGGCGTGACTCATCCCCAATTTCGTCGGTTGTCGCGGTTCTTCATCATGCCAACGAGGACGCCGGCGAATCAGCGCTCTGCCGAACGCCGACGTCCCCGCCGGCTGTAAATTCGCAGACCGCGGCGGGAAATTGGGGATGACTCTGCCGCCCCGGCGCTTGCGTCGTGGCGGGGAAGAGGGGATAGTAGTGTACCTAACAGAAGGAGCATCGCATGAGTCAGTTTCCCAATAATCAGCCCGCCCCCCCCCCGTATAATCCCGCCGATTCCAAGCGGACCACCGCGGGCATCCTCGGTATCCTGATCGGAGGGCTGGGTATTCACCGGTTCATCCTCGGCGATTCCACCGGCGGCATCCTGCGGATCGTCATCACGCTGGTGACCTGCGGCGCTGGCAGCATCATCGGCCTGATCGAGGGGATCATCTACCTCACGAAGACCGATGAACAGTTTTATCAGGAATACATCGTCCAGCAGAAGAAGTGGTTCTGAAAGACCCGGCCGCCCCTTGCAGTCGGCGAATGAACGGCTTTGGGGAAGAAGTTGATACGCAAAGCGGCGAAGCCGCGAAGAGTCCGGGCCGACGGTTCACCGCACCGCGCTGTGAATAAATCGCTTGGTATTTTTCGCCGCTTCGTGGTGAAGATTCTTCGGCCTGCCCGTCGGCGCGTCACCCGTCGATCCCTCGCTGGCGCTTCGGGCTAACGGCGTCGCCGCCTTGTTTCGTGGGGGAGATTCTTCGGCATACCCGTCGGCGCGTCCGCCTTCGATCCCTCGCTGGCGCTTCGGGCTAACGGCGTCGCCGCCTTGTTTCGTGGGGAGAGAATTTTTCGGCCTACGCGTCGGCGCGTCCGCCTTCGATCCCTCGCTAACGGCGTCGCTGCATCGGCCCATCACCCAGTCACTCCCCTCTACCCCCTCATCATTTTCTTACACTTGAAGGCGGGGCCACTCTCGCGGTGTAGCCGCCGGTCACTTTGTTTACGCTGTCGGTGGTGATGAACGTCTCGGGGTCGATCTGGCGGACCCGCTCGACGATCTCATCGCCGCGGCGGCGCGGGGCGACGACGAACAGCACCGCCACGTCCATCTCATGGCCCTTGCCCCACAGCGTGGTGATACCGAATCCCGATTCATGCAGCGCCTTGGCCAGTTCGGCCGACTTTTGCCTGCTGATCAGCCGCACCATGATCCAACCCGAGCCGATCCAGCGCTCCAGGGTGATCCCGACATAGTTGCCGCTGGCGAATCCCGCGGCATAGGCGATCATCTTGTACACGTCGCCGTGGGCCGAAATAACCCGGGAAATGGCGAAGATGAAAATGAGCGACTCGAACAGCCCCAGCCCCGCGGCCAGCAGGCGCTGGCCACGCACGGCATAGAGGACGCGGATCGTCCCCAGCGAGACATCCATGATTCGAAGCACCAGGACCAACAGGGCGCCGAGCAGTGATTCCATAGTTCTTTAAGGTGGGGTTGATTCCCACTATCCATCAGGGCCATCGGACTCGAATCGGTGGGGGAAAGTCCACAGCGTTGATCCCCGTTTCCTGGGGGGTTGTCGGTCGAGCTCGAGTTTCAGGGTTTTGATCAATTACCCGAGCGACAAGGCCGAGCGAGCACTTAGGCGAATCGACCGGTCCGGCCTTGCGAGAACCGCAGTCGCCCGCCGGAACGATCGGAAGTAGAATAGGTTGGACTCGCCGGTTCGCCAACATGAAACGCTTATCCGCCCATTTGTTCTTTCGCTCTCGATCGGGCCGGACCGCTTGGCTGGCGATCGCTTACCTCGCCGTTTTCACGGCGCTGCTCGCGGCGGTTTCACATTACTACCTTCTGCCCGCCACGGCCGCGGCACGCGACGCGAGCGAACCCGAGCGGCAGCGGCTGGCGGCGGTTTCGATGTTGCTGATGGCCGTGGTGCTGGTGGTCTTGCTCATCGGACTGCTGCTGATCTGGCGCATCGCCCGCGGAGGACGGCGCCGGCGCGGTTTGCGACCCGGGTCCGCTACTTCGTACATCGATGCCTGGGCGGAAAGCGCCCGGCGGATGCCGACTCCGCCGCCCGAACCGGGCGATGAGCCGTAGACTCGGTTTCTTGCATGGGGTGTCACGGCGGCATATCTTCGCATGGATGCGGGCATGGCTGGGCAAATTCTTCAGGCGGGTCGAGGAGGGCGCGGCCCCGTCGATGGGGGACCGGCTGGGCGAAAGCGGGGAGAACGCCGCGGCGCGATTTCTGCGAAGCGCCGGGTTCAAAATCATCGTCCGGAACTTTCGCTGCGAACTGGGCGAAGTAGACATCATCGCCCGGGATGGGAAGACGCTCGTGTTCGTCGAGGTCAAGACCCGGCGATACGATGATCCGACGCCGGAAGAGCAGGTCAATCTCCACAAGCAGGCCCAGATCACCCGGGTGGCGAAATATTACCTCAGCCGTTATGGCACCCCTCAGCCGCCGGCTCGGTTCGACGTGGTGGCGGTGGTCTGGCCGGCGGGGCATCAACCGCAGATTCGCCACACGCCCAACGCCTTCGAGGCCGCCGAGTAAGCCGCTGGGTTATATCGCCGGGGCACTGCATCGCCATGATCGACACCCATTGCCATCTGACCGATCCGCGATTGTTCGACCCGCTCGAGGGCGTGCTAAGCCGCGCCGCGGCCGCGGGCGTGGGACGGATGATCACGATCGGCACGGATGTTGAGGATTCCAAAGCGGCCGTGGCATTGGCGCGGGCGCATTGTGATCGCGTGGGCTGCGTGGTGGGGGTGCATCCCAACTATTGCCGGGATGTGGATGTCCCCGGGGCGATCGCGGGTCTGCGAGAATTGGCGCAGGATCGGCTCGTGCTGGCGCTGGGGGAGATGGGGCTGGACTACTTCCACAAGGACGCCTCGCCGGATCGTCAGGCCGAGATGTTCCGGGCGCAGTTGCGCCTGGCGCAAGAGGCCGGCAAGCCGGTGGTGATCCACTGCCGCGAGGCGATCGACGAAGCGCTGCTGATCCTCGAGGAGTTCGCCTCGATCCCGGCGTTGTTTCATTGTTTCACCGGCACCAGCGAGCAGGCGGCGCGGATCACCGACGCCGGGCACTTACTGGGATTCACCGGGGCGATCACCTACAAGCGCAACGATGAGCTGCGCCGGGCGGTGCGGCAGACGTCGCTGGATCGCATGGTGGTCGAGACCGATGCGCCGTACCTCTCGCCCGAGCCGCTGCGAAGCCAGCGGATCAACGAGCCGGCGCTGGTCATTCACGTCGCGGCGGTGGTGGCCCGGGAAAAGCAAGTCTCGCTCGACGAACTCGATCGGATCACCACCGCCAACGCCGAACGGTTCTTCCGCTGGCCCGGTGAACCCTCACCCGCGGACTGACGCGAACATCGCCATGGCCCAGACCAAGCATGAGATCCAGGCGATGCTCGATCGGATCGGCGCCCGGCCGCGGCGGCGGTTCGGGCAGAACTTCATGATCGACGCGAACATGGTCCGGCTGGTGGCCGATTCAGCCGAGATCGCTCCGGGCGACCTCGTGGTCGAGGTCGGTCCGGGCACCGGGACGCTCACCGAAGAACTTCTCGAGCGCTGCTGCGTCCTGGCGATCGAACTCGACCGCGATCTGGCCGAGCTGTTGCGACATCGCTTCGCCGGCCGCGGGGGGTTCGAGTTGATCGTCGCCGACGCCCTGGCGGGAAAGCATCGGCTGAATCCGCAACTGCTCGAGCGGATCGAAGCGCATCGCGCCGAGCATCCGGGCAGCGCGATTCGGCTGGCGGCGAACCTGCCCTACAACATCGCTTCGCCGCTGGTGATCGGGTTGCTCGAGGCGGGCATGGATAGTCTGACGTTCACCGTGCAGAAGGAGGTGGCCGAGCGCCTGCGGGCCGGGGCGGGCGATGAGGCCTACGGCCCGCTGTCGGTGATGGCGCGGCTGTTGGGAGAGGTCGAATTACTGAGGAGTCTTCCGCCGCAATTGTTTTGGCCGGCGCCCAATGTCGAATCGGCGCTGGTGCGCATCCGGCGAAAGCCGCGGAGCGCGATCGACATCCGTGCCTTTTCGCGGTTCGTCCACCGTGTGTTCGCCTCCCGCCGAAAAACGTTGCGAAAAGCGCTCGAGGTGGCGGGATTCGATTCCGCCGTGGTTCTCATCGCGACCGGCCTGGACCCGCGAATCCGTCCGGAACAACTCGACCTTGATCAACTCCTTGCCCTGGCGATCGCCGCGTTCGCCGCCGCCGGATAGGACCCCCTATTTGGATTGCCCGGTTCGACCGGGTTTCAGGCCACTTGGGCCACCGGTTTGTCCGCCGCCTGGATCCAGCGCCGGATCGTCGCCACCTGGGTTTCCCAGCTAGACGAGCAACGCGACTTGAGAAAGACATCGTACAGCGAATCGATCGATTTGCTCAATTCGCGCAGCAGCGCGATGCGCTCCTCGAACAGCACGCGCGGGGTTTCGGCGTCCTCGACTTGCGGCAGCGCGGTCGATCCCAGCACGAACGGCTCGGGCTGAAAGCTGAACGAGTACTGATTTCCGGCGGCGTTGAGAATGAGGTTGGCCTTTCTGGGCACCTTGCCGCTGCGCAGGCCGTCGCGGGCCTCGGGCATTTGCGTGGGCGCTGCGTCGCGCAGCACATCCTTGCCGGTGGCGCCGTAGGCGCATTCGAGGTCGAGGGATTTCTCGAACACCACCGCGACGGTGCCAGCGTCGGTCGTGATCTGCCCGCGCTGCGCCTCGGATCGCTGCCAAAGCCACAGGAGAAATTCATTGCCGAAAAAATCCTTCGGTTCCGGCCCCTTGGCAACCCAGGGGTAATCGGGGTGCTGGCTTTCCCCGTCTGGGCCGTGGACGAACCGGGTCGGGCGCGAATCCTCGTACTCTCGCCGCCGGCCCGCCGGCTCGAGCATCCGCAGCGCCAGCGCCCCCGCCGACAGCGGTGCCAGCGCCAGGTTGAACGTGCGCTCGAAAATCTCCAGCAGCTTTTCCTGCCCCGCGCCGCTGGCCGATGTGTACAGCGTTTGCCCGGGCAGGTCCCACAGGCAGGGGATCAGCTTGCTCTTGCGGAACCGGCCGCTGCGAAGGTCTTCGTCGATCTTGCGGCGAACGATCTCGCGGGCTTCCTTCCGCTGGTTCTTGGAGATGAATCCGGAGGGGTTCTGTGCCGCGATCGCCTCTTCCTCCATGATCTGGTAGGCCTTTTTCAGCTCGCCGGGAACTTTGTTCGTGTCGATCCGCAGCGCGAAGACCATTGCCTCGGCGAAGACGTTGTGTTCGAAGCCGAACTTGTCGTCCAGGATATGCCGCCCGCCGTTCCAGCCGTATTCGACCTCTTCGGGCACGCCGAACTCGCCGGGAGTGAGCTTGAACTCCGCCAGCCGGTCCAGCATGGGCTGATCCACCGCCGATGGATGCTGATTGCCCACCACGGCGAATCGGCGAAACGTGATTGAACCGGACGCGAATCCCATGACAACTCCTGTGCTTAACGCGGCTGACAAACGACCCGACGGCGACAGCTACCCGGGCCATCGCGCAAACCCGCATCGTACATCTGGGCGGTCGATCCCCAACCTCGGCTCGCGTCCTCAACAGGATTCCCCCGAGTTGTCCACAATGGCAGCGGTGCCTCCGTGGCGTCGCCGGACTTGGTCGTGCCCGGCCTGTCGGCGGCGCGGCTTTGCCGCCATAATGGGCCGATGAAGCAGCGGATTCAAAAGCTCCTCGCCGCCGCGGGGGTCGGGTCGCGCCGGGCGGTGGAACAAATGATTCTCGAAGGGCGGGTCTCGGTGAACGGACAGATCGCGCGAACGCCGCCGGTCCTGATTGACCCGGCGAGCGACCAGGTTCGCGTCGATGGCGAGCCGGTCCGCCTGCGGACGGCGACCGGGCCGCGCGGGCATCTGTACATCCTGCTGAACAAGCCCAAGGGGGTTTTCACCACCAATGTCGCCCAGGGCGAACAGGTTCGCACCGTCGATCTGCTTCCCGCCGAGCTGTCGGCTCGCATCTATCCCGTCGGCCGGCTTGACGCGGCCAGCCGCGGGCTGGTCTTGATGACCAACGATGGTGAGTTGACCCATCGGCTGACCCACGCCCGCTATGCCGTACCAAAGGTCTATCGAGCGATCGTCGATGGGTATGTCACCGAGCGAACGATTGCCGATCTTGCCGAGGCGCTGCATCCGCCCCGACCAGCCGATGCCCCGACGGCCGACCGCGCGCGACCGATCGCCGTTTCGCATCGTTCCACCGAGCGAAGCACGCTCGAGCTGACATTGCGGGAGGGGCGCAATGTCGAGCTGCGAAAAATTCTCGCCGGCGCCGGGCACAAGGTCCGCGAGTTGACGCGGGTAAAAATGGGTCCACTGACGCTTCACAAACTCGGCCCCGGGGCTTACCGGCCACTGACTCCGCGCGAAGTGCGAACGCTGTATGACCTCACCGGCTTGAACAAACCCGCCCCCCGATCCCCATGACCCGCGGGACGAATCTTGTCCACCGGGTACGGGTGTGCCCGTATTTTTTCCCCCTTCCCGGTTTTCAGAGGGAAAACGCGATTTGCGAATGGCCATGATGGCGGGTTTCCTGAAGCCCGTACAAGAATTCGTGGGCACGCCCCCGGGTACCTTGCACTTTGCATGTCTGGAGCAGGGTTTAGCGTGGGGTGGTATAGTGGAGCGGATGCAGTATCCGCCGCCGTTGCCGATGGGGGGGTATCCGGCGCTGAGGATCGTCGGGAGGCCGGGGATCCTCACCGCGATCGGGGTCATCAGCATCATCATCGCCAGCATGACGCTGCTGGGGTCGCTGTTCATGGTGTTTATGACGGGAATCTTGCAAGCGACGATGAACGTCCGCTTCGGCCTCCCCGTTTCGCCCATCGTTATTCCGGACGCGACCCTGTCGCCGGACGGAATGGGGGACCAACAAAGTCCGCGCGGGCTTGGCGCCGAGGATCGCAAGATCGTCATCCTGGGATTGTCGTCGATCCGGCCGCTGACGTTTGCCCGGCAGAACCAGATAGACCAACTGCTCCGCGAGGCCGGGATGGACCTGTTCCCCGCCATGGCCGGTTCGCCATTGACGACGGCGAGAGTGGCGGCTTCGGTTTCCGAATCCGGACGCACCCTGGGCGCCAGGGAAACGTCCGGGTGGGACTATTTTGTCGTCGGCCACGGGCGGCTCGAGGTTTCTGATCATCATGCGGTCTTTCGGTTCGAGGACGGACGGGCCGCGATCCGCGTGCAGCACACCCCAGGGGCGCCGCGATTTTCGCCGACGCCAGTGCCGTCTCGCCCCGGCGGCCCGGTGACCGTCCCGTCCCCACGCGCTCGCGGCTCCGCGGCCGTCCCAGCCCCGGTCCAGGTTGCGCCGATGGTGGGCTTGGCATTGCCCTGGGGACTGGCCCTGGGTGAGACCGCCGCGTCCGTGGCGCTGGCGGTGTTGCTGCTGATCGCGGGGATTCTGATTCTTCGCCAGCATCGCCTGGGCCGGCGATTTCACCTGATTTTCGCCTGGCTGAAGATCTTGCTGGCGATCTCCGCGGGGCTTGCCTGGGGGCTGTTATGGAGTGGGATTCTCAGCCAAGGGGGAGGGCCGGGCGGATCATCGGTGCGGCCCGAGTCGGCCATCGGGATCGCCAGCGTCATTCTGTTCTTTACCGGCGCGACGTATCCGATCGCGCTGATCATCGCTCTGCGATCGCGGACCGTGCGCGATTATTACGTGGGAATCACCGTGGAAACGGCCTGATCCGGCACCGGGTCTCACCACAGCAACTCATCGGCGCGAAAGACCGGCCCGTCGGTGCAGGCGAGTTTGTAGGTCCAGGCGGTCGTGGCCACGCCGTTCCCGCCGGCATGCGGGGATGAGGCAGAGGCTTTGACGCGAATGACGCAGCTTTGGCACGTTCCCATGCCGCAGGCCATGGCGCGTTCGACGGCGATCTGGCACTCCAGCCCGCGGGCCATGGCGATCTGACCAACGCGCTTCATCATGGGCTCTGGACCGCAGGTGTAAATGACCGGGCGCGCCGATGTGCCGGCGAAATAGCGGTCGAGGTATTTTTCGAGGGCCTGAGTGACGAACCCGCGGAATCCGTAGCTTCCATCGTCGGTGGTGATCACCGTCGCTACGCCGTGGGCCGCGAACTCGGCGATGTTATAAAGCGGATCGATTCCCTCGGCGGTGGGGCTCGGGGCGGCATCGGTGATCGTGAGCGGCAACAGATCGCGGGCGAGTGCGCCGCAAAAGGCGACGGCCCTTCGGTGCCCGAGCGTCGAGGCGAGGTAGATCATCGGCGGGATGCCGACCCCGCCGCCGACGAGAATCGCAGGTTCGTCGCGGGGGGGCAGTTTGAAGGCATTTCCCAATGGGCCAAGCAGATTGACTTCGTCACCCACTTTCAGCTCGCCCAGCCAGCCGGTCCCGCGTCCGACGATCCGCTGGATGAACTCGAGCTCAACTCGTCCATCAAGATCACGCCGACCGGCGAGAGAAAACGGCCGGCGTAGAAACGCCCGTGGCGCCAAAAGCTCGCTCCCGCGCGGGTGCGGAGGTTGGCCTTCGATCCACTCGATCTCGACGTTTGCCGTATCGTCCAGCCCAAGATCGGCGCAGGCGATCTGGACGAACTGTCCCGGGCGAGTCGCGGGAAACGTCCCGTCGATGCTCACCACCAGCCGGTAATGTTCGCGGCAGATCGGCGGGTTGCCGACAACTCGAGCGAGGAACTGCCCGCGCGCCGGCGCGGGGATCGAATCGACGATGGCGAAAGGTCGGTCGGAACTCATCGAATGCGATTGTAGATCAGGCTCAGCGCAAAAAAAGACTTCCGGAGGGGTGGCTCCTACCTGCCTCCGGAAGTGCGCCACGGCAAAAGCCGCGATTATTCAATTAAAAATGTCGTCGAACCCCGCCTCGACAACGCCCGTGACTATACCCTGCACCCCCATCCCTGTCAATCGGGTCTCCGGGTCGAAAAGGAAATTGTGATGTTGTCGTAAAATATTGTTGTAAAGTAACTTACGCAAGATACGGGCTGATGTTTGGTCGATGTTTTGACCGGCCTGAGCCGCTAGCGCCCGGCCTGGCAGTGGCCCATTTCCACTCCGCCGTCGCCGGCCGGTAGACTCACGCGTTATGCCGATCCTCATCGTGGCGATTGCCGTGATCATCGAGCGCGGGCGCATCCTCATCGCACGCCGTCATGACGATGCGCCGCTCGGCGGACTTTGGGAGTTTCCCGGCGGCAAGTGCCGCGCGCAAGAGACGCCGCAAGAGTGCGCCGTTCGAGAAGCATTCGAGGAGGTGGGGATCGAAGTGATCGCCGATCGCGCCCTGGCGACGATCCATCACGTCTACCCCCATGCCGAGCTGCGCCTGCATCCGTTTTTGTGCCGCAAGATCGTCGGGCAAGCCCGGCCGATCGGCTGTCAGGATCTCCGCTGGGTCTCGCCGGATGCACTGGCCGACTATTCGTTTCCCGCGGCCAACGCCCAACTGATTCAATGGCTGATCGAAAATCCGCCGGATTGAGTGAGGCCATCATCCCGGCCGATTCGGGCGCGAAACGAACAGCAGGGTTCGTCCCGTTCGAGAGGTGAAAAGATCATCAAACCAACGAAGATTCAGCAGGTTTCCCAACTCCTGCTCGAGGATGGATCGCGCTGCGCGGGAATCTATCGCCGTGTCGAATCGACGCTTGAATTCCATGGCCGGGCATCGGACGGCGAGGTAAAGGATGCCGCGATCGAGGCGTTGAAGCAGTTCGACCGGCTCGGTGGGGTCGGCGATCTCGACCAGGTTGGGCAGCATCCGTCGAACGATCAGCCGCGCGGCCATGCGAGTCGATGAGTCCAGATGCAGCGCGTCCAGGTGGGCGCAGGCGCAGGTGACGATCGCGTCGATGGCATTGGGGACCGCCGTCGCACTGAAATGGATAAACGATTGGGACCGGATCGCCTCTTTGATCGTCGGGGAAAGCGGGTCGAACCGTCGGCCCAGGCGGCTGGTGCAGTCGATGACGGTCGATTTTTCATCGAACATCGCCTCGGGACGTTCGCCGGCCACATGCACGCGCGGCTCGAGGAATGAGCTTGAGCGCGCCGGCGACATGACAAGAGGGATCTCATTTTTCGGGCAAAATCGAAGAAATCGTCGGACCGCGCCGATAGGCCGATGCGGGCTGGATTCATCGGCGAAGAAGATTGCCCGGCTGATCGCCTGGCGCATTCGGTTGCTCAACAGCCGCGTCAACGGACCCGCCAAGTTCACCGAACGGAACAGATCGTCGGGAATGATGTCGATCTCCATGTCCTGGCTGTGTACATAGCAGTACTTGGCGAGTTGATTGGCCAGGTGGACGAGAATCGCGGCGGTGCGGATCTCGCCCGGCAGCGACGCCGGTGCCGACTGCGGCGCGTGATGGTGCCGGATCGCCTCGACCAGATCGCCGGGCAGCTTCCAATGCTCTGCCAGCAACGCTCCGATCTCGGCGTGATCGGCGCCGAGAATCCGGCGCTCGCGGTCCAGCAGGCTCTCATCGTGGATGGTGCCCGGTTCGACAAGCTGTGCCGCCGCCCGCGGAAAATAGCTGTTGATCGCCAGTTTTCCGATGTCGTGAAGCAGTCCCAGCGTGGAAATGAACCCGCGATCGACATCGGGACGGCGTTCGGCCAGGCATTCGGCGGCATGGGCGACGGCCATCGAGTGGACCCACAGGTCCTCCTGATCGTAGCCGGCCTGGCCGGGGCGGGTCGGGAGAATGCGCTCGAGGCGCATGCGAATGACGATGCCGCGGACGGCGTTGTAGCCCAGAAAGCTGACCGCACCGGAGACCGACGTGATGTGACCGCGCTTGCCCATCGCCGCGGAATTGACGGTGCGAATCAGGCTTGCGGCCAACGCCGGATCGGACGCGGCGATCCGCGCGACGGTGCGGCTGCTGGATTGGGGATCGGACAACTCCCGCAACAACTCGCGCAGCACATGGGGCAGCGGGGGGACTTCGCCCAGCCCGTCGCTCACCATCGCCAGGGGGCTTGCCCCGGGGCGAGAGATCGCCGCTCGGCGGACGCGGCCGCCCAACGGCTCGATAGGAGGATCATCCACGGCGACGGGCGTGGGAAGGGATGTCGCCGGCAGTGTGGCCGCCGGAAGCACGCGGACGATCCGCGGATTCAGCCGGGTGAGCGATCCCAGCAGGCGGCGCCACCACGATCGGCCCGTCGTCGACCGAAATCGCGGCGGTTGCTCCGTCGGCGCGCACCATGAGACAGGGGTAGCTGCGGGTTCCACCGCAAGGGGTATCGGCCATGCGTGCGAATCGGCGTGACGTGGGCCTCGCCCGAGGGTTATCGGACTGCCGACGGCCCGCCCGCTTCTTCTTGCAGTAACCATTCGGCGATGCGCAAGTCCATGCGAGTGGTGATCTTGAAGTTGCGCTCCTCGCCGGCGAGCAGCCAGACCGCCTCGCCCATCAGCTCGAGAAGTTGCACGTCGTCGGTGGCCTGCTCGAGCGGGATAGGACAGTTTTCAAACGCCCGGCGCAATGCCTCGACGGGCATGATCTGCGGCGTCTGCATGGCCCACAACGACTGCCGCGGGATCGTGCGCTCGACACGGGCTGGAAGTGGACCGATCGCCTGTTTGATGGTCAGCGCGACGGGCAAGGCCGGGACCGCCGCGCCGTGGGCGATGGCCGCTTCGAGCGTCCGGCGGATCAGGTCCTGAGAAACCAGCGGTCGGGCCGCATCATGAACCGCAACCCAGCGAATGTCCGCCGGCACTTCGGCCAAGCCCGCCCGTACGCTATGGGCGCGAGTCGGTCCGCCGGAACAGAATCTCACCCGTTCTATCGCCTTGGCACCGATTGCCGATCCGAGCGCCTCGGTGATTTCATCCCGTAAGACCGTGGGAATCACCACCATTGCCACATCGTCGCGGCACAAAAACGCATCGACCGCCCGGGCGATGACCGCCCGCCGGGCCAAAGGCTCCAACAGCTTATTTCGCGGCCCGCCAAAGCGCGTCGCACTCCCCGCCGCCGGCAAAATCACCGCAAATGAGGCCATGATGCGCAAAGTGTAATCCCGCGCTCGCTCATCACCAGCGCACATCGTTTCAGCATGGGCGGCACAGGCCATACAATCGCGGCCAATGGATGTGGCATTGATTGAGTCGGCCGGTGAGCCGCGGGCGGTTTATGGTTTGGGTTGGTTGACCCCAGGCCGATGCCGCATGATTTTCGCGGTGATTCTGCTTCTCGGAGCGATCGGGCACATCAACTACCTGGTGAACGACTGTCCGCTGGACCTCACCCCTGACGAGGCGCAGTACTGGGACTGGTCGCGCCAGCTCGATATCAGCTATTACTCGAAGGGCCCGCTGGTCGCGTACCTCATCCGGGCGTCGACGGCGATTTTTGGCGGTGCCATGTGGGCCGTGCGCCTGCCGGCGGTGGTGCTGGCGATCGGGACGAGCATCGCCACCTATGGGCTAACGCTGCGGCTGTTCAGGAGTCACCGATTGGCGCTGGGGGTGATCTTGCTGAACCATCTGGTTCCGCTGTTCATCGCCGGCAGCGTGCTGATGACGATCGATCCGCCGCTTTTTTTGTGTTGGGCGATCGCCACGTGGCTGGCGGCGCTGGCGATCCTGGGAAACCGGCGCTGGGCCTGGCCGGCGATCGGCGTGGTGGCGGGGGTCGGGTTTCTCGCCAAGTATGCGATGCTGATCTGGTTCATCGGGCTGATCGGGATGCTCGCGTCGGATCGGCGATATCGCCATTGGCTTAAGTCACCCTGGATGGGGTCCAGCGTGATCATTACGCTGCTGTTCACGATCCCGGTTATTTACTGGAACTCTCAGCACGACTGGGTTTCGTTTCGCCATGTGGCCCGCCAGACCGGCGCCGCCAATGCCGATGCGTGGTCGGCCAAGCACATGGTCGAGTTCCCCTTGGGCCAGTTCCTGCTGATTGGCCCGCCGCTGGCGGTGCTGATGGTGGGGGGGATCGTCTGGGGCGTGCGCCGTGTCCGGCGCGACGGCGATGACCGAATCGCACTGCTGCTGTGGATCGGCTGCCCGATTTGGATCCTCTGCTGGATCGTTACCCTTCGCGCTAAGGTGCAGCCGAACTGGCCAGCGCCGGCGTATTTCACGTTGATGATCCTTACCGCCCGATTCATCGGATCGCGCCTGAGCAGCGCCGCATTGTGGCGACCCTGGCGCGGCTGGGTCTACGGCGCGATCGTCTTCGGGGTCGTGATGATCCCCATCGCCCATGACTTTACCTTGGTCTACCCGGCGATCGCCTGGTACAACGAGCATGTGGCCCCGAGGATCGGCGCCAAGCCCAAGACGGCCCGCCGACTCGATCCCAGCGCCAAGTTCCGCGGGTATGTCGAAATGGGCCAGCAGATCGGACGAATGCTCGCCTCGGCATCTCCCGGCGCGTTCGTGCTGGGCGAGGATTATCAAACGACCGCCGAGGCCGCGTTTTACACGCCCGGACAGCCCAAAACTTACTGCGTCGGCGCCTATTTCCACGACCCGGCGCAGCGCAATCGCTTCAGTCAGTACGACATCTGGCTGGATCGCCGCCTGGATCGGCCCGAATTGATCGGTCGCGAGGTGGTGTACGTTGGCCAAGGCATGCCCGATGAGCTTCGCGCGGCTTTCGCGGTCGTCCATGAGCCGATCGAGCTGGTGACCGAAGATCGCGGGCTGCGAGTTCGCCGGTTTGTTTTCTGGCACTGCGAAGGATTCAAGGGGATGAGCCTGCCGCAAATGCCGGGGAGGTATTGATGGGCGATGCCAAACTCCGCACGCAGACGTCGCCGTTGGTGCCGCAGCGCAGGATAGCTCGCATGGCCGGATGGATCGCCATCGCGGCGATCTGTTTGGCACTGGCGGCGATGATCGATTGGCGAGCCGGACACCTCTACAGCCGCACGCCGTTGATTCCTCGCGGCGGCTGGCTGGCCTGGACGCTCAAGCTGCCCGGGCATTTCGCCGTCACACTGGCGATCGCCGCGGCGCTGGTGGGGTTTGGCCATCGCCTGCGATTTCGCGCCGCCGGGCTGGTGGTGATGGCCGGGATCATCAGCGGAATCATACCGTGGCTGATGAAATGGATGATAGGGCGGACGCGTCCGTTTCGCGGCGACCCGCCGCGCGGACCCTTCGAGTTCTACCCGTTTCCCGACGGATTTTCCGGGCTGGTCAACGTCCCGAACCTCTGCTTTCCCTCCGGACACGCCAGTCTGGCGTTCGCCGTGGCCGGGGCGCTGATGCTGCTGATGCCGCGCTGGCGACTCGTCTGGATAGCGGTGGCCGCAGCCACTGCGATCGAGCGCGTTCTCGAAGGGGCGCATTATCCCAGCGACGTGGTCGCCGGGGCATTCGTGGGATTGAGCAGCGCCCTTTTGGCCGCGACGATTGACCGGCGGCTTTTCGGCCAGCCGCCGCCGTTGCCAGTAGCTTGAAATCCCTCGCGCGATGGATCAGCCCGAGGCGAATTCCTGGGGCTGGTCGATGATGCGAAGGCAGACGCTGGGGGCGCTGACCGTCGGCAAGACATCGATCCGGCACATCGCCTCGCGCATCGACCCTTCGCGGGCCAGATGCGTGGTGATCACGATGGGAACGGCCTTCTCATCGTGGGTTTCACGCTGAAGGACCGTCGAAAGGCTGATCTGCGCCTCACCCAGCGCCGCTGCGATCTGGGCCATCACGCCCGGCTGGTCCTTGGCCATGATCCGGGCGTAGTACCGCGACTGCAGTTCGTCGAACGGCAGGACTTTCGCCGGCGCTGTGCAATCCGGCAGGACGCGCAGTTGCGAGAAGGCCGCCGGGGTGGTTCCCAGCGCGATCCCGAGCATATCCGAGACCACGGCGCTGGCGGTGGGATGCGATCCAGCGCCGCGACCATAGAACAAGGCGTGGCCCAGGGCGTGGCCATAGACGCTGATGGCGTTGAAGCTGCCGGAAACCTCGGCGAGCATGTCGTCTTTGTGAACCAGCGTGGGGTGGACGCGCAGCGAGATTTGATCGTCCGCGGCGCGTTCGGCGATGGCCAATAGCTTGATCACGTAGCCCAGTTCACCCGCCATGGCGATGTCAGAGGATTGCAGGCTGTCGATCCCCTCGACGTGGATATCCGATTCGGCGATGCGGGCGTTGAAAGCCAAGCTTCCTAGAATCGCCAACTTCTGTGCCGCATCACGTCCCGAGACGTCCAGCGTGGGATCGGCCTCGGCGAAACCGAGTTTCTGCGCTTCTGCCAGCGCCTCGGCGTAGCTCCAGCCGTTGCGGGTCATGCGGGTGAGGATGACGTTGCAGGTGCCGTTGACGATCCCTAAAAGC
This sequence comes from Tepidisphaerales bacterium, assembly GCA_038329845.1. Taxonomy (GTDB): domain Bacteria; phylum Planctomycetota; class Phycisphaerae; order Tepidisphaerales; family Tepidisphaeraceae; genus JBBQNJ01. Next base: position 21,009 of record JBBQNJ010000039.1, on the reverse strand, counting down.
GCGTCGATCCGGTTGGCAAGCAGCCCGCCGGTGAGTGCCGCGATGATCGGGATCCCTCCGCCGCAACTGGCCTCGAATCCGATGCAGGTTTGATGCTTCCGGGCCAGCGCGAACAGCTCGGGTCCACGGGCGGCCAGCAGGCTCTTGTTGGCCGTGACACACGGTTTGCCCAGCGACAACGCCCGCTGGATGAAATCCCCCGCAACGCCGGTTCCCCCGATCAGTTCGACGACGAGTTGGACCTTCGGATCGTCGATGGCCGCTTTGGCGTCGGTGGTGCGCGGAAGGTCCGGACGGTCGGCGCGTTCACTGAGATCCTTCAGCGCCACATGCCGCAGATCGAATCGCACGCCGGTCCGGCGGGCGATCAACTCGGCCTGCTCCTCGAGGATGCGCAGCACCCCGCCCCCGACGACGCCGCAACCCAGCAATGCCACTCCGATTGCGCGCTCCGACATAATCAGCCGTCCTTGCAAGATGCGGATCCCCTCGCCGCGCCCGTCGCCACGAGAAACTCCGCGTATTGCCGGACTGTAAGAAAGCCACCCCCAATCGGCAAGCGGCCCAAGCGATGAGTCGTCCCCAGTTTTGCCGGTTACAGGTGCATCGGTCGCGGCACGAACGCCCGTTGGGGACGCGGTGGCGCGGGATCCGGAGCTGGACGCTGTTGAGCTTCGCACGCTTCATGTCGGATTCTCGAGGGGTGCTTGGGACTTGTCGCGTTGTCGTTGCCTCGGTCCCTCGCTGGCGCTTCGGGCTAACGGGGTGGGTTGTCGCGTTGTCGCCTTGTCGCGTCCGTGCTTTCCTTCGGCTGCTCAACTTGCCGGGCTGTAGGCGTTCTCTATACTCACGGGGCCTTGATGTTCCAGCCGGTCGGGACGGGCTGGTTCTCGGTCCGCGCCGCGGTTGTTCGACGCAGGCGCGGGCGCTCAGCCGGATCGCCGGTTTTGAATCGTTCTCAACCCTTGTTCGAGCTAACCAGGAGCCTTTGCCATCATGCCTTCCTACACCACCGCGGAGATTCGCAACGTCTTGCTTGTCGGACACGGCGGAGCGGGGAAAACCACCCTCGCCGACGCGATCCTGTTCGCCGCGGGCGCGGTCAACCGCAAGGGATCGGTCAGCGAGCAGAGCAGCTTTTCCGACTTTGAGAAGGAAGAAAAGGAACACCAGCATTCGATCTTTGCCAGCATTCTACAATGCGATTACGACGGCAAGCGGATCAACTTGATCGACACGCCCGGATCGCCGGACCTGATCGGCCAGGCGATCGCGTGCCTGCCGGCGGTCGAGACCGTGGTCGTGGTGGTCAATGCCCAGTCGGGGATCGAGGTGGTGACCCGGCGGATGATGGAGTACGCGCGGGAGCGCAACCTCTGCCGAGCGATCATCGTCAACAAGATCGACATGCCCGACGTGGATGTCCAAAACGTTCTCAAGCGGCTGCAGGAGATGTTCGGTGCCGAGGTGCTGCCGATCAATCTGCCCAGCGACGGCGGAAAGGCGGTGGTCGAGTGCCTGCTGAGCAAATCGGGCCAATCGGACTTCGGCTCGGTGGCCGAGGCGCATACCGCGATTCTGGATCAGATCGTCGAGCTGGACGAAGGGCTGATGGAGCAATATCTGGGGGGCGAGGAACCGAATTATCAGGCCCTGCACGCCCCGTTCGAGGAGGCGATGGATGAGGGCCACGTGATCCCGGTGCTGTTCACGGACGCGAAGAACGGGGTGGGGGTGAAGGAGCTGCTCGACTCGATCGCCAGACATTTTCCCAGCCCGCTGGAGGCGAACCGGCCGATGTTCCTGACCGGCGAGGGCGAAAACGAAAAGCCCTTCGCGGTCGAGGAAGATACGGGCAAGCGGCTGCTGGCGCATGTGTTCAAGGTGACGACCGACCCGTTCGTGGGGAAACTGGCGGTTTTCCGGGTTCATGAAGGAAGCTGCTCGGGCCAGTCGCAGGTTTACATCGGCCACAGCAAGAAGGCGATCAAGCTGGGGCATGTGTTCCACTTGCAGGGCAAGGAACACCGCGAGGCCGACGCGGTGATCGCCGGGGACATCGGCGCTGTGGCCAAGATCGACGATATTCACACCAACGATGTGCTGCACGATGATCACGCCCTGGACAGCGTGCATCTGAAACCCCTGAGTTTTCCCACGCCGATGTTCGGCCTGGCGATCACGCCCAAGGCGAGAGGGGATGAGCAGAAGATCAGCGGGATGCTAACCAAACTCGCCGAGGAAGACCCGACATTTAAGTGGCACACCGACCGCCAGACGCACGAAGTTGTCATCAACGGGTTGGGGGAACTGCATCTGCGGCTGGTGCTGGAGCGGATGAAGAACCGCGGGCTGCAGGTGGATACCAAGCCGCCGAAAATCGCGTTCCGCGAGACGATTCTGCAGAACGCCGATGGGCATCATCGCCATAAAAAGCAGACGGGCGGCGCCGGGCAGTTCGGGGAGGTATTCCTTCGGGTCGAGCCGCTGCCCGAAGATTCGCCGCAGCATCGGGCCAAGGGCGGGCCGGGACTCGAAATTCTCAACGAGATTTTCGGCGGGACCATCCCCGGTCAGTTCATCCCGGCGGTGGAGAAGGGCATTCACGATGTGATGGACACCGGGGTTCTGGCCGGTTATCCGCTGCAGGATGTTCGCGTGGCGATCACGGACGGCAAGCATCATCCGGTGGACTCGAAAGAAGTGGCGTTCCGGACGGCGGGGAAATTCGCGTTCAAGGATGCGCTTCTCAAGGCCAAGCCGGTGCTGCTCGAGCCGATCGTGAACATGGAGGTGACGATCCCCGAAGACAAGGTGGGGACGATCACCGGGGATTTGTCTGGCAAGCGCGGGCGCATCCAAGGCCAGGATTTCATGTCGGGCGGGATGGCGGTGGTCAAGGCGCAGGCGCCGCTTGCCGAGGTCATGCAGTACCAGTCGCAGCTCAAGAGCGTGACCGGCGGGCAGGGCAGCTTCGTGATGGAGTTCAGCCACTACGAGCCGATGCCCCCGCAGGTGCAACAGCAGATCGTGGCTCAGTACAAGCCGCACGAGGAAAAAGAGGAGTAGCGCCGCGAGCCGGACGATCCCAGGCGCGCGGGGCTCGGGCGCGGGGCTCGGGCGCGGGACTACGCGAGGCAGGGCCGAACGCCGGGGACCGCGCCGGAGACCGCATTCGCGGGGCGGTCTACCGGGCCGAACGCCGGGGTCCGGCTGCGCGCCGCGATCTGCCGAGCCGGATGCCGGTGACCGGCTGCGCGCGGCGGCGTGCCGCATCGCGGGAGGTTGGGCCGGTCCACGCCCCGGCGTCGATTCCGCCGGCGTCGATTCCGCCTACACCAGTGGCGGCTTGCCCAGGCTGCGGCGGATGGTGGTGATCTGGCCGGCGTGCATGGCCGTGTGGATCGACATGAACGATGCCAGTTCGGCCAGCGTGCCGAACATCGGATGCGGTTTGTCCAGCGCTGCGGAAAGTCGCTGGGGATCGGTCGATTCGACCGCCTCGATCAGCCGTTGACGGTGGGCCTTGAACAACGGCAGGAGCGCTGCGACATCGCCGAAATCGCTGGCCCCGGCGGAGGTCTCATCGCGGCCGAATCGCTGGTCGAACTCATCCGGCAGGACCGGCAGGTCTTCTGCGCCCAGGCGATTTATCGCCCCGCGGTCACTCTGGGTCAGATGTCCCAGCAGCCAGGCCACGCAGTTGGCCTTGGGCGCTGGCCGGTGTAGATATTCCGACGGGGACAGATCCGCGACATAGCGCTCGAGCAGCGCGGCCGATTTGTTCAATCCGAACACGATCGCTTCATTAATGTTCTTCATCCGATCCTCGGTAAGGGACACTTGCGACTCGACGCCGGCATTGTGTGCGATTTAGCCGCTGGCGTGCGCCGGCGTTGAGCCTATGATAGCCAGCATCAGCATGTTTTGCCCGCGGGCTGATCGTTTCGGCCGCGGGTGGATCGGATTCGCCGCCGCCGTCGCGGCGACAATCGACAGGCAACCCCACCGGAGCATTGTTTTGAAGGCAATCTTGATTCAAGGTTTTTTTGTTCTCGCCGCGGCGACGATGATCAGCGGCGTGGCCCGCGCGCAGGTGCCCGCCGCTCCCGGTGCTTCTGAACCGGCGGCGTCTTCTCCGGCGGTGGACCCCTCGACAGTGGTGCTCAAGGTGGGCGATGAGGCGATCACCGCCGGCCAGTTCGCCGAGTTCCTCAACGAACTGCCGCCCCAGGTGCAGATGATGACCCAGCAGCCCTCGGGCCGGCGGATGATCGCCGAGCAACTGGTGAAGATGAAGCTGATGGCGCAGGAAGCGAAAAAGCGCAAACTCGATGAGCAGCCGAAGGTGCAAAAAAAGCTCGAGCTGCTCAAGGACCAGGTGCTGGCCCAGGCGCTGGCCGAGAATGTGCAATCGGGCCTGGACGAGGCATCGGTCAATGACTATTTCAAGTCGCACCAGGACGAGTTTTCCGAGACCAAGGCTCGGCACATCCTCATCCGCACTCCCGGTTCGCCGGTGCCGGCCGACAAGAGCCAGCCGGAACTGACCGAAGCCCAAGCCCAGGCCAAGGCGGATGAGGTCTACAAACGGGTGAGCGGCGGAGAGGACTTCGCCACGGTCGCCAAGGCCGAATCGGCCGATCGCGGCTCGGCGGTGCAGGGCGGAGAGCTCAGCGCCTACACCAAGGGCCAGATGGTCAAGCCGTTCGAAGAGGCGGCGGCGAAGCTGAAGATCAACGAGATCAGCCCGCCCGTTCGCTCGCAGTTTGGATGGCACATCATCCAGTTGCAGGCCCGCACCACGCCGTCCGCCGGCGAGATCAAGGGCGATTTGAAAGACCGGGTGGCGCAGGCGAAACTCGAAGAGACGATCGAAAAGGCCCGGTCCCAATCCAAGCCGATGCTCGATGAATCCTATTTCGGCCCGGCCCCCGCGACCGAGCCGGCGGGGTCGAATTAACCGCCAAGAGGCGAAGGAGCGAAGCGAGCAGCGCGGCGTGGGAGGATATTTCACGATGGGGGAGGCTCAGTCCCTAGGGATATTTCACCCAGAAAGCGCAGCGCGGGAGGATGGTTCACGATGGGGGAGATTCAACCCCCACGAATATTTCACCACGAAAGCGCGAAGAACACGAAGGGGGTTTTCCATCCGGGCCGACTGGATTGATCGCTGCGGGGAGAAGCGGACGAAGCGACCTTGCGTAGACGCAGAACGAAACGCGCGGAGAAAAAAGAGAAAGCCCTTCGTGTCCTTCGGCTTCGTGGTGTATTCTTCGCCCCCTTCGCCTTCCCAACCCCTCCCCCTGATCTCCTCGCTGGCGCTACGGGCTAACGAACTCGGCCCTTCACCGCCTGATCTCCTCGCTGGCGCTTCGGGCTAACGAATGCGACCCGTCACCCCTTCAACCGTCCTCAACCTGCGTGTCAATTTTTCCTTGCTTCAAGGGCGTCGATTAAGTTAATCTATCGTCTTGCGCGTAGCGCTATCGAGTTCTTGATCGGGAAACGCCATGCATCGACGAAAATGCTATTTCACCGGGCGGGTTCAGGGCGTCGGCTTTCGCTATACCGTCAAAAACATCGCGTTGCAGCACGCAGTCCAGGGGTTTGTGCGTAATCTTCCGGATGGGCGGGTCGAGCTGGTCATGGAAGGCCCTGACACCGAAATGGACCAATTGATCGACCAGGTGCGCCAGCGAATGGACGGCTATATCCGCGGGGTCGATCTCGACACAGCGCCCGCCACGGGCGAATTTCGGCAGTTCCAAATTCGCCACTGAACTTTGCCGCCCCCGCGTCGCCTGGCCTTGACGTGTGACATGGGCCGCGATCCCTTCGGCCGTCACCTGAAGATTCGAGCTGCCACTGAACCTTGCCGCTCCCGCGTGGCCTGGCCTCAACTTGTGTCATGAGCCGCGATCCCTTCGGCCGTCACCCGAAGATTCGAGCTGTCACTGAGCTTCGCCGCTCCCGCGGGGGTTGGCATTACTCCGCGTCATGGGCGGCGATCCCGTCGGCGGTCACCAGCAAAAGTCGATCCGTCACCTGGTGGGGCATGTGGCGATAGTCGATGCCCACCTGCTCGCGGATTCGCTGGACGTTGGCCGGGTCGTTGCGAAAGCACAGCAGCACATCGCGGTTGGGAATGGCGGCGGCGAACGGCGTGCCGAGGTGCTCGCGGAGCCGATCGTGCAGCGTGGGCAACAGAACGCGGCTGGCATCGTAGCCGTCGAGCTTCTGAAACAGCATCAAGAGTACCTCGCCACCGTCGCCCTGAACGCCGTGCGCCTGCATCGCCTCGCTGCGGGCGGTGAGGTTGGCAAGCGCCGTGGAATGCAACTCGTCGATCGAGATTCCCCAACCGTTGAACGCTACTTCGGGGATGTAGGCGATCATTCGGTCGCCGTCGATGGCGTAGGCGATGTGCAGGTCGGCGACGAACGGCTGGCTGATCACGCGTGAGCGAAGGTCAGCGCCCGGCTCGCGGGCCAGGATCATCGGCAGGATGCGATCCTTCACCTGGTCGTACGACGCGGTCTGATCGGGCTGGCCTTCGGCGGCGCGAAGCAGCTCGACCATCCATCGCTCAATCTGCCGGGCGGCGCTTTGCGGATGCAGATTGACGGCGCGGTAGAGGCTCTCGAGTGATGCCACATCCCCATTGACCGTGAGCGAAAAACTCTGCTGCTCGGCGCGGGCGAGTTTGACCAGTGGAAAGCGGGCGCGCACCGCGGAGATCACTTTTTCGATGAATTGTTCGCGGTTCAGCTCGCCCATGGCGTTGCACTATATACCGATCGGGCCGGCGGATCGAAAAAAATCACGGGCGGACGACGCCAGGGTCGCCCGCCCGCGAAAATGGCTCAACCGCGGCGAATAGTTCGTCGCCTCGAACGCGCCATCACTGTCCGTCCGGCCCCGGCACCGCGCCCGGGCCGCCCGTCCGCGAAAATGGCTCAACCGCGACGAACGGTTCGCCGCCTCGAATGCGCCATCACTGTCCGTCCGGCCCTGGTGCCGCGCCCGGGCCGCCCGCCCCGCCCGCGCCGCCGCCTTGCTGGCCTTCCATCATCGCCTGCATGCCCGCGGCGATGATGCTGCGGATCGTCTGCGAGGGAATGTACACATCCACCTGCACCGCGCTCTTTTCCGTCCCCAGGCTCATGCCCATCGGGGGGAGGTTCGGGGGCAGTTTCACATTTTTCCCGGCGGCGAATCCAAACTGCTCGGCCACGTGCATCCCGGCGCGGGCCATTTCGTCCAAGGCGACGTAGACGACGCCGACCCGCTTGGCGGGTAGGTTCTGCGTCACTTCGGCCAGCGCCGCGGCCTCGGCCACCGGTGCCACGCCCTCACGCACCGCGGCGATCGCCTTGGCGGCCATCGCGTCGTCAACGCCGATCAGGCTGATCGCGTGCCTGGCATCGACAGCGCCGATCAGTCCCGACATTCCGTTCGGACCGTACATCAACTTCATCAAGTCGGTGATCTGCTTCTGCTCGGGGGTGGCGTTGTCGGCCTTCATGTCGGCCTGGAATTGATCGAACGTCACGCCCTCGATCGTCTTGGCTTGTTCGGTGAGCGTCGTGGTCACCAAGGCTCCGCCCTCGGGCGTAAACGCCTTCATCAAGTCGTTCTCCAAAGCCATCGCCTTGCGCCATTCCTGCATCATCGCCGCCGAGTCGCCCGTCATCACGGTCAGGCCCTGGATCATCGCCGATTCACCGACGTTGCCCTGCGGCGACAACAGCCCGAAGGTCTGCGCTGTGGCCGAGAGGACGAACTGCTTCATCGCCGCCACGTAGTCATTGATCGCTTTCTGCTTTTCCGGTGCGCCGGCGCCGACTTCCTTGAGGATCGGGGCGCTGGCATCGTCGATCAGCGTGTTGATCGCTTCGCCGTCGATGACCATTCCGCCGTAGGCGATGTACGACCCCGAAGGCAGTCCGCCCAGCAACGAGTCGGCGCTGGTCTTCAGCCCCGCCACCATCTTGCCCGAGTACGTTCCTGGCTCGAACTCCGCGAGCATGTTCACCTTCAGCCCCGTGTCCGTGAACTTTAACCCCAGCGTCGTGGCCTGGGTCTCCTGCAGGATGCGCTGCACGCCGTTCATCACCACGTCCAGGCTGGCCCGGATCGCCGGGATCGCCGCCGGGTCGGCCCCGGAACGCTTCATGTCGCGCTCCATCGTGCGCTGCATGTTCTCACGGTTCTTCTGAAACTCCGGCAGCACCTTGGCCCGCATCGCCTGAATATTGGCCATCAGCACCATGTCCTGGTCGTCCAGCCGGCTTTGCACCACGCCCGGAGCCTTAATCCCCGCGGGTTTCTCCGAGACCAGCTTCACGTTCGGGCTCATCGCCGCGTACTGACCCCAATGGGCGATGAACCCCGGCATTCCGCGCGGCCCGATCGCCACCTGGGTCACGTCGCCGTTCACCTGGGGATTGCCGAAATTTTTGATGAATCCGTCGTAATCGCTCACCGGCAGAAGGATGAGCATGGCCTGGTCGGGCCGGCCCCCGACGGCGTCGGGATTGACCATGATGAACGCCATGTCGCCGTTGACGTCGAGGCCCTGGTTGATCTGGAGCTCTTCCTGGAGCGTGCCGAGCGGATCGGCCAGCGGCGGCGCCATCATCGCCACGCCCCAATCCTGGCTCAGCTTGGCAATCGCCTGGCTGGTCTGCGTGAGGTTCTTCACCTTCAGCACCAGCCACGCATCGGCGGGTGCTTGATCGAGAACCCCGGCGCCTGCCGCCGAGCCGATAAGAAAGCTACACGTCAAGCAAAATACCGCCGCCAACGTCATCCGACGACCGTGGAACATGGAAAAACTCCTTGAGGTAGATGGGTGCCGGTTCATCGCCAACCCTGGCGCTGGCCGGAATCCGATTCGTTGCCGCCAGCCGAGGCACGTCCGGCCAAGCGTCAGTGATCCTATGTCGCCGGACACGATCGTCAAATGCACGACGTTGCGAGGATCGCAGCGGCGAAGGGGACATCCAGAATATTCGCGGGACGCGGCGATGGTGGGGGACCGACGGCCCGGGGGGGGGGAATATTGTGAATGTCCCCGTCCCTGCTGGATGTCCCGTCCCTGTCGGAAGTCCCGCCTCGGCGGAATGTCCCTGTCCCTGGTGGATGCCCCGGCCTCTGCTGGATGCCCCGCCTCTGCTGGATGTCCCGCCTCTGCTGGATTCCCCGTCCCTGCTGGATGTCCCGGCCCCTGCTGGATGTCTCCGTGTCGCCTGGATAACCCCGCGATCTCGTATTCCTCTGAATCTCAGCGCCCCGCGGCGAGGAGGCGATCGACCTCGTCCTGGAGTTTCCTCACCTGCACCACCAAATCCGGCAGGCGGCGCAGGGCCGCCTGTTCGCGCAGGCTCTGGCGATGGTGCAGGGCCGGCAGGCCGCTGACCGTCTGCTGCGGACCCACGTCCGCCGCCACCGCCGAACAGGCCGCCACCATCGCTCCGTCCCCGAGTTTGACATGGTCGCGCACGGCGCTTTGTCCGCCGAGCACCACCCCAGCGCCCAGCGTTACGCTTCCGGCCAGACCCACCTGACCGGTAACGATGCAGTGCGGCCCGATGATCACGTTGTGACCGACCTGCACGAGGTTGTCGATCTTGGTTCCGCGGCCGATGCGGGTCTGGGCGAACTTGGCCCGGTCCACGCAGGCGCACGAGCCGATCTCGACATCGTCTTCGATCACCACCGTGCCGATCTGGGGAACCTTCACGTGTTGCGTTCCGTCCCAGTGATAGCCGAAGCCGTCCGAGCCGATCACCGCGCCGGCATGGATGATGACGCGATGGCCGATCTCGATGCGCTCGCGAATGACCACATTGGGCAGGATCACGCAATCGTCGCCGATCCGCACATCGTCGCCGATGTACACCCCGGGATGGATCACCGAGCGGGCCCCGATAACGGCGCGCTGGCCAACGACGGCGAACGGCCCGATCGCCGCGGACTCGCCCAGGCTCGCCGTCTGCGCCACCCGCGCCGCCGGATCGACCCCGGCGGGCGGCGCCGGCACCGGTGGGGCGAACAGGCGCAGCGCCGTCGCCATCGCCAGCTCGGCATTGTCGACGGCGAGAATAATGGCGCGGGTTTCGGCGGGAATTTTGAACGAGCGCGGCGCGATTATCACCCCGGCCCGCGAGCGCGGAAGCTGCTTGAGCCACTTACGCGACGACAGGTACGACAGCTCGTCCGGGCCGGCGTCATTCAATCCCGCCACCCCGCGAAGGGCCATCGACGGCAGCGCGCCCGAAGGGATGGGCGCGTCCAGCGCCTGGGCGATCCGGCTCAGGGTGTGCATGAAATCCTCCTCGGCGGCGATGATGCATGGCCGCCACGATCCGAAGCGCCTGGGGGGGCGGGGGGATCGGGGGGGCCGGGGCGGCGGGCGCGGCGTCCGCGTTGAATCGTCGCCGTCGAAGTGACCGTGACCCTCAAGCACTCGACCGACCCCCGCGGGGGCGGCGTCCCCCGTTGAATTGTCGCCGTCGAGGGCGCAGTCACTTGCCCTGCTTGTAGTTCTTGTCGAGCTGGATCACCACCTCGGCGCTCAGGTCCACCTTCGCCGGGTTCGAGTACAGCACATTCCGCGAGTTGATCAACCCGCGAAGTTGATCCACGTTGATCTGGTCGATGTTCTCGGGAAATTCCGCCGCCTGCTCGGCGATCACCAGGTCGATCCCCTTGGCCTGCGCCACCTCCGCCGTCGCCTGCTGGATCTTGGCGAACAGGTTTTTCATCTGGATCTTCTGCTCGCGCTGCACGTTGGCCTGCGTCAGTCGGCCCCAGGTCTCGAACTCGATCGCCGTGCGCAGCAGCTCGGCGTTTTTCTGCTCCCACTGCTCGCTGCCGGGCTTGAAACGATCCCGCTCATCCTGGATCGACTTGATCCGTCCCTTCTTGTCCAGCTCGGTCCCTTCAAGGATCTTGCGATCGGTGTCCATCTTCTGTTTCAGATCCTTCGTCTCCTGCATCTCGGTGAAGACCTTGGCGGTGTTCACCGTTCCGATGCGCACCGCGGCCTCCTGGGCGCTGGCGGGCGAGGTCCATCCCCACATCCCTGCCACAAGCGACAAAATCACGATGGGTTTGAACGAAAAAAGCGGCGAAGCGGTCATTGGAATCTCCAAAAAGGTTACTGGTTCACGCCGAACGAGAAGCTGATGTACTGAACGTCGTCTTGATCATCCTTGACCAGCGGATAGGCAAAGTCGATCGCCAGCGGCGCCTGGCCCAGGAAGGGGATCACCAGCCGGATGCCCGCCCCGATGCTGCTGCGGATTGTACCGATGCGCACGTCTTCCTCAACCGTCCCGGCATCGCTGAACACCACCCCGCGAAGCGTCTCACCGTAGATGGGGAATCCCAGCTCGACGGTGGCGTTGAGCAGGAAACTTCCGCCGATGGGGTCGTCGTCCAGGCCCGACCGCGGGCTGATCCCGCGATAGCGGAACCCCCGCACCGACCCGATCCCGCCCCCGTAGTAGCGCTCGAAAAACGGATCACGCCCGACGATGTAGCCGGCGTCGGTGTACAGCGCCAGCACCGTCCGGCGCTCCAGCAGATCCTCTCCCAGGGTGAGATAGGCGTTGAAGCTGGCGCTGAACTTCTGGAAGGTGAAGTCGCCGCCCAACGCGCCGAACGATTCCCACTTGGCCGAGGCGCTGGTCCCGCGATAGGGGAAAAATCCCGGCGGGGTGGTATCGCGCTTGAGGGTGAGCGCGGCGCTGGTCACTGTGGAATGCCCGGCCAGATCCACCACCTCCGGCGCCCGCATGGGGCGATCGTCGATGTGGTGGATCAGCACATCCTCGCCCTTGAAACTCAATAGCGCCGACCACTGGTAATTGAATCGCTTGCCCAGCGACAGCACGCCGCCGGCGTATCGCTCCTCCCACGATTCGCGCACGCGATTGCGATAATATCCCTCGGCCCCGAAGCTGTATGGCTGATCGAACAGCCACGGCTCGTAGAACCGCACCGACGCGTTAGTCTGCTCGGTCCCCGGCTCGATGCTCACGCGAAAGACCTGTCCGGCCCCGATGAACGCCCGGTCCGAGAACATCTCCCGCCAACTGTTTGGCCAGTTGGTGATGTCGAAGTTCCGCTGCTCGAAGCTGATGTTCCCGCCGATCCCCCCGTTGCTGCTCACCCCGGCACCGATATTGAACGACGCGGTTTTGCCTTCGGTGACCTCGACGAGCACATCTCGATACGCCGGATCATCTCCGATCGGCGTGATCTTCGCGTCGGAAAAATAGGGTGTGGTCCGCAGCCTATCCACCGCGTCGGCGAGCTCCCCCGAGTTGTAAAGCTGGCCGGGATACACCCGCATCTCGCGCAGCGCCAGTTTGTCCTGACTGCGTGAGTTGCCCGCCACAAGAATCCGGCCCACCCGGAACGGCTTGCCCTCGGTGATTTCGTAGACCAGCTCGAGCTTGCCCGGCTCGCGGGCAAAGACCGTCCGCACGCCGAACGGATAATCCCGCCGTCCGATTCGAAGATACTCGGGGTTGTCCGACTGGGGCTGGTAGATAAACCCGTACGGGCTGTATTCGCGCACGATCTGGCGGATGTCGCGCTGCAACACCTCGGCGTCGAAAGTCTTGCCCTCGGTGAGCTTGAGTCCGCGGCGCAGGTCCTTCTCGCTCACCGTCGCGTTGCCCTTGAAGGTCACCCGGTCCACCACGTAGCGGGAACCCTCATCGATCACGAACGTGACCATCATCTCCTTCTGGTCCGCGGAGAACGTCAGCGTCCGCCCGACGCGGGCGTCGAAAAACCCTTTCTGCTCGTAGAACCGCCGAAGCGTCGCCACATCGTCTTCGATCGCCTCGGGATCGAACGTGCCCGGGCGGAAAATAAAGATCCAGCTCTTGGTGCGCAGGGGTTCTCGAAGCTTGTCATCGGTGAACGATCGGTTGCCGCTGAACGCCACCTTGCGCACGCGCACTTCCGGGCCTTGCACGATCTGGAAAATCACCCACCCGTCGCGGCGAAGGGCCTCTTCGTCGAGGCCGACGTGGACAAACGGGAAATTGCGGTCGCGGTAGAGATTTTCGATCGACTGCCTGGCCAGCGACAGGCGAAACGGGTCGATCGCCTGGCCAATCTGCAAGTCCACCGTCGCCATCAGATCCGCCGTGGGAACGGTGCGGTTGCCGATGAACTGGATGGAGCGGATCAGCTTCTGCTCGGTAACCATGAACGCCACGATCACGCCGCGAGCGGTCGGCTCGATCCGCGCCTCGACATTCGAGAATCGCTTCAGGGCGTATACCCGCTGGTAGTCTTCCTCGACCGTGGTCGGGTCGAACTTGTCGCCTTCGCGGGTGCGGATCGAGTTGCGGATGATCGCCGTGGCGACTTGCGAATTGCCGACGATCCGCACCTGCTCGACGGTGCGTCCGGTGAGTTCCGGCGGCACGGCGATCCCGCGCTGCCCGGACGCCCCGACCCGCGGGACCGGCGGCAACGGCGCCGGCATGGCCGAGTCGTCCAAGGGTGCCGGTCGCGGCGGCGGCGCCGGCTGGGCCAGGCCCCGGGCGCTTATCAGGCCGGCGAAAAGCCCCAACAGCGCGACCACGATCCACATGCGACACATTCCAGATGCGGTGGGGTTCTGCTTGCTCGCGCGGGACAATCGATTCCTGTGGTTTGAACTCCGCGCGGGAGTGTACCGGTCCCTTCGATGAAATCCAAATCCCGGCTGAACCGAACTTCGGCCCCAGGCCGCACGTCCCCGTCGTCGTCAGCGATCGCTGAGGGTACTATCTGGAGAATTGGAGGTTTGTTCATGTTGCTTCTGCTTGATGAATCACGGCTGGATCGCGTGCGTGGGCGTGCGGCCCGCGGGGATGCGGAATTGGCACCGGCGCTGGATGCCTTGCGGGCCGATGCGGACAAGGCGCTCGGCCAAGGTCCCTGGTCGGTCACCGATAAGAAGTTGGTTCCGCCCAGCGGCGATAAGCATGATTACGTCAGTCTCGGACCCTATTGGTGGCCCGATCCGACCAAACCGGACGGCAAGCCGTATCTCCGGCGCGACGGAGAGGTCAATCCCGAAAGCGCCGGCGGCGACAGAGATCGAATCATCGCCTTGAGCCACGCCACCCAAACCCTGGCGCTGGCGGCATTCCTCTGCGGCGATGTCCGCTACGCCCGCCGCGCCGGCGATTTGCTCAGGGCCTGGTTCGTCTCGCCCGCCACGCGAATGAATCCGCACCTGCGCTATAGCCAGGGAATTCCCGGAATCTGCGACGGTCGCGGGATCGGCATCATCGACACCATGACCCTGGTCGGCCTGCCCGATGCGATGTCTCTGTTGCGGCGCTGCGATGCGTGGGCCGATGACGACGCCGACGGCGCCAAGAAGTGGATGGGCGACTACGTTGAATGGCTCTTGACCAGCGGGCACGGACGAAAGGAAGCTGCCGAACGCAACAATCACGGCACCTGGTATGACTTGCAGGTCGCCACCCTGGCCATGTATGTCGGTCGGGAGGACGTCGCCGAGCGGGTATTGGCGGCGGTCCTGGACCATCGCATCGCCGACCACATCACAGAAGACGGCCGCCAGCCGTTCGAGCTTTCGCGTACGCGGTCGCTGGACTATAGCGTGATGAATCTGCACGGATTGTTCGACCTGGCACGGCTCGCCGAGCGCTTCAAACTCGATCTATGGAATCGGGTCCCCACCGGGTGGGGGGGACTGGAGAAAGCGGCGATGTTCCTCGCCCCCTACGCCGACGACCGCCTGCCTTGGCCGCATCGGCAAATCACGCCCCGGCCGCAGGCGGCCTTGCGGTCGCTCGTCCGGGAAGCGCGACAGAAATATCCGCGAAATCTGCTGTTCGACAAGGTTTTGGGTACGTTCCAAGCCGATTCGACCCGGACGGAGCGATCGCAGCTTCTCTGGGCCTGAGCTTTCCTCGCATGGCAGGCCGCATCCGATTGCGGCGCAAGAACGCGGTTGGGGAACAAGCAGGGAAGAACGAACCGCCGATGGGTGCCGATCAGGACCGCGGTGAGTCGGTTTCGCCGAGCCAGTGCGGTCGCGACGCCGTGATCATCGGCTCTGTTCCGCATCGGCATATATCCGCGTTCATCCGCGGTGAAGAGGCCCCGGACGACGCGAGTCGGTTCACAAAACGGCGAAGACGGATCAATGTCGGCTATAAGCCTCTGATGCTTGTCGCTGGTGCTCGGCCACTTGCACCTCTTCGCCGCCGGCAATCCATCGCAGAATCTGCGCCCACTGTTGCGGCACCTCAAGTCGAGCTGCCGGAAGGCCGGCCGACCCAGGAAGACAAAACGTGACACCACGGAGCAATAATCGCACCTGTCCCGTTTTACGGTTTCCTGACCCCTTCGGCCTCCCTCTTCGCGGGATCAAGACGGTGGAGTATCGCAGTCGCAAGACCGGCATCGTTGGGCAGCGGTTCTACATTTACGCGGCGAACAAAATTCCCCAGCAGGCGGATACCGATTAGCGGTTCAAGAAACTCGGGCATGAAGTCGGGGGCTGGCGCGGCGTAAGCCGTGGCTTACGCGGCTAAAGCCGTGGGCTGAAGATTGCGAACCCTCGTTTTTAACGCCAAACTCGAGGTTTTTTTATCAGAACCCGCGATATCGCGCTGCGCGAGTGATTGATGGTGACAAGTTCTTCAGTCGTGATTCGGGCGTGACGATGGGATGGCCGTGAAAACGGGACACGTGGAATGCCATTCACTTAAGGGCCAAAGTTGGCGAACTCAACAGCAGTCTTGGACCAATAAGGCGACTTTCCCCAGCCGTTTTCACGTTAAGTGAATGGCATTCGGAACCGGTGCGATATATTTGCAGGGCCTGGAGTCGAGCTACCGGAAGGCCGCGCGCGGCAGTTGCCTGCGCGGCGGTGGCAGTCTTGAAAAACACCTTCATTGCCAGTGCGTTGGCGAACTCGATCTCATGCAAGAGGGTATGCCATATCGGCTTCCCCTGGACCCATGCCGCGATCCGGGCACTGTCGGGCTCCGGGTAGTAAAAAGTTTGACGAGAAGCCCAGTGTCGAGGTAAATCACAATTGGCCACCGCGCGCATCAGCGACCACAACGCTGAGCGGCTGGCCTGCTGGGGCGTCACCCCAGACGGCCTTGGCACGGGCCACAAAATCTGGGCTATGCACCCCCGTCGAGGGAACCAACCGCGCCAATACTTTGTCCTGCTCGGTGACTTGCACCTCTTCGCCAGCAGCAATCCAGCGCATAATTTGAGCCCACTGTTGCGGCACCTGCCGGACAGTGGCGATTTTCATGGCATAAGTATGGCTCACCGGCCGAGCCGACGCAAGTG
Organism: Tepidisphaerales bacterium; assembly: GCA_038329845.1. Lineage (GTDB taxonomy): Bacteria > Planctomycetota > Phycisphaerae > Tepidisphaerales > Tepidisphaeraceae > JBBQNJ01. Next base: position 4,644 of record JBBQNJ010000039.1, on the reverse strand, counting down.
GTGAATTGGGCTGAACCGCCCAGACCCTCTTGGTCACACTTCGGCCAAGATGAAAACAAGGTTCATTCGGCAGACCCCGCGGGTCCCGAGCCACTGTGGATATCTCACTGAAGGCCGCGAGCGGTATAAATCGACAGGCCCCGTACCGGGCGAGGGAGAAATGCGCAGCGCCCCGCGCTGTGAGAGGTTAGCCCGCGAAAATGGGCGCACCGCGATGATGAGAGCGCCGCGACCGCGCGGATGAAGCGGTGTCGCTATCGTCGATCCCGTCGATCGGCCTGGGCGGCGACTTTCATCGGCAGGCCGAACAGGTCGATGAATCCGCGGGCCGCCGTCACGTCGTATCCCTCCATGCTGAAGCTCGCCAGTTGCGGGTCGTACAGCGATCGCGGGCTGGCAGCGCCGATGGCCATCGCCCGGCCCTTGTACAGCTTTACTCGCGCCCGCCCGGTCACCGGCTGATTGGCATGATCAACGAACGCCTGGAGCGACTGTCGCAGCGGATGGAACCACTGTCCGTAGTAGACTAGTTCGGCATAGCGCAGGGCCAACTGCTGCTTGTAATGATACGTGTCGCGCTCGATGCAGATCTGCTCCAGCGCCTTGTGGGCTTCGTAGAGGATCGTCCCGCCGGGCGTTTCATACACGCCGCGACTTTTCATCCCGATGAGCCGATTCTCGGCCAGCACCGTCACGCCCACGCCGTGGCGTCCGCCTACTTCATTCAAGGCGGCGATCAGCTCATGGCCGGGGAGGGTCTTGCCATCCAGCGACACCGGGGAACCGGACTCGAAGGCGATTTCCACGATCTGCGCCTCATCCGGCGCTTTTTCCGGCGGAACCGTCATGGTCAGACACGCCTGCCAGTTCGGCTCGGCGTCGGGCTGCTCGATCTCGGCGCCCTCGTGGCTGATATGCCAGAGATTGCGATCCTGCGAATAAATCTTCTTCTTGCTCACGGGGATGGGGATCCCCTTGGACTGGGCATATTCGACGGCGCTCTCGCGGTCGCGCAACTGGAACCGCGTGTCCTTCCAGGGCGAGATGATTTTCAGGTCCGGCGCCAGGGCCATGTAGGTCAGCTCGAAACGTACTTGATCGTTGCCCTTGCCGGTGGCGCCGTGGCCGACCGCATCGGCGCCGGTGGCGCGGGCGACCTCGACTTGCTTGGCCGCGATCAGCGGGCGGGCGATCGACGTGCCCAACAGGTAATCCTGTTCATAGGTCGCGTGGGCACGCAGCATCGGAAAGCAATACTTCTCGGCGAACTCGCGGCGAAGGTCCATCACCACGACTTCATCCGCGCCGCTCTTGCGCGCCTTTTCCTCGATCCCACTCAGCTCCGATCCCTGCCCCAGTTCCGCGGCGAACGCCACCAGCTTCACGCCGGGGTAACGCTCTTTCAGCCACGGGAGGATCACGGAGGTGTCCAACCCGCCGGAATAGGCCAGAACGATCTTTTTGGGGTCCGATTGCGTTTTCATGATGGAAGCTCCAGTGCGAACCAGCAGAGGATACGCAATCCTCATCGCCAGTGGAAGAGGCGATCGCCGCGGCGACACGACATCAAGACGCCCTGAATCGACCCCGCGGGGATCGCCGGGGATATTCTCTGCCAGGGTTGTCGACGGATCTCGAATCCCGGATTTCAAATCGGGTTTGTGCGGCGGTGTCGTAGAGATGATGGCGAATTCCTGGCTACATCGACGGGCCGCGCGCGGGCGCGGTCCTTCAGGCTCATCCGGATCAGTATGCCGTCCAGTTTCAGACGGGTGGGGCAAATCGAGGCCTTTCGTCTGCAATTCTGAAACCCGTTGCGCCGGTACTGGATTTTCCGACGGGAATCCGATACATAGAACTGCCAGTGGCATGGATGCCGCCGCGCCCGATTGGCCTTGGGGCGCTGTTCGGTTGATCGCCGGGAATAAACCGGCGATGAGTTCCTCCTTATGCGGGCCACGGATGGCAAACCACCTTGCTGATCGTCGAATGCGTTGGTTTTCTCAACGGTACGCCGTGCGCGCGGGGATTATCGCGGCCTTGGTCGGCATGACCAGTTGCGCCCCCCGAGCGGTCGAGACGCTGCCCGAGCCGCGGTTCAAGCCGCAGGCGGTCGTTCAGCGAAAGCCGCTTGTTCCCCCGGCGGCATCCGTTGTGCCTCCCGCCGCGGCACACCGCGCAGCGCCCGCGCCCAAGCACGCGACACCAGCGCCGGCATTGGCCGACTCCCGAGCCTGGCAGCCGGCGGCGCAGTCACGGCCCTGGCAGTGGATCGTCATCCATCATTCGGCCACCCCCGCCGGCGGGGCGGTGGCATTCGATCGCATGCACCGCGACAAAGGCTGGGACGAATTGGGCTACCATTTCGTCATCGGCAACGGCACCGACACGCGCGACGGCCAGGTCGAAGTCGGCCCGCGCTGGGTCCACCAGAAATGGGGCGCCCACACCAAGACGCCCGACAATCGGTTCAATGATTATGGGATCGGCATCTGCCTGGTCGGCAATTTCGAGGTTGAACGTCCCAGCGCCGCCCAGATGCAGTCGCTAGTCCGACTGGTGGCATTTTTGCAGCGCACCTACCATATTCCCGGCGACCGGATCCTCGGACATAAGGATGCCAAGCCGACGGACTGTCCGGGAAAGAATTTATCGATCGCGCAGGTCCGTCGTCAGGCCGGAGACCTTCTGGCCGGCTCCCCGACCCCGTATCTCGCTGCCCAGCCCGCCGCCCAGCCCGCCGCCCAGCCCGCGGCTCACCGCGAATTATTGCGCGACCACTGACTTGAATGCCCGGCCCGCTCGGGTAGACTCCCTCTCCCGCGGTGCCGAGAGCCCGAAGGTCTATATTCCGGGGTGTAGCTCAGCTTGGTAGAGCGCTTGGTTCGGGACCAAGAGGTCGCAGGTTCAAATCCTGTCACCCCGATTTAGCTGGATTGGAGGCCGTTCCGATAGCTCTCGGAACGGCCTTCTCTTTTCCAGGCAAAGACTTGTGGCGCTCAGCCGCCGGTTCAAAGATAGCGCTTCCAGAACTACCCGCTTCCGCGCGATCTTTGAACCGCGCCAATCCTCGGCCGCGTTCTGCGTCCAGTCGAAGAGACGCGCCGCCATGTCACCGCGTCCGGCGTCCATGTCCCCGCAACCATCGATCCCCCGATTTACCTCGCCCAGTTGGGCGTCCAGATCGACCGTTTGAGCCTTCAATGTCCCCTCATCGATGGCCCCGGAGACAAAGACCCGCACCAGGCGGTCCTTGGTGCTGGTCAACTCGACCCGACGGCGGGCAAGAATCGTCTGCTGGCGATCACGCTGGTCGGTTTCGTGAACAAACACCTGCCGCAACGTGTGGCTGAACCAGCCGGCAATTTCCGCGTTGGGCAGGCGCATGGTCTTCAGGTCCTCGGCTATCGCCTCGTCGAGTTTCTCGGCACGCCAGCGAACCACCGGATGGTCCGCGCCGGGGTGGTTGTGCGGAAGCACACAGGTGCGACCAGTGCGGGTGCTGTGCCATCCGGCCGGGCCTGACGGCGGCGTCGTGTTTGTCGACGCCGATGGCATTCACATCGACCGCTCGTTCCACGGCGAACGCGATGCGGTCGTGGTCATACGTCTGGGGTGTGTTCTCGGCCACGCCTTCAGCTACGTGCTGCGGGCCGATCGGGGGCGAACGCTGATCGAACGCCATGTGCATGCCGGAACGGCCGTCGAACCGAGCCTGGGGCACCTGCTGGCTGCGGCCGAGGGAGGGGCCAGCACGTGAATGTGAGTGAAGCGGCCATTCTCTACCAATGCGCCGGCCTGGCCGTGCTCCCCGCACGCTTGGCCGAGAAACGTCCTGCGCTGGCTGGGTGGAAGGACTACCAGAATCGTCTGCCCACGGAGGCGGAGGTCTCGGCGTGGTTCGCCAACCGGCACGATGCGCTGTGCCTGGTGACCGGCGCCGTGTCGGGCAACCTGGAGCTCATCGACTTCGACAACGGCGGGGAACTCTTCGACCGCTGGGCACAGTCGGTGGAGGCCGAAGCTCCTGGGCTGATCGGTCGCCTCTTCATCGAGCAATCCCAGTCCGGCGGCCGCCATGCCATCTACCGTTGCGCGGTGCCCGTGTGCGGCAACATCCACCTGGCCCAGCGCGCCGTGCCCGCCCCCGACGACAAACCGATCGTCATCGCCGGCAAGACCTACAAGCCGCGACGTAATGGCGCCGGAGCCTGGGAGATCACCCTCACCCTCATCGAAACTCGAGGCGAGGGTGGCTTATTCCTCTGCCATCCCACGCCCGGATACGAGCTGCTGCAGGGCGAGCTCGAGGATCTGCCCTTGTTTACTGCCGAGCAACGTGATGTTTTGCTCGAAGCGGCCTGGTCGCTCAATGAGCTCATCCCGCCGCCCGTGGCCGTGCCGCCCGATCCCAACCCCCACGTCCAAGGGGAGCGCCCTGGCGATGCTTTCAATGCTCGTGGCGATGTTGCTGCGTTGCCGGTGAGCCGAACCTGCGCCGGAGTCTCAAGCCGTACATCCGCGATACGCAGGTCGATCACCTCCTGCACCCGTGCCCCGGTGTCATAGAGCACGCGCAACAGCACGGCGTGCCGCCGACCCTGGGCCGTGGAAGCATCGGGCTGTGCGAGCAATGCTTTGAGG
>JBBQNJ010000038.1:0-44140 GCA_038329845.1 Tepidisphaerales bacterium | reverse complement strand
TGCGGACGTTCCGGGGCGTGTCCAAGAAATACCTGGCGCAATATGTGGCGATTTTCGAGTGGTCGCACAACATCAAGGCCGTCACCGTCGAGTTCCTCGGGGCGATGTTAAGAACAAACAGCAGCGAGGGAACATGAGCCGTAACCTCCAGGCTCGTTTCCAATTTTCGCCCGCCGGCGGAGGCTTGGACGAAAAAGTCGATTTCGCCGTCGTCGTTGACGAGTCGCAGGGTTGCCCGACGCACTTGGTTGTGATCGATTGTTGGGCAAGGGCAGCGGGGCCGGACCAATTGGGTTTGGTTTTCCCCCGACGCGATCAACGCCACCGAAGCCTCCGGCGAATAATACAGGACCAACCCCGCATCTCCCTCCCCCACTACCTCCACCTGCCCGGTTGCGCACGGTGCCGGCGGGTGCCGACTGTCTCGCTCGCGGCTGGTCCGTCCCTTTTCGGGTCTTGGGGCAGAAACGGTGGCCGGGCGCTCGTGGCCAGAATGTTCGGGGGGCGGTAAAATGGGTGAACCGGCCCAAGGTTGACCCGGTGGGCTGGTTTTGTTGTGGATTCGATTCGCCCGTGTTCTTGAGGAGACAACCCATGGCGGCGCACCCGATCGTTGAAAATGCCGAGATCGACCCCGAAGCGTCGCAGCCGGAAATTCATGTCGAGCAGCGTCGGCTGAGCTTGATGGATTTCCTTAAGACGCTGGTGAAGATCGGCGGATCGGACCTGCATTTGCAGTCCGGGTCGATTCCCATGATCCGCGTGGACGGACGGGTCCGGTTCCTCGACTGCGCCGCCCCGGATGATGCGGCGATGAAGGAATACGTCGATCAGATATTCTCCAACGTCGGCGAACCCCAGGAAAAACGCCATTCCCTCGATCATCGCGGCTCGGTGGACCTGGCCTACTCGGTCGCCAACCTCGCTCGCTTCCGCACGAACATCTTTCACTCGCGCGAGAAGTTCGCCATCGTCATGCGACGGATCGTGACCAAGATCCCCGACTTCGATGAACTGAATCTGCCGCCGCAGGTTGAAGGGTTGGCCGATCATCATCGCGGGATCGTCGTGGTCTCGGGGACGACCGGCTCGGGCAAGACCACCACCCTCGCGGCGGTCATCGGCAAGATCAACCGCACCCGCTCCGAGCGGATCATCACCATCGAAGACCCGATCGAGTTTCAGCATGAAAACGCCAAGGCGCTGGTCAGCCAGGTCGAGGTGGGGACGGATACCGAAAGCTACGAATATGGCCTGCGAGCCATGCTGCGCCAGGATCCCGACACGATCCTCATCGGAGAAATCCGCGATACGTTCTCGCTCTCGACGGCCCTGCGCGCCGCCGACACCGGGCACCTGGTCTTCACCACCGTCCACGCCACCAATGCCCCGACCACCATCGAGCGCATGGTCTCGCTGTTCGATCCCGCTCAGAAGGATTTGCAGCAGGCGCAGCTGGGCATGAACCTGATCGCCATCTGCTGCCAGCGACTGGCCAAGCGCCGCGATGGGAAAGGGCGCGTGCCCGTGGTGGAAATGATGATGGCCACCCCCATCGTGCGGAAATACATCCTCGAAGGCGAGCTTGAGAAGCTCAAAGGTGCCGTCGGCAACCGCGAAGCCGGCAGCCAGAGCTTCGATCAGCACTTGACCGAATTGTTCCAGAAGCAGGTGATCGACGTGGCCGAGGCCAAGCGACTGGCAAGCAACGTCGATGCGCTGAACCTGGCACTTCGCGGAATCACCAACAGCGATACGCGACTGAGGTAGCAGGTTCTGTCCGTCGACCGCACGGGCTTGTCGATGGAGTTCAGATTTCAGATTTGAAATCGGGTCCCCAGCGCCGCGCCGCTCATAGGTCGTCCGGTTGTCGGGTCAAAGGACCGGCGTTGTGAGCGGGAGAAATATTGCCGATTCCCGATTGGCCGACGGCTACGGCAACTGCCAGCGCCGGCGCAGAATCCACTCGCACGCCAGCAACCCCACCACCAGCAACGCCTGCATCGGCAGGTCAAACTTTCGCGCCCAGCCGGGCGGATGGCCGGTGATCGCCAGCAGCGTGCGGATCGTATTGTGCAGCGGGATGGTCTGCTGCCGCGCCTCGGTCGCCGCCGGATCGGTCCGGATCAGTTGATCCACCAGCGTCGGCAGTTGCGCCAGCGGATAATGGAATCCCCCGCTGGCGGTGGCGACTTCCTTGAGCAATTGGGGATTGGCCGCCAGCTTCAACATCTCATCGGCCGGAGCGATGACTGAAAATTTCAACGACTGCTTGCCGATCGGCTTGCCGTCCTTGGTCGCCGACAGCTCGATGCGGTAGTCGCCCTGCTCGGGCGCGGGGATCGTCACATCGTACATCCCCGTGCGCGAAGACGATGGGTTCAGCGGCAATTGCCGCGGCGAAGCCTTGTCGTTGGTCTTGCTCATCGTCAGGCTCACCGTCGCGTAGCGGGTGGCATCGCCCTTTTCATCGCGCACCAGCGCCCGTACATGAACCGACTCGCCGAGTTGGAACACGCTCTTATTCAGCAGCCCCTCGATGCCCGCGCCGCGCTGGCGGTTTCGGACATCCTCACCGGCCAGCCAGCGGATCAGTTGACCCCAGAACCGGTTATACGGGCTATCCTGGCCCATTCCGCGCAGCGGCGTGTACCAGAGATACGTCGTGTCGGCGGTGAAGGCCGCCGATCGCCCCTTGCCGTACAACTGCACCGCCAGCACCACCTGAGGCGCCCCGTCGGGACCGGGGCGCTGCGGATGCACCATCAGCACCTGCGCCCCGCTCTTGGCCGACTTCACCACCACGTTGCCGCGCAGCGGAGGGACGCGCTGCGCCATCGCCGTCGTCGCCGCCGCCGCGCCGCCTGGAGAATCGAACCAGCCGGCCAGTCCCTGCATCGCCGGATGGATCAATCCCTCGGGGGTCAATCGCGGCACGAACTCGGTCTTTTCCTGGGCGGCGTTCAGATCGCCCACCAGCACCGGAAGCGCCTTCTCGATCGGTGTGTCCTTGTACCCGCCGGGTCCGAAACTGCTGGTCCCGCCGATCATCAGCAGACCGGCCCCGTCGCTCACCGCCTGCTCGATCGCCGCCTGCGCGGGGCGCGACAGAAAGCTGGCGTCGAGATCGCCCAGGATGATCACGTCGAACTTGCGCCACTCCGACCCCGTCACCGGCATTTGCTTGAACGGCTCGCCCTCGACGGCACCCGACGCGGCGAAGCGGTCCTGCTGAATCCGCAGCAGGCTTGCAACCTCGATATTGGCATCGCGCCCCAGGGCGCGGTTTAAGTCGCGGAATTCCGGGCGGGCTCGCCCCTCGACGTAGATCACCTTGATCCGCGGATCCAGCGCCAGACCCTGAAATTCCTGGCGATTGTCCACGATGCTGCGCTCGCCGGGGATCGGTGCCACCCACACCGCGAGCCGCTGAACCCCCAGCATTCGCGGCTTGAATCCCAACTCTACCGTCTGACCCTGCGGCAACGGCTGAAGCACCAGCTTTTCCGAGACAACCTCCCCGATCGTCTTGCCCGACTCATCCACCGGTGCCATCTTCACATCGATCAGCCGGTTGGCCAGGGCCGATGACTTGATCGTCACCTTGATCTTGCTCTCGTGGTCCACGATGAAATCATCCGCCGCTTCGATGTTGTCCACCGCCACGTTCGCCAGCGACGCCGGTGCCGCCTGCTCGCTGCCGACCCACAAGGTGTTCACCGCCCGGCCTGCCCCGCGGATCGCGCCGACAACATCCGGCGAGGCGTTGTCGATCCCGTCGCTGATGAGAATCACCGCCGCGTGCGGGCGGGTCTCTGTGCCCAGCAGATTCCGTACAGCGCCGGCGATGTCGGTGGCCTGGCCGTCGGGAGAGATCCGCGCCAGCTCGTCGGGCTTCTCTAACTCGTTCAAACCTGTGGAAAACGTGAAAAATCGCGGGATGAAGTGGTCCTGCATCGTCGCCAGCCGAGGGCGGATCGTCTGCCAAACCGATTGCAGCCGCGTCGGACCGTTGGGGACATCGGGAAAGCTCATCGACCCCGAAGTGTCGATCAACAGCAGCAGCGGGCGCTCGGGCCGCGGCCGGCTAACGTAGCGGATCACCGGCTCGAAGAGCATCGGGACCAGCAGCGCCAGCGCCAAGATCCGCAGCCCCAGCAGCATGCCCATCCGCCGAGTCCCCAGTTGCCCGCGAAGATTCAGATAAAAGACCACCGACAGAAGCGTCAGAACCAGGAACGTCCAGACGACCCCCACGTATGCGGTGCGAAGCTGGGGCATGGTGACGATCAGCCCCGTGCCCATGACCGCCGCGGCGATCAACGGCAAGACCACCAGCCCGCGCCGGCGCGACCACACCCGCGCCGCGACCGCATACGACAACAGCACCACGCTGGCGGCCACGCAGACCGCCAGCCACAGGTCCCAGCCTCCTTGTCGCAGGATATCGATCGACCAGTTCTTCATCGGCGCGACTATCCACCCCCCCCCACCCTTTGCTACGCTCGTCGATGCCGTGCGTTTGCATCGCCGGCGGGTCGGGCATGTCGAGGAATCTCGAATCCCAAATCTGAAATCTCGAATCCCAACTCTCAGATTCCTTCCGTTTTTCCGAAGCGCCGCCGCCCCTGGACGGCAATTTCGGCGCAAATCCATAAACCGTTCATGCCGGATCGTAACCGCTGCCGCCCCACGGATGACAGCGCCCGATTCGCTTGATCGCCCGCCAACTTCCCCGCCACGGCCCGTGCAAATGAATCGCGTCGATCGCGTATTGGCTGCACGAGGGGTGGAACCGGCATTGACCGCCGAGCAGCCGGCCCAGCGTGGCGCGGTAGACCAGAATCAAGAGGATCAGCAACCGACTCATGGCTCAGCCTTGCGGCGCAATCGCCCGCTCGATCCACTTACGATCCAGCGCCCGCGCCGCCGCGCTGAACAACTCGAGATACGCCGCCGGCGCCATCGGCTCATGCGCCCGCGCCACCACGACCCAATCGTACCCGCCCGGCAGATCATGTTGCAGCAGGCGAAACGATTCGCGCAACTTCCGCTTGATCCGGTTGCGCTGCGGCGCTGTCCCGACGCGTCGAGACACGCTCAGCCCCAGCCGCGCATGTCCCAGGTCGTTCGGGCGCGAATAGATCGTCAGCGGCCCGCGCGATACCCGCACCCGGGCCTCGAACACCCCGGCGAACGCCCGCGAGCCGCTCAGACGATGCGAACGTCGAAACGTGTATCGCCGGGCCGCGTCCATGGGGATTGCCTCTTTGACCCGGTACGTGTGACTCGGTTGCGCGGCTTCATCAACCGCCGCGGCGCGAATCGCGCGCTAGTGAAACCCCTTTTCCGCCAGCCAGCGCTCCGCGTCCAGCGCCGCCTTGCACCCCATCCCCGCGGCGGTGATCGCCTGGCGATAGGTGGCATCGGCCACGTCCCCGGCGGCGAAAACCCCCTCGACGTTCGTCAGCGTCCGGAACGGGTCCTTCAACACGACGTATCCGCGCGGCTCGGTCTCGATCTGATCGTTCAAGAACTTGGTGTTCGGCGTATGCCCGATCGCCACGAACATCCCCGCAACGGCCAGCTCGAGGGTCTGGTTGGTCTTCACATTCTTCAGCCGCACCCCGGTCACGCCCTTTTCATCGTCGCCCAGAACCTCTTCCACCACGCTGTTCCACGATGGCTTGATCTTCGGGTTCGCCAGCAGTCGCTCGGCCATGATCTTGCTCGCCCGAAGCGAATCGCGCCGATGCACCAGGTGTACCACGCTGGCGAACTTGGTCAGATACTGCGCTTCCTCGGCGGCGGTGTCGCCGCCCCCCACCACCACCAGTGGCTGATTGCGAAACCGCGGCAACGCCCCATCGCAGATCGCGCAGGCGCTGACCCCGCGATTCTTAAACCGCCCTTCCGATTCCAGCCCCAGGTAATTGGCGCTGGCGCCTGTGGCCACCACGATCGAATACGCCTCCAGCGTCGTGTCGGCCGAATCGGTCAACACGAACGGACGGCGAGACAGGTCCACCGATACCACGTCCTCGGTGATGATGCGCGTGCCGTATTTTTCCGCCTGCTCGCGCATCTTCATCATCAGTTCCGGACCGGTCACCCCTTCGGGGAATCCGGGAAAATTCTCGACCTCGGTCGTGAGATTGAGCTGCCCCAGCGGCAGCGTGCCGCGCAGACGATTTTCCTCGGAGATCGCCCCCTCGTATGCCATCGGGCTTAAGCTCGCCCGAGCGGCGTAAATCGCACATGTCCACGCCGCCGGACCCGATCCAATGATGATGATTTTTTCAGCCATGTTCGATAATCGCGTAATCCTTTCGCGGCCATTGTAGGCATGAGGGCGCTGGCCTCAACCGTCGTAAAAAGGGTGAACGCGAGCCCCGTGGGGTCGCTGAACTCCAGCTCGGCTCTTTCTGAGTTGCCGAGATGGAACTCGGCGTTCCCGAGCCCGCTCGCCACACCGGCCCGCCTAAAATGGCGATAAATCCGCCGGGGCATCTCCCAGCAAGACGCTAGGACTTGGTACCGATCTTGGCGATAAACTTATCCGCCTCGGCGATGCTCGCCTCCATGTCGCGCACCAAATTCTGGATGTCCTGGCCGAGTTCCATTTCAGTCCCCTTGAGCGAACTGATCGCCTGGGCGTTGAGATTGTGTTTGATGAACAACACGCGGTTCTTGAATCGCACCAGCACCGGGTCCATGCTCGACGCCGCCGCGTCCATGCGCACGATCAACTCATCGTAGCTTGAGCGGGTTTGATCCAGCAGTTTGCGGCTGCTGGACTGGAGGCCAGGATCATCCTTGATCTGCTTAATCTCCTCCTGCCACTCCGAAAACAGCGCCTGGGCCACGTTCTTCACCGACTTGATCTTCCCGCGAACCGCCTCGGCCTGGCTTTCGCATCCCTCGTATTGCTTGTTCAACTTGTTGTACATCGGCTCGAGGTCGCCGCCGTCGAAGTTCACAACGCTCTCGAACTGATCCAGCGCCGTGGCGAACTGCTTTTTCGCCTGGACCTGCTCTTCCCTCGCCGCCTTGACGTTGTCCACCAGGCGCTCGCGTTTGGCATAACCAAACTTCTCCCAGGTGTTGTAATACGCCGAACGCGTCGCGGCGCATCCGCCGCACACGCTCGCCAAGGTCAGCAGCCCGATCAGCCCGAAAAGTCGATTTCCTACCATGTCGGCTCCTTTTGATTGATTCACCAGCGCCCGGTTATAGCATCTTGCCGGATTTCGAGAAGTGTTCTGCAGTCGCCGCCACGGCGGCCCTGTGCTATGATGGGTCGCGACAGTTGGAAGTTGTGCCCCGACCGATGTCGGCGGGAATGGGATCGCGCTGATCATGTCATCGTTGATTATCTGTCCAGATTGCGGCGGAATCGTCGGCGGTTCACCCGACGACGGCAAGGTCTGCACCTGCTTTGGCCATGGGCATGACGAGGCAGCGCCCGTGGCGGTCTCCGAGCCGCGAATCTCCGGCCTCGACGACTCGGCCGCCCCTCGCTCGGCGGGCAGTTCGGCGGCGAGCAAAATCTGCTGCAAATGCGGGACGGACGTTTCCCGCAAGAAGCGATTCCGCGACGCCAGCGGCTACTGGTGCGCTGAATGCCATCGCGCCGATGCCAAGACCAGCGGCCTGCGCGTCTTCACCTGCGATAGTTGCAGCCGCCGATTCGCCAAGGAAAAGCTGATCCAGTTCGGCGACGAGATGATCTGCAACGCCTGCCACAACGAGCGCCTGAAAAAGGCCCAGAAAAAGGCGAAAAAGCTTCGCGCCGAAGAGGGCTACCGCGAACACGAGTGGGGCCGGCTTTTCAAGCTGCTGGCGATCCTCATCGTGCTGCTGATCATCATGATCTGGTCGTATTTCTTCCGCCATTAAGGCATTTGTCGAGTCACTCGACAGAACGGTTCCACAAGAATCAAATCTGAAATCTGAGATTTCAGATTGGAGATTGGATTCTCAAGCTTCGCAATAGGTCATCACGCCCTAAATCGCCGGGCGGGGCCAGGGGGACATTCAGAGTATTCCTTCGAGCCGCTTGCACCCACAGCGTCGCCCGCCCGGGCGAGTCGTTCACCGCCGGCGGCACCGCTACGGAATATTCTGAATGTTCCCTTCATTGGCAACGCGAGCACCCGCGGGTGCCCGCCTGGCCATCGCATTGTGCCCCCCGCCGCCCGGTCTATACTGATCGCAGATGCACCGAAACCGGAAAATGCGCGAGATGGCGATGCAGGCGATGTTCCTGTGGGATGCCGGGGGCGAGATGGACCTGCCCGCCGCCGAGCAGATTTTCGCCGATGCCAGCGACGACCTCGAGCTGCGCCGCAGCGCCATGGACGCCGCCCGAGGTGCCTGGGAAGCGCGGCAAACCTCCGACCCATGGGTCGGGCGCCTGGCCCCTCAATGGCCGATCCATCGCCAGCCGCGCGTCGATCGCAATCTCATCCGCCTGGCGATCTGGGAGCTGACCTATACCGATACCCCGCAAAAGGTGGTGCTGGACGAGGCGATCGAACTCGCTAAGCATTTCAGCACCGCCGATAGCCCCGGCTTCATCAATGGCGTCCTCGATGCCGTCCTGCGCGAACACCGGGCATTATCCTCCGAAGCCTCCGTGCGCGAATCATCCACCACGCCGGTGCCACTGTCCGAGCCTGTCGATCCGCCCACCGGGATATAGAATTGTTGGTGTCTCGGCGGCGTCGGACCAAGCCATCCTCCCTTTTACACTCAGAGGGCGCGGCCTGGAATTCCCGGGTCGTATCGGCGCGGAAACGAGCTATGGCGGAGTTGGCAGCAACTCCGCCACCTCGCTAAGCAGCGCGGGCAGGAAGTTCGTAGCGATATCCACCCGAGATTCTCACCCGTGCCGACGACGGAGGACGGCTCGCCGCGGAGGCCGTTCGGCGCGCCCCCAAACGACGAAACCCGAGCCACATGCCAAGGCAAACTAAAAACAGGCGCCCCTTTCGGGGCGCCCGTTTGCAGGTTCTTGTCGCGTTGATTTTCGGCCCGTTGCCGGACATCAACTCACTTCACCAAATTGTCCTTGCGGGCCATGGCGAGCATCAGATCGACCACGCGATTGCTGTAACCCCATTCGTTGTCGTACCAGCTCACCAGCTTGAAGAAATTGGCATTCAGGCCGATGCCGGCGCCGGCGTCGAAGATGCTGCTGCGCGGGTCGGTGATGAAATCGCTAGAGACGACTTCCTCGTCGGTGTAGCCGAGAATGCCCTTGAGATCGCCTTCGGAAGCGGCCTTCATCGCGGCACAGATTTCCTCGTAGCTGGTGGCTTTTTCCGTCCGGACCGTCAGGTCCACCGCCGAGACATCCATCGTCGGAACGCGGAAGGCCATCCCCGTCAGCTTTCCCTTCAACGCGGGCATCGCCAGGGCCACGGCCTTGGCCGCGCCGGTGCTCGAGGGGATGATGTTCATGTAGGCGTTGCGCCCGCCGCGCCAGTCCTTCTTGCTCGGACCGTCCTGCGTCAGCTGGGTGGCGGTGACTGCGTGGATCGTCGTCATCAGCCCCTCGACGATCCCGAACTTTTCATGCACCACCTTGGCGATCGGGGCCAGGCAATTGGTCGTACACGAGGCGTTGGAAACGATCTTGTGCTTGGACGGATCGTAGGTGTTCTGGTTCACGCCCATGACCAGCGTGGGAATGGTTTCAGGGCTCTTGGTCGGGGCACTGATGATCACCCGCTTGGCCCCGGCTGTCAGGTGCTTGCCCGACCCATCGGCATCGGTGAACAGCCCGGTACTCTCGACCACGTAATCGGCGCCCACCTGCTTCCAGGGCAACTGGGCCGGATCCTTCACGGCGCAGGTCGGGATCTTCTTGCCGTTCACCAGCAGCGTATTCTCGCCGTCGGCCTTGACCTCGCCGTCGAACATCCCATGGATGGTGTCGTGCTTGAGCAGGTACGCGAGATTATCCGCCGGGACCAGGTCATTGATCCCGACGAACTCGATGTTGGGATTGTTGATCCCAGCGCGGAAAACCAGTCGGCCGATGCGGCCGAACCCGTTGATGCCAACCTTCAGAGGCATGATGAAACTCCTTGGAGTAGTTGTAGCCGAAGTCGATTCCCGCGCCGGGTGGCTCACAATTCCGGCGCGGCTTTTGAACCCGATCGAGTACTCGTCCGGCGATCGATCCGCCCCGCTTTTCAAGCAGGCCCGACTGATCGCCACAGCGAGTCCCGGAAGGTATGACCCCCCCGCCCGACTGTCAAGCAACCCCTGAAGTGCGATTTTGGCGTCCGAACAATCGGTTCCATCACCCCAAGGTTCTGGGACATCCATCCCTCTCTATTGGTGACATAATTGTGACGTAAACCCATGCTATCAATGATCTTGAAAGGAGCGTCCCCACTATTTAGTATAAATACAATATAAAATGACGTCCCGAATGGTGTTACAAGGAACGCCCCACAATTATGAGTGATGTTACTAATTTGAACTATTCTCGATGCTCCGTGTTCGAGCCAGACTCTTCGCCTCTTCGCCGCTTCGCGTTTAATCTTTCCCGGGGCCGCCGGAGGGGGCATTGAGATACTTGACCAGCTTCACTTCGTTGCCGGTTTGGTTGTAGCACAGTTCATCGACCAGGCCGCGGGACATGAGGATGCCAAAGCCGCCGAGGCGAAGGCCTTTTTCCTCGCGGATGCACATGTGGGCGGTGGGATCGTCGGGATTGGCGGCATGGTCGAGCGTGGCCGGATCGAAGCCGGGTCCGGTGTCGCGGACATGGATCACCACTTGTCGCGGGTCGATCCGATAGGTGATCGTCACCACCCGATCCGCCTGGTTGCGGTGCCCCCACTCGATGGCGTTGCGGCCCATCTCCCGCACCGCCGACGTGAGCTGAAAAATCTGGTCGCGCGTCAGGCCGGTGTAGAGAAACAGGCTGCTGAGCAGGTGCTGGAACTGTTCGAGGTATTGGGTGTCGCTGAGCAGATGAAACTGGACCTCCCCGCGGGTGCCGTGTTCGGTCAGTTCCCGGCGCCACGCCATTGCCTGGTCGATGCACGCGTCGAGCTGCTCGGGAGAGAAGGGCTTTCCCATGTAGGCGTTGGCGCCGACCTCGATCCCCTGCATCAGGTCCTGTCGGCGGTGCAGCCCCGAGACGATAATAATCGGGATCAGGTTGGTGGCGCGGTCGATCTTCAGTTCCTTGCAGATGTCAAAGCCGCTGCGGTCGGGTAGCACCAGGTCCAGCAGCACCAGATCGGGCTGATTGGCGCGGACCCAATCGACGGCGGCGCCGCCCTCGAGATGGATGGTCGGGTTGAAACGCCGACGACGAAGCAGCCCCGCCAGCCTGCGGGCGGTGTTCGCTTCATCCTCGACGATCAATGCCGTTCGGCTCATTCGTCTTTACCGCCGCGGGCTGGGGTTGCCTCGAACGATTGTTCACCGTCGCAGTCGATGGATCAAGCCGTTGGCGCGATCGGGTCAGACTTTCAGCCGGCGCGGATCCAGCGCATCGCGCAGTCCGTCGCCGACAAGATTGAACGCCATGACGGTGAGAAAGATCATCCCCCCCGGCCACAGCACCCAGGGATGCTGATCCAGTTCGGTGATGTCCATCGCCTTTTGCAGCATGTTCCCCCACGAGGGCGTCGGCTCCATGATCCCCAGGCCCAGGATCGACAATGCCGACTCGCCCAGAATGTAGCCCGGGATGCTCAAGGTGGCCGACACGATCACGTATCCCAGGGTATTCGGTAACACATGACGGCGGATGATCCGCCAGGGCGGGGCACCGGCGGCGCGGGCGGCGTGGATGTAATCCTCCGACCGAATCGACGTGACCATCCCGCGAATCACCCGTGCCAGCCCCGGCCAGCCGATCAGCGAGAGGATCAGGATGATCAGGAAGTAGAGCGTGACCGAATCCATGTTGGCCGGGAAAATGAACCGCAGCATCAGCAGCAGATAGAAGCCCGGCAGCAGCATGATCATCTCGCCGAAGCGCTGGAGCACATTATCGGTAATTCCCCCGACGTAGCCGCTGACCCCGCCGATCGAGAGGCCGAAAATCAGGGTCAGGGATGTGCCGACCAACCCGATGCTCATGCTGATGCGGGCGCCGTAGCACAGGCGGCTGAAGATGTCGCGTCCGGAGACATCCGAGCCAAGCAAGTAAAATCGGCTGAAGTATTCATCGCCGCCCGATGCGGCCTTGGGCGCCGGGTCGAATCCGAACAGCCGCGTGCGGCAGGGAATGACGCCCAACAGCAGATGCTCATCGCCGGCGACAAAAAATCGCATGTAGAGCCGGACCGATCGGTCCACGTCCTGGCGGACCTCGAAGTTTTCATCGATATAGGAGCGCTTGGGATTGATGAACGGTCGGAAGGAAAACCCGCTGGCGTCGCGGAAGCGCAGCTCGGTCGGCGGCGCCCATTGCAGGTCGCGCTCCTGGTCGTCAAAGCCGTAGGGCGCGAGAAAATCGGCGAAAATCGCCACGAAATAGAGCAGCCCCAGCACGACCAGCCCGATCATCGCCGGCTTGTGCCGGCGAAAACTCCGCCAGCTCATTCGCAGGGGGCTGTTGATCCGCGCCCGCGCAGGTGCCGCGGCGTGGGCCGGATCGGCGCTTTGAACGGCACGGGGGGGGGCGTCGAGCGGTTCGGTCGTCGGCTCAGCCATAGCTCACTCTCGGATCAACCGCCGCCAGCAAGATGTCGGCGATGAGATTGCCGACAACCAGCGTCACGGCACCGATCAAAAATGCCGCCATCACCAGGGCCTGGTCCTTGGCCCGAAGGGCCTCGAGAATGAGCTGGCCCATCCCCGGATAGTTGATCACGATCTCGAGCAGCGCCGCCCCGCCGAACAGGCCGGCGAACTCGAAGCCCAGCAGCGTGATGAGGGGATTGACCGCGTTTCGTAGCGCATGCTTGTAGATGACCCGGCGCTCGCTCAATCCCTTGGCCCGGGCGGTCGTCACGTATTGCAGCCGCAAGGTCTCGAGCATATTCCCGCGAGTGATCCGCTGAAGCCCGGCCAACGCGCCGAACGTCAACACCACCACGGGGATCACCAGATGCACGGCGTAATCGGCGAGCTTGCCCCAGACGGTCATCTGGTCGTGATCAAGACTGGTCAGCCGCCCCGGCGGCAGCCAATGGACCTTGCTCGCCAGCAGCCACAGCATCACCAAGGCCATAAAAAAGCCGGGCATGCTCATCCCGGCGAAACTCAAGGCGCTAAGCAGCTTGTCCGGCCATCGGTGCTGATGCACCGCGGCGTAGGTGCCCAGTGGGATGGCGATGGCCCAGGTGAGCGTCAAGGCGATCAGGTTCAGCAGCAGCGTCGCGCCCAGCCGGCTGTAGATGATCGTCGCCACGGGCTGTTTGTAGGAGATGCTTAAGCCGAGGCTGCCCTGGAGAATCCCCCCGCGCGGCTCGATGCCCAGCAGTTTCGACACGCCCAACCAGTTCAGATACTGGCGCACCGGATGCTGATCCAGTCCGAAGACTTTGCGTTGTTCCTCGATGTATTCGCGGCTGAGGCGCGGATCCAGTTCGGCCGCCCCGGCCTGCCCCGGCGAGGCCTTGAGGACCGTAAACGACACCACCGTCGCCAGAAAGATCAGAACGACGCCGAATAACAACCGGCGGATGATGTAAGAGGTCATCAGCGCCTCGCCCCGTTCCACCCCAGCCTACCCCGGCGCCCCCCCACCTCGCCCCGCCGCCACCGGCCAATTCTGGAGCCAACGTATCGACGACGTTTTCCCATTGCAAACCGGGTATTCGCCATACCCTCGCGCGCCTCCAGCCTTCGCGCGTATCCGGAGTTCGCGGAATCATTCGATCGGCGAACCCACCTTCGCTTTGCCGAACAGAGCGTCCAGGTGTAAACTCGTGGCTTAACCTTTTTTGGAAAGAGTCATCATCGTGGCGAAAAAATCGTTTGAGCTACCGTCGCGTCAGGTTCATCTGGATTTTCATACCGGGCCGTGGATTCCTGATGTGGGGCGGAATTTCGACCCCCGGGAGTTCGCCCGGACGTTCAAGCGGGCCAGGGTCAACTCGGTGACGGTCTTCGCTAAGTGCCATCACGGGCATCTCTACTACGACAGCAAGCGCCCGGAGAGACATCCGGGAATGAAGAAGGGACTGGACCTTCTCGGCGAGCAGGTCGAGGCGCTGCACCGCGAGGGGATTCGTGCCCCGATCTATCTTTCCGTCCAGTGCGACGAGTACGCCGCCGACACCTATCCGCAATGGATCGCCCGCAAGCCGGATGGCACCACTGTCGGTGCCGCCCCGCTGAGTCCGGGCTGGCAGATTCTGGACATGTCAAGCCCATACCAGGATTTCCTCGCCGAACAGACCCAGGAAGTCCTCAAGCGATTCAAGCCGGTGGACGGGCTTTTCTTCGACATGTGCTGGGATCAGCCGTCGCTGAACAACTATGCCGTCGAGGGGATGATTGCGCGGAATCTGAATCCCGAGAGCGAATCGGACCGCGCTGCTTACGCCCACCAGGTGTCGCTGGACTACATGAAGCGCTTTTACGAGATGGTTAAGGGCGCCAACCGTGATGCCTCGGTCTATTTCAACAGCCGCCCGCTGTCGAACCTCGCCGAGGAGATCGACTATCTGACGCAGGTGGAAATCGAGGCGCTGCCGACCGGCGGGTGGGGGTACATGTACTTCCCCAAGAATGTCCGTTTCGCGCGGACGTTCGACCGGCCCTATCTCGGCATGACGGCACGATTCCACAAGAGCTGGGCCGACTTCGGCGGCCTCAAGCCATACGCGGCGCTGGAATACGAAGTCAGCCAGATGATCGCTCACGGGGCACAATGCAGCATCGGCGACCAGCTGCATCCGCGGGGAACGACCGATGAGGCGACGTACGATCTGATCGGCCGGGTGTACGAGCGGGTCGAGCAGCGTGAAGCGTGGCTCGCGGGGGCGCGCTCGGTGGCGCAGATCGGGCTCTTCCAGACGCCCGCTCCCCTCGGACGCGGTGCCAAGGCGAGCGATGGCGTCGATGAAGGCGCCACCCGGATGCTTACGCAGTTGAAGCACCAGTTCGACGTGGTGGGCACGAGCAGCGAGTTGGATCGCTACCAATTATTGATCCTGCCCGATGCCATTCCCGTCGATACAGCGATGGCGAAAAAACTGACGGCCTATGTGAAGAAAGGCGGTGCCCTGCTCGTCAGCGGCACCAGCGCCATGAACGCCGATGCCACGCAAAGCGCCCTCGGCGATCTACTGGGGATCAAGCCGCGCGGCCTCAGCCCGTTCCAGACCACCTATCTGCGATTCATGAAGGGGTTCGACGATGGCGTGGCACCGAGCGACCACGTGATGTACGAGCGCGGCGTGCAAGTGACGCCCGCCGCCGGAACGCAGGTCGCCGCCAAGATCGTCGAGCCGTACTTCGACCGCTCGTGGAAGCATTTCTCCTCGCACGCCCAGACGCCCGGCGACAAGGTCTCTCGCTTCCCGGCGGCGATCCTCAAGGGCCCAACCGCCTATATCGCATTCCCGATCTTCGGCGCCTATGCGGCACATGGAAACGTGCCGTATCGCCAGCTCGTGGGCAACCTGCTGGAGAAACTATTGCCCGAGCCGCTTCTTCGAGTGGCCGGCCCGAGCGGACTCGAGGCCACGGTGATGCGCCAATCCAGCCCGGCCCGCACGATCGTGCATCTGCTCTATTACAGCCCCGAGCGCAGGACGCCGAAACTCGACATCGTCGAGGACATCATCCCGCTGCATGAACTGCCGGTGTCGCTGAAACTCGAGAAATCACCGCGCCGAGTCTATCTGGCGCCCGACTCGACCGATGTGCCGTTCGAGTACCTCAATGCCCGGGTGAATCTGCGGCTGCCGGAACTGCGCGGACACGCGATGATCGTCTTCGAGTAAAAGGGCGTTCCTGACGGCCTTGCATAAGGCGTCGGCCTCCTCGGCGGCCAATGCTTTGTCACACAATGGTTTTGGGGTAATGCACTGGGATCTTCCCGAAAACGCAAGTGTGACAAAGCACCAGGTTACTGCTCACCGCGACGACGGCCCCCATCCGATCAAAAGCCGAGGGCCCGCACCGCGGCGCGGATCGTGTCGGCGCTGTTCATCAGCCCGGATCGCTCGACGGCGCTCAAGGGGATCGGCAGCGGCGGCTCAGCGCCGCGGCGGTTGACGATCGCCGGGGCCGACAGGCACACATCGTCGATCCCATGGAAGTCCTCGAGCAGCCCGCTCACCGGCAATACGCGGTTCTCATCGGCGAGGATCGCCTGGATGATCCGCGAGGCCGCCAGGCCGATGGCGTAATTGGTCGCCCCCTTGCCCTGGATGATCTGGTAGGCGGCGTTCTTCACCTGATGAAAAATCTCGGTGCGATCGCGCACGGTCAGCCGCCCGTGGCCGGGCACCGCCCATTCTTGCAGCGGAACGTTGCCGATGCTGGCGCTGGACCACAGCGGCACTTCGCTGTCGCCATGCTCGCCGGCGATGTAGGCGTGGACGTTCTGGACCGCGACGTTGCAACGACGGGCGATGAGGAAGCGAAACCGCGAGGAATCCAGCACCGTTCCGCTACCGAACACGCGCTCTCGCGGCAGGCCCGAGATTTTCATGGCGATGTACGTGATCACATCCACCGGGTTGGTCACCATCAGCAGGATCGCTTCGGGCGCCACGCTCATCAGTCGCGGAATCAGCTCACGGCAGATCTCGGCGTTGGCCGTGGCCAGGTCCATCCGCGTCTGCCCCGGCTTTTGCTTGGCCCCGGCGGTGACGACGATCAGCGTTGCGTTTTCGCAAACCCCAATGTCGTCCGAGCCTTCGATCTGCATCGCGGCGACAAATTGCAGGCCATGATTCAAGTCCAGCGCCTCGGCCTCGACTTTGGCGCGATCCACATCATACAAGGCGATGGACTGGCCCACCCCGCGGATCATGCACGCATAAGCGATGGTCGCGCCCACCGCCCCGGCACCCACGATGACGACTTTCTCGGGTCTGTCGATCAACATGGGATCCACGATACGCGCTCCACGGTCCGGGGGCGAACCCGGCAAACCCGGACCCGAAGGCGACATGCACCTCACCCGTCGGGACCGGCGAAAGGGAAAAGTCCCGCGTGACAACGGGGAGCTTGAGGCCACTTCATCAACTTGCCCGCTGCATCACCAGTTCCAATCCTTCGGCGATGAGTTGCGAGCGGTTGAGATTGTGCCGTTTGGCGTAGCGATTGGCGCGCTCCAGCAGACCCCTTTCGATCGTGACCGACACGGCCTCGGCCCCGGCCCCGGCCCCCACGGTCGGCCGCCCGATGGCCTTGCGCCACAGCCTCCGCTCCGCTGCCGAGAGCGGCCGCGACCGGGAGAGGGGGATCTTCTGTTCACACTCGGCGTATTCGGCCTCTTTCCGGCCCTCGGGCTGTGCGAGAAAGCGCTGGATAGGAGACTTGTTTTTCCTGCCCATGAGGATTACTCGCGGGCCAGATACGTCGCCGCAGGGCCAAGGTCGGCGAACTCAACTAAAATAAAGGGCCGATAAGGCGGCTTTTCCCACCCGTTTTCGCCTTCAGTAAATGGCATTCTGGATGTCACTTTTTATGCAGTGCAACATCGCCGTTTCATGGCGCGAAGGGCAAGGCATCCGCCTGCGCCGGCAGCACGCCCACGTGAGGTCGATCATGCACGTTTACGGCATTGCCTGCCCATGCCGCGGACTTCCCCTCTTGGTCGCCCCAGTCGACCGCATGCGCGAGGCGCTTCTCCATGCTGCCGAAGGAGTTGCCGAAGGCCGCCAGGCACGGCCCGGTGGTCTGCACGTTACGAGTGTGAATGCCGGCGCACGTCCCGCCTTCCTGGCTGCCGAAGATGCAGTGACTGACCATCACGATGCCGGTTGGGTAGCGTGCCTCCGACGTGCCAAGCTGCATGACTGCGCCGTCCTTGGACCAGCGCAACATCTGTGTGCCCACGAAGGCGATCTCGTACGCCTCGGCAAGCGTCACAACGGGGCGCGTGGCGCGTCCGTGGCTGTGGAAGAAGCACCCGCTAAATTGGATTTTCCGCTGGCGTCGAGCGATTTGCACTTCCGCCGGACCCGTGCCGATTCGCAACGCGTCATTGGCGGGAAAGTGGATCATCGTCCCCGTGAAGTTCGTGCTGTTGACGGTGATGTTCCCATGGTCGGCGCCGTCCAGTTGCTCGTTGGATTCCGGCTCGATCAGCAGGGCGGGCAGGTCCGCGTTGCCGCACTCATCAGACAACACGAGATTGCTGAACAGGTTCTCGATGCAGTAGTCGCTGAGCCACAGGCCCGGCCCATCGGTGTTACGCACGTGCAGGTCGTGAATGGTGGACAACTGCAGGTGCTTAAGCTTGATACCCAGGCACCGGTTTTGGCCATCCAGCCAGAGGTGGTCGAGAACCACGTCGCAGATCAGGCCGTCCTCGCCGCGCTGGGTCCCCTCGCGGCGAGCAGAGGTAATCAGCGCGCCGGTGTAGCCGGCCCGAGGTGTGATCGTCGGCCCGCCTGTGGAGGTGACTCGGCAGTGCGACTGCCATATCTCCAGCGGCCCGGCGAACCGGAATGGCCGATCCGGGGCATCGAGAATCAACGTCCGCGGCAGGTGCGGATCAGTAATCATCGCGTCGTAAGCGTGTTGCACGGCCCGATCGTCGCTGTCAAAGTCAGAGGCATGAAAGTGACCCCGACCGGCAAGGGTCGAGACAATCACACCGGGCGCAGGAAAGGAATCCATGGGTGTTTTCTCCAGTGTCAGTTGCCTTTGAGGCCAAGCTGCCCAAGCAAATCGGACGGGGCGAAGTAGCGGAGATCGCCCGTCAGCAGCAGTTCCTTCTCCCTGGCCCCGTCGATTGGGCGTCCCAAAGCATCCACGCAAGCGGCGTGGGCGATGAGTGACTGGGGGAATGCGACCTCGGCATCGCCCTGACTCACCCAGCCCGCGATGATAACGCGGCCATCCCTGCGCTTAAACTGGTAGACGTGCCGGCCTTTGGCATCGTCACCCAGATTGGTCACGAATGTCGCATCCCCCAGCAGACGATCCCAGGTGGCGATCATCGGAACCGTGACCAACGGTCGCGCGTTATAGCCGAGCAGCATGTTAAAGTTGTAGTGGCCGGGGAACTCACGCGGCTCGCTGTTGTACATGTAATATCGATCGAATCCGGCCGCCTGCCGTGCCACCAGGCCCTTGGCCAGGATCATCGCTTCGTACGCGCCGTGGGGGCCGTCCTCAATGTGCTTCAGCCCGCTCTCGCTGTCATAGATGGGCAGGTCGGGCCGATTCAATTCCTTCAGCTTCGCGTGCAGATAATCCTGTGTATAGCTGAAGGCGGAGATGCCCTGACCGGCGCTGGGCGCTCCGCCATAGGCGTGATACGACATCGCATCACACTGCTGCGTTATATCGTACTTGGTCATCGCATTGATCACGAACGATGGATGCCCGGCACACGAGCCAATCACCACCACCGCGTTAGGATTCTCCTGCTTGATGATGGGATAGGCGCGACGCACCAGTTCCGCGTAGACCTCCTCAAGTTTTTTTAATCCCGGGGCGACTTTCAGAAAGTGGCCGTTTGGTTCGTTCCAGATTTCGTAGTACCGCACGCGATCACCGCATGCCTTGACAACTTGTCGCACGTAGTTGTCCCAATCGGCCATGTCTTTTGGGGGATACTTCGCATATTCCCCCCCACTGGCAGACTTGCCGGGAATGGAAGACGCCCACTCGGGTGTGGAGCCGAGCACTGCCATCGGCTCGATGCCTGCCGCGTGGTACGCGTTCAGTACATCGTCCGGCACGGCGATCGGGGCATCCGGTGCCGACTGCAGGCGATTCCACGAAAGATCCCAGATACGTACATGTCGGATGCCCAGTTCGCCCAACAGCGCCAGGTTCGACGGCTCACTCAGGCGGCCCAGATGGGTTCCAAGAAAGCCGTTCCTCGGTGCTTTGGCGTCGCCCGGCAGCACCACCGCCAGGTCATCGCTGATGACCGTCAACTCATGCCCCGGCCACGCCACGCCGAAGCGATACCACCCCGGCCCTAGATCGTGGATCTCCGTCTGGCCGCCGATGCGCTGCTCAGCTGTGCGAGCCAGCGTGATCGGCAGGCGATGAATGACCTCGCCCCGCTCATCGCTGACAGTCAGTTGCAGCGCATCGGCGGGAAGGTCCGCGGTCGTCAGGTCGACCTTGACGGGCTGGCCCGCCTCCACCCACGCCGGTCCCGTCTTGCCGACGTCGATGCGAACCCCCGCGCGCGCGGGCTTGGCGGTCTCGTCAGGCTTGCCTTCGCGGATGCTGATACTGTCAATCTGCGCCTCGGCGTTGCCCATGTGACGCA
Organism: Tepidisphaerales bacterium; assembly: GCA_038329845.1. Lineage (GTDB taxonomy): Bacteria > Planctomycetota > Phycisphaerae > Tepidisphaerales > Tepidisphaeraceae > JBBQNJ01. Next base: position 23,736 of record JBBQNJ010000038.1, on the reverse strand, counting down.
GACGCATGGCGAACTGCTGCTGTGGGGCGTCGATCATGCCTTCGGTCGGCAGGCCCATGGGAAACTCAACTGCCGCCACGCCGTCTTTGAACTGAAGCACGATCCGTTCGCTGTCCCCCGCCGACATGCCCGGGCGAACGAGGAATAGATCAGCGTCGCCATCGGCCGCGTAGCCATGCACGGTCAGCGTGTAGGTCTTGCCGAAGTGAAAGATCAGCGGCGTGCCGGAGGCCAGCAGGGATCGCTCGCCCGCTTTCAGATGCAGCGCCGTGTGGCCGGTCTTCGGATCGAGTCTGAAGTACTGCCCCGGGTCGACCAGCGGTGAGACCACGCCGTTTTCAGTCAGCGGCAGTCGGAAGTTCCAGTCGAGCCGGCCGAGGGTGAAGTCACCATTAGGCAGCAGTTCCCCGCGGTCGGCGACGGGGGCCGGCGGCAGATCGAACGCATCCATCTCGGTGACGCGATAGCTGCGAATCTGGAACGTGCCCACGCCCATCAGGCTCACTCCGAAGCGATACTTGCCGCCGCTCGACTTGGCCTGGGCGGAATAGGTCGTCCATTCCTGCCGCACCGGCCAGGGGATGGGCGAAAACTTGCGGTTGTCCAGCTTCGCGATGATCTGCTCGATTTGTCCCACACACCGCCCCTCGACGTCAATGCGGTACACCTTCCCCGCACGCATGGCAATCGGCGGTTCCAGAAATAAGTCCGTTCGGCTCGGCACATCCACGCTCAGCACTTGCCCGTCGCCCAGCTTCTCCAGCATCAGCGTTGTCGGCGGACGCTTGTAGACGTTATCCACCCACCCCGCTTGCGCAACATCCTGGACCTTGTCCATCGCCTGTTCACGCACCATGCCTTTCGCCGCCGAGGCCCTACCGGACGGCTTGCCCGCCGCCTCGATGGCTGCGGCGGCCGCCGGCGCTCCGATTGCCACGTGCAACGGTCCGAATACCGCGTCGGTTTGTCCCCGCACCGCATAGCCCACCAAGTCGATCTTCTTGAAAGGCAGTTTCAGCGGCCGGGAGATATTCTTGCCGCCTTCGGTCACGGCGCTGATCTGACCTTGCGACAGATCCAACTGCAATGTGATGTTGAAGTCATCGTCGACGGCCGGCAGCGGTGAATCCATCGCCGGCGTCCACTGATCCAGCGGCGGGTGCTTCATCTGCGCGATTTGCAGAATCGCGTTTCGCCCGATTCCCGCCCACGGTCCGACCAGCACCATATCGCCCGGCTGATCGCTCGAACCGGCGACAAGGAACATCTGGCGATGCCGACCCCCGAGGTGCCGCGCGGTGGCGGTCAATGCCAACGCCTGTTGCGGTTCGTCCAATTTCCGAACTGCAGCGGTTAGGGCGAATGGAGTCGCATCACCTGCTTTGATGGTGATAGACCTGTCGTGGACGGAGACCTGTCCATCCCCATGCACCAGCCAGTCGCCCACCTGCCGCGGTTCGGCCGCGCGGGCGCGGGCCGCCAACATGCATATCAGTGCCAAGAGTAGACCACGGCTGCGTCGCGTTCTCTTCATTGCAAATGCTCCGCACAGGGTTGCGCCAGCGTCACGCCCAGACGATTCGATGTCCCCCAGAGCCTATTGCTTGTTGGTCCACCGATTGTCGGTCCTGCGCGCCAGAACCTCGGCTGCGGTCAAGGATTCCACGTGACCATCCCCGATCAAGAAATTCGCCGCATGGCGGCGATGTCCCTTGTAAAACTGCGAGTATTTCAGCGGCCAGGGATAACCCGAAAGCATCGGCATCGGCTGCACGCTGTCCGGATTCTCCGTGCTGCTGTTGCTGCTGGGATCGAACGCCGCACCGAACTGAAATCCCCCGGTCAGCTTGAGTCGCCCGGTTTCATCGGCGATCCAGCACGTCTGTGACCCCAGGTCTCGCAGCTTGGGCACTTCGGGGTGGGTTGTGTTGCCCGCCTGCCAGTTACGCTCGCCGCCGACAAAAACATTCAAGGCGTAGTTCAGGTTTGAACCTTCCACCGCCGGCGTGGTGGCATTCTTGTAAAACACCAGTTGGTTGTAAGCCACGGGGCAGTTGAGCACCGTGCCATAGGAGGCCGGCACAATCTTGAGCATCTCACGCAGTTTGTCGTCCCAGTTGGTGTAACTGAGGTAGTGATACCCGCGCTGCCCACCGTTGGGGTTGCCGTTGGCGTCGCGCTGGCTGGCAACGACGCCGTTATGAATCAACACGCCCTTCCAGTCATTGGCGTACATCGTCCCCACCATGCCGATCTGGCGAAGGTTGGACTGGCAGGCCACATCATTGGCCGCTGCTCTGGCCTTCTGTAGCGCAGGCAGGATAATCGCCACCAAGATCGCGATTATGCCTATCACCACAAGCAACTCAACCAGCGTAAACCCCTTGAAAGATATCGATAGACGAACGACACGTGTCATCATGAACTCCTTCGGTCAGCCGACCCTGTGATCGCGGCGGTCGCCAGGATCGGTCACGGCCTTCTGTCCCAGAGCCCCTGCGCCGGCCGGACGGCGGCAGTCTTCAGCCTCGCTGCATTGTACGCCTGCTGGTAGTACGACGCCGGCATGGTCTCCGACCACTCCAGCGTCACCACGTGGCCGTCCAGGAACAGGAAGTTGCTCCGGTTGCGACCATGTGGCGAGTTCAGGAAGTTTGGAATGCACTCACCGGGCCACTGCACGGCATGCGTCTGGTTCGGCGCCCTGCCCAGGCCGCCTGCGATGTTCTCGTTGAAGTTCTCCACCAGGAGCAACTGCTGTGTACTATCGCGAACGGAACCGATCTTCAACAGATTACGGTTCATGGTCCAGTTGGACATCGTCCGCTGGGACAGATCCCGGGCGAAGAACTCCAACGTCACCCCCAAGCCAAGCTCGCGCGGGTAGGTGCTGGTGTCCTCGTTGCGGACCATCGAGTAGCTCCGCTTGACGTCCCTGTTGTTGAGCAGATACGGGCGGGGATTGGTCACCGCGCCGAGATAGCTCCACTGGTAATCGTCGGTGGGGCACCGTAGTGCATCGGAGACAACCGTAAACGGATTGTTCTGGTCGCCTGGCCACGGGCCGATGAAGTCGTTCTGGGTCCGCCATTTGACGCCCAGGTACGCGGCCAGCAGGTCATCCCAGGAGATACAGAACCACGTGTCGTTGCGAACGATCAGCGCCGCCGGAGCGATGACCCCGCGGTTTTCGTTGGCATAGCTGTTGAATGCCAGCCCCAGTTGTCGGATATTCGAAGCGCACTGCACCGTCTGCGCCGCAGCCCGCGCTTTCTGCAACGCGGGCAGGAGAATCGCCACCAAGATCGCGATAATACCCATCACCACAAGCAACTCCACCAGCGTAAACGCCCGAGGGGTGGGCAAATGAGTGTCGGTTGGTTTCATCGAAAATCTCCTGACAAGTCCCGCCGGCTTCGCTCCGCGGGCCGGCGGGACTAGGTTGCGCTCTGGCTACATCCGCTCAAGCCCGGCGTCGCCGTAGCAACGCCACGCCGCCCAGACCGATCAGGCCCAACGATGCCGGCTCCGGCACCGCTGTCAGTACTGCGGCGTTCAAGTATCCCCGGCCCGATGTCGCTCTAAAGTCCACGTCGAGCGTGGTAGCCGAGGCGGTGAACGTAACGGTGGTCAGCTGTGCCGGTAAAAGTTTCGACAGGCTGATGGTAGCCGAGTCCGTGCCCTGGACCTTGACAAAGGATGTTCTGGTTGTTGTGGCAGAGTTGCTCGCGTGAAGCAGTTGCAACTGGTACTCGCCACCCACGACCAGGTTCTTGAGTGTGATCCGTCCCGGATAGGCTGCCTGCTGTGACCCGGAGCCCGGCGTCTGCCAGTACTCCTGCATGATCTGCACCATATCACCCGTGAACGCGGGCGTGGCCGCTGCGCCGTTGGACATGTTCTCGAACCCCACCGTAGTCCACGGAGCGCCCGAGCTGATGAGAACCGTCAGATCGGAGTTCGTGCCGGCCTCCGACTGTTTGAAGGCCTTGAACGCGATGCCATTGGCGGTGCGGTCCACCGTCAATGGGGCGGTCGTTTGGTTGGTGAAGTAATAAGCCCACTTTAGCGTTCCGGTCGTGCTGATGTTCGATCCGTCTCCAGCCAGATCGCCCACCGCTATCACCGCCGCCTCCGCCGTTCCCACGCCCAGGGCGATCGCGAAAGCCGCAATGGTGCTCAAGAAACCCTTCATGATGATGCCTCTGTCTGCGTTGCGTTGCATGACTCGTCTCCTTCTGAAACGGACGACTGATTCGTCGTTCCTTACGTTGACTACTCACGCCCGCCGCACACGCGGCAGGCGCATCGTTGATTCTTTAGGCTCCAGGCGGTGCCGCTGCACTTGCGTCAGGTGACGCTAGTTTAACGGGAAGGACCACAGGCTCTACCCGTTGGTCCGGATCGGCAATCTTCCCAACCAGCATGTCCACCGCCCGCTCTCCGAGTTGGTCCGTCGGGATGAGGACGGTCGTCAGCCGCTGCCCGGTCCGTTCGCGCGCTTCGCCGTCACAGGCCACCAGCGACAGGTCGCGGGGCACGGCCAAGCTCACACGAGCCGCGGCGTGGCAGATGACCTCGGCCTGCTCGGACAGGTACGTCACAAACGCCGTCGGCCGATCCGACCGTCGCAACAAACCCATCGCATCTTCCAGCAATTGCGGAGCACTGCGCGACACGGGCAGGGATGGATACATCGTCTGCGGCTCCAGTCCCGCGTCCCGCATGGCCTGGCAATAGCCGGCGTAACGATCGGCGGCGCTGTAGTGCCGGGTCTTGTAAGTCATCACATAGGAAATGCGGCGATGCCCCAAGCCGATCAAGTGCCGCGTGGCCATCCTCGTCGCCCCCACATCGTCGGGGCGGATGCAATCCGATTCGTTCCTGACATTCAGCCAGATGGCGGGGATGCGATGCCGTTCTACGATGTCCAACAGGTTTTGCGGGAACTCGTGCGTATACCCGATCAGCAGCCCGTCCACCGACCATTCCCGCAAAATTTTGGGAACGCAGCGCTCGTCCCCGAGTTGCTGATCGAAAAGTTCACCCAGACTGATGTGCAGGTCGTGATGGTGGCAAGCCCGCAGCACGCCGGGAAGAAAAGGGTGATAGACCGATCGCTCCCCGACCGAACCCGCCAGCAAACCGATCGCCCCAAAGCGGCGAGTCTGCATGGCCCGGGCCGCCACGTTCGGGCGATATCCCAGCGTCTCGGCGATTTCGCGAATGCGCTCGATGTTCTTGCGGGCATCGGCGCGGTTGCCCAGCACGTTGCGATGAAGCACGTTGGAGACCGTCGCCCGCGAAACGCCAGCGCGTTCGGCGATCAGATCAAGCGTTATGGCCGGACTTGCGAGCATCCCAACCCATCCTTAGAAGAAATCGCCACGAATTGAAGCGATTCAAGTTGACACGTTCTATGTTACCACGCCCCTCGGCCTTGTCAAGGAAAATTTCACCCCACGACTATTTTAAATCTGAGATACGTTGATAGACCCCGTGCCGGAGGCGGGAGAAGGGGTGCCGATGTCGCCGGGCCGGCCGCATCGCCAACGCAGTCGAGGGCGCGGGCCGCCGGTGCCTGCCGCCGTTGGCCGCGCGGAGGATCGGGGTTGATTGCGGAACGGGGCTGGTGAATCATGGCGGGATGAAGATTTACACGCGGACCGGGGATGATGGCAGCACCGGGCTGATCGGGGGCGAGCGGGTGCGAAAAAGCGATCCCCGGATCGATTGCACCGGGGGAGTGGATGAGCTGAACGCGACGATCGGGCTTGCGCAGGTGGAAGCGTCGCGGGGTTCGCCGCCGAGAGCCGGGTTGGTCATCGCCGCGGGAATTCGCGCGGTGCAGAATGATCTGTTCGTCCTGGGGGCGCACCTAGCGACGCCGGATGAGTCGTTGACCGGCGGGTTGCCGCCGCTGGATGATTCGATGATCGGGCGGCTGGAGATGCAGATCGATGCCGCCGAGAGCGAGTTGCCGGCGTTGCGGCAGTTCATTCTCCCCGGAGGCAGCGAACTGGCGGCGCGGCTGCATGTGGCCCGCACCGTCTGCCGCCGCATCGAGCGACGAGTCGCGGCGTTCGCGCTGGACCGCCCGGTCGAGGGGTTGATCCTGACGTATCTGAACCGGCTGGCCGACTGGCTGTTCGTCTATGCGAGACTGGCCAATCACATCGCTGGCGTTGAGGATGTGCCGTGGGAGAAATAGGGGAGAAAGGCATGTAGGCACGGAGGCACGGAGGCACGGAGGCACGGAGGTACAGAGAGACGGAGAGACGAAGGCTAGAGTGCCGCCGGTGTCCTCACCGGCGGAAAAGCGGCTGACGCGAAACGGCTGAAGCTCATACGGATTCCACCTGATTCTCGCGCGCCCTCGCCGCCTGTCGCCGCGTGCCTGCTCGCGATGTCGGTGCGCGTTTCACGTAGAATCGGTATCAGTGGTGAGCAATGCCCCCCTTCTCCTCGAAAACCCCTGATCATCCCGCGCCAATCGCATCTCGCGAAAAAAAAGCCGGAACCGGATCGCGGGTAGGCGATCGGTTCCGGCGGAATGACGGGGATGAACGGCTCGAGTTACTTCAGCTCGACGGTGGCGCCCTGATCTTCGAGTTCCTTCTTCAGCTTCTCGGCCTCTTCCTTGGGCAGGGCTTCCTTGACGGCCTTGGGGGCCGCCTCGACCAGGTCCTTGGCTTCCTTCAAGCCCAGGCCCGTGGCCGCGCGAACGACCTTGATGACCTGGATCTTCTTTTCGCCACCGGCCTTGAGGACCACGTCGAAGGTGGTCTTCTCTTCGACGGGTGCCGCGGCGGCGGCGGCCGGGCCGGCCATCATGACCGCACCGCCGGCGGCCGGCTCGATGCCGTGTTTTTCCTTGAGGTAATTCTTTAGATCGACGGCCTGCTTGAGGGTCAAGCCGGCCAGTTGATCGCCCAGTTGTTCGATGTTCGCTTCGGCCATTGCAAATCACTCCGGGACGTGACGGGTCCCCGCCGTGTCGAGATTTGTCCCGCCCCAAGAGCCCGTCTCACATTGAGACGCGTTTAATCCCGTGAATCGGGAGCAGTCGGGGCCGCCGGACTGTGTATTCTGATGCTCAGCCCGCCGCCGGGGCGGGCGCGGATGCCTCACCTTGCGGGGGCGCTTCGGCTTGCGCCGCGGCTTCGGTCGCGGGCGCTTCGGCACCGCCGGCTTTTTCCGCTTTTTCTTCGATCGCCTTGATCAGCGAGCCGAGGGTCGATCCCGGACCGCCGAGTGCCGCGGCCAAGCTGGCGCCCGGTCCGAGCATCGCCGCGAGAATCTGGCTGACCGCCTCTTCGCGTGTCGGCAGCTTCGAGACATCGGTCACGCCGTCGAGGCCGAGGAAAATGTCCCCGTCGAAGACGATCCCGCGCAGTTCGATCTTCTCGTCGAGCTTGCGCTCTTCCAGCAGCAGCCGGGCGATTGTCGAGATGCCCGCCTTGCCGTAGACCACGGCGCTGGGGCCTTCAAGCAACTGCTCGAACCCCTTGATTTTCGTCTCACCTTCGCCAGCCCGCTTGGCCAGGGTGTTGCGGACGACGGTCATCCGAAGCCCCTGGGCGTGCAGTTTCCGGCGGATCGAGTTGTTCTTATTCGCGTCGATCCCGCGCGGGTTGATCACGGCCAGCCCGTCCAGACCCTTGAGCTTACCCGCCAAGTCGCGCTCGATCAGGCTCTTAACTTTCTTGCTCATGTGTTCCTCGATAAAAACGCGATCGGTTTCCAGTTCGCTTCGCGCCCTTGTGAAAACAGGGCAGTCGCGTTCAAAGTCAACTGAGATTCAACGGAATCGCCGGAGTCATCGTCCCCTTGAGGACCGCTTTCTTAAGATAGTGGCCCTTGCTGGTCTGCGGCTTCATCTTGCGGACCTGCGCTACCATGGCGTTGATGTTCTCGACAAGCTTGGACTTCTCGAAGCTGATCTTCCCAACCACGGTATGCACGTTTCCGCCGGCGTCGTTGCGGAACTCGATTTTTCCGGCGACGTATTCCCGCACCGCCGCGCCGACGTCGGCGGTGACGGTTCCAGCCTTGGGCGAGGGCATCAGGCCCTTAGGCCCGAGGACTTTTCCCAGCCGCCCGACGAACCGCATCATGTCGGGGCTGGAAATCGCCACGTCGAAGTCGGTGAAGTTAGTTCGTTCCACTTCGGCGACCAGTTCCTGCCCGCCGGCCTTGATCGCCCCGGCGTTCAGGGCCGAGGTGACCAAGTGTTCAGGGCAGAACGCGATGACCCGCTTGGTCTTGCCCACGCCGTGCGGCAAGGACAGCGATCCGCGGATCATCTGGTCGGCCTGCTTGGGGTCGATTCCCAGCGAGAAGATCACTTCAACCGTTTGATCGAACTTGGTGGCAGGAAACTGCTTGACCGCGTCGATCGCCTGGTCGATGGAGACCGGATCGACGACCGCCTTCTCAGCGGCCTTGCGATAGCGTTTGGATCGTTGGATTGTCTGAGGCATGGCTCAGCATCGCTCCTGAAGGTGGGACAAAAGCCGCCCACCGAAGCTCCCACTGTTACAGGCCGTGGTGCGCCCACCAAGTCCGCCCGGGATTGATCCCGACGTGACGAAGGGGCGACAGTATAGAGACCGCCGCAGCACTTGCAAGTGTCGAGGATCAGAAAAATCCCGCAGGGCATGCCCGAATATCGAGGAGCGTAGAAAATCTGCGGCAAGTGTAAAAAGGGGACGCGCTTCTTTTCCAGCATATGAGACCATTTTTCGACAATATACTCAATTATTACTCAATAATAATAGTGCAACTATATTATCGTGTGCAAAAAGAAGCGCGTCCCCTTTTTTTGGGCGTGCCCAGACAGCGGCGGGATGGGTTGAAGGTTTGGCGGCGGTCGCGGGTGGCGCTCAGGGCGATTTGGTCAGGGTTCAGGCGGGGTGCAATTCGGTCGGACGACGAACTGCCCGCTGGCCCGGGCGAGGCGACGGCCTTGGTCTTCCAGCGTCGCCCGCAGTTCGTACAGCCCATGGCGCACCGACACCAGCGCGGCGCTGACCCACAGCCGACCGGCGATGGGAGTTGGGGCGAGAAATCGGATCTCCAGCCGTCCCGTCACGGCGGGAATATTCCGGGCGAACAGGCACTGGGTCATGGCGCTGTCGAGCAGTGCCGCGACGATCCCGCCCTGGAGACAGTCGCGATAGCCGCGCATCCACCCGCGAGGCTCGAACCATCCGCCGACTTTCCCATCCGCCAACGCCCGGCAGCGTAGACCCAATCCCGCTCCGGGATCGTCCGGCATTTCCCCATCGACCTGGATTTCGCCGCACGCGAAGCATCCGGTGTGTTCGAGCGATCGAACCTCCGCGAGGATGGTTTGCCGAGCCTCATTGATCATGACAATGCCGGTGCGCGTGTTCGGACGCCGTGCAAGAATTTTCCCCGATCAGTTCAGCGTCGGGCGATGCGGCGAGGAAATCCATCGCCACCTGCTCGGGATCGCGCCCTTGTCGTCCCGGGATCAGGCGAATCCCCAACTCCTGGCAATGGCGTTGGGCCATCGGGCCGGCAGCGCTCAGCAGCAACACATCGACCCCCAGCCGGTGCAGGAACCGGGGAATCGATTCACAACCGCTGTCCGGGCGCGGCACCGGTCGAGCGATCGAACGGATCTGACGCGGATGACGTTACCCGCGATCCGCTTCGCACAGCCAGAAGGCCTGACATCGACCCAGATGCCCGCAGACGGCATCATCGCGCATTGGAATGGCGATTCGCATTCGGCCTACCTCAATGATCATGTCCATGGCGGCAACCGCCGCCGTGATCGTGGCCCGCGTGGCCCGTGCCGTGGTGGTGATCCTCACAGACGGCGCCGCTGGGGGAAACTTCCGACGCCATCCATTGCTCGAGCAAGGCCTGCGGCGATTCGACCGGCGGAAATCCGGCGAGAACCTCGATGCTGCGCTGTCGCAGCCCGGCCACCACCCCGGCACCGATCCCTCCGGCCAACACCAGGCCAACGTCATGCTCGGCCAACAGCGCCGGAATCCCGCCGCAGCCAGCCCCTTCGGGCACCGCGACGGTTTGGGTGTCAATCACGCGGGGTGGATCTTCCCCGACCGTGCAAATCAAAAATGCCGCCGAGCGTCCAAAATGTCCGTTGAAACGCCCGTCGAGCGTGGGAATCGCAATACGCATGAAAATCTCCTGTCGAAGAAAAAAAGTCACCGAACCGCGAATCACTTTAGTAGATTTTCCGCAGCCCGCCTACCTGGGGCTGGCAACCTTGGCCGCGCGAACTGCGATCCGATCGCAAGGGAGTGCATCCGGAAAATCTCCGTCGAGTCGATCGCTCCAGACTGACTTGTCCGTGGTCATGGCCGCAGCTTTTTCCCGGCTTGCAATGCCGCGATTGCGGCACGAGCGATGGGACCATTGAGCCACCGCACATGGCCATCGACGTACAGGAATTCGCCCCTGCTTCCCGCCCCCGGCCCCGTCGTGATCCCTCAGCGGCCCGCAGACGCTCACCGTGCCGGCTTTTTCACCGTGCCGGCTTTTTCACCGTGTACGCTTTTCGCCGGCCAAGCGGTATTCGCGGGCGGCTTGCTCCCATTGACCGGCCTGTTCGTGGACTCGGCCCATGAGGAAATGGGCGCGGGGGAGATTCGGATCATCTCCCAAGGCTCGTTCGAGGGCGGCGCGGGCGTCGGGCCAGCGGCTCTGCCCGATCAACGCTTCGGCCCGCAGGGTCTGGATCGTCGCCGGCGGAAGCGCGCCGGGTTGCAGGCGACCGAGCAGGTCCAGCGCCTCGTATCCTCGGCCCGCCATCACCGCCGCCCGCGCCATTCGCGCCTCGATCTGCGCTCGATCGGCCGCAGACGGACGAAGACCCATGGCGTGCTTGAGCAACTGATCGACCTCGGCGATTTTCGACTCATCGAGCAGCGCATCGGCCCGCCCCAGCATCGAGGTCATGGGATCGCGCAGCGCCAGGCGTGGAGAGGTCGCCGGAGTCGAGGGGCGCGTCGTGGCAGCGCCCAGGTATCCGCGCAGGCGCAGCGGCATCGCCTCAGAGGTGGCGCTGAGGGTCGTCAAGACCCGCCCATCCGGCTGCGCGATCACCAGGGTCGGCCAGGCGAAGACGCGCAGATCGCGCGAGACGCTTCCCGCCGGGTCGTCCAGCGACAGCCACGACACCGGCAGCGTCGGCGCGGCGGCGGCATCGCCGGCCGGTCCGCTCATCACCACAACCACGGTCGCCGCGGTGTTCTGATCCATGGCGGCCGAGAATTCGCGCAGCACCCGGACATTTTGCGGATCGCCGTTGCGGGCGAGCAGGATCACCGTCGGTCGCTCGGGATCGGGCAATTGAACCCCTTTGCCATCAACGTCGTTGGCCTTGAGCGCCAGTCTCGGCGGCGGCGGGGCCTGGGCGCGGACCACGACGGCCGCGCGGGTCGTCGCCGGCCCGGTCGTCGCCGCGGGATGTTCCCGGTCATACGCCAGTTCCACGTGGCAACCCGGCGTGCAGGCCCCGCCCGTGCCGGTGCGGACGTAGCGGATGGGCATGTTCCAGGCGCCGAACGTGGCGGTGTCGCGCACATCTTTCTCGTTCGCCGCGGCATGGGTGCCGTGGCACATGCTGCAACTCTCGCCGCGAGCGCCGTTGACATGGACCTGGTGAAGATTGCGGGTGCCGTTGCGAAACTCGGTCAGGCCCGTTCCGTTCGCCGCGGTCGCCAGCTTGACGTCGTGACATTGGAAACACAGTTCATAACGCTCGGCCTCGAAGGTGCGATACGGCTGATGCGTATACGACGCGGTCAACAGCGCATCGCGCTGCCCGCCGTGGGCGGCATGACATCCGCCGCACTGTCCATCGCGCACCGGGGTATGCTTGTGCATCGAGGCATCGGCCACCTCGGGCACCGCCGGGATTTTACTCCCAGCCGGAGGGTTGACATGACACGATGAGCAGACCTTCAGCGGCGTGTCCTTCATCAGCTTGGCCACATCCCCGCCATGAGGGGTATGGCAAGTGACGCAGCCATCGCCTTCGGTCGCCACCGAGTGCTTGACCGTCGCCTGCTGAATCTGCTTCTGCACCGATTCGTGGCAGGCGACGCACATTTCCTGGACGGGATAGGTCAAACTGTTGGCATTGGCCGATCCGTGGGGATCGTGGCACTGCTGGCAACCGCCGTCCTGGATCGCGCCATGGACGAAGGTGGCGCGGCTCAACTGCTTGGACATGTCGGTGTGGCATGCCATGCACAAATCCGGGCCGGTCGCGTCCAAGAGCTTGGGAAACCGCGATCCGTGCGGGGCATGACACGAGACGCAATCTCCCTGCTTCACCGGCGTATGCTCAACCGCCAGGCCGCTGGTCACGCTTTCATGGCAGCGCCCGCACAACTGGGGAATGGTCTTTTCTCGCACCAGCGCGTGGGTTTGCCCGCCGTGAGGATCGTGGCATCCCAGGCATTCGCCCAGCGCTACCGGCTTGTGAACGACCGGATATTGCTTGGGGTCGAAGTCGTGGCAGTAGGTGCAAAGCGCCGCCTTCTCCCGCGCCAGCTTAAATTGATGGGCGTCGGCATCGATCAGGACGTGACAGGCGTCGCAGGCATGAACGGCGGTCGGGCCGTGCAGCACCGGGAAATCCTTGACCTTGGCATGGCATTCCTCGCGAACGCAACCGGCCTGGCCGGCACCCTTGGCCATTTTCGGACCGTGACGAGTCGTCGCCGGCCGAGTCGCGCCCGGACGGGCCTGCGCCGAGGCGAGGGGAACCCACATCGCCAGCGCCGCCGATGCCAACGCCAGCCCCATCCAGCGCCAGGAGGAACTCCGGTTCATCGCGCGCCTCCGGTTGAGGTTGCCGGCACCGTCGTCACCCGTCGCTTGATCGGGCGCAGCGGCGGCGGGGATTTAACGGGTGGGCCGGGCCGACTGACTTTCTCGCCCGGCAATCGGTCGGGATAGGTCATGGCCTTTTGATCTCGATGGCAGGACGAATCCCCGCAGGTGATCCGGGCGCCGGGACTACGAAGATCATCGTGGCAACTGTCGCAGCCCAACGCCTCATGCTCTTCATCCAACTTCTGTCCCGTCGAAGCATGGGAAAAGACCGGCGGCGGCGGCGAGTCATCGTCGTAATGGCAATGGGCGCAGCGATCCTTCTCGTGGCAGGTGGCGCACGGCCCGTGCGTGTCTTGCCAGGTGCGGCCGGGTTTCAGCGGCTTCTTGGCGATCGTGGTGGCGCCGCGTGCGTGGCAATCCGAGCAGTTGTCGCGACGATGGCAGACCACACATTTCAGCCCGTATTGCTCGATATGCTCGCGGTGTCGAAACAGCACGTTCGATCCCATCGCCGGGGTAAATCGAGCGCGATAGGCGATCTCGTCCCGGGCTTTAATCGGCGGGTGCATCCGCCCCATGATGTCGTCCACCGTCGGCTGCGTGGGGCTGACCTGCCCGCCGTGCAGGGGGCGATGGCAGACCGAGCAGGCATTGGCCTGAGCCCAGTCGCGGTGGCAATTGAGGCATTGGCGGTGATAGGCACCTTTGAGGTTCGGCATGCGGATATTGGCTTCGGCGGCATCGACGGGATGGCATGACTTGCACGCCGGGATTTCGTCGGATTCGGCCTGGGTGTGATTGGCATGGCCGTTGGTCGCGGCGCTTTCGATCGCCGACCGGGTGGCCGGGTCGGGGCTGCGATGGTGGCAGGTGACGCAACCATCGAGCATTTCGGCCATGCGGGCGTGGCCGCGATGATCGAACGGGACCGGCTCGTACAGATCGACCAGTTCCTTGAGAATCACCACGTCGGGTCCGAGATCCCTCGTCGGGGTGGTGGTGAGCCGGGTCGGAGCGCTGGCGGGCACCGTGGCGGCGGATCGAGTCGAAGCGCTGCCGGTCGTGGCCGCGATCAAAGCGGGCGGGGACTCCGCGGGCGCGGACTCCGCGGGCGGCGCATCGTTTTTTCCGTCGCCGGCGGCCAACAGCACGGCCCCGCCGGCCAGCAACAGCGTGGCCAGAATCGTCGTCCACCCGAGCCAGCGCCCGCACGATTCGGCCTGACTCATGCCGGCTTCCTCATCGGGCGAGGTTCGAGGATAGGCAGATAGGTCACGGCCAGCCGATAGACCAGCATCATCGCCGCCACCAGGCCCGCCGACACCGCGAACTCGGTAATCGACGGAAAGTACGTTTTTTCGGCGTACGGCGGGTGATACGCGAAGATGAACACGTTCAGCCGATTCAACACCACGCCGAAGATCACCATCAGGCACGCCGTCCCCAGCCAGCGCGGCGATCGCCGCACCGCCGGGATCAGGAACAGCACCAGCGGCACCACCACGCCCAGGAGCATCTCGGCGATCCACAACGCCGACTCGCGCGAGCCGTCGCCGAGGTAGCTGTACGTGCCGCGGGCGATCATGTCCCCGACCTTGGCCACCAGGTAGATCCCGATAAAGACCGGGACGTAATGCTTGGCCAGCGGCGCCAGGGTTTGCATCTCCGGCTCGCGGCGAAGACTCCACGAAGCGAACAGGATCGTAAAGATCACCATGGGCAACCCCACCATCGCCGCCGACAGCAGGAAATGCACCGGAGAGAACGCGCCCCACCACAGATGATGCAGCTTATACGGCGCGATGTTCATCAGGTTGCCCAGCGACGATTGATGGAACGTGCTGAGGGTCACGCCCAGAATGAGCAGCGCGGGCATGATCTTGTTGAGGAAGCTCTGCATCGAGCAGATCAGCCGGTTCAAGCGCGGCCGGCGACGGGTCCAGCCCGTACCCATGATTCGCTCGCAGAGAATCGGAGTCAGCTCGGCGTACTGCACGTTGAGATAGATCATCACGCACATGCCCACCTCGAACAGCACGCTGTTGCCCTGCCACATCGGAGGAAGCATGGTAATGGGCAGCTTGTACCAGCGGCCGAGGTCCGCCAGCAGGCCCGGGACATAGAAGGTGTAGCCCAGCAAGGCCGTCAACAACGCGCTGCGGGCGAGCATGTGGTAGCGATGGCGATGGAAAATATGGAAAATGGCCGCGGCGATGAACCCGCCGCCGGCCAGCGCGATTCCGCTGCCGACATCCATGGCGATCCACAGTCCCCACGGATGCTGCTGGTCGAGATTGGTCGATGCGGCCAATCCCACCGTCATGCGGTACATCCAGAATCCGATCCCGATCAGCATGATCGCCAGCAGCGCCATCACCCCGGGCGTAAAAAACGGCCTCGGAATCGGCGCCGCCTCGGCGTGTCCGTGCCCATGTTCCGGCTGGTCCTCTTCCCCTTCGTGCCTCCGTGCCCCAGTGCCTCCGTGCCGCTCGTCCCCTTCGTCCCTCTGCCCCTGCGTCCCTTCGTCCGTCCCCTCCTCGTCCTCTAACTCCTCCAGCACCGCCACCCCGCCGCCGTCCCACATCCCCTCGGATTCCGCATGGGCCACCGCCGCCAGGCGCGGCTGGGACGACTCGATCCTCCGATCGCGCTGGCGACTTGCCGTCTTGGCCTGCTCGTCGGCCTGGCGGGCTTTTTCCCGCCGGCCCGTCCACCAGTACATCGCCGACAGGAACGAGTACCACCCCACCGGCGCTATCCAGTACTTGAACACGCCATGCTGGATCGCCTCGGTCAACACCGGCGGCGCGGCGTTGCCCAGCGGAATGAACCCCGCCTGCGCGAATGGGACCGGCGAAAGATACATCCACGACGTGCCGCCGATCTCATGTTCGCCATAGAGATGATCGACATATCGCTCGGGGTGCTCGGCGATCCGTTCCTTGGCCAGTTCGAGCAGTTCCGAGCGCTTGCCGAACGTCATCGCCTGGCGCGGGCAGGCCTCGACGCACGCGGGTGTCTGGCCCTTGCTCGTGCGCTCGTCGTAACAGAACTGGCATTTGCGAACCCGCGGGGTCAGCACGTCTTCATAGCTGTAGGCCGGCAATTGGAACGGACAGGCGACCATGCAGTAGCGGCAGCCGATGCACTTCCACTCATCGTACGTAACAGCCCCGTTCTCTTTTTTCCGCAGCGCCCCCACGATGCACGCCGACACGCACGCCGGCTGGTTGCAGTGCATGCAGTTGATCTTGGCATGAACCGGCATGGGCCGAGTGGTCGGGTCGGCGGGCGCCAGGCCGGGGAAGGCGTTGACCACGGTCAACGCATCGCTGCCGGGACGGCGCATGTGGGCGAAGACGGACGGATCATCGTACGATTCGATCGGTCCGGGTTCGATGCCGTTGGATTTTCGGCAGGCAAACTCGCACAGCCGGCATCCGATGCAGGCGCTCAGATCGACCAGCACGCCGTCGACCGGCCCGAGTTCGGGAGCATGGGTCGAACCGAGGGCCGAGCCGGTGGAAGTCAAAACATCGGCGCCGGCACCGACGGCGCCAAGCCACCCCAGATGCTGCAAGATTTCACGACGATTAGGCTGCATAGGTTCAGGCACTCCCGGCTCGTGAAGATTTTCACGAAGCCGTACTATTAGGATATCTTTGTCCGGCTTTGAGTCAACGTAAAAGAAAAATTTCTCCGGCGAACCGGACAATCTGGATGATGACATCCAGAACCCCCGCCTGGAATGGGTCCCGAGGCAGGAGGCAAGCCTGCACCCCAATTTAACCGCGGTGCGGGCCTTTGAACGGCTGACGCAGGGGCAGCGGCAGGCACGATACCTGCATTACAATTTATCCGGGGTGCCGGCTTTTGAACGGCTGGCGCAGCAGCAGGCAGGATGCCTCCACCACGATTTATCCCCAGTACCGGCCTTCAAACGGCTGGCGCAGCAGTAGGCAGGATGCCTCCACCACAATCCATCTCAACCCACACCCCTGTCGTCGCCAACCGTTGGTTGGGTCCGAAATTCGACTTGTACGCCATGGTTTTGCACCCGGCGATCCAATAGCCAAGGTGATACCAGCGCCGCCCCCACTGCCGCGCGAATTCGATCTCGTGCATCGCCCCGAAGGTGCCCAGGCCGCGACGAGGATCGTCGGGATCGAAGTAAAAATAGACGCTCGAGAGCGAACGGTCGGTCAGATCGCAAATGCCCACCGCCAGCAGGCGCTCGCCCAGCCGATAGGTGAACTCGAGCGTGCGGACCGGGGAGCGATACAGGAACTGCTCGAATTGCTCGAACGAATCCGCCTCGCTTGCGGCGTGGCGACGACGAAGATAGCGAGAATACAAAGCGTGCTTCTCATCCGTCGCGGCCGGCTCGGCCACGGTCACGCGAAGATCTGCGTTGCGACCAGCGCAGCGACGCTGGGATCGGGTCGGCGCGAAGCGATCGACCGGGATCCGAATCGAAACGCACGCCCGGCAGCCGCGGCAGATCGGCTGGTAGACCAGGTAGCCCGATCGCCGAAAACCGGCCTCGACGAACCGCTCGTATAGCTCGCTCGAGAGATTCACCGCATACAGCCCGCGGGCCTGCATCGAGCGACCCGGCAGATAGGGGCACGGATGCTCCGGCGCAATGCCCAGCGGCACTGTCACCGGGGGCGTCACCGCCGGCCAGGGACAGCTCGCGCATTCGCCGAACGCCTCGGTCATATCGCCCGGATCATACCCTCGGCCGGCGGGAAATTGGTTCGCCGAGCGGAATTGTCGCCAACGATCCCTCCCAGCCCGCGAAAAACGAACGCCTATGATCCGCACGATGGGTTTTTGGCGGATGATCATTCCGGGGATGCTGCTCATAGGCTTGGCCGCCTGCGCCGCACCCAAGCCGCCGGCAACGCAAAAGGCGGTAGGCCCGCCGATCCTCGATGGTCGGCGCGGCATGGCGGGTTTTCCCTTATCGCCCGGCCCCGCGCCCGGCTCGGTCGGGGAACTGGAGAGTTCGATCCTTCAGGCGTACCGTCTGCGGCTGGAACTACCCTCGGCCACGACCCGCCCGGTGAGCGTGATCGGCGATGAGCTTTCGTGGCTGGACACGCTGCGGGTGGATGTCTCGGGCGCCAAGGTGCGCATCGAGTACCTGCCCCGCCAGCTCGAGGTCGGCGCGGTGGAACTGACGCGATCGCGGGTGGCGCAGCTCGACTACCTGGCGACCCCGCTCTGGTTCGAGCAGGCTCAGGTCAACCTCTGGACCAGCGCCCGCATGGCCGACGTGCGCATCGTGCGCGATTCGCGGAATCAATCCGGCCTGATCCTCGCCGGCGCCGAACAAGGGTTTCTTGAAATCTCGCTTTCCGGGAAGGATTTGCCGCAGGCGGCGCTCCAGATACTTCGCCGCGGGGCGGCGCACGTCGGGGCGAACGTGAAATCGGTGAGCATCGACCTGCGCTCGGATGATCCGGGCTCGCTGGAAGGCGCGTTGCGCGTCGAGTCGAGCATTCTGCTCGTGCCCGTGACGTTCAGCGTGCATGGACGGATGGAGATCGACGATCGCTTCCGCGTCCACTTCTCCAACGGCCAGGCCCGCGGCGAAGATGCCCTGGGCACCCTGGTGGCGAGCTTCCTGGAAATGAAGATGCGCAAGACCGAGCAGGAGATCCGGCCGCTGATGCGTTTTGCCGATGACCGGACCCAGGTGCGCTGGATGAAGTTCGACGCCCGCGACGGGCTGCGGTTGGCGATCGGTTTTGGACGATGAAGGGGACCTCGAATCCCTTTCGGACGGTGAAGGGGCTCTGGAATCCCTTGATGTGCATGACTATTTGTGGTGCAGGCTTCCAGCCTGCATCGCCGAGGCAGGCTGGAAGCCTGCACTCCACGGGAGCCGCGCAGTTCTGGATGGCTGCATTTTCCCCGCGTCAGCGTCTGGAGTGCGCCGACCCCGCATGGCTCGCTGCACGGCACATTTGGGGTGCGGGCTTCCAGCCCGCAGCGCCCAGGTAGGCTGGAAGCCTGCACCCCGATCGCTAATTCGCACGGGATGGCGGGGCATACCAGACAACGCGGTCGGCCGGTCCCAGGGCGGCGGCGGTGCGGGCGATCTCGTCGAGAAGCGTAGGCTGATCGTGGACGACGCCGCTGATCGTGAGCTGGAGCTTGGCCCGCGTCGCCCCTACGTAAAAGGCGGCCCGGCCCCGGGTATCGGTTGCCAACTCGTCAGCGCCCAGGAGGAAGACCACCGGAGCGTCATATCCCTTTGAACTGGCGATGGTGCTGATCGTGAGTTTGCCGTCCTCGATCAGCGGACGGGATTTGCTCTGGGTATCGTCGCTGCGGACCTGGCGAAGGCGGTTGGGACCGCCCATCGCTTTTTCCAGCGCCGGGACCAGATCGCCGCTATAAGCGTGGTGGCTTCGGTACAAAACGAGAATATCGCTGGGCAAGACGCGCTGCTCCTGGACGAGGCGTCGAATCTCGCCGGCGGTTCCCTGAACCTCGGCCCGGCGGGAGGGGTAGCAGCGCACCAGCGGCAGCGGTCCCTTGGGGGGGACGAAGTGCAACTGAAAACGCCCGTCGATTTCCTCGATCAGGCCGCGCTGGCGAAGACTCCCCACATCGGCGAATTTCCGAGCCTGCACGCGAACGCCCTCGGGGGCGTAGGCGCCGACCAGGACATTGAACGCCAGCGAAAGCGTCTGAACCGTGTTGCGAAGGCATTAATCGAGAAAGACCGTTCGTCCGCCGATCTTCAATCCCACTTGCTCCCAAACCGGCTGGGTCACGCCGTAAATGTTCTGGGCATTGTCGTAAAACACGATGAACGTCTGCCGCCCCTGCTCATCTCTCTTCGCCAGCTTCAGCAGGAACGAAATCTCCACAGGTAACAGATCCTGGGCTTCATCGACATACACCGCGTCGAAACCGAGGGCGTCTTTGGTTGTCTCATCCAACGAATCGAAAGCGCCGCATAGCGCTTCAGCGCGGGCCTGTTTCTGATCGTAGCTCATGCCGGTGGCGAGCTGCGGCTCGCGGTTTTCCAGAGTCTTTATCAGTCGCTCGAAGTGCAGAAGGGTCAAGGCTTCGGTCGACGGCTTCTCCCAGGTGAGCCGGCTGTAGCGATCCTCGATTCGCTGCTTGAGGTAGTAGACCAGCGTGCGATTGAAGCAGACAACCAGAACACGGCATCGGCGCGGCGCGGCACCCGAGTTTTCAAATAGATCCCCGGATTCGACCCGATGCCGCCCGAGGGTCTGGGCGGCGCTGAGCGCGAGCATGATCGACTTGCCGCTGTCCGCCACGCTGCGAAACAGCCGATGCTGGCCGCGCAGGTCGGCGGCACCGTACTGTTGCTGCTGGGTCGTAGGCTCTTTCAGACCCAGCTCCATCTCCTGGATTTGCGGCCCCAGCAGACCCCCTTCGGCATCTTCAATATAGAGCTTGCGCGGGGAGTGCAGGAAGCTTCTGCCGTCGAGGATCAGACAAACCGCATCGTACGCGCGCTTGGATAGGCGGCAGCCGATTCCCGCCCGACATTGCCGATCCCTGGCGAACGCCAGAATTCGCGTTCGTAGTTCCATCGGGTTGATGAACGCGTCCGCGAAGAGAGTCTCGGCGGGCCAGCGGACCTGAAATTGCCGCTCGAAGTCGTCTTGAGCGATCCTCGGAAGCGCCGCGGTGTGAAGGAACAGAACCTGGGATCGTTCGACCCGTTTGAGGACCAGGCCCTGCAAGCGAAAAGCTACCTTTTCGGCTTGGTGAAACGGGTCTTCGAATTTCAATCGACCCTCGCGCAACAGGCGCAAATCAGTGCCATTGACGCCTTGCACGTCGGTGAGGGAGATGCCCTTGTGTTCGACGACCAGGACGCCGACCTCGGGGTGGATGAGGATCAGGTCCGGGCGGGGGATCGAATGGTTGCCGCTGCGAGTTTCGATATGAAAAACCGCGCGGCGATCGTCGCCGAAGGCCTCAATCATGGCGATCACCAGCCGCGCATGATGATAATGGGCGATTTTGTCCCACCCGACCAGCTTGTACTTACGGGCCAGTTCGGCGAGCTGGGATTTGAATGAAGTGGGATCGAAGGCGGCTTCGAGGTCGGGCATGATCCGTCGCCGCAGCGGGACGACGAATCGAATCATACTGGACCGCGCGCCGCTTGTCGCGGGTCTGTTCCCGAGCGAACCGGGCCAATGGCG
Source organism: Tepidisphaerales bacterium (assembly GCA_038329845.1). Classification (GTDB taxonomy): domain Bacteria; phylum Planctomycetota; class Phycisphaerae; order Tepidisphaerales; family Tepidisphaeraceae; genus JBBQNJ01. Next base: position 2,683 of record JBBQNJ010000038.1, on the reverse strand, counting down.
CGCGGCGCGCTCGGTGAAACGAGAGGGATCAGCGCAGCGCCGGTGCTTGTTCGGCGATCCATTTCCGGGCCGCGTCGGGATCGGCGCAGATCAGGAAGACCTCCTGCACGGCGCCGGTGCCCGTGTAGAGGCATTTGAGGCCGGCTTCGGTGGGGTACTGGACCTTGAAGCTCGCCGGCGTATGGCCGCGGCGGACCTTGATGCGTCCGGGGACGATCCGTGTCACATGTGGGCATTCGGCGATGATCCGGTTGAGGATCGCATCCAGCCCGCCCACGCGCCCGTGTTGTCGCTTGATGCGCCCGAACTTCATGGCCAATCTCGCCTGAAAAAACCTCCCCGATGATGGGTTGGCCGACCGCTCTCGGATTTCAGATTTCAAATCCGGGGAATGAAGCGTCAAGGCCCATTGGACGTCGACTGCGGCGGCAACCTGATCAATCCCGCGATGGTCCTACACTTTCATCGCCGCGTACAACGCATCGTTGGACTTGTTCTTGGCCAGCACCTCCAGCAGCGTCTTCATCGCCATCGTCGGAGGCATGTTCATCAGATGGCGGCGAATCTGCCTCGCCGCGGCGAGCTGCTTTTCGGTCAGGAGCTTTTCTTCCTTGCGGGTGCCGCTCTCGGCGATGTTCAACGCCGGAAAAATGCGCTGGTTGGCGAGATTGCGGTCGAGGGTCAATTCCTGGTTTCCGGTGCCCTTGAACTCCTCGAAAATCACCTGGTCCATGCGGCTGCCGGTATCCACCAGGCAGGTGGCGATGATGGTGAGCGATCCGCCGCCTTCAATTTTGCGGGCGGCGCCGAACAGGCGTTTGGGAATTTCCAGGGCGCGGTTGTCCAACCCGCCGGACATCGTTCGTCCGCCGTTGGGTCCGCCAACGTTGAAAGCTCGGCCCAGCCGGGTGAGCGAATCGAGCAACACCACGATATCCGCGCCGAACTCGACCTTTCGTTTGCATCGCTCGATGACGAGCTGGGCCAGGTCCAGGTGCTTTTCAACGGTGTTGTCATTGCTCGAGGCGAAGACCGTCCCCGGGACATTGCGGCGCATGTCCGTGACTTCCTCGGGGCGCTCGTCGATCAGCAGCAGGACCAACTCGACTTCGGGATAATTCGCGTGAACGCCCTTGGCGATGTTCTGCAGCAGGATGGTCTTGCCGGTCCGGGGCGGGGCGACGATCAGCCCGCGCTGGCCGAATCCCACCGGGGCGAGGATATCGACCACGCGGGTGGTGAACTCGGTGGGGCTGTTCTCGAGCTTGAGCATCGGATGCGGGTCCAGCGCCGTGGACTCGTACAGATGCGTTGCCCCGGCGTATTCGTCCGGAGTGCGTCCCTCGATGCTGTGGATCCGCTGCATCGTCTTGCCCTGGCCGTCGCCCTTGAGCATCAATCCCGAGCGCAAGCGCATGTCCTTGATGAGCTGGCGCGGGACGAAGATGCCCTGGCCCAAGGGGCGCAGGGGATGAACCGGATCGCGCAGTTGGCCGTCCTTGCGCTCATCGGCGATATAAAGAATCCCTTCCAAGCTGGCTGGGGGCATGTGATACCCGTAAGACGTAAGCCGTTTCGGCATTCCCGCCCGCTACGCCGGGCCGCTGCACCGAGAGGCGGATTGTTGAAAGTCGATTCACCGGTGGCGTCGATCCGGGCGCGAACTGTCTGCATCCCGAACCCCGCAAGCCCAATCGATTTGCCCGTCACGAATCTGCGCCGGCCCTGGTTATGCCGCTTCCGGACGTGTCGGGAACTTTTTGGGCGAGCGCTCGAGCGATCCCCTCGGACCGCCCGCCGCCCACGGAACATTGGATTGGCCACATCCCCACGGGACTGATGCGTAGACGCCCAGTGTGGCCTACAGCAGTATATCGAACCCACGGCGAAAGGAAAGGTGCAAACCGACGAGAAAATTTGCGGGGCGTGCCCGAATTTTGGCGGGAGCGTCAAAAATAGTCTAATCGGGGGGGAATGACCGGCCCGGAGGCCGTTTTTTTATGATGAGCCATGGAACGGCTGTTGACGATGGAGCGCCAGGATTATGTGTCACGGATGCAGGCCGAATGCCGGTAAATGCTGGAGCAGGTTGCCGATGCGGTGAATGCCGCTCCCAGCGGCAACGCGATCAGCGGCTCAGGTGCGGCAAGTCACGAATGCGTCAAACGCATCACGTTAGCCCGAAGCGCCAGCGAGGCCACGATCCAGGAGCCAGGAAAGCGGAGCCAAGAAAGGGGACATTTCGAATGCCATTCACTTAAGCCTCCCCACTCGTCACCGGTTTGTCGTAAGCGACTGCTGCAACTTTCTTTGTGTCAGACCGTCGCCGGGCGCGGCGGGGGAAGACTATAGTGGGGTTTGACCCCCAGTCCCCCAGTCCCCCAGTCCTCTTACGAAAGGCCACGGATGGCGATCGCATCACGCGCGTTGGAACGGATCAAGCAGGACCTTCATCAACATCTTCCCGACGAGGCGATCGAATCGGCCTGCCGCCGGACGAGACACCAATGGCGGGAACGCAAACTCGGGCCGGTCCGGACCGTACATCTGTTCGTCCTGCAAGCCCTGTGGTTCAACACCGCCATCGAACACCTGCGTCGTCTGGCCGGGTTCCCCTTCAGCGCCGCGGCCTATTGCAAAGCGCGGATGCGCCTGCCGCTGGAGGCGTTGCAGGCGATGCTGC
>JBBQNJ010000037.1:0-44526 GCA_038329845.1 Tepidisphaerales bacterium | reverse complement strand
GCTGCTGCGAAAGCTGTCGCGGCGAACGGTGGAGGGGGTTTACAACGCCATCGGCGAGGCGCTGGCCTCGATCACCCCCCAGGACGCCCGCAACTTCATCGGCCACTGCGGCTACGCTATGACCGGATGAAAAATGCTCTAGCGGCAAGGGAAAGGGCTCTTGTGTGGTCGGCGGCGACTTAGTCGCCCGTTTCGCCAACCGCGCCCATCTCGAGGCCGGCCGCAACGTCACCATCGCCCGCGAACTGACTCAATCCCGCCTGATTTACCGGGGAATCTGCGATCTGTCCGGCGCCATGGTCGTCGGTGGGCATATCACGGCGCTGGGGGGCGTGCGCCGCGGTGTACTCGGTTCGTCCGCGGGGATTCCCACGATCGTCCAGGCGGGGATCGACGAATCGCTGCGCCGATTCGGGGCGGAGCATGGGTCGGCGCTGGCGGGCCGGATCGCCGAACTCGAACGGCTCAAGACCGCCGTCGCCCCGTTGATCCGAAATCAGAAAGGCCTGACCGCCGCGGAGAAGGAGCGGGCCACCGAGCTATTGTACGAATCGGGCGAGTTGGAAGAGCAGATCGGCAAGATGCTCCAGGAGATCGAGCGCCGATAGGCGCAGGCACGGTCCTTGGCGCGGGCCGAGGTGTTCGTGCAGTCGGCGGCGCATCCGGGGGTGATTGTGCGATTCGCCGAGGTCGAGGCCCGCATCACGATGGCGATGAAAGGCCCGCTGACCTTCTCGGTCGACCGGGTGAACGGCGTGCGGAGCGTGATCGTGAACGAGCCGGGATCACAAGCCAAAACCGCGCTGCCGAGCAGTCCCTGGCGCGATCCGGCGATCGAGTCGCTTTCGCTTTCGCATTAACCATTGACCCAAGGATGAGAGAACTTCATGAACGTCAACTACATCAATCCGTTTCTGCAGGGCACCAAGGAAGTGTTCGACACGATGGTGCAACTGCCGATCGTGATGAACAAGCCGTATCTGCGGCGAAATGCCGAGCTGAAATATGACGTGTCGGTCGCCATCGGGATTTCCGGTGCCGTGACCGGGGCGGCGATCATGAGCTTCCCGTTGGACGTCGCCGTCGCCTCCGGACTGGCGCAGGCGGTGTTCAAAAGTTTTGACCAGGACTGCATCGACGCCCTTGGCGAGATCGCCAACATGATCGCCGGCAGCGCCAAGGCCCGGCTTCCCGGCGGGCAGAACAAGCTGTCGCTTCCGAATGTGGTCCTCGGCCAGCACCGGGTCGCGCTGTCCAGCGGGGTTCCGATCATCGTGATCCCCTGCGAGGTCAAGCTCCCGGGAGATCGCAAGACCTCCGCGGGGTTCATCGTCGAGATCGCCTTCAAGGAGGCGGCGGCGAATCAACCGCCGGCCGAAGTCCAGACTCCGGTCATCGCGGCGGTCGCCAAGGCCCGCTGAGACAGTCGGCGCGATCGCCGCGCCACGGCGGGCACGTCGCCGTACGCCGGCAGCAGGATCGCCATACCCGGCGCCCATAACTTCGCGTTCCGGGGGCATCGCCATACCCGCCAGGCCCATCGCCGCGCGATGGCAATCGTCGCGTCTGGTCACCCGGCGTCGGCCGCAATCGGGTGCCGCCGGGATGGGCACGTGCGCCGCCGGGATGTGGCGCTGCGCGTTTTTCGAGCAGGCGGTGGATTCCCGCTTCCTCGCGGGGTCAGGGGGTTTCCGGCCAAAAAACCCCGGAAAAATCGCGTTTTCCTTGGGCAAATCTCCGACCCGATCCTTTGGCATCCTCATTGCGAATGGCGAGCCGTCGCAGGGTGAATGGCCCGGGCGTCGAAGGTGCGTCTGCCGATTTTCATCACACGCGTTGCGCAGCGCGGCGGTGGCGGCAGTGCGGCTTTGATGGCCGGGCGATCACGCCCGATTCGATCGTGTGGACGAGCGACAGTTTCCATTGCTCCTTCGCCGCGGGCGCGAGGGAGTATCTTTTCGCATGGACCTGCCGGCGATCTCGCCGCGGACATTGATCACTACATGGCTTAAGAGCCGTCATCGGAGATGAGCATCATGACCACCGCATTGAAGAGGTTTTTGCCCACCGGGCGCTGGCTGTTGCCGGCGCTGGTAATGGGAATGGTAGCCTTGCCGGGCCTGGCCTTTGCCGCCGACGCCGCCGCGGCGCCGACCATGGCCGAACAGATCAAGAAGCTCGAGGAGTCCAGCGCCGCCAGCGCCTTGGTGGCCAATACGGTTTGGACGCTGATCGCGGGCATGCTGGTGTTCTGGATGAATGCTGGCTTCGCCACCCTCGAGGCAGGGCTGTGTCGGCGGAAGAACGCCGTCAACATCCTGGCCAAGAACTTCGTTGTCTTCGCCATCAGTTCGATCGCGTTCTGGGTCATCGGCTTCGGGCTGATGTTCGGGATCGACAAGAGCGGGGCCGTCGGGACCAGCGGGTTTCTCTCGAGCCTGATCGGCGATGGCAACGACTTCGCCCCGGGGTTGAGCTGGGCGACGGTCCCGGTGAGCGTGAAGTTCTTCTTCCAGCTCGTCTTCGCCGGAACCGCGGCCACGATCGTCTCGGGCGCCGTGGCCGAGCGGATCAAGTTCGGCAGCTTCATGCTGTTCAGCTTCATCCTGGTCGCCGTGGTCTATCCCGTGACCGGGCACTGGATCTGGGGCGGCGGATGGCTCTCGACGCTGAGCGCGCCGTTCCATGACTTTGCCGGTTCGACGGTGGTTCACTCCGTCGGCGGTTGGGCGGCGTTGGCGGGCGTGCTGCTGCTGGGTCCGCGGCTGGGCAAGTACGGCACCGATGGGAAGGTCAACCCCATCCCCGGCCACAACATGGGCCTGGCCTCGCTGGGATGCCTGATCCTGTGGCTGGGATGGTTCGGATTCAACCCCGGTTCGACGATGACTGCCAGCATTCAGATCGGACACATCGCCGTGACCACCAACATGGCCGCGGCCTTCGGCGCCGTGGCCGCGACGATCACCGCCTGGGTGGTGCTGGGCAAGCCCGATCTGAGCATGATCCTCAACGGCTGTCTGGCCGGACTGGTGGCGATCACGGCGCCGTGCGCGGTCGTGAGCGTGATGGGCGCGGCGGTCATCGGCCTGATCGCGGGCGTGGCGGTAGTCTTCAGCGTGCTGTTCTGGGACAAGGTTAAGGTCGACGATCCGGTCGGGGCGCTGAGCGTCCATCTGGTCTGCGGCGTGTGGGGTACGATCTCGGTCGGAATCTTCGCCGCCCCTGCGATCATCAAGGAATACGCCATGGAGTCGTATTGCAAGCCCGGGCTGCTATACGGCGGCGGAGCGACGCAGATCGTCATGCAGCTCATCGGCATCGGCGCCATCGCGGCGACCGTGCTGACCGCCAGCCTGGTCTTCTGGACGATTCTCAAGGCGACCGTCGGCATTCGGGTGTCGGCCGCCGAGGAGATCGAAGGTCTGGACGTGGGCGAACACGGCATGGAAGCCTACCCCGGCTTCGCCAGCGAGACGTTCGGTTTGGCCGAGGCCGCGGCCCCTCGCGAAGCCCGCGCCGCGATGCACGGCACGGCGGTTCCGGCCTGAGGGCGATAAGCGCTTCGCCGAGGCTGCTCCAGCGGTTCTCCAACTCCATCGGGCCGCGCGTCAACCAGTCGCGCGGCCCGATGGCTTTTGAAGCTTCCCACTCCCAATGTGGCGGGTACCCCAAAAAACAGCGACGCCAAGAAAAAGGGGACGCGCTTCTTTTGTCACACTATACTAGTGTTACACTGCTATAAAGACGATCTAATTCAATATATTATGAAAATAGTGTTCCCGATAGTGAAAAAGAATCGCGTCCCCTTTTTACATTTGGCGACGGTTTTTCACGCTCTGCCGAACTTCAGGCACACCGCATGGGCGTTGCGCGCCGGGCGCACTTGCGTCGAGGGGCGGCGGCGCTCTAGCATCGGGCGTAGCCATGGATTTGACGGTCAAGGACGCCGCGCGGTTGCTGCACACCTCGGAGCGGACACTCCAGCGATGGATCCGCGACGGTTCCCTGCCCAGCTATCGCCTTAACGACAAGCATCGGCTCAACCGCGTCGAACTGCTGGAGTGGGCCACGGCCCGCAACATGCGGCTTAGCCCGGAGATTTTTGATCCCGTCGAGGCCCCGCCGCACGGGCGACTGCTCGCCGATGCCTTGGCCCAAGGCGGGTTGATCGATGATCTCGAGGCCGCCGACAAGCCCTCGGCATTGCGCGCGATTTGTGCCGCCTTGCCGCTCGACGAGCCGGCCCAACGCGATGATCTGCTCGGCATTCTGCTGGCCCGCGAAGCCTTGGGGTCCACCGCGATCGGGCACGGCGTAGCCATCCCCCATCCGCGCAGCCCGCTAATCCTCGGGGCCAAGTCGGCCAAGGTGATGTTGGCGAGGCTTCGCACGCCGATCGACTTTGCCGCATTAGACGGCAAACCGGTTGACAAACTGTTCACCATCATCAGCCCCACCATCCGTATCCATCTGCAACTGCTTAGTCACTTGATGCACGTGCTTCAAGACCTGCGATTCAGTCGCGCTCTCGAGCAGCGGGCGATTCTTCCCACACTCATCGACATCGTCGCCGAGATTGAACAGGCGCTGCAACGACCGGTGCCCGGGGCAGCGCGATGAGCGATCCGATCCTGCTCGTACTGGCTATCCTTGCCGCCGTGGCGCTGGCGTCGCTGCTGCTGTCGCCGCGCCGTCGGATCGCACTGGCGCTGGGATTGATCGGCGCCGCCGGCGCTTCGGCGATCCTCGCCGCCGAGGGTGTGCGAATCCTCGCTGTCGGCGTTGACACGGCACCGCTCATCACCGCCTGGCCGCTTCCGCTGGGACATTTTTCCATCGGCGCTGATGCCCTGTCGGCTTGGTTTCTCGTGGCGTTGGGGGTGCTGTCGTTAGCGGTGTCGATCTACGCCTGGGGATACTGGGCCGGCGAGGGCGACGATCGCGGCGGAGGAATCCAAGCCTGTTTGCTGAATCTTCTGATCGGCTCGATCCTGCTGAGCATCGTCGGGCGCGACGTGATCACGTTCCTGCTCGGATGGGAGGGGATGGCCCTGAGCGGCTATGCCCTGATCAATACCCGCCAGACGGATCCGGCGACTCGCCACGCAGCCTGGATCTACCTGGTGGCGATGCATCTGGGCACGGCGTTGGGCGTGCTGCCGATGTTCGGCATCCTGATCGCGCGGGCCGGCGGGCAAACGGGCTTTGACGCGATCGCCTTATCCGCGGCGAATCTCCCGGCCTCGACCGCCACCCTCGTGTTCGCCTTGGCGCTGCTCGGATTCGGAACCAAGGCCGGCATCATGCCCATGCACGTTTGGCTTGCCCACGCCCATCCGGCGGCGCCCAGCCCGGTGTCGGCGCTTCTGTCGGGGATCGTGATCAAGATGGGGCTGTACGGCCTGCTGCGCCTGCTCGAATGGCTGCCGGCGCTGCCGGTGGGATGCGCCGTCGTGATGATCCTGCTTGGTTCGGTTGCTGGAATCACGGGGATCCTTCAGGCGATCGGGCAACGCCATCTCAAGCGGCTGCTCGCTTTTTCCAGCGTCGAGAATGTCGGGATCATCGTCATCGCCGTGGGCGCCGGGATGCTCGGACGCACGAGTCATCAACCAATCCTCCAAGCATTGGGGTTCGGCGGGGCGCTGCTGCACATTCTCAACCACGCGATGTTCAAGGGGCTGCTGTTCCTGTCGGCAGGGGCGATCGTCCACGCCACGGGGACCGGGCTGATCGAACGGATGGGCGGACTGCTGCGAAAGACGCCGGTGAACGGATGGCTATTTATTCTCGGTGCCTTGGCGATCTGCGCGTTGCCGCCCTTAAACGGATTTCTCGGCGAATGGGTGATCTATCTTTGCCTTCTCGGCGGCGCTGCCTCGCTCGATCCAGCGCATGCCTGGGTCGCCGTGGTCGCCATCGCGGCGCTGGCGTTGATCGGCGGGCTGACCCTGGCATGTTGCGCCAAGGTCGTCGGCGTGGCGATGCTCGGCGAAACCCGCGACCCAGCGATTCATCCGCATCGCACGCCCGCGAGCATGGCGCTGGGAATGATGCTGTTGGCGGCGGCGTGCCTGGCGATCGGGCTTTTCGGCCCGTTTTGGCTTGCGACCATGATGCCCGCGGTGGCGCCGTCGGCGGCGACGTGGGATTCTGTCGCGCCGTCGCTGGCGCGGTTGCAATGGATCATCGCGATCGGAGTTGTCGCCGCGATCTTGCTGGCGCTGGGACGACGAGCGATTCTTCGCCGCCACGGCGTGGCGCCGGATCGCGGCACCTGGGGATGCGCCTACGCCTATCCCACCCCGAGGATGCAGTACTCCGCCGGATCGTTCACCGACTCGATTCGCCGTTCATTCGCCGCCGCGGCACCGACCGTCCGCAGCGGGTCGGCGGTGCAAGGGTATTTCCCCGTCTCCGCGTCGCTCTCCACCCACACGCCCGACCCGGCCGAGGATCGCCTGTTCGCGCCGATCTTCCGCGCTGTGTTGCGGTTTTCACAATGGCTGGCGCCGCTGCAACGCGGACGCATCCAGCTTTACCTGGTCTACATCGTCATTACCTTGATCGTCGTTCTGATCGTCGAATCGGCCCGCGGATGAGCCTGCCCCGCCCCCGGACCACCGTGGGGCTACGGGAACATCCAGAATATTACCGGGGCGAATCCCACCTGGCAGAATATCCCCTGCGCGGATCCTACCTGGCTGAGCATGCACGCCTTCGAGCGATCAACCCCGTTCGACGCTGTTGCCGGGAATATTCTGGATGTTCCCCTTCACGCCGGCCCCCGTTCGCAGGGGGCTACAATGGCCTATGCCCGACTCGGCCACTCGCCAGCGTGCCGCCAGCGAACGACATCTTCAATGCACTGAAGTCTGGGGTGGCAACCGCGCGGCCACCGAACATCTGGTCGTTCCCGGTCTGGATGTGTGGCTGTATTCGCGTCCCTGCGGCGATGAGGCGGGCGGGGATGTGCATTACGTCTCGAGCTGCGCTTCAGGACGGATCACCCGTCTTCTGGTGGCCGACGTGGCCGGTCACGGCATGTCGGTCGATCAAAGCGCCCGCGCTTTGCGAAATCTGATTCGTCGATATGTGATCTACCCCGACCAGGCGCGGCTGGTCCGCGCGATGAACTGGCGATTCACCGGCATGTCGCGCGAGGGGCAGTTCGCCACGGCGGTGGTCGGTTCCTACAACGCGGTGCGGCAGCGGTTGTCGCTGTCGATCGCCGGGCATCCGCCGCCACTGCTTCGCCGCGCCGCGGAGGGGCGCTGGACGGTTCTTCAGGCGCCCGAGGATCAGCCCCACGGACTTCCGCTGGGGGTCGAGACCACCGCTCGTTTCGGCGAGTTTGGCGCCACGCTCGGTGCCGATGACATGCTCCTGTGCTACACCGACGGCCTGATCGAGGCACGCCGCGACGCGGGAGAATTCCTGGGCATTCAAGGCCTGATGAATTTGCTCGATGGGGTGCCCGCAGAGCCCGCGACACTGCTGGAGCGGCTTGTCGATGCCGTCGAATCGCGCGGGATGCGCCTGGATTGCGATGACACCACGATCATGCTGGTGCGAGCCACGGGGGCGCGCTATTTCCCGCCTTTGCATCGGTTCTTGACGGCACCGGGCAAAATTCTGGTCTCGATTATCCGCTCCTGGTCGAATCGGTAGCGAGAAAAAACAGACAACGGACCGGCACGGAGGAAAAAATTGACCCGCCGGAGGAGGAGGGCCGGCGGGTCAGGAGGGGGACAAAACGTACGATCGATACTATACCGCTCGGACGTAAAAGTGCAGCGGGGTGAAAAATTTTTGCAGACTCGGCTGGTGCGTTAGATCGAGGCCGTCAGCAGCGGGCCATCTTCCACCTGGACCTGTTCGGCCAGAAGTAAGGCCCGGGTCTGGTGGTTCAGGCCGACGGGATGGAACTCGACCTCGTACGCGACGGTGGGGGCGAACCAGGTGCTTCGCACGACCCCGATCTCGCCACGGCCCAAAGCCAGTTCCGGGATCGATTGGGTGAGCCGAACAAAGTCGTCAATGCGGGGCTGGCGTGTAATCATGGCAGGACTCCTTTTCTTACGCCCAAGGTCACGCGATCCGGCTTGTCCTCCTACGGATCGGTGCGTCCGATAGTATACCGCCGCGGCGACCGCAATGGAAGCGATAAATCAGTTGGCGGAGGGAAAATTCGACGATTTTTTCTCCAGCACATTCGCCGGGGACGCATTCAGTGCCGGTCGTCATCTCTTGTACGATGCCGAAGATGGTGTTGTCAGCGCCCAATTTCCGACGCGACCTGCTGAACTGGTACGATCGCCATCAGCGGAGTCTGCCTTGGCGGACCCCGGCCCCGGCGGGCGGTCGCCCCGAACCCTACCATGTCCTGCTCAGCGAGATCATGCTCCAGCAGACTCCGGTGGCAACCGTAACCGACTATTTCCAACGATTTCTGGTTCAATTTCCCACGATCGAGTCGTTGGCGCAGGCCGACGAACAGCGGGTGCTGCGGCTGTGGCAGGGGCTGGGCTATTACTCCCGTGCCCGCAATCTTCACCGCGCCGCCGGCGTGGTGATGCGCGACCACGGCGGGGTCCTTCCCGCGACCGTCGAAGGGCTGCGGGAACTGCCCGGGATTGGGCGTTATACCGCCGCGGCGATCGCATCGATCGCCTTTGGCAAGTGCGTCGCCGCCGTCGATGGGAATGTCACGCGCGTACTCTGCCGACTGAATGGGATCGAATCCGATCCACGCCGCGGCGCGACGATCGAGCGGTTGTGGAGTCTGGCCGATTCGCTCATCAGCCTGCGTCGCCCGGGTGATTTCAACTCGGCGATGATGGAACTGGGCGCGATCGTTTGTCGTCCGAAGTCGCCGCAATGTTTGCTCTGCCCGGTGCGGCATCATTGCCGGGCTTTCGCCGAGCAAAGTCAGGATCGCATCCCCGCGCCGCCGAAGCGAAGGAAATTGCCGCGGGTGCGTCGATGGACGTTCGTGATCGAGTGGATCTTCGAGGGCGAGCGGCGATTCCGCATCGAGCGCCGCCCGGCTGTCGGGCGCTGGGCCGGGATGTGGCAGTTTCCCACGATCGTCGCCGGTTGCGGCGCGCCGGCCGATGACGACGTCGAACGGGCCTGCCCCGCGGCGGCGTCAGTTCCCAGGCGGATCTTGGCGATCGACCATTCCCTCACGCATCGGCGTTATCGCTTCACCGTGTTCCACGGCGTCGCCGCTGCGCCGGACCCCGACGGCATTTGGGCTTCGATCGATGAGCTGGATCGTTATCCTCTTCCCAAGCCGCATGTGACGATTCTCGCCTGGCTGCGAAATCGCGAGGCTTCGCCTACCATCGGCTCCTGAAGCCGCCGAACGCTGCGGCGCCAGGGCCAATGTCGCTGCAATGGGACCTCAGCACGCTCGCCGATCAGCTTCATCGCATCGTCGTTGACGCCGAGTCAGCGCTGCGCCTCGAACAGGCGGTTTACGGCTTGGATGCCAAGGAGGAACTGGAGATCCATGCGTTGCTGGCGGCGGGCCTGGAGCGATATTGCGGGGTCTGGCGCGAAGTGCATTATCCATCCTCTGCGGGAAAACGCCTGACCCATCGCCAGCGCTGCGACCTGGTCCTGGCCCCGCCCGGCCGGCCGCTTCGTCTGGACCGGGCGCCACCGACGCTTTTCGATCCGGTCAACGCCTGTCCGGTCGAGGGGGCGCTCTGGATCGAAGTGAAGGTCGCGTACCAATTCCGCGAAGGAGGCATCCCCCACGGCGGGTACGGACCGCAGTGGCGAAGCCGAGTCGTCGAGGATCTTCGCAAGATCGAGGCCGAGCCGCGCATTCGCGAAGCGGCGCTGCTGGTGGTGGTCTTCAACGAATCGCCGGAAATCCTTAACAAAGACCTGGAATTGTTCGAGGATGTGCTGGCGCGAAAGGAAGTGCTGGCCGGCTTTCGCCAAGTGCGCAGCGTGCCGATCCTCGATCGCATCGGTCATCGACTCTGCACCGTGGCGATCTGGCCGACCGTCTCGCGGTAGAGGCGCTCTCGACGGCGACTACTTCCAACTCACCAGCGCCACGCCGGGGTCCGGCAGGTCAAACTCGGCGATCAGTTGGCCATCCTTGCCCTCGATGTGGATCGCGCCCTCTGGTGCCGACTGCAAGCCGTTCACTCGGTGCAGCTCCTTTAGTTGCTGGCGGGTCGGATAGTCCGGACGATCCATTGCTTCCCAGATGCGCAGGATATTGTTCTCATCGTGTCCCACGCGATAGAGGCGGGTGCGATCCGCGCCGGCGGGAAGCCACAGGCGGACCTTCTGGCGAGTATGCGAGCCAGGCTCGGGATCGTGGCGATACTGGTAGATCATCACCGCCGACGCATCGGGCGTGGCGATGGCGCCGGTGAGCAATGCGTTGCCGCCTTCGACCGCCACCGGCACGCGCTGCGTCCCGAGCATCGAAAGCAACTCGAAGGCGTGGTAGGGGGCCTTACGCAGTCCGCGCAGGTTCAGCAAGCCATACCCGCCGTGAAACGCCTCATGTCCGTATCCCACCTGGTCGTAGATGTCGGATAAATTCCAATAGGCGAAGCGGTCGGCCAGGTTCGAGACCTCGGCCATGGTCTTGACCACGAACGCCGCCTCGGCCTCGGTTTCCCGCATCGGATCGCAGGGGAACCAGCTTCGTCCCCACTCGTTGAAATGCAGCTCCCCTTTGAACCCGATCTCGTCCAGCAGACGGCGCGTTCCTCGCACCACTCCCGAGGCGAAATGCGGCGATTTGCTGGTCTTGTCTGATTGCGGACCGTCGAATGGGCTGAGCGGTTTACTCTCGCTGTCGTTGTTGTAAATGTGGGCGATCAGGTAATCCGGAACGCAGTCGTTCTTGCGGCCGAAGTCGATCAAGTCGGCGATCCACTCGGCCCGCGCCGTCGAGGGGCCGCCCACGCGATACGCGCTGTCCACGGCCTTGATCGCCGCCGTGGTCGCCTTCCAGAGATTGAAAAAGTCCTGTTGATCTCCGGCGAAGAACCCGGAAAGATTCGGTTCGTTCCACACCTCGAAGTACCATTGCCGCACCTCATCACGGCCATAGCGCTCGGTGACGTGCCTCACCGCCGTGGTCACCAGGTTGGACCATTCGCCCATGTCCTTTGGCAGGTTGACACGGCCCTTGGTGGCGAAGACGGTTTGCGTCCCAGAGGCCATTACGCCGGGGGTGAAACAGGTGGTGAACATGGGGCGGATGCCCAGATCCAGCAGGGTGTCGATGACGTAATCGGTCAACTGGAAGTTGGGGCGTGGGTCGCGCTTGGGTTTGCGAAAGGCCGCGGGATCCGACCCCAGGACCCGAAGCTCATCGTCGAAAATCCCGACCGCCCGAACGTGGCGGGCATGCAGCTCGCGGTGGGCAAGGCGCAGTTGATCCTGCATGTCGCCACGGACGAACCAGCGGAACTGATCGACATTGACCACCCCTTCCCACGAGTGGCGCAGGGGTTGGGTCGATTTCGCGGCATAATCGGGAGAGAACGTCATGGCATAGGACATGGGCCGCAAGGGTAGACATCCGCGGCTTTCTGGCAAGGGGTCGAGGCACGCTCGAATAAAGGGGACGCGCTTCTTTTTGCACAGGATAATAAAGTTACACTATTATGATTGACATTTTCTTGAATGAGTTATGAAATTATTAACCATCGTTCCGAAAAAGAAGCGCGTCCCCTTTTTTCGTTTGCTGACCCTTTTGAGCGATCCGACAAGATTCGGGCACGCTCACGGCTCGGCCATGACAGACGCCGCTTGTTTCCGGCGGGGGGTTTGCTATACTTCTTGGTTCGCAACAATTTAGGTCCCTTACGAACAGCGCGAGGACGAACGTTCATGGCAGTGAAGTTGAGATTAAAACGGTTGGGTCGGAGCAACTATTCGTTCTTCCGGCTAAACGCCATTGATTCGCGGACCGCCCGCGACGGTCGGGTGATCGAGGAACTGGGCTATTACGATCCGCGAAACAAGGATCAGGCCAAGCAGTTCGTGGCCAAGCTCGATCGCTGCAAGTACTGGCTGGATACCGGTGCCGTGCCGTCGGAGACGGTTTCGTCGCTGTTGAAGAAGGCCGGCCTTGAGCATAAGCAGTTGAAGCTCCCGCGTCCGGGCAAGCCGAAGGTGGTGCCCGAGGCGGCGAAAAAGGCCGCAACCGCCCCGACGGGCGCGTAATCGACCTTGGCGGACCCGATCATGCCCACGTTGATTAACGTGGGCTGTTGTTTCGACGCGAGGCGTTGCGGTGCCCGAGGCGATAGACCAGACCCCGCGGCGCGACCAGACCCCGCAGCGCGACCGGCTGCGAATTGACATTCTGACGCTGTTTCCCGAGATGTTCGCCGGGGTGCTGGGCACGAGTATCCCTAAGCGGGCTGCGGAAAAGGGGTTAGTCGAGTATCATCTGACTAACCTGCGCGACTTTGCCACCGATGCCCATCAGTCGGTGGACGACCGCCCATTCGGCGGCGGGCCGGGGATGGTGATGATGTGCCCGGTGGTGTTTGATGCCGTCGAGGCCGTCGAAACTCGCGATGCCCGTGCCGCTACGCGGATCGTGTTGACTCCCGCCGGGCGGGTGCTGGATCAGCGGTTGGTCGAGGAATTGTCGGAAAAGCCGCGGCTGCTGTTGATCGCCGGGCATTATGAAGGGTTTGACGAGCGTATTATTGAAGGCTTGTCGCCTCTGGAGCTGAGCATCGGGGATTTCGTGCTCAGCGGAGGCGAACTGGCGGCGATGATCGTGGTGGATGCGGTCGTCCGGAAACTGCCGGGCGCGCTGGGCGCCGAAACCGGCGCCGACGATGAGAGCTTCGCCGATGGACTGTTGGAGTATCCGCAGTACACCCGTCCGCGGGAGTATCGCGGGATGGGGGTGCCGCAAGTGTTGCTCAGCGGCAACCACGCGCGGATCGCGCGATGGCGAGATGAGCAGCGAGCGATGAGAACCGAGTCGCGCCGGCCGGACCTTTGGCGGGCGCGGCAAAAACCCGAACCGCCACGATAAACGTGTGCGGGCACGATAGATGAGTCGAGCATCGAGATCGAGATAGTCGCTGATCCGTCATGGTCGTCCGAGACGCGGCGTTGGGCCGGCGGACGCGGAGAAGGCGATTCGAGGCCCTTGAGTGAGCGCCTCGATCCACAGAATTCACCGGCCAACCTACAACCGTTTTTCGGCCCATTGAGGAACGATCGGAGTTCATTATGTCGCAAGGGATCATCCAGGAAGTTGAACAGGCATACCTGAAAGAGGTGTCGCCGTTTCGCGTCGGCGATACGGTGGACGTGGCGACCCGGATCGTGGAAGGGGAAAAGGAACGGGTGCAGGTCTTCAGCGGGACGGTGATCATGCGGAAAGGGTCGGGGATGAACTCGACGTTCACCGTCCGACGCATCGTCAATAACGAAGGCGTCGAACGCATTTTCGCCCTGCACTCGCCGTTCATTGCGAGCATCACCGTCAAACGCAGCGGCGAAACCCGCCGAGCCAAGCTCTACTACCTGCGCGAACGCGTCGGCAAGGCCGTCCGCCTGACAGAAAAACGCCGTGTGAAGAAGGACGAAACCGGCGCATCGGCCGGGGCGTCGTCCAGCCCCAGCGCCCCACGCGAATTGGCCGCCAGCGCTACCTGAACGGCGATCCGCCGTTCGGAAAGACCGGCGAAAGCGCGCTGCGGCGCCCGCGGCGATCGGTGAGCGCCATCGCTTCGATCAGATCGTTTTCTCGGCGCGGTCCGGTGCCCGCGGCGATCGGTGAGCGCCATCGCTTCGATCAGATCGTTCTTCCGGCGCGGTCTCGTGCCCGTGGCGATCGGTGATCGCCAGCGCTTCGATCAGAACGTTGTCTTGTCGCGGTCCGGCACCTGCGGCGATTGGTGATCGCCGGCGCTACGATCAGAATGTTTTTTTTCGGCGCGGTCCGGCGCGCGGCGGCGGGTAGTGATCACCGGCCTTTCGATCGGAACGCTCTTCCGGTGCGCTGCGTTGCCCGCAGTGATCGGTACGGCGTCCGCGTCGGCGCAGACGATGATGTGATCGACGGTTTTTTTTCGCGCCCGGCTTCTCCGGGCGCATTTCCATTGGCTTTTAGCGGGCTTGTTCTATGACCCTTCGCGTGGGCATTGTCGGGATCAGCGGATACGGCGGCGGCGAGGCGCTGCGGATCTGCGCATCGCATCCGACCTTTCGCTTGACCTATGCCGCCGGTGAATCCAGCGCCGGCGCTAAGCTGGGATCGCGGTTTCCCGGGATTTCGGCGGAACTGGCCGATCTGACGATCGCCAAGTGGGATCCGGGCGCGTTACCCGAAGATCTCGACGTGCTGTTCGCTTCGTTGCCGACCGGGGAATCCAAGGCGGCGTTGGCGAAGGTTTCTCTGCGGATCAAGATCGTGGACATCGGCGGCGATCACCGCTACGCCGAGGGGTGGACGTACGGACTGGCCGACGTCTGGCCGGATCGCATCGTCGGGCAGACGCGGATCGCCAATCCCGGTTGCTATCCCGCGGCGACGTTGTCGGCCCTGGCGCCGTTGCTGGATGCGGGGCTGATCGAGTCCCGGGGGATCATCATCGACGCTAAGACCGGCGTGAGCGGTGCCGGGCGCGGCGGGGGAGACTCGAAGTTCGGATTCTCCGAAGTTAACGAGGACCTGGCGCCGTATGGGCTGCTCAAGCATGTTCACATGCCCGAAATCGCCCGCACGATCGAAGTATTGTCCGGCGGGTCGTCCGAAGGGATGGTTTTCACGCCGCATCTGTGTCCCATGACCCGCGGGATTCTCGCCACGATCTACTGCCGGGGAACCGCCACGACCGAGCAGTGCCTGGAAGCGGCACGCAAGTTCTACGCCGATCGTCCGTCCGTCCGCGTGACGGCGGCGCCGCCGCACACCAAGTGGGCGTGCGGATCGAATCTGGCGTTCGTCTCCTACGCCGCCGACCCATCGCGCAACCTGGTGATCGCCATGGGCGCGGTGGACAATCTCGGCAAAGGCGCCGCGGGTCAGGCGGTGCAGAATGCCAATCTGATCACCGGCCAGCCCGCTGAAGCCGGAGTGGCCGCCATGCCCCTGTGGCCGTGAAAAAACCGAGACTCCCCGGGGATGAACCCCTCCCGACATCCCCAATTCAACTTCGTGTTCTGCGAGCCTTCGCGGTAAAAATTCCGCTGCGCCGTTCGCCTCATTAGGTACTTTGTCAGCCTTGCCCCGCGACTTGCGCGATTGCGGCGCGGATCGTATCCATATCGACCGGCTTGGTCAGGTGCATGGCGAACCCGCTTTCGCGGCTGCGTTCGATATCTTCATCCATTCCGAACCCGCTCAGCGCGATTCCCCGAACCGGACGCAGCGCTGAAAGACGGCGCATCAGGTCAATCCCGGTTCCGTCGGGAAGGCCAAGGTCGCTGATCAGCAGGTCGAAGGGGCGGGCCATCGCCTCGTCCATGGCGGCGGCGACGCTCGCGGCGATGCGAACTCGATGCCCATCGACTTCCAGCAGGCGGGCCGTGAGCCGAGCCGTGTCGGCGTGATCCTCGACCAGCAGAATCTCCAGCGGTCGGGCGGGCGCGGGCCGGGGCGCGCTGGCGATCGGCGAGTTCCCCGGGGTCGTGGCGACGGTGGGCCAAGTGATGATGAACGCCGCGCCGCGCCCGGGTCCGGTGCTGCGGGCTCGGATCGTTCCCTGGTGGGCCTCGATCAGCGACTTGGTGATCGCCAGACCCAATCCCAGCCCGCCGAACTGACGGTTGACCTTCCGCTCTCCTTGCTCGAAGGCATTGAAGATTCTCGGCAGGAACGATGCGTCAATCCCGACGCCGTTGTCCGACACCTCAATATGCAGCGATGATTCACCCGGCTCGTTCCAACTTCGCACTCGGATCAACCCGTCGCTGGGGGTGAATTTCACGGCATTCTTCATCAGGTTCCACATCACCTGCTGAAACCGCGCCGGGTCGGCCTCGATGACCCGATGTTCGCCGCCGAGGTCCATTTCGAGTTGGATCGACCGGGCGGTGAGGTCCGGACGGACCATCTCGATCGCCTGGTCGATCAGATCGTGGGCATCGACTGTCTGGAGATGAAGCTCGAGCTTGCCCCGGGTAATGCGCGTCACATCGAGCAAGTCGTCGATCAGCCGCGCTTCCAGTTCGGCGTTGCGCCGAATGAGCGCCACCGCCTCGCGGCCATCGCCGGACAGCGCCGATTCGCCGGTGAGCAACTGCGCCGCGGCGAGAATCGGCGTCAGCGGAGTTCGCAGTTCATGGCTCAATACGGCCAGGAATTGATCCTTGGCCTGGTTGGCGGCGCAGGCCTGTTCGTACAGCAGGGAATTGTCGATGGCCAAGGCCGAGCGGTCGGCGATCTGCCGGCAAAGAATCACGTCCGGCGCGGGGTATTCGTCTCGGTCATCGCAGAAAAAGGCGATCGTCCCCAGTACCCGATCCCGGGCGATCAGCGGCATAATCACCCCGGATCGCAGTTTCAGCCGGTTCAGCACCTCGGCGGCACCGCTCGAATAGTCGAATTTCAGCCAGGTCTCGTCGGTGATTTTGCTCAGGAGCAGTGGCTTTCGGGTGACCGCCACCCGCGTCGCCGCCGCCGCCCGATGCTCCCCGGGAATGAAATCCATCAGGGTCCGAACCATCGGCAGGCGCGAGCGATCGGCATGGCCCACCGCGGCTTTGCGCAGCACGCCGTCACCGCCGATCATGTCCAGGACCACCAGGTCGGCCAATGCGCCGCTGGCGAGGGTGTCGGCCAAGTTCGAGAGCGTCTGCTGGGACTCCAGCGACGCGGCCAGCACCGCCCCGACCTCCGCGAGCATGCGATGGGCGAACTGCTCGTGGCGCCGCGCCGTGATGTCGCTGAACGCCACGGCCACGCCGTCGTCCAGTTTCACGCACATGTTGCGATACCACCCGCTAATGCCGTCGTGATCGTAATGCACCTCGACGGTGTCCCCATCGCCGCGCTCGGCGATCCGCCGATAGCGCGGGAACAGATCGGGTGATTGGCGCTGGTGCGGGAACGTCTCCAGCAGCGACTTACCGATCAAGTCGGCCCGGCCCAGCACCTTTAATGCCGCCGGATTGGCATATTCCCAGGAAAAGTCGATGATCCGTCCGTCGTCATCCCGCACCGCCCGCAGGATGGTGAACGGGTCGAGCGACAGTTCCTGGGCAATGAGGAATTGGCGGCGGGTCTGGCGCAGCTCCGCGTCGGTGCGCTCGAAGGTCGATCGCTGCTCGCGCTCGCGGCGCTGGGTTCGCCTGGCCCGCTCGGCCAGGCCGATCAGCAACAGCGATAGCAACCCGAAGATCGTCAGCGCCGCGGCGTCGGCCGGGGCGGGGATGTGAAACCGTCCGACTGGCGGCATCACGCGGTTGGCAAGAAGGACCGCCGCCACCACGGTCATCAACGCCGGGCCGTTGCCCGCGAACAGCGCCACCACGACGACGGCGGGGTAATAGGTGATGAACGGGGAAATCTCAAGTCCGGCGCGCGCAAGCCCGGCGCGCACGGCCTCGGCCATGAAGATGCCGAGCGCGGCAAAGAGGTAGCGAATCCAAGTTCGGGTCCAGCGTTTCATTCGATGCCGATCCAGCGCCTCGACCACCCACCGCGCCGAACCGGATTCAACCATAGGCTCGAACCGGTGGGACGACAATGGACAATTCACCGCTTTTCTGGCGTTCCCGCGCCTAAAGGGACATCCGAGATTTCTTTGTGATGCAGCCTCTCGGCTGCATCAGCGCTGAAGGCAGGCTGGAAGCCCACCCCACAAGGGCCACGCTGCGGAGATATCTAGAATATCCCCCTCGCGCGGCGCCGGCGGTCGTTCATCGCTCGCTGGGGCGTGCAAATACGATGGGCGGACGGCTGGCGGGAAGATTCTGGTTCTCCCCATTCGCTTGGCGGTCGCCGTGGTTCGGCGGGCACGCCTTGGCGCTGCCCGAGGAGCGTTCAGAAGCCAGATAATACTTCGAATGCCAATTCGGTCCCTCGACCACGCATCCCAGTTTCCGCAAACTGGCGCCGGTGAGATGGTTGCAATTGTTCAAGACGCTGTAGTGCAATGGATCGCGGACGTAGGCGAAGGCGTTCAGTTCGTTGATCGTCGGCTGGGTCGTGGCGCTGGCGCGGTAGCGGGCGTCGAGATCCTTGATCAGCGCCTCGACCCTGTCGCGCTCGACGTAGATTCGCTGAATCCGGTCTCCGGTGAGCCACGGCGAGGGGGGATACTTTTCCGGTTCCAGCACCAGCATCCGTCTGCCCAGCCCGGCCTGGAGCGACATCGTTAACGCCGCGAACGCATTGGCCAGCGAATCGTGATTCTCCACGGCATAGGCCCAGTCGCCGTAGGAATACTCGACGTAGCGCCCGTCCTCCATCGGCAGCAGTAGCGCCGAGTGAACCCCGGTGTCGACCAGAAAGACCAGCACCGGCTCATTGAGCGCCAGCGGACATGGCGGATGCACCCGGGCATGCACACACCCGCCGCCGCCCCCCGCCAGCAACGGCGCAAGCAGCATCAGGACGGCCGTCCGCGACAACAAAAAGTTGAGAATTCCGGGCATTTTCACGGGGTGGGGTCGGGCACGATTCATAGGGGCCTGGCGTTGCATCCTGTGTGCCGCAACGAACATCCTCATGGCCGGGGCGATAAGTCCATCATCCTATAACGAACATCCTCATGGCCGGGGCGACGAGTCCATCATCCGATCAGGACCAGTCGGTGGTTCTTCTTTCCGCCGCGAAGCACGATCGCCCGCCCGGTCGCCAGGTGCGAGGCATTCAGGCTGGCGTTCACATCGGTCATCGCTACATCATTGACATACAGCCCGCCCTGGGAGATCAACCGCCGGGCATCGGACTTGCTCTTGGCCAGTCCGCACGCCACCGCGGCGTCGATCAGCGGCCAACCTTCATCCAGCCGGGCCCGTTCGAGGGTGATCGCCGGCACCTGCTCAGCCAGCGCCGCGATCGCCGCGTCATCATAGGATCGCTTCTCACCGGCGCTGGCGAACATCGCCTGGCTTGCTCGCTGCGCCTCGCCGCACGCTTCGGGACCATGCACCATTCGCATCACTTCGTCGGCCAGCCGCCGCTGGGCGATGCGTTGCTGCGGTGACTGCGAATGATCGCTGAGAATCCGCTGGATCTCCTCCAGCGGCAGAAACGTGAACAACTTGAGGTATCGTTCCACATCGGCATCTTCGGTTCGAAGCCAGAACTGGTAGAAGTCGTAGCCGCGGGTTCGTTCGGATGACAGCCAGACGGCGTTGCCCTCGGATTTGCCGAATTTCTGGCCGGAACTGGTGGTGATCAACGGCGCGGTGATGGCGAAGGCATTGCCGCTTTCACCTTCAAGCTTGCGGATCAAGTCAGCGCCGGCAGTGATGTTGCCCCATTGATCGCTTCCCCCCAATTGCACTACGACATGGCGATCCTTGTAGAGCCGATAGAAGTCATATCCCTGGAGCAGTTGATAGCTGAACTCGGTGTAGCTCATCCCTTCTTGGCTGTTCTCCATGCGGGCCCGAACTGATTCTTTGGCGAGCATCGACCCGACACGAAAATGCTTGCCGACATCGCGCAGAAAGTCGATGGCGCTCATCGGACCGAACCAGTCGAGATTGCTGACGATCGACGCCGGCGCTGAGGGGTGATGAAAATCGAGAAAGCGTTCGAGAACCTTTTGGATTCCCACGGCATTGTCGGCCACGGTCTGGTGGGCCTGGAGCTGGCGCTCGGCGGATTTGCCTGAAGGATCCCCGATCAGTCCAGTGGCGCCTCCGACCAATCCGATCGGGCGAATACCATTGCGCTGGGCGTGCATCAGGCAGAGGATTCCGACGAAGTTGCCGATATGCAGCGAGTCGGCGGTGGGGTCGAAGCCCACATAGGCCGCGACCGGACCGCGCTGCTTGAGCAGGTCGATTTTCTCATCGAAGCGCGGGTCGGACACCTGGTGAAGCAATCCGCGCGATTGAAGATCGGCGACTAATCCCATGGGGGCAGTGTAACGGAGAATCTCGCTGGATTGAACGCGAGGCCCCGGCCTGCGGGGCGGGAAGTTGTTATTGCTACGATCGGAGTTCAAACTTCGGATTTCAGATTCGACCCGAGAACTCCGGGCCTTAACCTCAGCCCATTTATCGCCTCAGTTTGCCTGCGTCGTCGCGGGGGAATCGCCAGGAACCTTCCGCACGGCTTCGAGGGCGTTGAATCCCTTGATCGCCCGCTCGTTGTTCGGGTTGACCTGGATCGCCTTCAAATAGGCGTTCCAGCCATCACTCAGGCGCGATTGTTGCACATACAGCGCGCCCAGATCGGCCCAGGTTTCATCATCCAACGGCCGGATTTTCACCGCGGTTTCCAGCTCCTCGATCGCTTTCTTGGGGTCAGATTCGATCAGCAACAGCCCCAGTTCAACATGGGCGGGGGCAAAGTCCGGATCGGCGGCGATGGCCCGTCGGGCATATTCAATCGCCTGGGGCGCCTGGCCGAACCGTCCGGCCAGACGCGATGCGGCGGCCAACGCCTCGGCGTGATTCGGCGCGCGCGTCAACAGGTCTTCGATGGCCTTGAGTGCCTCGGTCTTCTTTCCACGAAGGCCCAGCAGCTCGGCGGCCGCGATCTGCGCCCGCA
Source organism: Tepidisphaerales bacterium (assembly GCA_038329845.1). GTDB lineage: Bacteria > Planctomycetota > Phycisphaerae > Tepidisphaerales > Tepidisphaeraceae > JBBQNJ01. Next base: position 23,828 of record JBBQNJ010000037.1, on the reverse strand, counting down.
AAGCCACCGGTGGATGTGCAAGACGCGGGCGATAGCGCTCGGGGTTCTCGTAAACACCAATCGCCTGGCGATACGCATCCTGCGCCAGCTCGAAGTTCTCCCGGGCCTCAGCCGACAAGGCCCGGGCCTGCCGCGAGGCGGCGGCCTTGTCCAGCGGCACCGGCGCGGTTGCCGAGCTTGTCGCCGGCCCCGTCGCTGTTCGGCTCGACCGCACGAGTTCCCTGGCCTGATCGAGTTGATCTTCGGCAAAACGGGTCAGGGCCTCGCCCAGGTTCATGCGCGATTCATAATTGGCCGGATCGATATCCGCGGCCCGCCGGAACAGCGCGATCGCCTGTTGCGGGTGATCGGCGAGCAACATCGTTCCCCAGTTGTTCAGCGCCCCTTCATGCTCGCTTCGCAGCTCGACGGTCCGCTCGAACAGCAACGCCGCTTCCTCGCGCGTCTGCTTGGCCTCGCGGGCCGCGGTCTGCGAATAGATGTCCATCTCCTCGAGGTCGCCAAGCCGTCCCTGAATCGCGGCGGTGCGCATCAGCCGGCCGGTGTTCTTCACAACCTGATCAAGCCCGCGGGATTCCGCTGCAAGCGTCACCCCGAGGTTGTAGCTGGCCAGCCACGAGTCGGGATTCCTCGCCAGCGTGGCCCGCCACAGCGCCTGGGGATTGGCATACGTGGCGGCTTGGCGAACGGTCAAAACGCCCAGCACCGCCAGCACAATGGCGCTGAAGATCGCCACGGCCCAGATTCGACCCATGGGCCGTGATTCGGTCGCGGGAACGGTCGCGGTCGCGGCGACCGGCCTGCTGAGCCAGCGACCCAGCGAACCCACGATCAACGCGATGAGGCTGATCCCGGCGAGGTATTGAAAGTGGTCGGCGACGAAGGAATACCGCATCGGGTAGACGTTGAAGAAGCCGAGCGCCGGGAAAAGCACGACGGCATAAATCAGCACCGCCGCCAGCGCTCCGCGCCCCAGACTTCGGCGCCAGATCCACAGCAGCGCGATCGCCGCGACGGCGCCGGCGATGTAGATCCACTGCCACGGCTGGGTCGGATCGAGGTTCCAGCGCGGGTAGTTGAAGACCAGGTTCGTTGGGGCGACCAGCTTGACGACATAGAACCACAATGCCCGTCCGGCCAGCAGCAGCCGCTGGATGAAATTGAGGTTCCATTCCGGCCCGACGGCCCCGACCAGGGCGCGCTCCATCCACGCCGTCAGCCCCGCCATCCCCGCCCCCGCGATGAACATCGGCGCCAGCAGCAGCCATTGACGCCCGGATAGCCGATGCTTCCACCACAGGATCAGCACCAGCGCCGCTGGCAGCGAGCAGGTGACGGTCTTGCTCAACAGCGCCCCCGCGAACAGCAACAGGGACAGGGCATAGAGCCCCCAGCGGCTTTTTCGCGGTTCATCCTCATGCAGCGCAAACGTATGCAGATACGCCAGCATCGATCCGAGGAAAAACGCCGCCGACAGCACGTTTTTTCGCTCGCTGATCCACGCGACCGATTCGGCCTGGATGGGATGGATCGCCCAGATCATGGCGATCAGCCAGGCTCCGGCGACACGCAGACGGCGAAGGATGAACCAGAGGAGAATCGCTGAAATCCCATGCAGCGCGACATTGGTGATGTGAAACACCATCGGATCCGGCCCGCCGCCGGGGGACGCGGGGGCGAACCGATATTCCAGCCAGTAGGTCGTATGGGTGAGCGGATAGTACTGGGGGGTGGCGCCGATCTTTGTCCAGATGTCCCGCAGCCCGTCGATCGACCGCAGCGTTGGATTGGCGGTCACATGGCGGTCATCGTCCCAGAGAAACGCGGTGGCCCGGATCGCCGGAACGTAGACCGCCGCAAGGAGAATTAGGATCACCAGGCCCCAGAGCAGTTGATCGCGCGGATGATCGGACTCATCGGGAAGAATCAGCTCGAGCTTGTCGACCTCGACGGCGGCCGCCGGATCAAGGTTGGAACCGTCGCCGGCCACGGAAGGCTCAGGCTCTCGGGGATCAATAGGCTCGGGCGTCTGGGCGGAGTTGTCGGCCATAGGGATTCGGGGTTGGCGGAGGGTCTGGGTTGAATCGCTCGCGGCGGACTCTGCTTGACACGCCGCACGTTTTTGCGTCTGGTTTAGTGCATCATGCCGCAACCCTCCGACGGCATCAACTCCGCCAACCGGCCCGCGCCAACCGCGGGGCCACACCACGCGCTGATGTCGCGCCGGCGACGTTGGATCGCCTCGGCGCTGATCGCGATCATCGGGGTCGGGCACCTGGTGGACATCTCGTTCAATGCATCGATCGCTCGATTCAACCGGCGTCGGGCGGCGGGGCTGGAGAGCAACCGGGCCGCCGACTTCCCATGGTATGTTCGCGTCGGCTCGGAACACTGGCCATTTTCGCCGTATCCGATGTATTCCTATCTCACCGGGTCCACCTACCAGGTGATCCGGATGGTCGGCGTGCGGGCCGACGATGGAAGCGAATTTGAACTGCACGGGTCGATGCTTCCCATGGGCGAAACCGCGATGCGGTATACGCTGAACAAACTCTCGCGCCGGCCGGACGATGCTCGGCTTCGCAAGGTGCTGGGTGACTGCCTGCGACGCTACGAGTCGATGCGAACCACCGCGGGGCGAAGCTCACCGAAGGTCGCGGCGATGCGGGTGTATCGACTGGAATGGACGCTTTCGTCGCGGGCCGATCCGGGGCGCGCCGCCGATCGACGCGACTTACTCGCTGAATTTCCTCAATCGGAGGACTGATCGTATGGATGCGACGTCGGTTGGCGATGAATCCGCAAGTCTGTGGCGTCGGGTGTGGTGCGCGCCCGCCAGGCCGGTCAACCTCGGATTTTGCCGGTTGATTTTTTTCGGCTGGCTGGCGGCGTTCTATTTCTCGGTCGATTTTTCCTGGGCCGCCGGCGCCCCGGCGAGTTTGTGGAAGCCCGTCTGGCTGTTTCAAGTTTTGCATCTTGGCGTATTGCCCGAAAATACTCTCGACGCGATGCAAATACTCTTTCGCATCGCGCTGGTCATGTCCTGCATCGGCCTGCTGACCCGCGGCGCCACTGCGGCCGCCTTCATCGCGGGGATCTATCTTCTGGGGTTGGGCCACAACTTCGGCAAGACCGGCCACGGGGACGCGGCGCTGGTCTGGACGATGGGCATTCTGGCGCTGTCGCGCTGCGGCGACGCCTGGTCGATCGACCGGTTGATCCGCGTAGCCCGGCGGCGGGGCGGCGGCGGCGGGGGTGTTGCCTGGCCGGGGCGCGGGCCGATCCAGCGCCCCGTGATCAGCGCTGAATACACTTGGCCGATCCGCGCGGTGTGGCTGGTTCTTTCATGCGTCTTTTTCGGCGCCGGGGTGTCGAAACTTGCCAAATCCGGGATGGATTGGGTCTTTTCCGACAACTTCTCGAACCTGCTGATCCAGCATCACTACATCTATCATCCGATGACCCGGTTGGGGCTGTGGATCGCCGATCACCCCGCGTTGTGCATGATGCTGGCCGCGGGAACGATCCTCATCGAGTTGGCGTTTCCCCTGGTGCTAATCAGCCGCATCGCCCGCACCGTGCTGGCACCGGCGATGTTCCTTATCCAGATCGGCATCGGCATAATGCTATCGGTCTGGTTCACCCAGTTCATCGTCTGCTACCTTTTCTTCGTTCCCTGGGATCGCCTGGGTGCCGCCATTGCCAGGACGCTGCGTCGCCTGGCCCCCGGGCGTCATGTCGTTTTCTACGATGGCCAGTGCGGGCTTTGTCAGGCGAGCGTGCGCATGCTGCAATCGCTCGATTGGTTGGGCAAGTTCGATTACCGCGACGCCGCGAATGATTGGACTGCGATCAGCGCCCGATTCCCCGCGCTGGACCGCGAAGCCTGTCTGCGCGACATGCACGCGATCGACCCGGCGGGCCGAATCCGTGCAGGCTTCGACGCCTACCGCCGATTCGCCCGTGCCCTGCCGGTGATGTGGCCGCTGGTCCCGCTGGCGCATCTGCCGGGCGCCGCGACGATCGGCCGGCGGGTGTATCGCTGGATCGCCGACCACCGCGTGCGCGCCTGCGCCCTCGATGGATCGCACGTCACTTAAGGCACCGCTCGGCGGAGAGGCGCCCGAACCGTTTTATACCGCTCGCGACCTTCAGTGAGATATCCGCAACGGCTCGGAACCTGCGGAATATTCCGGTTTTCCCCAAGCGGATTGTCTCAATATGGCCCGCGAGCGGTATAGCCTGATTTTCCTTCTCGGCCCGACCCCTGTTACAGCAATGTTCGCGCTCTCCGGCGACGGCCGCTACTCGACGACATCCAACCAATCCAGCGGCAGGCGTGCGAACGTAATCCGTTCGCTATAGCGGGTGTCGCCGTTCTCGTAGAGCAGGCCGATGGTGCCATCGGGCAGTTTGGCCATGTCGGAATATCCGGCGGGTCCCGGCCAGACGACCCGTCCGGCATTCCAGGTTTTCGTCTCATCGAAGCTGCTGCGAACGGTCATGCGCCGGCGGGCATCCAAGGACGCGGGATTGGAGAACACGATGCGATCGATCGAATCGCCGGCATCGGTCGCGGCGACGCGCAATAGCGCGCCTTGCACCCCCAAGTTCGGCTCGATCAACTCGGCGGCATGCGCGACCGGACCGAAGGACTCGCCTCCATCGTCACTGTGGGCGCAAACCCGCGGATAAGCGCCGACGGGCTGATTGCGGGCATTGAGGTGCAGCCGTCCATCGATCAACTCGACGGCGGTGCTTTCCCACGGCCGAATCGTCGTCCCGCTGCTGGAAAGTATCCCGCCGACATTCCAGGTCTTGCCGTCGTCGTCGCTGTATAGCACGTGGGCGGCATTGGTCGATTCCTGCTGATCCGCGGCCTCTTTCGTATTGTTCGAGTGATTGCACGGCGCGATCAATCGTCCGGCGTATTTCCCCCGCAGGAGCTGGATGCCATGGCCCGGGCCGGTGGCGTACCAGCGCCAGTCGGCGCCGCGCCCGGTCGCCTCGGCGGTGATCTCTCGCGGCACCGACCAGGTCTTGCCGTTGTCGTCGCTCCTTTGGTAATGAACCCGTCGGATATCGTGGCTCTTGCCGTCGCGGATGGCGCGCTTCATATCGCGCCCGTCGTTGGAAGTGGTCAGCAGATGGATCACGCCGTCGCGAGTGACGATGGGGGTGGGGTTTCCGTAGGTGTTGGCGTCCAAGTCGCCGACGATCTGCAGAGCCGACCAGGTCGCCCCGGCATCGGCGCTTCGCTTAAGGACCAGGTCGATATCCCCAGAATCGCGGTCGCTGTTTCGCCGGGCCTCGGCGAAAGCGAGAATCTCCCCGTTTTTCGCCACGACGACCGCCGGGATGCGGAAGGTGTGATACTCTTTTTCTCCGGCGCGGTAGACGACCGTCTGGACAATGCCCGACATCGGTGAAGCTCCCCAAGAGGCCAGAACTCCGAGCATAAGGATTGCTGCAATCGCCCAAAAGGCCCGGGTCGATCGTGTCGAGACCCGCTTCTCCATGCTCATTCTGCATTTTGTAAAGCCGGTTCGACCTGCTGGCAAGCTTTCCTCATGTTCCAGCCGTTCGGCCAGGGGATATAAAGGGGTCACTTTGATTAATGACCGTATTCTGCCTGCTCCCGTCTGCGGCGCTGGCGGGGCGAGAGCATGAGCAGCGGCCGTTTTGGCCGGCCCAGGGACATAAAGGGGGACATAAAGGGGTCACGTTGATTAATGACCGTTTTCCTCCCGCTCCCGTCTGCGGCGCTGGCGGGCTGAGAGCGTGAGCAGCGGCCGTTTTGGCCGGCCCAGGGGGCGAAGGGCGCTGATCAGACCCAGGCGGTCGGCGGTGCGCTTGACCCATGGCGCGGATCCCAGGGGCGAGCCTCGCCGCAGACTGTTTCGGATCGTTTGCAGTTCCCGCTCGTCCGCTTGAGCGTTCACCTGGCTCGTCCAATCCTCCGGCCGCGGCACTGGCCACTCCGCGACGGCCAGACTGCCGTGCAAGTCATTCCAACGCCAGTTCTCTACGGCCCCGGTGAGTCCGGCCCGCACCGGATTGGCGTGGATGTACCGCGCGACGGCGAGGAAGTGTTCGTCGGATTGTACGGGAAAGGACTTGAATCGCCCCTGATACAAGTGCCCGTGGCCGGGATTCGGGTAGTGGCGGTGATGCCGCCGGGCGTGGGTGACGGTCAACCACGCCATACAGCGTGATAACGCCCCATCGGTGCGCGGGCGCAGGAGCATATGCCAGTGGTTGCCCATCAGGCAAAACACCAGGGGATCCACGTCGAAGCGGGCAAAGGCGTCGGCCATCAAGTTGACGAAGGCCTGGAAGTCGGCGTCCTTCAGAAAAAGCATCTGCCGTCCATTTCCGCGGTTTAAAACATGATAAACGATCCCTGCCGCAATCCGCCGATGAACACGAGCCATGAACGAAACGGTAGCCACGACTGGTCAGAAGTCAAAGTGACCCCTTTGTGTCCGCGGTCATGAACGAAACGGTAGCCACGACAGGTCATAAGTCAAAGTGACCCCTTTGTGTCCGCGGCTCGCCGATGGCGGCGGGGGACTTGCGGGGGATCGGGCGATAGAGGGTGTCGCGTTCGACTGCGGTTTTGCCGGATTCGCGGATCAGGCGGCACAGGTCGGCGACGGAAAGCTCCTGGTGCGTGGCGCCGCTGTCGCCGCTCGGTTTGGTGATGTCGTACCAGACGACCGTTCCGTCGAGGTCGTCGCATCCCCAATCGAGTGCGAGCTGCGAGAGGCCAATGCCCTGCATGATCCAGAAGGCTTTGATGTGCGCGATGTTGTCGGCCATCAGGCGCGAAATCGCCAGGGTCTTGAGGTCGGTCAGGCCGGTCGGTCCGGGCAGGGCGCCCAAGTCGCTGCCGCCGGGGATGAAACTCAGGGGAATCACGCAGTTGAAGCAGGCCCGCGATTCGGGGTCGCCGCGCATTTTCTCCAATGAATCGGCTTGCAGCTCGCGCAGTTGGATCAAATGGCGCACTCGCTCGGCGGGGGTCTCGACATGGCCGTACAACATGGTGGCGTTGGAGAAGATCCCCAGCGAATGGGCGGTGCGATGCACCTCGAACCACTTGTTGGCGCCGACTTTTCCTTTGAACACCTCGGCATGGACGCGGTCGTCGAAAATCTCGGCACCGCCGCCGGGAAGGCTGTTCAGGCCGGCGTCTCGTAGGGCCGACAGGACATCGGCGATTGAAAGCCGAGCGATGCGCGAAAAGTGGACGATCTCAATGGCGGTGAACGCCTTGATATGCAGCGCCGGGCATTCGCGCCGGATATCGCGCAACAGATCGAGGTAGTAGTCGAACTTCAACCAGGGGTGCAGTCCGCCGACGATATGGACTTCGGTAGCGCCGGCGTCGGCGGCCTTGCGGGCGACTTCGACCACCTGCTCGACGGGCATCTCGTAGGCCCCTTGCTCGCCGCGCTTGCGGTAGAACGAGCAGAACTTGCAGCTCAGGGCGCACACGTTGGTGTAGTTGATGTGGCGGTTGCGATTGTAGTAGACGCGATCGCCGTGGAGGCGAGTCCGCACCGAGTGGGCCAGGCGCCCGATCGCATGGATATCGCGGCTGGCGTAGAGCGTTTCGCCATCGCGTTGCTCGAGGCGAATCCCGTTGCGCACTTTCTCGGCGATCCGGCCCAGCGCTGGATCGGTGAACGACAGATCATCCATTGGCATGATGCCGCGAGTATAGGGACCGGCGGCGGGGCGATCCACGTCGATCGTTTCGCTTGTGGCGGTATACTTCGTGGATGCGAAACGATTCCCGCGCGCCCGATCATCTTCGACCCATCACTATCACTCGGCGGTTTACCGAGGCACCTGCGGGGTCGGTCCTGTGGCGGCAGGGCAAGACGATCGTGTTATGCACCGCCTCGGTCAGCCCCGAGCTGCCGCCGTGGATGCGGGACGATCGGCCCGGGGGCTGGATTACGGCCGAGTACGTCATGCTTCCCGGATCGACGCCTCAGCGCAAGGGTTGGCCCAAGAGCGGCCACACCGATTCGCGCGGGACGGAAATTCAGCGGCTCATCGGGCGATGTTTACGGGCCGTGATCGATCTGTCGAAGATCGGGCCGCACACGATCGCGTTGGATTGTCAGGTGTTGCAGGCCGACGGCGGCACTCGCACCGCGTCGATCTGCTCCGCCTACGTGGCACTGATGGACGCGGTGGGGGCGCTGCCGGTGAATCTGCCCGGCCCGCCGCCGGGGCGGACCTTCGCCGCGCTGCCGGCGCGGTATGACCCCTCGTTTTACGATCCTTCGGGCGCGGTGGTGGACCAGTTGTCGGCCGTCAGCGTCGGGGTGGTCGACGGGGAGGTGCGGTTGGACCTGGACTACCACGATGACGCCCGGGCGTCGGTGGACATGAACGTCGCCTATACCGCCAAAGGGCGATTCGTCGAGGTGCAGGGGGCGGCGGAAAATGGCCAGGGATTCGACCGGTCGCGGATGAACGAGTTGTTCGATCTAGCCGTGGCTGGCTGCGATCAGATCAGCGCGATCCAGCGCCGAAGCCTGGCCGAGCCGTTGCCGGTCAATTCCGCGCCGTGAGACGTAGTCCATTGTCACACTTGCGTTTGTCACACCTGCGTTTTGGGGTAAATCCTAGTCGATTACCCTAAAACCATTGTGCGACAAAGCACTGGACTCCCGACGGGCAATCGAGGGCCCGCGGTTATCGCAGGACCAGCGCCCCGGCCGTCATGGCGGCGGCGGCGGCGAAAAACAGACCGAGTTCTACCAGGTGGGTGAGAATTGAAAATAGCCAGGTGGGCATCATCTCTGCGTCTCCGGTTACAACCTTGCCTCGTCGCGGTACTCCTGTCGCGGCGATGGCGATCGTTTCCGGGCGACTCCGTCGCCGTGGGTCCGCGCTACCGTCGGACCGATGATTCTGCCATTTGAATCGTCCGACCTTCGCGCGGAGCTTTCATCGATCCCATCTGAAATTTCGTCCAACGCGGAAGAATCCTGCGCATCTGCCGTTTTCTGGGGATATTTACGACTATGACTGAAATGACGGCGTTTATCGGACCCACTTCGCAGCGTGCCGGTCGCGGTTATGAGACGACCGGGCAGCTTAAGTCGGTCGCTTCTTCGCGGGGCGGCATGGAGCGGGCGGGCACCGGCGAAATCTCGGGGCACTTCGCTTCATGAAGTTTTCGGACAATTCTGTCCGATAAAACCCGAGCAGGAGTCGTCTTCGTCGCGGAACCACGATTATGTTTCTCATTCCCCCATCGGATCGATTCGAGCAGGAGTTAGCGCTGGTCGAGCGCTTCACGGGGATGTATCGCCGGCAGTTGTCCGAAGTGATGGGACCGGGCGGCAATCTCGATACGCCGCGCCGTGTGCGATGCGCGCGGATGTGCAGTGAAGCGATGCAAATGCTTCATGCGTCGGAGACTCAGCTCGCCAGTGCCTTGGGTGAACTTCAAGCAATGGCACCGGGACCGGACGTCTTGCGCCGGGCGGTGTAAACGCGGCGCGGTCGCGGCCAAAACGTAGCATGGCGCAATACGCGGTGCGACCGGGATCTCGCTACCCGCCGCGCTGGAACGTGGCGGTCACCCGCATCACGCTGGTGGTGGGATTGACGCCGGGCATCCGATTTTTCGGCATCTCTTTGCCGGCGAATTCCAGCAATTTATCTAGAGAAACCGCAGGAATTTGCCCCGGAGGCGAATCGCGCTCCGGCAGCGCCACCCCGATGAGGTTTCCTTCTCGATCCAGCAGCGGCGCGCCCGCAAGGCGCGGGTGACGCTGGAGATTTACCGTCCAGGGCGCGCCGGGCACGGGCGCGGCGGCACCGCCGGTGATGGACTCGGCGACCGGCTCGAAGATCGAGACGGCGGGGAACGAAGCGCACTTGATCATCCCTCCGCCAAATCGTTCGGCGGGGCTGAAGTAGGCCAGTCGCTTGTCGGTGATGCGCAGCAGGGCCAGCCCCAGAGCGCTGTCGCGGCGCTCGATGGTGGCGTCGAAGGGGAGCATCCCGGCGGCTTGGATGCTCACGACCGCGGCATCCTCCAACGGTCCGCACGCGGTCACCAGCAGGTCCGGGGCGATGGGAAATGCCGCGGCATAGCGCGTGAGGCTGACCTTCTTGATGACTTTAGGTGCCGGAGTCGGCGGGGGGGTCGGGTCTGTTGCTTCGGGCACCGGGGGATCAGCATCTACAGGGCGCGGCGGGCGGCGGGACTTTATCGTTCGCTGGGGCTTTGAATCGGGGGTCGTTTCGTCGAGACCTCGCGTCACCTCCGGGACAGGCGTGGCCACCGCGATCGCCGGGCGCGCGCCGGGAAGCACCGGCTCGAGCTTTTCTTTCCATGGCGACACCGTAAGCGCGGACTTCGCCTGGGCCAGTTCCCGCTCGGCCGTCTGATGCACCGACAGCGCCGACTCGTAATCAATTTTTTCGTAGTCATATACCGGCGGGGGGCCGATGGTCCGCAGCCGCTGCTTGCGATCGAGAATTTGTCGTGCTCGCTCGACCCCGACCCGGGCGGATTGTTCCTGCTTGACCAAACGGTCGATGTTCGCCGCCGCCGCGTCGCGGGCGATCGCCAGTTCGGTGGCCTCGGCCGCGGGCATCCAGGTCGGTCCCCAGCGCTTCAATCCCGGGCGTTTGGCCTCGAGTTTTTCATTGGATCGCGTGTACGACTCGACCGCCGACTTGAACACCGGGCTTTTCGCAAGCCGCGGGTCGCCGGCGGCAACGTTCAGCATCGTCCCCAAGGCGTTGAGGACTTCCTCGTCGATATCCCCGGCATTGTTGAGATATTCCATCGCTTCGCGCACGCCGCGCATGATGTTGAACTTCTGCACGATCTCCAGCGCGACGCGATTCAGCACCACGTCGCGCGTCTTGAACCCGGCGGCATAAATCCGGTCCAGGGGTTCGCGCGCTTTGTCATAGCGCCCCAGGCGCATGTACGCCACGGCCAAACCTTCGAGCGCGGCGGCCTGTTCCTTGTCGACGGCGCGGGCGACGTGACCCTTGCCGCCCACGGCCTGGGCGTCCATGAGCGATTCCATCGCCGCCGACCACTGTTCGGCTTCCAGCGCGGCCAGCCCGCGCCGGACCAGCTCGGCGCGCGTTTGATCTTCAGTCGGCTTAGGATCGTGCGGCGCCGGGGCGGCCGACAGGATCGGTGCCACGACCGTCATGCACGCCAACCACACCATGGCGATGAAATGTCTTCTCATAGGATCACCCACCGGATGAAACAGGCGATTTGCCCCGGCCCATGGCGCTCCAACGCCGCCGGGTGGTTCGACGCGAGTTACGTCTAAAGGTTTCTACCGCTCGAATCAAGTTCCGTTGGCCTGATTTTCGCCTTGAATCGCCTATCGGCGGGCGCTGGCATGAATCGCGGGGCGGGCGTTTCGCCGGCCCGGCGCCGATCGCCCCGGGCGCGCCGTGCGCCCGGATCGAGTCTTCCCGTACGATGCCGGCTCGTCTCGGCCCGGTTGGCCCCGACGTGCCGGCGGAGCCGCCCCATGGCGGGCCGCGGGATTCGTTCGACCATGATCCGGCCGCGACGGTGTTCCCTTAGCGATTGCCGCTGCGGAGGGTCGGCGGAGCGGAGAATGCAAATCCGCCGAAGCGGCCGTGGACCTGGGTGCTTCGGCCGGCAATTGCGGGCCTTGACGGACCGGAATACTCCGGCGAATCAGCCGCTCGATCGCCTTGAGACTGTCCATCTCATCGTTATCGCAAAATGAGACCGCCATCCCCGACGCCCCGGCCCGCGCTGTGCGGCCTATGCGATGGATATAGGTTTCAGGTTCGTGGGTCATGTCGTAATTGACCACATGCGTGATCCCCTCGACATCGATGCCGCGCGAGGCGATATCGGTGGCGACCAGGATCGGCGTGCGATCAGACCGGAAGTTCTGCAACGCCCGCTGGCGGACGTTCTGGCTCTTGTTGCCGTGGATCGCCTCGGCACGGATGCCGTGGGTGTGCAGATGTCGCACCACGCGATCGGCCCCGTGCTTGGTGCGCGTGAACACGATCGCCCGACTCATCGGCAGTTCCTCGAACAAGTGCGCCAGCAGCCGCGATTTGTTCTGATGTCGCACGAAGTAGACCGACTGGTCGATTCGGTCGGCGGTGAGCGTCGTCGCCGCTACCTGCACGGTCACGGGGTTTTTCAGGATGGTGTCGGCCAGCCGGCGCACATCCTGCGGCATCGTCGCGGAAAACAGCAGGTTCTGGCGCACCGCCGGCAGGGCGGCGGCGATTTTGCGAATGTCATGGATGAAGCCGATATCGAGCATCCGGTCGGCTTCGTCGAGCACGAACATCTTGACTTGGCGCAGGTCCACATGGCCTTGGGCCATGAGGTCCATCAGGCGCCCGGGGGTGGCGATGACGATGTCCACGCCGCGGCGAAGCGCGGTGACCTGCGGGCCTTGCCCGACGCCGCCGAAGATGACGGTGAAGCTCAATCCCAGTCCGCGTCCGTAGACGGCGAAACTCTGGCCGATCTGAGAGGCCAATTCGCGGGTGGGGCACAGAACGACGGCCCGGATCACCGGCTTGGCTCCGGGATCGCGCTTAAGGGGGCTGCTGGAAAGCCGATGCAGCATGGGCACGGCGAACGCGGCGGTCTTGCCGGTGCCGGTCTGGGCGCTGCCCAGCACATCGCGCCCTTCCATCACCGGAGGGATGGCTTGTTGTTGAACGGGTGTGGGGATGAGATATCCCTCGTTGGCGAGGGAACGGAGGATCGGCTCGGCGAGCCGAAAATCGGAAAACTGCATGAACGAACGGTCCTTGAACCGCGAGGGGTCCCTATGTGGACGGTGCGCATCCACAAAAGGCCTGCGGCGACGCCGCGAAAACGAGCCAGTCGGTTGCGCTACAACTGGGCAGGCGAAAGCATCAGGAGGGTGCCGAAACGGCAGGCAATCGTGACGATCGAGGCGGGCAGTTGCTGGACCAACTATAGCGACAATTCTCGAACAAGCAAGCGCCCCGAATTTCATGCGTGCCCGAATTCGTCGCACACCCGCACCGAGCGGCTTTACAAGGGACGGAACTTTACTATGCTTGTTCGGCTTTCCCCGGCGAGGATTCGTTGGGGGCCGCGGCATGGGCCGCGGATGAGAATCTCATACGCCGCACGCAACGAGCAGGAGACGAACCCAGTGGCCCATTCGCTATCCGCCAAGAAGCGCATCCGCCAGTCCATCAAGCGCCGCGCCCGCAACCGCGCCCGCAAGGACTTGATCAAGACCGAACTCAAGACGTTCAACGCCGTGCTCGCCCAGGGCGATCCCGTCGCCGCCGAGCAGCAGTTGCGGAAAGTCACCCAGCGGCTGGACCGCGTGGCGAGCAAGGGAACGATCCACAAGAACGCCGCCTCGCGCAAGCGAAGCCGGCTGGCGAGAAAGATTAACGCGCTGAAGGCCAAGACCAGCGCCGCTTGACCGGTGGCGCGGCAAGTGCCCCGGCGGCGCGGCAAGCGCCCCGTCTGGCGCGGCAAGCACCCGCGCGGCAATCGCTTCGGCTCTGGCTCGTGGTTCGCACTCTGGCATCCGGCTTCAGGCCTTGCTCATCGCCTTTCTCGCACCCCACAACCGCGCGGGTGAGCGCGATGAGACACGTCTGACGCCGGATGCCTCGTTCATTTTCGCAACTATGCGTTTTTTCCCCGAGCCGGCCCGGTGCCGTTCGGATTTGGGAGCATGTCATGGCCGACACCGTCGTGATGGACAAACTGGTTTCCCTCTGCAAGCGCCGGGGGTTCATTTTTCCCGGTTCAGAGATTTATGGCGGGTTGAAGGGGACTTGGGACTACGGCCCCATGGGTGTCGAGTTGCTTCGCAACATCAAGAACGCCTGGTGGCACGACAACGTTACAGTGCGCGAGGACGTCGTCGGGATCGACACGGCGATTCTCATGCACCGAGCGGTGTGGCAGGCGTCCGGCCACGAGCGCAACTTCACCGATCCGCTGGTGGACTGCAAAACCTGCAAATCCCGTTTCCGGGCCGACCAGATCACCGAAAGCGAGTGTCCGCGAAAGCCCAGCGTGCATCCGGGTGAGTTTAAGGAATGCCAGCTCACCGAGGCCCGCAAGTTCAACCTGATGTTCAAGACGTTCGTCGGCCCGGTCGAGGAGGACGCGGGGCAGGTTTACCTTCGCCCCGAGACGGCGCAGGGAATTTTCGTGCAGTTCAAGAACGTCTGCGATTCCACCCGCATCAAAGTTCCGTTCGGCATCGCCCAAGTGGGGAAGAGCTTCCGCAACGAGATCACCCCCAAGCAGTTTATCTTTCGCTCGCGCGAGTTCGAGCAGATGGAGATCGAGTTTTTCTGCCATCCCGACACCAGCGCCGAGTGGTATATCCGCTGGCGCGACGCCCGTTTCCAGTGGTACAAGGACCTGGGGATCAAGAGCGATTCGCTGCGCCTGCGCGAACACGATGCGGATGAATTAAGCCACTATTCCCGCGGCACCAGCGATGTGGAATACCGCTTCCCCTGGGGCTGGGGCGAACTCGAGGGGATCGCCCACCGGGGCGACTTCGACCTCAAGCAGCACATGCAGCACAGCGGCAAGGACCTGAGCTATTTCGACGATGAGACCAAGCAGCGATTCGTGCCCCATGTGATCGAGCCATCGGCGGGCGCGACGCGGTCCCTGCTGGCGTTCTTGTGCGAGGCGTTCGTCGAGGATCAGGCACCGAACGAAAAGGGGGCCATGGAGACCCGCTCGGTGCTGCGACTGCATCCGCGATTGGCACCGGTGAAGGCGGCGATCTTCCCACTGGTCAAGAAAGACGGCATGCCCGAGCGGGCGATGGGGCTTTACAAGGATTTGCAGAAGCATTTCAACGTTTTTTACGATGAAAAGGGCGCGGTGGGGCGGCGCTATCGCCGCCAGGACGAAGCCGGCACTCCCTTCTGCGTGACCATCGACGGCCAAACCGCCGCCGATGCCTCGGTCACTCTGCGCGATCGCGATTCGATGCACCAGGAACGAATCGCCCTCGATCGGGTCGCGGGATATCTGCTCGAGAAGCTGGGATAGGGACGAAGCGGTACGAACGCTCGGCGGAGCGGAGACATCCAGCGGCCCCGCGAACACCAGACGATCCTCCTGCACCGCCTGGGCCTGCACGCGTCTTTGCCCCGACGAAGCTTCCCGGTCTTGTTCCGGCGCGTGCGATGGGGCGCTGAGTGGACTGGGTGTCAGCGCGAACTGCCGGGGCGAAGAGCCAGTTCGGGTATCCGCACCCATCGGATGCGGGTATTGGCAATCGCGCGCATTGCCGCTAAGGTTCCGCTTCCTAAAAACCCTTGATTGGAGAAACGATGTCCCTGATTGCTCCCCATGGCGGCACTTTGATCAATCGTCTGCTCGACGCCGGCGCGGCCGAGGCCGCGGTGAAGCAGGCCGGATCGCTCAAGTCGGTTAGCCTCTCCCCGCGCGAGGCGTTCGACCTCGAGATGATCGCCATCGGGGCATTCAGCCCGCTGACCGGCTTCATGGGTCAGGCGGATTTCACCCGCGTCTGTAAGGAGATGCGCCTGGCGAACGGGACGGTCTGGCCGATCCCGGTGATTCTCTCGCCATCGGATGAGGTGACGGGGAAGATCGCGGTGAACGACCGGATCGCACTGAAGGATGAGAAAGGACGGCTGCTGGCGCTGATGACCGTTAAAGAAAAATATCCTCACGACAAGGCGTTGGAGATCCCAAACGTTTACAAGACCGAGGACGACGCCCATCCGGGCGTCAAGATCGTAAAAAATCAGGGGGGGTTCTGCCTGGGCGGCGACATCGACGTGATCACGCCCACGCACGAGCCGGAGTTCGCCGAGTATCGCCTGAAACCGGCCAAGACGCGCGAGGCGTTCATGGCCAAGGGGTGGTCCACGGTCGCGGCGTTTCAGACCCGCAATCCGATCCATCGCAGTCACGAATATCTGACCAAGTGCGCCCTGGAGATGACCGATGGATTGCTGCTGCATCCGCTGGTCGGGGAGACCAAGAGCGACGACATCCCCGCCGAAGTGCGAATGGCCTGCTACAAGGTGCTGGTGGACAACTACTACAACAAGGATCGCACCATGCTCAGCGTCATGCCGCTGGCGATGCGCTACGCCGGTCCGCGCGAGGCGGTGTTGCACACCTTGATCCGCAAGAATTATGGGATCACGCATTTCATCGTCGGGCGCGACCATGCCGGGGTGGGAACGTATTACGGCACCTACGATGCCCAGGCGATCTTCGATCAGTTCGACGTGCCGAAGGAAATCGGCGTGACGATTCTGAAGTTCGAACACACCGCCTGGTGCAAGACCTGCGAGGCGGTGGTCAGCACCAAGACCTGCCCGCACGGCCCGGAGCACAAGGTTTCTCCCAGCGGGACGAAGGTGCGTGAGATGCTCAAATCTGGGCAGCGTCCGCCGGTCGAGTTCAGCCGTCCGGAAGTCGCCGATATCCTCATCGCCTGGGCGACCAAAGCGAAGTAGTTTTCGACGATGGGTCGGCACGCGACGATGGTCCGCACGCGACGATGGTCCGCACGCGACGACGGTCCGCACGCGACGACGGTCGGCACGCGGCGGCGGTCCGCACGCGGCGACGGCCGGCACGCGACGACGGTCCGCACGCGACGACGGTCCGCACGCGGCGGCGGTCGTCATTCAGTCGAGAGTTTGCGGTAATACTCCTTCAGGGCGTCCTCCCAGGCGGCGGGAAGCTGGCCTTTCATCGCGTCGTTGATTTCTTCCTTGACCTTGGTGGAACCGGCGGGCGTGGTGTCGTGCTCCACATGGATTCGTCCGGAGAGCAGCAGGTGGCTGGTCTCCATGCGGTCCAATAGCAGGTCCTTGCGGCGCATGGCCGTCTGGTAGCGGTTGGACTTGAAATCGCTCTCGACCCGGCGCATCAAGGCGATCGACTCGAGCATCTTGAAGTTGTCGTAACGGCCAAGCTGATATTGCAGGTTCAGCCGTTCGGCGCTATTGCGCAGTTCGGCCTGCTTCTGGGCCAGGCGCTGCATTTCTTCCTTGATTTTCGGGGGGACGGGGCCTTCGAGTCCGGCCCCGCCCTGGCCGGAGAGCTTTCCGCCGCCAGTAGCGCCGCCGACCGGGTCAGTCGATTCGTCCTTGACCTGTCCCTGCTGGAACGGCGTGGGGTCCAGGCGGGTAGGGGTGTTGCGGCCGCCCTTGCCGCTGGCGGTCTCCTCGACGAACTCGCCTTGGCTCTTGCCGCTGCGGCCTTCGCCGCTGCGCCCGCCCATCTCGTTGTTGTTGGGAAGCTGGTTGCCGGTCACGCCCTTGGCGCTCATGTTGGCGATCGGTCCATCCATCGCGTCCCAGCCGGCGCCCTTGTCCAGCGAATCGGTCCAGTTGGCGTTGGTGTCCTCCATCTCCTCGAACAGGTCCTCCTGCTGCTCCATCAGCTCGCCGACCATGTCCTCGAGTTCGGCTGGAAGCTCGGCCATCGGCGTATCGGTCTTGGTCAGCGGGTCCTCCATCGTCCACTTCTGACGATCGGGCGTGTCCATCAGCCACTTCTCGAGATTCGAGCTGATCTCCTTGGCGTTTTCCAAGCCCGATTCCTCGAGGGACACCGCGATCTCGACGGCCTTATCCTTCAGCGCGTCCTTGGCCATCGTCACTTCGGAATAAACCTCCATCAGTTCCTTGAGCATCGACGCATTGGCCATGTCCTGCTCGGCGAGCTTGGAGAAGTCGGCGACCTTTTCCTGCATGAACGCATCGAGCTTCTCCTGCGCCTGCTTAAGATCCTCGAGCAGCTTTTTATCGGCATCGCTGAAATCGTCCACCGGCTTTTTCACCAGCGGGGCCGACTGGTCCATGACCCGCTGCTGCTCCTTCATAAACTCCTTGAGCGCTTCGTTGAGCTTCTCGAAGGCCTCCTTCTTGTTGGGAATATCGCCCCCTTCGCGCGACATCGCCTGCGTGGTCGGCGGCGGCGAAGCGTTCAACAAGGCCAGCAGACTCTCCAACGTCGAGATGATCCGCCGCTGACGGCCGGTCAATTCTTCGCCGAGCTTGGCCCGCTGGGCATCGACCAGCTCGACCGCGATTGATGCGCCCAGGTCCACCGCGTCCTTGGCCGGATTGTGGGCCAGTACCAAAAGCGTCTTTTGCACGACCCGCGTTTCAGTGTCGAACTCGAATGTCTCGGCGGTGTTTTGCAGTATCGTCCGCAGCTCGATCTGGCCGCCGTGGATCGGCGCGATGCCCGTCTTGTCCGCCGGCTTCCACGCAACGGTGCGGGTATGCAAATCCTGCTGCTTTTTTAACAATTCCATCAAGCGCTGGCGGAGCTTGTCGGTACGCAGCTTGTCTTGCATGGCGATCTGCTCGGGATCGCGGAAGCGGATTTCGTAGATCGACGATGCGGCGGTCTGCCGGCTCAGCGCCTTGTCCGTCGATTCTCCCTTGGGCACCGGGATGTCGCGGTTGTCGGTCACCTCGACTTGAACGCGGATCGACTGCCCGTGCTTGCGCAGCTCCGGCTTGATCGCGATGACCTGCGACAGCTCGGTCGCCAGCGTGCCGGGCGTGAACTTCTGTTCCGCCAGCGGCGTGAGGAGCTGATCGCCGCCGCCGGCCATCAGGATCCGCGCCGATGTCAGTCCCGCATCATCCTTCAGCAGGGCCGAAACTTTCACCTCGGCCGACGGGGCCACGGCGGTGTCCTGGGTGGGCCACTTCATCTCGATCGTGGGCGGGGCATCCTTCGCGCAATGAATCGCCAGCGATGGATCGGGCAACCGGGCGATAATCTGCCCGGCGCCTTCGGTCAGTAGCACCGCGACGGCGGCATCGTCGTAAACCGTAGTCGATCCGGTGAAAAGCGTGCCGCCGACGGCGGCATCCATCGGCGTCGGCGGTGTGTCGCCGACCTGGAGCATCGCCCCATTGACCGGCACGTCGATCGTCGCCGATAAATCCACCCGCGATCCCTGAGGAACGGTGACGGGCGTGGCGTTGAGGTCTTGGGGATTGAGCGTGAGGATTCGCGGCTCTTGTCGCAGATACGCCGGCGGCGTGATCGCCAGCGTCAGCCCGGCGAGTTTGACCTGCTTGACCAGTGTGACGGCATACCAGGGAGTTTGGGTGCGCCCGACCTCGATGCGGTATCGGAAGGGCTTTTCGACGTGTTCGGCCCGATAGATGTAGCGGAGCAGGTTGACGTTCACGCCCGCCGGCTCGGGCGGCGCGGCGGCGAGGATCGCGGCGACTTCGTCTTCGCGGGCGACGGTCGGTGACAACTCAACCGATGGCAGTGAATCACCTTCAAAGACCAGCTTCGCCTCGGGCATCTTCGGACCGCGCGCCAGGATGCTGATTCCCAACGCCTGGCCGGAAATCAGGGTCACATCGCCGGGCTGCACCTGGAGGATTTCCATCTCCCCGAGCTGGGCGATGAAGGCCTCGGGCTTGAACATTTGACGCCAGCCATGGGCGAACATCGACGGCATGACCGCCGCGACGACCAGTGCTGGGATGAGAATCAGCCCCAATCGCAGGAACAGCGGACGCAGATCGGACAGGCGCACCGCCTGATCGAGGGGCTTGCCGCGGGTGCCGGCGAGAATTTCGTCGAAGATCGCGCCCAGCCAGGGGCTGTCATGCAGGTCATCAGCCCGGCCCAGCAGCACGGAGTTGGTGAAGCCGTTGTGAAGCCCGTCGACACGCTGCTCGACGAGCCGAGCGACTTCGACAGGCCGCACGCGCATCGCCAACGGACGCACGATCCACGCGAAAGCGGTGACCGCCAGCCACGAACCCCATAGCGAAGCGACCAGCCAGTTCCAGTTCGACGGGCCGACCCAGTGCGCCGTGATCGCCGCCAGGAGCGAGACGCCGACCGCAGCGACCGCCCAGAGCGCCAATCCGCGCACGATCCGCATCAAGCGATACTTCTGGCCGATGGCGTCGAGCTGATCTTCGATCAACAGGAATGAGGCGTGTCGATTCAGTTGTGCCATGCGGAAATCTCCGAATAACGAGCGCCGATGAGGACGGTATATCCTTACATAATAAGCCAAGGGCACAAGCGTTGCCCGGGCATCGGTGAAAATGTCGACCGGGCCAAGGTCGTTGTCTGGGGATGCGATAATGGATTACAATCAATTTGGTAGTTGACAAATACGAGCGACAAAAACTACCTTATCATCCTCTAAGGCGAGCCGGGGCGCGGGTCTCCGGGAACGTTGGCCTTGGACAGTCCCTGGGGTCGAGAAACGCATTGCCAACGCGACAACGCGTTGTCGATATCCGCAACTCGTTGCGATGGAAGTGTTTAGCCACCTGGGCGGCGCGGTGCGATTCCTCACCAGCGCCGGCTCGGGGGAAAGTGTCGGGTCTTCATGCGTGTGCTGATGCTGGGCTGGGAGTTCCCGCCTTTTATTTCCGGGGGTCTGGGCACGGCGTGCTACGGGCTGACCAAGGCGCTAAGTTCCATCGGGACGGACATCTTGTTCGTCTTGCCTCGGCCGGTCACCACGCCGTTTTCGACCCATGTGAAACTGGTCAGTCCGCGGATCGATTCGCCGCTGGCCGCCCCGAGTACCGAATTCCGCATGGATGAGTTCGAGCGGGTGACGTTCCGAACGATCGACGCCCAGATGGGCAGTCCCTATCAATCGACGAAGGATTATGCCGCCAGGCAATTCGCCGAACGCCAGCGCGGGGCCAAGCAGCAGGTGGTCGCCACCGCTGCCGGGGGTTCGACGGCCGGTGTTGTGGCCGCGGAGGAGGGATCCCAACCCGCGTCGTCGGTGCCCGCGCCCTCGGCGGCGGGTAACCACTATGCCGGCGACCTGATGAGCGAGGTCCAGCGCTACGCCATGCTCGCAACCGAGATCGGTCGCACCGAATCGTTCGATGTCGTCCACGCCCACGACTGGATGACGTTTCCCGCCGGGCTTGCCGTGGCGGGGATGAAGGGAGTCCCGCTGGTCGTGCAGGTCCATTCCACGGAGTTCGACCGCTCGGGCGTCCACGTCGATACGCGCATCTACGACATCGAACGGCGCGGCATGCACGGGGCAATCAAGATCATCGCCGTCTCGCACCTCACGCGCCAGTTGATCACCCACCACTACGGGATCGACCCGTCGAAGGTCGAGGTGGTCTACAACGCCATCGACATTAACGGCAACAGCTTCGACGAATCGAAATATGCCATCGGCAAGGATGAGAAAATCGTCCTGTTCCTGGGCCGGATCACCCTGCAAAAAGGCCCGGAATATTTCCTGGCGGCGGCGAAAAAAGTGCTCGAGGTGATGGACAACGTCAAGTTCGTGATGGCCGGCTCCGGGGACATGATCCGCCGGACGATCGAACTGGCCGCGAGCATGGGGATCGGGCACAAGGTGCTGTTCACCGGATTCCTACGCGGCGGGGATGTCGAGCGGGTCTTCCGCATGGCCGACCTGTATGTGATGCCAAGCGTCTCCGAACCGTTCGGGATCGCGCCGTTGGAGGCGATGAGCCACGACGTGCCGGTGATCATCTCTAAGCAGTCGGGCGTGAGCGAAGTGGTGCAGCACGCCCTGAAGGTGGACTTCTGGGACATCAACGAGATGGCCAACAAGATCATCGCGGTCCTCAAGCATCCGCCGCTGGCAAGCACGCTTCGCCAGCACGGCAGCTTCGAGGTCCGCCGGATGAACTGGGTGGACTCGGCCAAGCGCTGCGTCGAGGTGTATGAGCAGGCCCGGACCCTGATGACCGGTCAAAGCTGATCGCTTGCCGGGCGCAGCGCCCGGCGTGGCACCATGAGCTCCGGCTTCTGCTTAAAGCCGATCGCCCCCCGGGACACAGCGCCCGGCGGCGACTCGATGCGACTCAATCTTCAGCGCCCAATCAGTGCCGATGGATTCCGCGCAACGCGGCCTTGCCGATCTCGAACACCGTCAGACCCGCCAGCAGCAAGATTACCAGTCCAATCACCAGGCTCATATCGCCTCCCATCGGTTCGTCTACAGATGGAACGACCGGGCGGAGCGTTGCCTGCGGTGGGCGCACAAAAGCCTCGAACGGATGGGAATACGATTGTCTTGATACACCGAGTCGGTAGTGCCATGGGGGCACCTCCTTTCAGCAATAGAATAATCCGCTTTTTCGACGCCCCTCGTCCCATGACGAGGGACGCGGTAATCTAATCGAACAGCGTGCCATGGGGCGGTGAGCCGCGGCGACGAAAATAGCGAAAATTCCGCGATTTTCCCGCCCCCTGGAACAAGCGGGCACGGCAGGAATATGCCAAAATTGCAGTAGAGTCGAAGGGGTCTGCATCCATGGCAGTGAACCGTCCCATCCTCGTGATTCTCGGCCCGACGGCGTCGGGAAAATCGGCGCTGGCGATGGCTGTGGCGAAGCGCCTGGGCGCGGAGATTCTCAGCGTCGATTCGATGCAGGTCTACCGGCACATGGACGTTGGCACGGCCAAGCCGACCGCCGTCGAGCGGGCGAGTGTGCCGCATCATCTGCTAGACGTGGTCGAGTGCGATCAGACGTTCACCGTGGCCCGCTACGTGGAGCTGGCCGACGCGGTGATCGCCGGCGCTGGCTCGCCCGTGATCGCCACGGGTGGAACGCCGCTCTACTACAAGGCCCTGTTCCACGGGATGTTCGACGGCCCGGGCGAAGACCCCGAGCTGCGGGCGGCACTGGGACTCCTATGCGGCGACGAATTGCATTCACGCCTGCTGCGCGTGGATCCCGCCTCGGCCACCCGCATTCATCGCAATGACGTCAAGCGGCTGATTCGCGCGCTGGAAGTTTTTGAGCGGACCGGAAAGCCGATCTCGGCCTTGCAGACCGAGTGGAGCCAGTCCGCCCAGCGGCATCGTGCCGTGTGGATTGGCTTGTCGTGGGAGACGGCGAAGTTGAATCGGCGGATCAACGAGCGAACTCGCGAAATGATGCGGGCCGGGTGGCTCGATGAGGTCAAAGCGCTGATGAGGCGTTACCCCTCTCTCTCGCGCACGGCCGGGGAGGCGACGGGGTATCGCTTGCTGATCGACCATCTTCACGGCCGACTGCCGCTGGATGATGCGATCGAGCGGATCAAGATTTCGACCCGGCAGTTGGCGCGAAAGCAGCTCAAATGGTTCCGACGCTGGCCGGGGATGCATTGGTTGGCGGGCGATACGCCGATCGAGCGAAACGCCGATGTGGTGCTTGATTTATGGCGGTAGGCAGGGCGTTGGGGAAAGGCGGCGCGTTGGGGACCGGGACATCCCAGAATATTCCCTTGCTCGATTCTCGCAGGGGCAGCCCATCAATACTCGAAACGTCGTAAGGCGTAATCAATTTCGGATAATTGATTTTACTCTACGAACAGCATGGGGTATGATTATAGATTCGTCGGTCAGACGTTCCATGGCCCTCACGTTCGCCGAGGCGCTGCTTTCCCGCTGCTCTTCGCCTGACTTTCGCTCTGGCTGATGGGGTAGATTCGTGTTTCCGGAATTGCATTCCAGTGTAAAGCTACCCGTGGCTTATGCGTCTAGCCGATTTCATCCTCTCGAACATCGAACCCATTCTAATGGAGTGGGAAGTGTTCGCCCGCAGCATCGCGCCGGATGCCAAGATGGGCGGGCTGGCGCTGCGCGACCATGCCGAGGACATTCTCAAGGCCACCGTCGATGACATGAAGACCGCCCAGAGCGCCGCCGAGCAATCGACCAAATCCAAAGGTCGCCGTCCCGACTCGATCGGCAGCAGCGCGCTCAACGGCGCGTCTGAGCTTCACGCCGTCGGCCGGCTCG
>JBBQNJ010000036.1:0-44674 GCA_038329845.1 Tepidisphaerales bacterium | reverse complement strand
CACCCACAGACTCGTCGGAGGGGGGAAAAGTCGACTCGGTGGAGTCGATTCGCATCTGCAATGCCGTCTGGAATGCCTTGCGTCTGAAGTCGCCCATCACATCCCTGACCTGCATCTCCGAGCCGCTGATCGCGTTGCCGCCGGGAGCGGCATTCACCGCATCGGCAACCTGCTCCAGCATCTTCCGGCATTCGGCCTGCATCCGTGACACATAATCTTGCCGCTCCATCGTCAACAGCCGTTCCATGGCTCATCTCCATAAAGAACCCCGGCCTCCAGGCCGGTCATTCCCCCCGATTATACCATTTTACACGCTCCCCAAAAATTCGGGCACGCCCGGCGCGTTGATTGGCGCGCGATTTTTCGACGCGCGGGGGGGTTGGAAGTATACTCGCGGCGGCGCCGGCGTGGCGACGGGGATCCCGCGGCGGGAAAAGCCCGGAAAAACCGCCGGAATCGGGCGGCGGAATCACTCCGCGGCCACGGCAAAAATCATCCAAGGGAGCAGCATGGCATCGCGGATCACACTGGCTTTGACACTGACGATGGCTCTGACGGCCGGTTTGGGCGGCTGTGCCCAGGATATGACCGACGCCTACGCCGAGCGATATGAGGAGCAACGTCTCGCCCGCGCCAAGGAGTTTGGTTATCGGACCGACGCCGGATCGAAGAACGATATCCCCGACGATGCGCTGCCGCCCGTTCCCAAGGCGTATAACCCCCGCGCCGCGGGCAAGAATTTTTATCTCGCAGGCTCGGGCGCGCTGACGCTGACGGATGATGCCCGGCTCGAAGAGAAGCGCGCGGGGAGCCTCCTGCTCGTCGACAGTTCCGACCTTTCCACCGACTTAGGATACGCCGCCGACGTGGCGCTCGGTGCCTATGCCGGCATGTTCCGCTTCGAGATCGACGGCGGCTGGCGCAGCAATAAGTTCGACCAGACCGGCTTCGACGGAAAACAGCGAATACTCTCAGTGATGGGCAATGGCTACGTGGATATGCCGCTGAATCGCCGGATGGACTTCTACATCGGCGGAGGGATCGGGGCGGCGAGGATGGATGTCTCGCTCGATGGCGGAATCGGCCCGTTCACAACCTCTATCGGCGGCAAGCAATGGACGCTCGCTTACCAGGGCATGACCGGGCTGATCTTCCACCTGAATGACTTCCTCAGTCTCACCGGCGGGTATCGCATCTTCGCCACCAGCAATATTTCTTTCGATGGCGCGAACTACGAGACACCGTTGATCCACAATATCGAACTGGGATTGCGCTGGAGTTTTTAATGGTTCGTGGCCGTCGTGTCGCACATCATTGTGTTGGAGCCGGCTTGCGGCATGGATAAAATCAGGCGATGAGCAATGACACCGAGGAACTGATCCAGATTTGCGAGCAACTGCCGCATTCCAAGCGGATGGCGGTGGTGGACTTTGCCCGGTTTCTGCTGTCGCACCATGGCGATGAGCAGTGGGAGCAAATCCTCACCGGCGCTACTGCGCGCCCAAAGCTGGATGCCTTCTTGAAGACGTCGAGGGCGGAAAAATCCGAGCCGATGGACTTGGACCGGCTCCCACAA
This sequence comes from Tepidisphaerales bacterium, assembly GCA_038329845.1. Classification (GTDB taxonomy): domain Bacteria; phylum Planctomycetota; class Phycisphaerae; order Tepidisphaerales; family Tepidisphaeraceae; genus JBBQNJ01. The sequence goes on along the minus strand of JBBQNJ010000036.1, from coordinate 43,098 downwards.
TGACTTCGACAGCCAGTTCGGCTAAGTAACCGACGAGGTGTTCACCGAAGGCGTTTCCGATTTGACCTCCTGCAAGAGGCGCCAAAGGTATTCCAGCAGCGGCTCGACGCCTTGGCGGCTGACGCCGGAAATGGCGAAGATATCGCGTCCGGCCAGCTCCTTGCGCAGCCGCTCGAGCGCTTCATCGTCGATCGCCAGGTCCATCTTGTTCGCCGCCACGACTTCGCGCTTGGTCGCCAGGGCCGGGCTGAAAGCCTCGAGTTCCTTGCGAATGACGCGATAGCTGGCGACCGGATCGGCGCCGTCCATCGGGTACATGTCCAGCAGATGCACGATCACCTTGGTGCGCTCGACATGGCGGAGAAACGCGTGGCCCAGCCCGGCGCCGGACTGGGCGCCTTCGATCAGGCCGGGGATGTCGGCCACCACCAGGCGGCGCTCGGAGTCGAGTTCGACGATCCCGAGCTGCGGATCGAGCGTGGTGAACGGATAGTCGGCCACCTTCGGGCGGGCGGCGCTGATCGCCCGCAAAAGCGTGCTTTTCCCGGCGTTGGGCATCCCGACCAGCCCGATATCGGCGATTAGCTTCAGTTCGAGCTTGAGCTTTCGCTCCCGGCCGTCGGTGCCCGGCTCGGCGAAGCGCGGGGCCTGGTTGATCGAGCTGCGGAAATGCCAGTTGCCGCGACCGCCCTTGCCTCCTTCGGCAATGACGATTTCCTTTCCCGGAGCGTCTAAGTCGGCCATGAGGATCCCGTGTTCCTCGTCGAACACCAATGTTCCCGGGGGAACATGGATGTAAAGATCGTCGCCGCTTTCTCCGGCCATGCGCTTGCCCATGCCGGGCTGTCCACGCCGGCTTTTCCAGTGATGCTTTCCGCTGAAGTCGAGCAGGGTGTCTTTGTTGGGGTCGGCCACGAAGATGATGTCCCCGCCGTCGCCGCCGTCGCCGCCGTCCGGGCCGCCCTTGGGGATGTACTTTTCTCGCCGGAACGAGACGCAGCCATGGCCGCCGTCGCCGGCCTTCACGTGAATATGCGCTTCATCGACAAACATCGCTCCATGCTCGCCGCCGGTGCCCTCGGGCACAAGCGCGGTTTTGCGGGGGGTGAATCGGGCGGATATAAAAGGCGGTTCACAACAAGGAGCATTGCATCGTGACATCCAGCAGCAGGGTCCGTTTCGGCATCATCGGATGCGGCGCCATCGGACCGACTCACGCCGCGGCGATTGGGCAATTGCCCGATGCCGAAGTAGTCGCCGTGGCCGATCTGAACGCCGAGCGGGCCGCCTCGGTGGGGAAGAAGTTTTCAGTCACCCGGGTCTACCGCGACGAGCGCGAACTGATCGCCGACCCCGACGTGGACGTGGTCTGCGTCTGCACGCCGTCGGGGATGCACGCCGACATGACGGTCGCGGCCTTGACTGCCGGCAAGCATGTGATTGTCGAAAAACCGATGGACATCAGCCTCGAGGCGTGCGATCGCATGATCGATGCTCAGCGCAAGAGCGGGCGCAAGCTCAGCGTCATCTGCCAGCACCGCTTCGACGCCGCGAGCCGGCTGGTCCGCGACAAGATCGCCGCCGGGGACCTGGGCCGGATCGTCCTGGCCACGGCCAGCGTCAAATGGTGGCGAACGCAGCATTACTACGATTCGGGCGACTGGCGCGGGACCTGGAAGTGGGACGGAGGCGGCGCGCTGATGAACCAGGGGGTCCACACCGTCGATCTGCTGCAATGGTTGGCCGGGGGAGTCGAATCGCTCTGGGCCCAGACGCGCACCGCCGCCCACGAACGGATCGAGGTCGAGGACACCGCGGTGGCGGCACTGGTGTTTAAGAACGGCGCGGTCGGATCTTTATGCGCCACCACCGCCGCGTATGACGGATTCCCCGTGCGGGTGGACCTGTTCGGGACCGAAGGCAGCGCCATCATCGAAGGCGACCGGCTTCGGGCCTTGACGCTGAAGAACGGCACTCGCCTGGAAGGCCGCGCCGCCGCCAGTCACGCCCTGAGCGTGGCTCGAGGGGGGACCGCGTCGGTGAAGGACGAGGCCGCCGCCCGCGAGGCCGACGCCGAGGAAGGCGAAGTCTGGGGCGATTCCCACCGCGCCCAGATCGCCGATGTGTTGCGGGCCATCCGCACAGATTCGCCGGTGCTAATTGACGGCGTCGAGGGACGAAAACCCCTGGAGATCATCCTCGGCGTCTATCAGTCCCAGCGCAGCGGACAGGTCGTGCATCTGAACGGGCGATAACCGCCGCGGCGCTGCACCGCGTTTTTCTCAACGCGCGCCATGCCGCGAGGGTAGAATCAATCGGGGGCGCACGATGACGACTTTTCGGTGCATACTCGCGTTGATCTTCCTGACGGCGCTGCCCGGTGCCGCGATCGGCGCGTGGTTTGACGCGGCGTGGACTTTTCGCCGAAGCATCGAGGTGCCCTGGGATGAGCAGAAAGGCTCGGACAATGCTTTGGCCGAAGTGACATTTCTGGCCAACGGCAAACAGCGTCCCGACGGCGGGGATATTCGCGTGGCGAGCGAGGATGGCAAACTCGTCTCGGGGCGCGTGCTGAAAGTCGGGCCGGGCGATCAGGTGAGCGTGGTGTTCGCCTTGGTCAAACCGATCAAAAAATACTTCGTCTACTGGGGCAATCCCAACCCCCCGCCGCCGCCGAAAAATGTTGAAGAATTAAAACTTCTCTCCGGGCTGTTGATGGAAATGCGCCGATTCGGCGGCGGCGACACGGGCAACTTCAAAGCGATCGAACAGGTCTGGGCGCGGGCCAAACCCGACTTGGGCGCGGCGATGATCCCGCAACCGGAAATCGGTTGGAACCCGCTGGGCCTCGGCGGCGCGCTGATCTATCGGATCAGCGGGTCGCTGTTCGCACACCAAGATGGGGACTACACCTTCGCGGTCTCGGCGCCCAAGGGCGGGCTGTGGCTGGACGGCAAGCCGCTGGCGTTCGCCCAGCATCTCACCGGGCACGCCCGCTACACCGCCTCGGTGGACCTCAAGCGCGGTCGCCACGAGTTCCAGTTAATCGTGCAGGACCCCGGCGACGCGCGGTTCGCCGTCGTCTGGAAGCCCCCCGCCGCTTCCGGCTTTACGCCGATCCCACGCAGCAGTTTTGGCATCTGCTACGGCGGCGTGATCGGGGCGATGGAGGAGATCCGCAAGAACCTCACCGCCGATTTCAAGCTGGAATACCAAGGCGAATGTTTCGTCGCCAATGAGTACTCCCATCGCATGAAGCTCATCGCCCAGGCACCGCGCGGCAATGCCCGTTTCGAGTGGGATATTGGTGATGGGCAGACATCCACCGCGGCCGAGGTGGAACACGTCTACGTCAACGAGGGTACATACGCCGTACGGATCAAGGTGAGCGTTGGGAGCAACAGCGACAGCCAGACGATTCGCATTCCGGTGGACCGTGATGTCAACCGGCTGAGCAACCCCAAGGAGGACGCCGCGCCCGTCCACTCGAAGATACTAGCGCGATACGACGTTGCGACGCTTCCGGCGACGTGGCTGACGCAAGTGACGGCGATCCACCTTCGCGCCGGGGCGTTGCCGGCGGCCCTGGCGAGCGGGGCGAGGCTCGCCGCCGAGCGCCGGCATCCCAACGTGCAGCGGGCGATGGAGTTTCTCGATGATTTGACCCGCCAAGCATTCGACCGGGGACAGGACGCTAAGGCCCTGGCCCTGTGGCAGGGCGTGCCGCAAAACTCTGATCTGCAACCGACGGCGACGCGGGCCTGGGCACAATACCTGCTCTGGTGGGCTGGTGATCCGGCCGGCGCGGTCAAGGCCCTGGAACCGATCGCCAGTAAGGACAAAGCTGACGCCGGTGTGCGTCGGATTTACGCCATGGGCCTGGTGTTGTCGGGGAAAGTCGCCGAGGGATCGAAAATTCTCGATTCCCTGCCCGAGCGCGGGCGTCCGGAAAAGCGGGCCGCCATCAGCGGGGCCATGGCCCGGACCACCGAGTATTTTATCACCGAGGGCGACTGGGAAGCCGGCGAAGAGACCTGGGACAAATGGCAGGCCCAGTACCCGATGGAGTTTCTCGAAGGGTACAGCATCCTGCTGCGGGTGAAGCTGATGGAGCGGAAGAAGCAGCCTCTGGCCGCGGCCCGCATCGCCGAAGCCTTCGCCGCCGCCGTCCCGGGATCGTCCTACGCTCCTCAGCTTCTCGACCGGGCCAGCAAGGCACTAGCGAAGAGCGACCCGGCCAAGAGCAAATCTCTTCGCGCGCTGCTCAAGCAGCGCTACCCGGAAGACCCGTTGAGCCAATAGTATCGCGGCTTTTTAGCGCCGGTCGCCGCAGTGGGCCGCAGAAGTAAGTCGGACCAGGATTCACAGGATAAACAGGATTCACAGGATAAGGCTCTTTGGCCGGGTCTGGCCGCGCCTCAATCCTGTTTATCCTGTCCATCCTTAATGGCACTAAACGACTCCCGCCCGCGTCGGGATTGGGCGGGAAATGATGCAAGTGGGTGTCAGGCAATGGCATTCGTGATCTCCCCTGTTTCTGCCCTGTGAAGGGCAAAACAAGCGGGGATGCACACGGACTCTCTCCATGCGGAAGCCTTCCGTCCACCGACGGAAGGCTCTCGCGTGAAGAAAACGCCCCCAGCCAAGGAATTCGCGAGATATATGGCGGATTACACCGGCGCATCGCCGCCGCATCCGCATCTCAGAGGCATCGCATGTAGGCGACCAGCGCGTCCTTGTCCGCAGCGCTCAGATCCAAACCAAGTACGAGGTTGAAAAACTCTACCGTGTCCTCCAGAGTCATCAGCCGGCCGTCGTGGTGATAGGGAGGCGAATCCTTGATTGCCCGGAGCGTGAAGGTCTTGATCGGGCCATCGGGCACGCTGTACTGATCGCTGATCGTGTCGGAGCGGTAGAACCGTTCCAGACGCAAATCGTGCATCTGCTGATCCATGAACGCCGTCTCGGGCTTGTGGCATTCGGCGCAGCGGCCCTTGGTCATGAAGATCCGTTGGCCCAACAGTTCCTGCTCGCTGGCCATGGTGGGGATGAGTCGATTGGCCGGGTCCAGTTTCGGTGCCGGGGGGAAATCAAACATGTTCTGCATCTGCGCCATCATCACGACCTGGGAAGCGCGGTCCGGCAGGTTGACGCCTTTCTTGGCGGCGATCACATGGTCGCCGTCGAAGTACGCGGTGCGCTGTTCAAACTCGGTAAAATCCTCCACCGACCGCAGCGACCGCTTGGAGCCATGAATCTGCTGGTTGTACAGCCCGCGCAGACTCACCGTGTCAAGGCGGTGACGGGCAGCCTGGGGCCGGGTGTCGGGGTTGAGGTGGAACGTGGCGTTGGTGTGGCCGTTGACGTGGCAATCGAGGCAGGTGACGCCGAGGCTGGGGTCGGCGACCTTGCGATCTTCGGTTTGGTTGAATTGCTGCTGCGGAAATGGCGTCAACAACAGGCGCATGCCCTCCATCTGCACGGGCGTCAGTTTGCCCTTCATCATGGCGTAGTAATTCTTGATCGACAGGATCTGACCTTGCGAAATGTCGCCGAGGTCCGGGCGCGTGGTGAGGAAAATCGGCGGCGGGAACTCGGGCGTGAGGTGATCGGGCATGTCGAAGGCGATGTCGAACCGCGAGAGGTCGCGATTCTCCAGACGCTGCATGGCGTCGATCTGGTTCTGCGGGAATACCTGGCCGCCGACGGTGTGCTTGGCATGCGGCAATGGGCGAAAGCCCATCGGGAACAGATCCTTTTTCTTGATCTCGGCCGACGTCATCGCGTTGAGCTGGTCCCACGTTGTGCCCTCGGGCAGCTTCACGCGCACGCCTTTCTGGACGGGCTTTCGGCCAGCGGACATCATCACATCGGACGGATCGTCGGCGAGGTTGTATCGTCGTTCGAGCAACTCCCGCTGCCGCTGCATGAAGCGGTTCTTGGCCGCCGTGTCAGCCTCCTTCGTCCGCTCGAAATCCTCGTCGATGACGACGGGCATGTAGGTCTGGTCCGGCAGGGCGGGCGTCTTCGCCTTTTGCTGGGCGAGTACGACACCGAAGGTGCCCGCGAGCATCGCGGCGAGCACCAGGGTTGTGCGGGTTGGATGGGTGGCTCGATGGTTCATGGTCTGGCTCCAGAAAGATAAGGGGATCAGCGAAAGGGGACATCCCCTCTAGCTCGTTAATATCAAGGGGGATGTCCCCACGAAGTCGGTACTCAACCCCCGCTCATCATCGCGTGACTGGCCCGTGATGGGGGAGATTATTTCCATAATTAACCTATAGCGATGCTAATGTGCTCTGTCCGAGGTGACAACGCACAAATTTCGTCCAGTCCCAAACACATTCATTTATCGTAAAAACGCCAGGGAAAAGCCGCCTTATCCGCCCGAGACTGCAGTTAAGTTTGCCGATTTTGGCCTTTAAGTGAATGGCGTTCGGCCAGCCCCAAAATGCGGGCTACAAGGCGCGGATGAATGAATCGACCTGATCGTGTCCGCAATGGAACAGGGGACACTACAAATGCCATTCACTTAAGGAAATCTTCTTTCCTCGATCGAGGATTCGCGCGCGTCGCTTCCACTTGCAGCTTCCCTCCGAGATAAAGCCCGGTCCCGCGGACGCCGACGATGCACCCCGCGATTCCACCCGGGTTGTGGTGCAGGCTTCCAGCCCGCAGTCGGGTGGCGAATACCGCCCGATCACGCGCCAAGGGCAAAATCGAGGACGCTCCTTGTAACCTGATGCAAAATCGGGGTGCAAAATCGGGGACGCTCCTTGTAACCTGATTTATATCATAGGGTTATATTGTAATTCTGTCACATATTCAATTCCGTTGATTGTGAGTTTGCTCGAAGAAAGGGCAAAATGGCTGATTTTGCGGCTGGCAGAACGGACATAATTGTGATGTAAAAACTTTGATTTCACGGGTTTGGAAGGAGCGTCCCCGAATGCGGCCCTGCCGCGACGAGCCAGCGATGCGATCACCGCCGCGTCCTTGCCGTCATGCTGACTGGGAACGCCGTCAAAAGTCTCCACTTCATCCTTGGTCGCCTTGGCCGACACCCGCACCACCGCCAACCCCGCATCGGTGCAGGCCTGGCGAAGGGCACCGCCGTAGGTGCCCGACGATTCCTCACGGCTGACCCGATGGACCCGACCCTTTCGGGCCTGTTGAACCTCTCGGGCCTCTCAGTCATCCACGCCCCGCAGCGCGCTCTGCAAGCGTATTTCGGCGTCCAAGCCGGTGCGGCGCGCGATCAGTGATGCGACATGCTGGGCGACCGGGCCGCCCGGGCCGTTGCGGTGATGCAAATCCTCGAGGTCGGTCAGTTCCGCCCGCCAGTGCAGCAATGCCACCAGTATTCGATCACGCAACGTGCGATGCGCGGGGCTGTCGAACAGGTTGGTTTGCTCTATCGGATCGCCATGACGATCGATCAGCCGGCCCTTGCCATCGTTCAGGGCATATTCGAGTTTCCACCGACAGGTTGTGACCGCCGCGGTTTCGTAAATCACCGCCGAGACACAGGCGCGCGGGCTGGGCCGATTCTGGGCCAGAGGCCCGACCAGATCGAATCCCTGAACCGGCGACCACTCGACACCCGCTCGGGCGAGTATCGTTGCCGGGATGTCCATCCAACTCGCCAGTGATGCCCGCAAGCCACAGGGAAGTGTGCCCGGCTGGCTCAGGATCATCGGCACGCGCCATGAGGCATCGAGAAACGAGTGTTTGTTCTCGAACCCGTGGTCATACATCGTGGTGCCATGATCGGAAGTGAAGATCACCAGCGTGCTTTCACGCAGGCCGCTACGATCCAGATGCTCGACGATTCTTCCGACCTGGTGGTCGCAATAGGCGCAAAGCCCGTAGTAGCGCCGTCGAATGGCGTCGATGTAGTCCATGTCCGGCGTGCGGCCGTCGGGGAACGCCCTTTGATCCATGCCGCGACCAAAGAGGACCAGATCGCGCTCCGCCTGCGGCAAATGGTCGACCTCGCCAGGCAGGTAGTTCAGCGGCGGGAGGGTCGCCTCGTCGTACAGATGCGCCCAGCGTCCCGGCGGGTCATACGGGGCGTGCGGACTCAGAAGCGACAGGAAAGCGAAAAAAGGTTGATCGCGGCAAAGGCGTAGGTGGTCGGTGAGCTCGCCAATCATCGTGTCGGTAAGGAACGCATCGCAGAACAGATGTTCGGGCACGGGGTTGGGATGCCGACTGGCCCGGGGGTAACCGTGGCGAGCGAGGTGGTGGGCGTAAAAGTCATCGCCGCTTGCGCCTTTTTCGCCGTGAAGCTCGTGCAGGACGTGAAAGCCGGTTGCGGGTCGCTGGAAATGGGTCTTGCCGACCATGAGGTTGCGGTAACCGGCGGCATCGAGGAGAGAGGTGATGGGCGTGAGGGTCTGATGCGCGGGCAGGTTGTTTTCGGTCGCCCCGTGAATCGGGGTGTGAACACCGGTGAACAGAGAGGCCCTCGCCGGCCCGCACACCGGGCTGGCGGTGTGGGCCTGCTCGAACAGCACCCCCTCACGAGCCAAGCGGTCCAGATTGGGGGAGACGGCCCAGTCGCCCCCCATGCATCGGAGCGAATCGCATCGTTGCGTGTCGGTGGTGATCAGCAAAACGTTGGAGTGTTGAGTCATTGTCTATTCGCAGGAGGAGGCGGTCACGAAATCGGCAGCCCAATTCTCATTTCCCCGCCAGCCACCCATCGGCATAGGCGAGGCACTTGAGCGCCATGGTCGTGCCCAGCATGTCGGCGATGGGCAAACGCTCATCACACAGGCGGATCGAGTGGTGATTGGTCTGGCAATGATCGCCGTGAAAGGCGAATCCACCATCCGCTTTCTGATATCGGCGCATGAGGTGATCCGCCAGGCGCCTGCCTGATTCGACGATCTCATCGTGGCGATGCCCGCCGTCAAGTTGTTGATCCAAGCGCAGCAGCACCCAGGCGGCATCCCAGTTGATGCACATGTTGTTGCGATAGCCGAACTCGCCGTCGGCGTGCTGAAGCGCCAGTGTCGAATCAATCCCCGCCTCGGCGCAAGGCCACGGCCGCCCCACCGCTTGATACGCCATCATCGTCTTGAAAAGCCCCGCCATGGCGCGCGAAGGGTCGGGGTCGGTCATGCGGCGGTTGGGCGTGCCGGTGATGGGATCGAGGATGTGTTGCTCGAAGGCGTCGAGGGCGTCGCTCAACACGGCATCATCGGGTGTATGGGCGGGGTTGATGAGATAGGCTCGGATGGCCCGCGCCCAACTCTCGCCGTGCCCCCACGGGTTGATCCAGTTGATGCGTTCGAGCGTGAAGGATCGGCCGTCGGTGGTGCTCAGATCGACGAATTGGGCCGCAGGCAAGGGGTGTCGGGGCGCGGCGTCAAGATGCTTGAGGGCTTCGACCGCCGCACCATGACGCTGGCCCCAGATCTGCTCCCAACTGTGCGGGCCGCTGTGGTCGGCGTCGGTTTCAAGCGGGTCACGAAACAGCCCGTCTTCGGCGCTCTGACAGGATTGGAAAAACGCCACCGCCTCCGCGCGCTGCGCAGGGTCAATTTTCCCAAGTTCGCCCAACTCATGCAGGATTCGAATGGCGATTCCCGATGCCTGAAGCGCCCACGGCCGGGTCATGGCGGCGTTGTACTTCCACCGTCCCCACCCCTGATCCGGACAGCGGACCGATTCCATCCATGCCAGCAGCGCCGGCTTGGCGGCGGCGACGTAACCGTTGTCAACAATCTCATCGGACTTGGTCATCATGTTTGCACTTTCGAGAGTGCGTTGGTCGGCGGGGGAATGATTCCGTTGGCGAAGGGATCGTTGGTTTGGCTGATCCACTCATCCAGACGTCGGCGCAGGTCGGCTTGGTTGGGGTTGTCGCGATGCGGGGCGTTGAATCCACATGAAAGGAAAAACGGCCGATCATGCGCTTCGGTGATAAAGCCCAATGCCGCGGCCAGCGTACGGCCATGATCGAAGTGGCCATGGGCGTCATGATTCAGCATGCGTCGGTATCCCAAGAGCGCGGGATCGACCAGCGGGCCGCAGGCTTCGTGCTGCACGCCCGCCAGGGCAGTGGTGTAGCGGTGGCCGGACAGGAAGCGGGCGAGGTGTTGGGAGTAGTCGTTGAGGGCGTAGCCATGCTTGGCGGTGGCCAGTCCGTGCATACCGCAGCAATGGGGATATTGTCCGGTCATCAGCGCCGCCCGGCTGGGCGAGCAGGTGGGCGCTGCGGCGAAGGCCTGGCGAAACAGCACCGATTCCCCGGCAAATCGCAGCAAGTTTGGCGTGACGACGGGGTGGCCGTAAGGCTCGATCATTCGCCCGGCATCATGGGTGTGCAGAAGCAGTATGTTGAGTCGGTCTGCCATGCCGTGAATAGGTGCGGAGGATTTTTACGCGGTCTCTCTTGACGGTGCCAAGGCCATACGATTAGCGTTCGAGGTAGTGAAATGCAATCGTTGCCCCCGCCGCGATCAACGGTTTCAATCGCTTGAGCGGCCTATTTGAAGAAATGAACATGGAGTTTCCCTCGCAAGAATCAGACGCCCGAAAGGGTCAGGTCCATCTGGCGCCATTCGCTGCCTTGGGCTGACCGCGTTCGCGGAAAGCCGGATCCAAGCCCAGCCCCTCGGCTGTCGACGCCTCAAAAGCATGGCTTCCATAGGACGCGGACGACGGGCATGACGATAAGCGTACCGCAGGCCAAGGTCGCCCACAAAACAAGCCTCGCCAACAACAAGGCTCACCAAGACCTCACGGCTGACCCGATGGACCTGACCCTTTCTGACTTCTTGACCCTTTCTGCCTTCTCGGTGGCAGCATCTTCAGGCGAGTCTACCGAGCCGCGACGGGGCGGATTGCGGCGGTGCGGATCGGAACCGGAATGTGAATGCGTTGTACCCCTGCCGCCGACGCTCACAGGAACAAATCCGTGCTGACCTTGAACCGGTCGGCCAGGATGCGGATGTTCGCCTTGCTGAGCTGGCACTTGCCGTTGAGGATCAACGAGGCGTGCCCCGGCCCGCTGCCCAGCAGATGACCCAGATCGGAGGTCTTCATCCCCGTCTGTTCCATGAGGTACTTCAGGGCCTCGAGGGGCGTGAGTTTCGAGTCGATGGGGAAATGCTCCCGGTCATACGCGCCGAGGAAATGGCCCAGGGCGTCGGCGTAGTCGCCTTCCCCGCTCGACAGCCCGGGATCATCGGCCCGGCCCACCAGTTCGGTGAGGATCGCCCCGGCCTGGTCGTACTCGGCCCGGCTGCGGATCGGGCGCAGCGGGAACCGGCGCACCCACTCAAAGTAGTCGTCGTGGGTCGTTCCGCGGGGGAACGCTGTGGCCTTGGGCATGATCACCTCACGTATTTCCGCGGGAGGATAAGGGGACGCCTAAACAACACGGCGGCGTCACAGTATCCAGTGTGCCCTTTCCCGGCTTTGCCACACTGCCGAGGGCGGCGGTGCCCCACGAATGCGGTGCCGCCTGAGACCCCGCGGTCTTGCAACCACTCCCCTCCCTCCGACCCTCCATACCTTCGACCCCCTACCCGATCTCGCTGATTTTCACCGCCCGGCCCTCTTTCGCCGAGCGCGTGGCCGCTTCCAAGACCTGCTGCGTGCGGTAGGCATCCTCGAAGTCGGCCAGCGGCACCGTCGGCTGCTCGCCCGCAAGCGTCCGCAGTATGTCGTACGTCTGGTTCACGAAGGTGTGCTCGTATCCCTGCGGATGGGCCGTGGGCCAGTAGGCGTCGGCGTAGGGATGCTCGCCGGGGACCGATGCCTGAATTTTCGTCCATCCCTGGATTCGCCGCGGGCGGGTGGCGTCGAAGTACCGCAGGTTGTTCAGATCCTCGAAATCGAAGAAAATCGACCCCTTTTCGCCGTTGACCTCGATTCCATTCTTGTTCTCATTGCCCGTGGCGAAGCGGGTGGACTCGAACGACGCGACCGCCCCCTGCTTGAATCGCGCCAAAAACAGCACGGCATCATCCACGCGCACCTTCCCCTTCTTCCCGGCGCCGGCCTTGGCCCCCGAGGCGATCCCCGCGCCCGCGGTCGAGCTGGGGATCGTCCGCTCCTTGATGAAGGTCTCGGAGATCGCCCCGGAAACTTCGACGATTTCGTCGCCGGTGATGAACCGCGCCATGTCGATGATGTGGGCGCCCAGGTCGCCGTGCGCTCCCGACCCCGCCGCGTCTTTATCGAATCGCCAGATGAGCGGAATCTCCGGCGAGCTGGCCCACCCCTGCAGATAGAACGCCCGCACATGGTAAATCCGACCCAGCGCCCCTTCGCGCGCCAGTTGATACCCCAGCGCCAGCGCCGGCACCCTTCGATAGGAATACCCGACGAACGTCTTGCACTTTTTCGCCGTCCGGGCCGCGTCGCGCATCTGCCGGGCGTCCTCGATCGTCGCCGCCAGCGGCTTTTCGCACAGCACGTGCTTGCCCGCCACCAGCGCCGCCAGCGTCATCGCTTTATGCTGATTATTCGGCGTCCCCACATCCACCAGCCCGATCGCCGGATCGGTCACCGCCTGCTTCCAGTCGGTGCTGGAGCGGCCCCATCCCCAGCGCTTGGCGAACTTCTGCAAATCCGCGGCATTGCGCCCCACCACGGTATGCATGACCGGCATCACCGGCACATCGAAAAACTTCCCGACCTTCATATAAGCGTTGGAATGCGCCCGACCCATGAACCGATACCCGATCATGCAAACATTCAACTCACCAGCCATGATGCCGCTCCTCGAAAAAAAGAGTCCGTAGGGCGCGCCCGCCGCGCCTTGCTGAGTGTAATCCAAGAATTTCTAAACGCGAAGTGGCGAAGTGGCGAAGAAGTAACATGAAGCAGAACCCATCGTCCATCCCTCATCGCCGCGAAATAATAGTTCGTATCGGTTCGAGAACCGATACGCCAGAAAGATGATCCCTGTCATTCGTGCCGCCGATACGAAACCCCGGCGGCCCGCAGCGCCCCTGCTCCAATCGATCGCATCCGCTTCGCGCCTTCGTCCCTTCGCGTTTACGATTCATCCTCTTTCGCCGACGGCAGCTCGATCGCGTATACTATCGCGCATGGCTCCAACTCTATCGTTCGTCCGTCCCGCCGTGCGCGCGATGGTGGGGTATGCCCCGGGGGAGCAGCCCGCCCCCGGCGAGCGGGTCGTCAAGCTCAACACCAACGAAAACCCCTTCCCCCCCAGCCCCAAGGTTCTCCAGGCCATCCGCGAGATCGAGGGCGAATCCCTACGCCGCTATCCCAGCCCCGACGCACGAGCCTTCCGCGAGGCCGCCGCCAAGGTGCTGGGAATCGCCCAGGACATGATCCTGCCCGGCAACGGCAGCGACGACACGCTCGCCGTCGCCGTCTCGACTTTCTGCGGGCCCGGCGATCTGCTGGCCTATCCCGATCCCACCTATTCGCTCTATCCGGTGCTCGCCGAACTGGCCCAGGTCAAAGTCGCCGCCGTCAATTGGGAGAAGGACTGGGAGCTGCCCCTCGAGGCGCTGTTGGCGACCAAGCCGCGGGCGATTTTCCTGGCCAACCCCAATGCCCCCAGCGGCACGTTCGTTTCGCCCCAGACGATCGAAGACCTCGCCCGCCGATTCGACGGGCTGATCCTGGTCGATGAGGCCTACGTCGATTTCGCCGATGACAGTTGCCTGCCCTTGGTCAAGACGCATGAGAACGTCGTCCTGGCCCGCACGATGAGCAAGGCCTATTCGCTGGCGGGGATGCGGTTCGGCTACGCCATCGCCTGCCCGGCGGTCGTTCGGGAGATGAACAAGGCCCGCGACAGTTATCCCTGCGACGCGATCTCGATCGTCGCCGCGACCGCCGCCCTGCTGGATCAGGACCACGCCCGCATGACCTGGGACTATGTTCGCGGCGAGCGCCAGCGCCTCTCGTCCGAGCTGGCCCAGATCGGCTGGACGGTGCTGCCCAGCCAGGCCAACTTTATTTTCGCCGCCTGCCCCAGCGGGCAGGGGCGTGAGGTCTTCCTCGGACTCAAGCGCCAGGGAATCCTCGTGCGGCACTTCGATCTGCCCGGCTTGCAAGACAAAATCCGCATCACCATCGGCCAGAGCCAGGAAAACAACGCCCTGCTGGCCGGAATCCGCGCGTTGACCGCCGCGGAAAAAGCCGCTTAGCCCTTACTGGATAGGTCTCGCCATGGATGCCAACAACTCCGCTCGTCATTCGGAAATGTCCCGCCAAACCCGCGAGACGCGAGTGCGCGTAAAAATCAACCTCGACGGGCAAGGCAAAAGCGCCGCCGAAACCGGCGTGGGATTCTTCGATCACATGCTCGATCTGCTCGCCCGTCACAGCCTGATCGATTTGGAGATCGCCGCCGAAGGGGACTTGCAGGTCGATGCCCATCACACCGTCGAGGATGTGGGGATCGTGCTGGGCCAATGCCTGGAAAAAGCGCTGGGCGAAAAACGGGGCATCCACCGCTACGGCTGGGCGATGGTCCCGATGGATGAATCGCTGGCGCAGGTTGCGGTGGACCTGTCGGGCCGCGCCGCGTTCATCTTCAACGTGCGCTTCACCGCCCCGCTGATCGGACAGTTCCCCGTCGAGTTGGTCGAGGAGTTTTTCAAGGCCCTGGCCACCAGCGCGAAAATAAATCTGCATGTGCAGGTTCCCTACGGAACCAACAATCACCACATCGCCGAGGCGATCTTCAAGGCCGTCGCCAAGGCCCTTCGCCAGGCTGTCGGCCCCGACCCGCGCAATCCCGACGCCGTGCCCAGCACCAAGGGATCGCTCTAGGCGCCGCTCCCGACGCCCGATCTTTTTCGACCGGTCTCAAATCTCAAATCGGGCGCCAAGATCGCCGAGGCGATGGGACGTGGAGTCTCGGGCCGAATCAAATGCCCCGCGTCGCCCGATCGACTCGCCCCAGGCTCCCGCGCGGGATATTTCTCAACCCGTCAATGCGAAGCGGGAGGCCGAAGAGACGGCCTCCCGCGAGGTTGCATGGCATAGCGCCGAGGTCGAGGCTTAAGGCTTAGTAGCGATCGCGTCGGCCACCGCCGCCGCCACCGCCACCGCCACCGCCGAACCCACCGCGGTCGCGTCCACCGCCGCCCTTGCCGCCGCCGTAACCGCCGCCGCTCTTGCCGCCGCCGCCGTAGCCACCACCGCCACCGCTTCGGGGACGGTCTTCACGGGGCTTGGCCTCATTGACGGTGAGGGTGCGACCGTCGTTCTGCTGTCCGTTCATGGCCGCGATGGCGGCTTGAGCTTCGCCATCGGAGCCCATCTGAACGAATCCGAAGCCTTTACTTCGGCCGGTGTCGCGGTCGGCGATCACCTCAGCGCTCTGCACGGTGCCGTGCGGACTGAACATTGCTTCGAGGTCCGAGCTGGTCACGTTATAGCTCAGATTCCCGACGTACAACTTGCTGCCCATGGATAACTCCTATCGCTTCTGGGCCTGGTCGAACCCGATGTTTGACTTTCCGGGTTCTGCTGAGAAAGGGGCCGACATTCCGGCCCGGAAGGAAGGGGACAAGCCAAGGTCATGCGG
Organism: Tepidisphaerales bacterium; assembly: GCA_038329845.1. Lineage (GTDB taxonomy): Bacteria > Planctomycetota > Phycisphaerae > Tepidisphaerales > Tepidisphaeraceae > JBBQNJ01. The sequence goes on along the minus strand of JBBQNJ010000036.1, from coordinate 27,560 downwards.
TGCAGACGGGAAATCGCCACGCTCCGAACGCTCAAGCCATCAACCTTACCGAGCGCATTATAACCCGCCTCCCCCGAAAACTTCCAGTCCCCCGCGCCATTAGATTTTTTCCAAGCCGCAGCGAGCGCTCCCGGCGGGATCAGGTTCAGCCGCTCAAAGCGGTCCGCTCACCCCTGACCTGCGACCTGGCACCGCTCTCGGCCATCGTCATCCTCGCCAAGGAGAAGTATGGCCTGCGCGGGCGCGAGGTCCATGCGTTGGGCGCGACGTTCGTTACCGCGAGCTGTGGGCTGGTGGAGTCGGACTGTTTAGGATCAAGCAATAGCCAGGTTTTTGGAATGGGATTGCCAAGCTATACCGCTCGCGGCCTTCAGTGAGACATCCGCAATGGATCGGCACCTTCGGAATATCCCGGTTTTCCCCAAGCGGATTGTCTCAATAGGGCCCGCGAGCGGTATAAACACGATAATCCCTGGGTTCTGTTTCCCGCCGCGACCGTGCGGGCGATCGTGGGTGGGATTCACTCCCGCCGACGCCGGCTTGACGGTCGCGGCGTAAAGGGCACAGGGCAACATGGGAACACTCGATGAGTCAAGCAACGAATCCCTCCCAAGCCACCGCGCCGCTTCTGTCGCTGATCCCGGTTCCGGTGCGGACGACGATTCATCCGGGCGAGCCGTTTCAGCTGCGGGGCGGATTACAACTGGCCGCGCCCGCCGAAGCCGTCGCCGAGGCGGATCGACTGGTGGAATTACTGACTGACCTCACCGGCATCACCTTGGACATCAGTAGCGTCGGCGAGCAGGGTGACATCTCCTTGGCCCTCTCGCCTCGGATGTCGCTTGGCCTCACCGACTGGCAGGCGCGCGAGGCCTACCGCATCGAAATTGCCTCCTCCGGCATCATCCTCTCGGCCGCCTCGACTCACGGGCTGTCCAATGCGGTTCAAACCCTCTCCCAATTGTTCGCAGGCGATGCGACCGTGCCCGCCGGCGTGATCGAGGATTACCCTCGCTTTGAGTGGCGCGGCCTGATGCTCGACTGCGGCCGACATCTTTTCTCCGTGGCCGAAATCCGCCGATTCCTGGACTGGATGGCCCTGCATAAATTCAACACCTTCCACTGGCATTTGACCGAAGACCAGGGATGGCGCCTGCCGATCGAGAAATATCCGCTTCTGACCGAAATCGGCGCCTGGCGCAACCAGTCGCCGGTCATGGGCAATGCCGCCATCGGCGACGGCATCGCCTACGGCGGGTTTTACACGCGCGAACAAATCGTCGAAGTCGTTGCCCACGCCGCCAGGCGACACATCCAGGTGGTTCCGGAGATCGAACTGCCCGGGCATAGCACCGCGGCGATCGCGGCCTACCCCTGGCTGGGTAACGACGACATCCCGGATTGGATGCCGCCGCGGGTGTCGGAAAAATGGAGCATCCACAAAATGACCCTCTCTCCTCGTGAGCGCACTTTCCAGTTCATCGAGCAGGTCTTCGACGAGGTGCTCGGGCTGTTCCCCTGCCCGTACGTCCATATCGGTGCCGATGAATCGCCGAAAGACCAATGGCGGCAATCCCCGTCGGCCCAGCAGATCATGCGGCGTGAAGGGCTGGCCGACGAGAATCAGTTGCAGGCATGGTTCATTCGGCGCGTCGAAAAGATGCTGCACGCGCGTGGCAAGCGGCTGGTGGGCTGGGATGAAATCCAGGAGGGCGGCCTTTCACCCACCGCGACCATGATGGTCTGGCGGAGCTGGGACTGGGCCGCGCTGGCTCTGGAACGCGGCAATGATGTGATCATGGCTCCGAAATCGCACACGTATTTGGATTACTCCCAAGGCCCGCATCCACAATCGCCCGAATATCAGTCCATCGGCGATGGGAAGAACTGGGCGCCATCCCTTTTGCTGGAGACCGTCAGCGAGTTTGATCCCATGCCTCCCGGCACGCCCCCGCATCGCCAGCAACAACTGCTGGGCTGCCAAGGCCAACTCTGGAGCGAGTACACCTGGTCTTACGATAAACTCGAATACCAGGCATTCCCCCGGGCCTGCGCCATCGCCGAGGCCGGCTGGTCATCGATGGCCGCGCGGGCTCAAACCCCAATCGACGGCCGTTTGCCGAAGCATTTGGAAAATCTAGGGCGTCTCGGCGTGAACTACCGTCGGTCTGACGGCAAGCCCGCTCGCTCGGGATCATTGATGAGCCGCCAGCCACGCCCGCGGGGAGACTGAGCAGCTCCAGGCGGCTTGGGGATCAGGCGACAGGCCCAAGCCCGCCAGCCGCGCCAGCGGGGAAACTGAGCAAGGCTGATCGGGCGTGCCTCCGCGTAGGTGACGGGCGTGCCTCCGCGGCATCGGCCGCAATGCGCCCGCGACGCACCGCGTGATCCCATGGTTCGTCGGTTGGCCGCCTGGCAGAGCATCGGCCACGAGCCCGCACAACGCTCGCGGGGTTGATCACTATCTCGCTCGATCGTAGTCAACCCAGATGCCCTGCTCGGGAAGACTCCAGTTGTTGTGCCCCGCCAATTCCGTGCGGTCTACCGCATCGGGATTATTGAGCATGTACATGAAGTGGTTCGTGCTAAGCCACGGCTTGCGATTGGCGTCGTATTGACCCAGCGGCACCCATACATCGGCGCCGTCGGCCTAGACGACGTTATTCCCGCCTTTGTGCCGCGAAATATCGACTCGTGCGGACAGCACGGCGCGGTTCTTCAGCTTGGCAAACGACGAGAGATACACCTTCGCGCGCAACGTTTTAACTGTCTTCGGAGCTTAATCGCGTCGAGATCGGCGGACGACGCCGGCACCGATGACCAGGGTGAACATCAACATGGCCGACGGCTCTGGAATGACCGAATAGCCGAGGTCGGCGAACTGCTGGATCGTGGTGTTGCTCAAGAACGTCGGGGAATTGAGCCATCCGGTCATCAGTTCATTTTTCATATCGCGGTTGAGCGAATCCTTGATGCCGGTGTTTGCCGATCCGCCGTCCACCTCGTTCCAATGGCTATTGGCGGTGCCCGCCCCGCCGCCTAATTCCACCGGCACATAGGTGGCGCTGGGCTGATTGAACTCGGTCTTATAAGCCGCCAAGGCGTTCGCGCCGGTGTACTGGCCGGTGCCGGTCGTATAGAGACCGTTGTAGGTCCAAAGTGTGCCCAGGCCGATCACATGGCCCATCTCATGCTCGATGACCGATAGTAATGTGCCGTTGGTCTCCATGTTGCCCAGGTCGGCGGTGTCAAAATTCATCGTTCCGGCGGCTGTATAGTAAAAGCCTGATGGGGTGTAAGCCGAAGTCGGACCGGCTGAGCCGAGGATTCCACCCACGCCGTCGATCGCGGAACCGGAGGCATCGATGGTCATGCCCGGCAAAACGACCCCCGGTTTATAGTCAAGAATACAAGTCTTCCAGAAACTCTTGGCGGTAGTGAAAATCGCCTGCTGCGATGGGGTCAATCCCCCAGTGAAGTTGATGGTGATGTCGAAACTGGCCCGCGCTGTCGGCGCGGCCACGAGCCACATCGCTGCGAACCCATAGGTAACTACGGCCAACGAACGAGATGTCATCTTCATCGAAGAACCTCCTGCCCATTTCCCGGCTCGAGCGAGCCCGATTCCAGTGATTCCAACCCCACGAAGTGTGAATTAGACCACAAATTTTCCTGAATGCAAGAGAAATTCCGCGCCGCGCGAAGTTTTCTTTTCTTGCGGGATAACCCGCAGTCAACCCTGTTTGAATGAACTTCGCCGCCGACGGCCCCGACCCGTCAGATTCCAAAGGCCCAAGCCCATCAGCACCGCCGCGCCCCCCGGCTCGGGGATCGAGGCGTTGATCCACGCCAGGTGCGGCGAGACCCGCATAAAACCGTTCAGATCACCGTACATTCCGAATTTTCCCGCGTGGGCCATCGGGGTGTTATCGAACCAATCGACGAAGCTCGTCACGCCGGCGAGGTAGGTGGTTCCGGCCACGTCGATGAAAAGCCCCCCGCCGCTGTCGCCGTGGATTTGGGCGCCCTCGACGGCGGTGGGATCGCCGCCGCCCATCAGGTTGTAATAGTCGCTCGGGTCGCCCGGTCGGTTGACGCTCGTGCCGTTGTCGGGCGAATCGAAATCCGTAAGCATTACCCGCCCATCCAGCGGGGTGAAGTCGGAGTTCATGGCCGTCCCAGCGGCGTTACTTCCAGGGATGATCTCTCCGCCGAAGGCGTCGACGACGTTGGTGGCGGCCCGGCGGGCGCTGGTGGCGGTGTTGCCGCCGGTCAAGCCCGTGCCGGTGTTGTAGGAATAGCCGACAACCGTCGCGGCTTGACCTTTTTCCGTCCCCAGTGTCGTGGCGTTGTAGAGCGGCGCGGGAGTCGCCCCGGCAATCGGCGCTGTCAGCCGAATCAGGGCCAGGTCATTGCCCAAGGCGGGATTCCCGTTCCAGCCCGCAGCGACGATCACCTCGGCGGCGGTATAAGGCCCTGTGATAGGGGATCGTGCCGTGCCCTGTCCAAAGGAGAAGCGATCGAGCGACCAGACCACTTGGGTTCCCGCAACGTCTCGCGTGACCATGTGAGCGGCGGTCAATACCCAATTGGACGCGATCAACGTCCCGGACCCCAGGCTGGGCGAGCCGCCGGTATTGACGGTGATGTATCCGCTGGCCGAATATTGCGGCAGCGCCGACAGCGCGGTGTAGCTGATATCCAGCCCGTCGTCTCGGATCGTCGCCGCCGACGCGGCCGCCGAACCCATCGCCATGCCCGCCAGAAGGGCGCCGCGCGTGAGCCATTGCAATTGCATACGATTTGCCCTCGTGAATGCCCTCGCCCGTCGCTCGCTTGGATCACCAATCGAAACGGAGCGACATACTATATATACTCGATCCCCTGCCCGTCCAGATTATTCTGCGAATTCGTCTCTGGAGGGCGTGCCCACGGATTTTTGCACGGGTTCAGGAAACCCGCCATCATGGCCATTCGGAAACCGCGTTTTCCCTCGGGAAACCGGGAAGTACAAGAAAATGCGGGCAGACCCTCCCGGGATCGCGGCGAGGGGGATGTTCTGCGTAAACCCATGACTGTATTGGACTTATTGGTCGAAAAGCTCCCCACCGCCAAGCGGACGACGCTTCGGCGGCTGCTCGAGGCCGGGCGGGTCCGCGTCGATGGAGCGATCGTCCGGCGGCTTTCCCAGCCGGTCGGAGAATCGGCCAAGTGTGAAATAGCGCCGGCGTCGCCGGCAATCGTCCGCCGCCTGGACCCCGGGTTCCGGACCGTCTACGAAGACGCCGACCTTCTGGTGGTGGACAAGCCCGCCGGGCTGATCACCCAGTCCGGGCCGCGCGATCGACGAAAAACTCTGGTCGAGATGGTTCGGGCCGATTTGGCGAGCAGAGACCCGCGGGCCATGCTTGGCTTGATCCATCGGCTCGATCGCGATGCCTCGGGGCTGTTGGTCTTGACCAAAAACCCCGTCGCCTATCGCTCGCTGAAATCGCAATTGCGGCGGCGGACGATCGGCCGCGAGTATCTCGCGGTCGTCCGCCCCGCACCGTCGCCGGACCGCGGGCAAATCCGGTCCAACCTCGTCGAGCGAGCCGATGGAACCGTCCACTCGGTTCGATCTCCATCGGGCATGAACGCTGTCACCGATTACGTCACCGTCAGCGCCAAAAATGGCCAGGCGCTGCTGCGCATTCGCCTGCATACAGGCCGAAAACACCAGATCCGCGTTCATCTGTCCGAACGCGGCTATCCCATCGTCGGCGACACCGTTTACGGCGGCGCCCCCGCGCCCCGCCTGCTGCTGGCGGCGGTGAATCTCGAGTTCATCCATCCACGCACGGGAAAACCCGTCGTGTTCAGCATCGAGCCGCCGTCCGAGCTGATCGAATATTTGCAGCGCGATCCGCCGCCAACGCCTGAAAGGTGACCTCCCGATCCGATGAAGGGGTCGGATCCGGTGAAGGGGTCGGGAGTCTTCGATTCTGTGCCCTTGGTTTCCGGCGCAGTTTTTGGTGCGGATCCGGTGAAGGGGTCGGGAGTCTTCGATTCTATGCCATTCGTTTCCATCGTAGTTTGTGGTGCGGGCTTCCAGCCTGCATTTGGCCACAAGCCATGCATGCCAGAGGCCTTCACCACAAGAAGAGTCGATGGCATTCCGGGTCGGGGGATAAATCATGTCACGGGACGCCGGGCCAGCAGTTCGGTGATCGTCAGGCCGAACACCGGATGCACTACGTTCGGCGCGATTTCGTTCAGCGGTTGCAGCACGAATCGCCGCTCGTGCATCAGGGGATGCGGAACGATCAATCCCGGTTGGTGAATTACCAGATCACCATACAGCAGCAAGTCCAGATCGATCAGGCGAGGCGCCCAGCGCTGGGCGCGAACGCGGCCCAGCGACGATTCGATTCGTAACAGCGTTTCCAGCAGCTCCCCGGCGCTCAGGGTGGTTTGAATCTCCGCGGCGGCATTGAGAAACGCCGGGGCACCGGCGGGCCCACCCACAGCGGGGTTTTCAATCAGCGAAGACATGCGCAGCCGTCGCACCGCCCCCAACGCGCGCAACTGCGCGATCGCCGCGGCGATATTGGCGGCGCGGTCGCCGAGATTGGCGCCCATCGCCAGGTGCGCCGTCGTCCAGCGATTAGATCCCGTCGGCGGTGCGAGGGCTTCATCGCCCATCGCGGGCCTCGCTCAGCACTTCCCGCTCCCACTTGCCATCGGCGGCGGAATGAAACCGCGTGCGCAGTCGCAGCGACTGCGAGAAATCCAGCACGATGTCGGGCAGTTCACTCGAACGTCGCGGCGACAACGACAGCCGATCGGGAATCAGCGTTCGATCGTCCAAGTCGCGGAAATATCGCTCGGGATCCGGATCGGTGATCCACTTCACTTGCGTCTTGGTGTATTGCAATCGAAGCCTTCCCTGCCGCACGGCGTCGCGGAACTCGTCGATGCCCTGCCAGCGTGCCGCCCCGGCCCCGCGCAGCTCGAGCATCATATCCCCCAGCACCTCCATGCGCTCGACATAGGACGCGGCCGGCGTCGGGGTCATCGCCCGGGCGTATTCCACGAAACGCTTTTGAAATCCTTCGATATTCGCGCTGAAGACCTGCTCGAACGCCGCTTCGGAATCATCCCCGCCGTGGATGCGCTGGAGCCAGCGAATCAGTCGGGCCCGATACCGCGGCGTTCCATCATCGTCGTTCGCCTGCACCAGAAAATGGACCATCGCCCAGGCCTGGTTGTATTGGGTGGCACCGGCGCCGGGGTCTTCCAGTCGCCGGGCCCACTGCTCGTGGTCGAGGCGCATGAAAGTCGCAAAGTCCGTCAATCGCCGCTCGCGCATATCGTAATCGAGCTGTCGCAGCCGTCGCGGAGGAATCTCGCCGATCCAGAACCCCGTGCCCGTCCACAACCCTTCCTCGAACACCTGCGCCAGCCCTTCGTTCAGCCAGACCGGCAGCGCCGGCCCCATGGCATGCAGGGCGAATTGATGGAACGCTTCGTGCTGGAGCGTCCGCCGCAACGCATCGCGCCCCTGGCCGTCGAGAAATGCCGCCAGCACATCGCGGGCGGACATGAAAATCCCCCCGGTGTTCTTCCATCGCTCGCCGCTGAATCGCAGATAATCGGCCTGGGACTGGAACAAGTAGACCTCGAAGCGAGGCGCTTTTGCGGCCCCGAACGCCGACAGACGTCGATCGTACTCGTCGTACATCGCGTCCATCCGCCGGGCCAGATCCTCGACCAGCGCCGGATCCAGATCCGTGTGAATCCGGTAGTGGCGGGCGTTGAGCAGGCGCAGCGCACCGGCGGCGTCGGGGCGGTTGACGCTGACGAACCCCTGGCCGCGCAGCGGCGCCGCCGCCGCCAGCAGCGCTGCGGCCACCATCATCAAATTGATCCAGCGGCCTGGCTTCATCACATCCGCCACTCCGATTCAACCGCTTCGGCGGCCCGGCGCCGAGCGAACCACCGCCCCACGCAAGGGTCCCCTACCTTTTTCGGCCTTTGCGACTATCATCGCCTCACTTTTGCCATCGAACAACATGGACCCGGTCACCCCGCGCAACACTTACGAACTCGAACGTCGCCAGAAAGCGGCGAAATTACGCGAATTGGGGATCGATCCCTACGGCCAGGCCGTCGAGAATCTGCGCCCGCTGGAGGAGATCCGCGCCCTGCACCGCCCGGACATGGGACAAGACGGCGGGCCAGTCGTCAACGCCGCGGGCCGAGTCGTTTTTATCCGCGACATGGGAAAGCTGCACTTCTGGCGACTGCGCGATGAAACGGGGGAATTGCAGGTGGCGATGGACAAGCGCCGGCTGACGGAGGCGGACTGGCAGGTTGTTAAGCTCACCGACTTAGGCGACCAGATCACCGTCCAAGGCCCGCTCGGCGCCACCAAGACCGGCGAGGTCACCGTGTGGTCCAAGACCCTGGCGATGTCGTCCAAGAGCCTGCTGCCGCCGCCGGCCAAGTGGGAAGGGCTAAGTGATGTCGAGCTGCGCTACCGCCAGCGATACGTCGATCTATGGGCCAATCCCCAGGTCATGCGCCTGGCGAAATTGCGCATCCGGATCGTGCAGGAGATGCGCGATTATCTGCGCGGGCGCGGTTTCGAGGAGGTCGAGACTCCGATGATGCAGCCGCTCGCCGGCGGTGCCGCGGCCCGGCCGTTCGTCACCCATCACAACGCGCTGGATATGCCGCTGTATCTGCGGATCGCGCCCGAGTTGTATCTCAAGCGCCTGCTGGTCGGGGGGATGAGCAGGGTTTTCGAGATTAACCGCAACTTCCGCAACGAGGGGATCAGCCCGCGTCATAACCCCGAGTTCACCATGCTCGAGGCCTACCAGGCCTATGGATCGTGGCAGACGATGGCCGACCTGGTCGAGGGGATGATCTGCCACATCGCCGAGCGGTTGTTCGGCGGGCTGGAGATCATCCACCGCGACGAGGACGGCACCGAGCGCCGGCGGATCAACCTCACCCGCCCGTGGCGGCGCGTGCGCATCACCGAGCTGGTCGCCGAGCGGACCGGCTGGACCTTCAGTAAAGAGGCGCTCACCGCCGAACAGATCGCCGCGCTTCGAGAGAAGAATCCCGGCAAGGACCTGTCGCTCAAAGGCTCGGCGGCCGAGCAGTTGCAGGAGGTGTACGAGAAGCTGATCGAGCCGACGTTGATCGACCCCTGTTTCGTCACGCACGTGCCCAGCGTGATCATTCCGCTGGCCCGCGAGAACCGCGACGACCCGTATTTTGCGGATGTGTACGAACTGGCGATCAACGGGGTGGAGATTTCTCCCGGTTATAGCGAATTGAACGATCCCGACGTGCAGGCCCGGCACTTTCATCACCAGGTCGGCGACGCCGAGGAACAGCAGAAGGTGGATGAGGATTTTCTCACGGCGCTTCGCTACGGCATGCCCCCCGCCGGCGGGTTGGGATTGGGCGTGGACCGCCTGATCATGATGCTCAGCGGTGCCGAAAGCATCCGCGACGTGATCCTGTTCCCGCTGATGCGCCCGACGGAGTGAGCGATGTCACTGTTTTGGAATAAATGGAACACCCAACACATCGCCAAGCATGGGATCCACCCCCGTGAAGCCGAAGAGGGGGTAGGCTCGGCACGACCGCCATTTCCGCAGACCATTCGCGACGGCAGGCAACCGGTGCTCGGGCGCACCGCTCAAGGTCGTTATCCTCAGGTGATTTTCGTAACGAAAGAGACCGAGTCGATCGACCCGCGCCTGCTGGCATACGATCAGCTGTTGGAGTTGGCCGACAGCGACGAGCCTTTCGCCAATATCATCCATGCACGGGAAATGACGCCCGCGGAAAAACATCGCTTTCGACGCCGATTCAAACTCGTGGACTGAAAGGGAATCCAATGAAATGCTCGAAGCCGAAAAAAATTGGGATGCGTTGACAGTCGAGGAGCGGGATGAAGAGGTTAAGCAGTACGACCAGGAATTCATCGCCGATTCGGCCAAGCCGATGTCCCCGGAGGAACAACGCCTCTGGCAGCGCATTCAGCGTGGCAAATCCAGACGCGGCGCCGCCACGGTATCGGTACGATTGCCGATCGACCTGGTGGACCGGATGGCGCGATATGCCGGTGAGTATAACCTGAGCATGGACCAATTCGTCAAGAAAAGCACTCATGGCGCCTTGACATTTGTCGAGTAAGCCGGATATGGCCTTGCGATGAAACGAGGCGCACGCAAGAACTCGGATGACATGTCGGCATCCGAACTAGCGGAATCAACCCGCGAATTCGAGGCGCTGCTGCCGACATTGAGGTGTAAGCCGGCGACCAAGGCGAACCTGGTGCGGTTCGAGCGGGCTCGCAAGGCCGGGATCGAACAGCCCGGCATCCGTCGTGCTGTGTTTGATGACGAGGCACTGCTCACCGAAGCACTCGCCCCTGCCCGACGCAGGAACATGGTTCTGGGAGAACTGATCGAGCGCGGCCTTCACCGCGAACTGGCTGTCCTGGACTGAACTCACTCACTCTCGCTCGCTCGCATGTACAAACTCCACCTCATCCTCAAATACCTCCGCAAGCGCCGGATCGCCTGGGTGTCGTTGATCGCGGTGATGCTCTGCACCGCCATGGTGCTCGTGGTCATCAGCGTCATGGGCGGATGGCTGCGGATGTTCCGCGAGTCTTTCCATGGGCTTAGCGGCGATATTCTCGTCCAGGCCACGTCGCTGGAAGGATTCCCGCACTACCAGGCGATGATCGACGAGATCGAAAAACTCCCGCAAGTCGAGGCGGCGGTCCCCACCATCCGGACTTTCGGGCTGATCAACATCAACAACCGCAAACGCGATGGCGTGCAGGTGCTGGGGTTCGACATCGACCGCATCGGCAAGGTCCATCGCTTTCCCGAGTCGCTGTGGTTGCAGCACAACAAGTGGATGGAGATGGCCGAGGACAAGACCACCGATTTTTCGCCGGCTGACCGGAAGGCGCTGCGAGAAAAGGCCGAATACCTTGCCAAGCGCCCGAGTTTCTCGCTGCATACCCCGGCGCAGGCGCCGCTCGAAAAGCTGCCCGATGGGCTGGAGCTGCCGGAATATCCGCTGGTGCGCTACGATGCCGATTCCAAACGCCTCAGCAGTATGACCGCCCTTTTGCCCGCCGAGCGCGATCGCTTGCTGGCGCTGTCGAACGATCCGGCGTATCGGCGGGCGGTCAACGCGCTCTACCTCGAGTCCTATGCCGGGGCGGTTCCGTACAAGGCGCTACTCCCGCGGGCGCGGGGGATCGATCCGGGGAAATGGCCGGGCCTGATCGCCGGGGCGGGAGTGCTGAACATTCGCAAGGATGCCAGCGGCGCCGTCAGCGGACGTTTCAGCGGGCTGTACGAGATCCCGGTGAAACTGACATTGATGGATGTCAACGCCCGCAGCCTCGTGGACGCCGGGGCGGCCCATGACTGGCCGTTCTGGATCGTGGATGACAGCCGAACGCAAATCTGGCAATACGATCAATCGACGGTGTACGTTCCGTTCGATGTGCTGCAAAAGTATGTGGGGATGGATGAACAGACCGAGACCGACGCCGTCAGCGGCAAATCGAGCGTCAAGCCGGCACGGACCAACGACCTGCATGTGAAGCTTAAGCCGGGTGCCGACCTGGATGCCATGCGCGATGAAGTCGAGAAGGTCGTGCGCTCGGTCGCATCGCAGCGCCAGATCGCCCAGGTGATCGACGTGCAGACCTGGGAGCAGAGCCAGGCGATCTGGCTGGGCGCGATCGAAAAGGAAAAGGCCTTGGTCACATTTTTGTTCGGAATGATCAGCATTGTCGCCATTTTTCTGATCTTCTGCATCTTCTACATGATCGTGGTCGAGAAGACCCGCGACATTGGGATCATCAAAAGCGTCGGGGCGACCAACGCCGGGGTGGCGGGCATTTTTCTCGGCTACGGGCTGGCCATCGGGCTGGTCGGCAGCCTGCTGGGGCTGCTGTTCGGGTGGCTGATCGTCCACAACATCAACGAATTGCACGCCTGGATGGGCCGCGCGCTGCACATCCAGATATGGAACCCCGAGGTGTATGCCTTCGACACCATCCCCAATACGATGAACCCGCGCGAGGTGATGGTGATCCTCGGCGTGGCGATCGTCTCCTCGGTGCTGGGGGCGCTGGTCCCGGCGATCGTCGCCTCTAACAAGCATCCGATCGAGGCCCTGCGCTGGGAATGAGTCGCCGCACCATGAGCCAAATCCCCGTCTCAACCCCGACCGACTCCGCCGACGCGATCGTGCGCGTCCAGGCGGTCCGCAAATCGTTCCAGATGGGCGATAGCGTCATCACCGTTCTAAAGCATGTGGATCTGACGGTCCGCGCTGGAGAGTTCATCGCCATCGAAGGCCGCAGCGGCTCGGGCAAAAGCACCCTGCTGCATCTAATGGGCGCGTTGGACCGCCCCGACGCCGGGCGCATCGACTACGAGGGGCGAGACCTGGTTTCCATCGGAGAATCCGAACGCAGTCGCCTGCGAAACACCCAATTCGGGTTCGTCTTCCAGTTCTACCACCTGTTGCCGGAGCTGAACGTCTTGGAAAACGTCCTGCTTTCGAGCATGATCGAACATTCCTGGCTCGGGTTTCGCCGTCAACGCACCGCGCTGCGGGCGCAGGCGGGGGAGATCCTCGGGGACTTGGGGCTGGGCCACCGGCTGCGGCACCGGCCCAACCAGTTGTCGGGCGGCGAGCGGCAGCGGGTGGCGATCGCCCGGGCCTTGATGAACCGCCCGCGGGTGCTGTTCGCCGATGAGCCGACCGGAAACCTCGACGCCGAGACGGGCCGTCAGATTATGACCTTGCTGGAGGAACTGCATCAGCGCCGCGGGCAGACGATCGTCATGGTGACCCATGACCGAACGCTCGCCCGCGAGGCCGACCGGGCCTTGGTCCTCAAGGATGGCCGGCTGGAACGCGCTCCCGACGGCCCCGGCACCCTCACGCGGCAAACCGCCGGTTGATCCGCTACACTGCCGTCAACGCCGCTACGAGGCGCCGTTGTTTCATTGATCCTCTGGAGATTCGACCTGTGAAGACGATCAGCAGCCCTACCGCCGACCAACCCCATCCCGCCCAGGTCCAGGCCGACCGCATCGAAAGCGCCGCCAGAAAAGTCTGGATCGACGGCGCCCTAGTGGACAAATCCGAAGCCCGCATCAGCGTGTACGACCACGGCCTGCTTTACGGCGACGGGGTCTTCGAGGGAATCCGCGTCTACAGCGGCCGCATCTTCGAAGCCGATGCCCACCTGCGCCGGCTCTACGATTCGGCCAAGGCCATCCGCCTGGTCGTGCCGTATACCCACGATCAATTGATGGACGCGATGACCCGCACCATCGAGGCCAACGCCTTCAGCGACTGCTACCTTCGCCTGGTCGTCACCCGCGGCGCTGGTTACCTGGGGCTAAATCCCAACAAGTGCGCCGCCCCTTGCACCTTCTGCATCGCCGACACCATGGAGATGTATCCGGGGCACATGTACGAGAAGGGGATGGCCGTCATCACCGCCACGGTGATCCGCAACCATCCCAACGCCATCAGCCCGCGCATCAAGAGCCTGAACTACCTCAACAACATCCTGGCCAAGCTCGAGGCCGAGGACGCCGAAGTGCCCGAGGCGATCATGCTCAATCACAACGGCAACGTCTCGGAATGCTCCGGCGACAACATCTTCATCGTCCAAGGCGGCGTCATCGCCACGCCCACCACCGCCGACGGAATTCTCGCGGGGATCACCCGCCAGACGATCCTCACCCTCTGCCGGATGCACAACATCCCCTGCGTGGAAAAGTGCATTCAGCGCCATGACCTGTACATCGCCGATGAGTGCTTCCTCACCGGCAGCGCCGCCGAGGTGGTGCCCGTGACCAACATTGACCGTCGCGCCATCGGCAACGGCGAGCCTGGCCCGATCACGCGCCGCCTGATGGACCTGTTCCACCGCCACGTCCGCGCCGGCTGAACACCATTACCGGCCCGGTGAACATCCCCTATTATCCCCGGCATGGAAATCAACTTGATGGTGGTGAACGTGGGCAACAGCCGCACGGCGATCGGGGTTTTCGTCGCCGGTTCGCTGGAGTATGTCACGCGCATCGAGAACAGCGCGGGCGGCGATTGGCCCGGTAAGTTCGCCGAAGCCTGGGGCCGCATCGACGGGCGCGACAACGCCGCGATCGCCGGAGCGTGCGTCAACCCCGCGATGCGCCAGCCGATCGAGCAGGCGGCAGCGCAGGCGGCGAACGGCCGCAAAATCGCCTGGGTGGGATCGGACCTGGACCTGCCCATCGCCGTCAAGACCGAATCGCCTGAAAAAACCGGCGTCGATCGCGTGTTGAACATCGCCGCGGCGTTCGCGCAGATGGGCAAGGCCTGTGTCGTGGTGGATGCCGGCACCGCCATCACAGTCGATTGCTGCAACGACGCCGGGGAGTTTCTCGGCGGCGCCATCGCCTGCGGCGTGGGCATGTCGCTGGCGGCGCTTCGCGCGGGAACGGCGCAACTGCCGTCGGTGCCGTTCGCCGTCCCCACCGAACCGTTCGCCCGGTCGACCCAACAGGCAATGCTTCACGGCGTATATTACGGCGTGCGGGGCCTGGTGAAGGAGCTGGTCGAGAACTACGCGATGGAACTGGGCCAGTGGCCCGATATCATCGCCACCGGCGGAGACGCGGCAAAGCTCTTTGAACACTGGGAACTGATCCACGCCATCAGCCCCGACCTGACCCTCTACGGGATCGCGTTGGCTTACACCCAGCATCACATCAAGCATGGAACCTGATCCGACGATGCCCGGCGAAAACCGGGCGATTCTTCTCACCGCCCCCGGCAGCGCCGCGCTGGCGGTGGTCCGCCTGGTCGGCCGCGACGTGGATGCGTTTCTCGCTCGCCACTGCGACAAGCCGATCCGCCCCGGCCGGTGCGTTCACGCCGAGGTGATCGACGAGCATCGAGAGGTGATCGACGATCCGGTGATCGTCCGGCACAACGCGGGCGCCGACATCAGCCTTCACGGCGGGGCTTGGGTGGTCAGCCGGTTTCTCGATCTCTGCCGCGGCGCCGGCTTTCCCGCCGACGGCTCGAGCGCCGACCCCCGCCGATTCGATGCCGCCGACTTGATCGAGCGCGAGATGCTCGAACATCTGATCCGCGCTGTATCTCGCCTCGGGATCGAGCTGCTGCTCGCCCAGCCGCGAATCTGGCGCGACCGCGCCACAAAGCTCACCGCCGGCGAGGCCCGGGCAGCGCTGGCCGACCGAACTCTCGAGTGGCTTCTCTCCCCACCTCGCGTAGCGATCGTGGGGGACGCGAACGCCGGCAAGAGCACCCTGGCCAACCGCCTTTTCGCCGAAGATCGTTCGATCACCTCTGATTCTCCCGGGACCACCCGCGACTGGGTCGAGGCGATGGCCGAGATCGACGGCCTGGTCATCCGCCTGATCGACACTCCCGGCACTCGCCCCACCGAGGATCCGATCGAGCGGGCCGCGATGGAGTTGAGCGCCGAAGAAGTCGCCGGCGCCGATCTGCTGATCCATGTGATGGATGTCACCGCGCCGCGTCCGGCGCCGTATTCCGCCGGGGCGATCATCGTGGCGAACAAGATCGATCGCCCGGCCCTGTGGCAGCCCGGCCCCGACGATGTGCCCACCGTCGCCATCGCCGACCAGGGGACCGATCGCCTGCGGGCGCTCATCCGCGCGCGGTTTCTCACCGATCCGCACGACCGCACGCGCCTTCGCTGTTGGACAACCCGCCAGCGGGCGATCCTCCAATGCCTGGCCGCGGCCGCCCCCCCCGCCCCCGCCTCGGTCCCGGCCCCCGCCCCGGCCCCGGCGGATCATTCCAGGCACCAGCCGTCGCCTTGACGGCTCACTCGCCATGATTTCTTGCCGATCTGCTCGCTGATGCTGAGGGAATCGCACGATTCGCCCACCCGCAGCGCCCAGCGCTCAGCGCCGCCCGGCGATTCAAGGATCGCATCCGATCCTTCGCTGCGAAGGTGCCACTGGCTGATGATCCCGTAGTCGTCCACCGCGATGGCGATGACCGCAACCCGCGAGGTCTTCGAGTCCGTTTCCGTCCAGCGCACGAGCATTCCGCTGCCCTGCGAGTTTTCCCCGTGTCCCCCCTCGGCGATGGGCTGCGGACGATAATGATCATGCACAAACGCCGCCACCGGCTGGCGCTGCCGCGCCGGCGCCATCATAAACAGCTTCATCCCCGCATCGCCGCGCCGCGCCACCAGGCGATCGGGCGGAACCATTTTCAACTCAAGCTCCCCGTCACGATTGTTGAACAGCCAGCTCCAGGTCGTCGTCACTGGCTCGGCCGCGACGATGTGATCGACGATGAATAACACGTGCGGCCCGGCGAGAATCCAGAACCGCGCAAAACGCTCGATCGGCCAGGGATACGTCGCTCCCGCCTCCGACCCGATGACCCGCACCGGCCCGGACTCCGCGGCGATCAGTCGCCGCGCCTTGCGGTCCAGCAGCGGACCCGGTTGACCATCCACAATCCGCCGATGCCCCCCGCCGCGGGATTGGTCGAGCGTGCGGGGATGCAGCCAATGCTCCGGGATCCCGTCCCGAGCCGCCGGACGATAGTCGAACGTGCAGGTGTTGTGGGTGATCGTTCGCGTCTCGATCATCTCGTGGACCAGGCCGCGATAGCAACTGTGCCCGGGATCGACCAGCAATCGCTCGGTGTTGTGGACCAGGATGAAGCTGTTCAGATCGGCGTGTTGATGATTCAGCGTGTGCAGCGGCTCGCCGCCGCCGTGCGTGGCCAGGATCGTGCGCCCGCCCCAGCCGTCGCGGGCGACCGTGTCGCCATTGCCGAAGCTCGCCAAGGCCGCCAACCCCGCCTGCTCGGGCGTGATCGGATCGGCGGCGTCTGGCAGAAACAGCGGAGTCAGAAATCCATAGATATTGCGGAAACCGAAACTACCGGCGTCGAAGGTCCCGCGATTGGGCGCGGCCGAATAGACGCGATCGAACATCCATCGCGCCAGCCCGGCCTCGACCGGATGCGTTGTGCGGTGCCTTGCCGCAACGTACAGCAGCAGATCGCCCGAAGGATGGAAAATCGCCGCGCTGTCGTTGAAGTTCGCCGCCCGCGGGCGCGGTTGGGCGTCCCATCCCGCCAGGCCCTTGCAATAAAAATGGCTGTGAACGCACCAGCGCATCCAGCCCGCAAGCCGCTCACTATCAGGCGGCGGTGCCCGGCCCACATCCCGGCGGATCAGCGCTTCCCGGCAAAGCATCATCGCGTATGCGGCATAACCGGCGTATTGCAGCGACTCTCCATAGCTGCCATCGGGTTGAAAACTATCGGCTTCGATCGCCAGACCCCGACCGGCCATATCCATCGCGTCCGGATCGTCCAGCACTGCCGCCGCCACGCCCACCCCGGCATTCAGCACCGCGTGCCAGTTGTTCAGCGAAGAACATCGCTCCAGCCATCGCCGGCACAGCACCATCCCCCGCTGGCGCAGACATGCGATCACCTCGTCGCGCTCGGGGCCGGAAAAGACGTCGCCCGCCAGGTCCAGCACGATGGCGCACGACCAGGTCAGGTGCGCGGTCTCGAGATGCCCCACCGGCGGATCGGCCTGGTGATCGCGGAACGCCGGACCTACCCAATCGGCTTCCGAACGGCGAACGATCCCCAGCGTCGTATCGCGCAGCCACGTCGCCAGCGCCGCAGTCGGCGAGATCGCATGGATCATCGCCGTTTCCGTGAGGTAATCGGAAACGATGTGCCACCAGTCGGATCGCTCACCCTTGCCGAACAGCCCCGGCTGCCCCGCGTGCTTTTCAGCGCGGTTACGCATGGCCCAGACGAGCGGTGCCAGCGGGCCGCGCTTCGCCGCCGCGATGACCCGCGGGCACCCGTCGCCATTGAGAAAAAGACCCATCGTCGTTCCGCCTGATCCGGTGATTTACTTGAAGAATTCCAGCGATTCGAACGCCAGCTCGTGCATCACGACGCGCGGCGGCAATTGCAGGACGAACCGCACCGCCTCGGCCACATCGTCCGGCTGAAGCATTTTTTCCCGCGGCACCTGGCGCGATCCCCAGAAGGCCGAATCGACCGCGCCCGGGTGTACGCCGGTCACCCGAATCTTGCGCTCCTTGACCTGCAACGCCAGCCCTTGCAGGAGCATCGCCATCGCCGCCTTGGCCGCGCAATATCCCGGCGCGGTCGGATTGGCCCGCTTGCCCGCCATCGATCCGACGGCAACGATCTGCCCGCCTTCACCGCGCTCTACCCGCTTGACGAATTGCTTTGCCAGCACGAACACGCTCGTCACGTTCGCATCGAGCATCGTCTGAAACTCCTTGATCGGCTGATCGGCGATCACCCCGGGCAGGCTCATTCCCGGCAATGCCACCAAGGCATCAAGCCCCCCCAGCGCCGACGCCGCGCTGTCGAAAAACGCCCCGGCCGCCGCGTCGTCCGTCGCGTCCATTACCCCCGCGAACGCCTTGACCCCCGCGCCTTCCAATTCACGGCGCAGCGACTCAATTTTTTTCCCATCGCGCCCGCTGATCGCCAGCGATGCCCCTTCCGCACCCAGCATCCGCGCCACCGCCGAACCGATCCCGCCGGTAGCGCCCGCGATGATAATCCTGCGCGATTTCAGTGGTTCCAACATAGCCCGATCTCCTTTGATGCTTCAGCGACGACCGCTGCTGGGCCGTGTAGGGCAGCCTGCCCGTTCCAACATAGCCCGATCTACTTTGATGCTTCAGCGACCCAGGTCCACAAGAATCTTCCCCTTGCATTCCCCGCGGATCATCCGCCCAATGCTCGACTCGACCCCGTCCAATCCGCAGGTGCTGTCGATCAGGCTCTCAACATCGAAATGTTTCTCCCGAACGATCCGCGCCAGCATCGGCACGGTGCGCCGAAAATCCTCCAGCGTGTACACCCGGCTTCCGATGATCGAAAGCTCCTTGAAAATCACTTTCATCAAGTCCGCCTCGGGACGTTTACCAAAAAATCCCACCTGCACCACCCGTCCACGGGCGCGGCACAGTTCCGTCGCCAGCAGCACCCCAGGGGCCGATCCGGAAACCTCGAAAACCACGTCGAAACCATCCCCGCCGGTCGCCTCGCCCACGATCGCCGCCGGATCGCCGCCGCTGTTGAACGCCGCGAACCCCATCGCCTTGGCCTGCTCGATCCGCGCCGGCTGAATCTCGGCGAACGTGACCGAAGCGCCCGACAGCCGCGCGACGATCCCGATAATCAGACCGATCGGCCCGGCCCCCACGATCAGTGCCCGATCCCCGTTGCGCAATTCCCCGCGTGAACAGACATGAAAACCCACCGCGAACGGCTCGGCGAGTGCCGCGACCCGATCCGACAACTCCTCGGGCACGCGGATCATCTTTTCCGCCAAAACCCGCAGCTTTTCGGCGAACGCCCCGTCGGCGTGAATCCCCAGCAGCCCCAGCTTGCGACACACATGATGATGCCCCGCCCGGCACGCCTCGCAGCGCCCGCAACTGATCAGCGGCTCGACCACCACCCGCTCGCCCACCTTGATCTCCGTGGCCACGCCCGGGCCGATCTGCTCCAGCGTCCCCACGAACTCGTGTCCCTGCACCACCGGCGCCTTAGCCGTGGGGTGGTGCCCCTGGAAAATATGGACATCCGAGCCGCAGATGCCCGCGTACCGCACACGCACTAGGCATTCGCCATCGCGCAGCGCCGGCGTCTCCCGATCCATCACTTCGATCCGTTCCCACTGTCGAGTCACCGCCGCTTTCATTGCCGTATCCTCTGTAAAATCTCGATCGTTCGGATATCGTGCCACCACCGCCCCGGTCGCACCCGGCGGGACGACCTTTGCCGGAGCCTGATGATGCCCGATCCCGTGATCCCCAAAATTCTCACCAGCGCCGCGTGCCTTCATCGCCAGCCCGAACCTGTCCTCACGCGGGCCGACATCCCCTACCCCGCGACATTAATCTTCAACGCCGGGGTCTGCAAATATCAGGGGCGATACGTGATGATCTTCCGCAATGACGTCGGTCGATGGAACGATCCGAAGTTCGACTACACCAACCTCGGCCTGGCGTTCAGCAAGGATGGCATCCACTGGGAAGTGCATCCCAAGCCGATCTGGGACGGAAACGAGCCGAGGATTCTCGACGCCACCGACGGCGATGTCCGCCGAGTCTATGACCCGCGGCTCCATGTGATCGACGGGCGAGTGTGCGTCTGCTTCGCGGTGGACACCAACCACGGCGTGCGCGGCGGAATGGCGCTAACCGACGACTTCCAGGCTTTCAAAATCCTCTCGCTCTCGGCACCCGACAACCGCAACATGGTCCTGCTGACCGACAAGGTCAACGGCAAGTACGTTCGCCTCGAGCGACCCATGCCTGTCTACAGCCGCGGCCGCGATCGCTTCGACATCTGGATGAGCCACAGCCCCGACCTGATCCACTGGGGCAACACGCGCCTCGTCGCCGGCGTCGAGGATTTCCCTTTCGCCAACGACAAGGTCGGCCCCGGTGCCCCGCCGATCAAGACCTCCAAGGGCTGGCTCACACTGGTCCACTGCGTGGATCGGGACAACGAGCGCGGCAAAAACGGTTGGGAGCCGCGCTGGCAAAAACGCTACACCGCCGGACTGATGCTCCTGGACCTGGAAAATCCTCACAAAGTCATCGGCCTGAGCAAACACCCGCTGATCGCCCCGGAAGCCCCGTTCGAGCGCGATGGCTTCCGTAACGATGTGATTTTCCCCGGCGGCATGATCCTCGAGGACTCCGGCGAAGTGAAAATCTACTACGGTGCCGCCGACACCGTTGAATGCCTGGCCACGGCCGACGTGGGCGACTTGCTGAAGCTGGTAAGCTGAGCTGATATTCGACGCCGGCGCGCCGACAATTGATCCAGCGGCAGTGGGATTGCTGAGCAAGGCGCACCGGGCGTTCTGAACCGACGGAAGGAACATCAGCACGACCACGCCCGGCCGGTAACCTTTGAGCCGGCGCCGGCGAGGCGTTACCCCGGCGTGGCGTTACCCCGGCGAGGCGTTATCCCGGCGAGGCGTTGTCATCGTCAGCGCACCGCCATCCACCGCAAGGACCTTGGTCAGATGAGACGAAAATGCCAGACCGTTGTGGTGCATGATCAGATGCAACAGGGTTACAGTTACGTATTGACCGAGCCGGTTGGACGGAACTTCGGCGTGGGATTTCGCCCGCGGTTAACGCCTGGAAAGATGCTGGAACTCGGGGTATTCGGGGGGAAATATCTGACGGATTGCCAGGCTGAGTTTCCCGCGGCATGGTTCAAGAAAGCCAAGCTCTGTCCGCAGCGCCACGATCCAGCAATGAACTTCTTCGGGGTCAATGCCTCACAGCCGCTGTCCGTGTGGCGGGCAAAGGGGTGGATTTACCCCGACGATCCTCGCGGGTGGTTTCAGTGGTATTGCCGCTATTACCTGGGACGGCGCTGCCCGGACGATGACCGGCAAATTCGCCGTTGGCGGGCGATCCGGCGGCACGTGGCCCAGGTGAAGCAGAATTGTCAGTCCGGGGACTGGAATTGCCGGCCAAAACAACGACAAGCGTTGCTGCATTGGGCGTACGATTCGCGCAAGCTATGACCGCCGTGCCGCAGCGCCGCTACCGACGTTTTTTCTCATGGTCCGGCACCCCCTCGGCTGCGTGCGCAATCGAGCGAAGCATTCCGGCAAAAACCCATTGGTGCAGCGGCCACACGCCATACCAGTAAAGCACACCGAGCAGGCCGACCGGATCGAACAGAGCCGTCTGCGTGATCCAGGCGCTCGGAACGCTGGGATCGGTTGATTCCGACTCCACCTCGAACTGCAGCCACGCCCGGCCGGGCAGTTTCATCTCGGCCCGCAGGCGAAGCAACGAAGGCCGCTCAACGGCCTCGACGCGCCATGAATCCAGCGCATCACCCGTCTTTAAGTTTGTCGGATGGGGCCGGCCGCGGCGCATGCCCACGCCGCCAAAGATCACGTCGATCGCGCCACGAAGCTTCCAAAGCCAATTGGCGAAGTACCAGCCGCTCTCTCCGCCGATTTGCTCGATCGGGGCAAATGCCGCCGCGGTGCCAACTTGCACATGCATACGCCGAAGGTCGATCAAGCGGCGGCCGAACCGCACACCCCCCCACTGCCGCGGACTGCCCGCGGACGACAGCGCGTCGGACCAGCGCGTCCGAGCGTACTCCTGGTCTTCATTTGCCAAGGCACGGGCAATGGCCTCGCGCAGGCCGCGCGGACGAATGTCAAAATCGCGCAGCGCGCGGTCGTCTTTGACGACGGTATCGTGCTTGACGCTGTCGATGAGCTTACGTCCCACCCGCGCGTACAGTGGGGTCACCAGCCCGAGCCACAGGCTCGAAAGCCCTGGACTGAGCACAGGCACGGGAATAATCAATCGGTACAGCCCCACCTGCCGGGCATACTCGCGCATCAAGTCGGCATAGGACACGCGGTCCGGCCCGCCGATTTCGTAGATCATGCTGGCTTCGCCAGGCATTTCGATGGCCGCCAGGCAATAAGATAGAACATCCTCCACCGCAATGGGCTGGGCGAGGCTGCGCACCCAGCGGGGCGTGGTCATGATCGGCAGGCGCGTGACCAAGGCGCGGACCATCTCAAAAGAAAGACTGCCCGAGCCAATGATGACCGATGCGCGGAACTCGATGGTGGGAACGCCCGATTCCCGCAGGATACGCCCCACTTCCTGCCGACTCGCCAGATGAGCCGAGAGCGTTCGGTCGCCGCCGAGGCCGCCAAGATAGATAATACGGCCAACCCCCGCCGCCCGCGCCGCTTGCGCGAAATTCGTTGCCGCACATCGGTCCTGCTCGGCAAACCCGCCCTCCGAACCCATGGAATGCACCAGGTAGAAGGCCGTGAACACCCCCGCCAGCGCCGAACCGAGGCTATCGGCGTTCACCAGGTCCGCCGCGACCACCTCGTAGTTGCCCGAGACACGACCTTGAAGGTGTTCTGGTCGCCGGGCCAGGCACCGCACCGCGTAGCCCCGCTCCAGCAAAGCCGCGAGCAGCCGCCCACCGATGTAACCGGTCGCCCCGGTGAGAAGAACCGGGCCAGGAAGGCACCCGGACTCAAAAGCGGGCGCCTCCGACGGTTCTCCATCGCGCACATCGCTGGCCGTATTCATCCCGTTCACGCGTCCTGTCAAACGATCCTCCGGCGCCCCAATTTCTGCCCTGCGATCTTCGCGGCAGAACGACTAAGTGTAGTCTCAGGCCCACTCACCGGCAGCCGGGGCCTGAAGGACTGAGATTCATGTGTACAAGGCGATCATCGTGTGCATCCTCATCGCGTTGTAGACCGGTCGCAAGCCGCGCTAACGCCGTGCGCCGTCAGAGCCAGCAAACAGCGATAGATTAAAGCCGTTGGCCTTTCGCAAGAAGGCGTTCGATTTACCAGCGACTCACCGGCACGCCGCGTCCTTGCGAAAATCCGATTTTCAAGAATCCCCCCCACGAAAAAACCCGGACGCGCCTCGCGGCGCGCCCGGGGTCTGGACAAAACGCGAATCAACTTTACCGCCCTTTTTCGACCAGGCGGCGCTGGCTCGGATCGCCGCGAGCAATGACACCGGGGGTTTTGGCCCGGATCCTCAGTCGCGCACGAGCCGCATGTAGCTCACGCCGTCAGTCGCCGTGGAGGCGATTCGACGATCGACGCGCCCCGCGCTTAGCCACGGAGCAGAGCCAGGGCGTTCTGAGGGCTCGAGTTGGCCTGCGCCAGCACCGTGGTCGCCGCCTGCGCCAGGATCTGGCTTCGCGTCAACGCAGCGGTCTCCTCGGCGAAGTCGGTGTCGCGGATGGCGCTTTCGGCGGCTGAGGCGTTCTCATAGGCCACGCCCAGGCTGTTGATCGTCGAGCCGAGCGTGAACTTCTGGAACGCGCCCAGGCGTCCGCGCAACTGGCTGACCTGCTTGATCGCCTTGTCGATGATCTTCTGCGCCTTGACGCTGCTGCCGCTGGACAGGTTGCTGGTCGCCCCCGACTGCAAGGTCGAGAGATACCCCACCGTGTTGTCACCCAGGCTGCCGGTCGAGACCGACTGGATGCCGATCGACGCTTTGTCGGTCTCGGTGACCTTCGATCCCAGCGAGAACGTCGCGCCCCCGCCGGTGATGTAGAAGTTCGCCGTCGAGTTCGACGTATTCGTCGCTGATGCAAGATCCAGCTCGAGATCCAGGCCGCTCGAACGATAGCTCACGTTCAGGCCGTTCGCCTGCGCCTGGGCGCCGTTGATCGTCACCGAAGCGTCGCGCCCGTAGTCGCTGGCAGCGGTCGGGGCAAACGTGCCGCTGATGGTCTTGAGGCTCACGTACTGATCCGAGCCGAACGTCGTCGAGTTCAGCCGAAGAGCCGTGCCGCTGGTCGAAGCGCTCACGCCCGTGGCGTCCTTCACCGCGTTGATCGCCGTGACCATGTTGGCCACGGTGGCTCCGCCGGCGAAGCTCAACTGCTCGGTCCCGTTGTTGCCCGCGATCTCGACAGTCACGTTGTTCGCCGCGCCCAGCGTGCCGCCGGCGTAGCCGATCTTGGCGGTCTGGGCCGACTGGGTGACCGCCACGACCACGTTGGTCGCCGCGCCGTCGGCCATCCGCGCCCCGTTGATCTGCACGTTGGCGAAGTTGGTCGTACTCACGCCGCTGGTGGCGTAGGCGTAGTTGCCGTTCAACAGCTTCTTGCCCTGGAACGCCGTGCTTTGGGCGATGCGGTTGATCGTCGAGAGGATCGAATCGACCTGAAGCTGATTGGCGTTGATTTCCTCGCCGCTCAATCCGCCGCTGTTGGCCGACTGTCCGACCAGGCCTTGCAGCTCGGTCAGCAAATTACTGACCTCGGACAGACCCCCTTCGGTCGTCCCGATGATGTTGCTGGCCCGCTCGGCGTTGTCGATCGCGGTGGTGATCCCCACCTTCTCGGCCCGCAGGTTCTCGCTGGCGATTAGCCCTGCCGGATTGTCCGCTCCCGTGTTGATCTTCAAACCCGTGCTCAAGCGCTCCAGGCTCTTGTTCAACGAGGTGTTGTTGCGGTTAAGAACGCGCTGCGCGATCAGTGAACTGACGTTGGTGTTTATTCTGCTCATGACAATTGTCTTTCCTTGACTCGAATAGCGTTGCGCTGGACCGGCCTTCTCACCGGCGGATCTGCGGTCCGCGTCGAAGGGCCAGGGGGCGCAACGGCCTTCATTCCCTTGAAGCTCCAGGCCTATATGCCTCGCCGCGGGTCAGGGCGCTCCCGCGACAGCTTCCAGCGGCGTCGCCTCCGAGGCGACGCGGGGTCAGATCATGTCCAAGCTCCTTTCCGGCGTCATCCATCCTGCCGTCGCAACGGCCCCCGCCACCCGACTCGCGGCACAGCGGAGCAACTGTCGTATCGACTGTCGGCAAGTTTGAACTTGAAGCCGCGCAGACTCTGCCGTCTGGCGACTGATTGCCCTGCAAATGAAGGACTTGCGCGAGCTGTCCTCCCGCGCCGTTATTGCCGTTGGCGCTCCGTTTTTTATCAGACCCCCCGTCGCCACCCCCCGAATGATGGGACGTTGCCGTCTCCCGATTCCCGTCCCGCGCCCCAGCGCCCCGGATCATTCTGCCCCAGCAGGACCATCACCAGTGCCCCGCCACCCACGCCCCGGTGAGCAGAATCATTCTCAACTGCTGACCCCGATCTGCCTCGTCTGTGGAACGAATGAAGGGGACGCATCTCTTCATGCCCGACATGTCCCGTGGTATGCTTCCCGCCATGCCGCGACACGCCAGACAAGCACCCGGCGGATACGTCCACCACGTCTGGAACCGCGCGGCGGGGCGATCGAGGCTGTTCAAAAAGCCGCAGGACTATGCCGCGTTTGAATGCATTATTGTCGAGGCGCAGCAGCGCCATCCGCTGCGCATCCTCGAGTGGTGCCTGATGCCCAATCACTGGCACTTTCTGGTCTGGCCGGAGCAGGATGGGCAGGTGACGTCGTTCTTTCGCTGGCTGACGCATACGCACGCGATGCGGGCGATCACCCACCGGCGAGTGCTGATGGGGCCGCTGTACCAAGGGCGATTCAAGAGCCTGCTTGTTCAATCCGACGAGCACCTACTGGTGCTGCTACGCTACGTGCAGCGGAATCCCGTGCGGGCGAAGCGGGTGGAACAGGCGGCACAATGGCCGCATGGCAGCGAGTGGGTTCGGCGTGCCGGGGGGCAACTGCGGACGGTGCTGAGCAACTGGCCGGTGAAGCGGCCGCGCCGCTGGACGTCTTGGGTAAGCCAGCCGCAGACGGCGGCGGAACTGGCTTCATTGCGCAAGCACGTTCGCCGCAGCCGGCCGTACGGCGACGAGGCGTGGGTCCGCCAGACGACATTGAAGCTGAATCTGCAGTGGACCCTGCGGACGCGCGGCGGGCAGAAGCGTGAGATCAGCCGCAAATGAAGAGCTACGTCCCCTTCAGTCTTCCCACGTCGTTGCTATCTTCGTCTTCAGAAACGCCGCCATTCCCGCCACATCGTCCGTACCGATCCGCACGACCTTCTTGCTCATGCTCACCTTGACGCAGCCAAATCCCCACAGATTGTAGGTCCAGCCGCGTCCGGGGGCGTAGTGGATGCCCCAGCCGTCGATCAGCGAGGAGCGGCCTTCTTCGACGGCGGTGATCCTGAAGTAAGGAATTCGGCCTCGAAACAGTGGCAGTGGCCCATATCGCATAGCCAAGTGGTCCGTTTCATCACGAACGAGGAGATACTTGAATGAAAACGCGAAGGTCACCAGCATGACGGCGGCTGCCGTCAGGACGGCGACGTCGACGAGATTGGCGCGAGCGAACCATGCAAGGCACGCTGCGCCCGCTGCCAATAGCAGCAGAACGATGTACATCGGCCCATCCTGTCGGTGCTGATAAACCACGGCCCACTCCGCTCAGGACACCCACTTCCACCCGCTTCGGCTAGTATTATACCACGGCTGCGTCAGCCTATGTCAAGCGACAATTATTCTTAATAAGAATGAAGGGGACTTAGCTGTTCATTCGTCTCGTTTGAAGATAAGCCTAGGAACGCAAAATGGGACAAGTGCTAATGGCACTAAGAGAGGGATCCCCCTCCAGATCCGGGCAAAAACAAGGGTCTAAGATTCGTTTCCATCCCGAACACCCACTTCAGTCCCGGCAACCGCCGGGACGGATCGCTTCCGCGGCCGACCTTGCGGCCCGAAGGTCGCCTCAAGACCCAGCAGGCGGGCCGTCTGGCGCTGCCAGGCGTCCTGACCGTACGGCCGTCCTCGCTTGGCGCTCACACGCACCGCCGCCAGTTCCTCGGCAGTCTCAGGGGTGTTGACCCGGTCCAGCCAGTCCGCGGGGCGGGGCAGCGGCCATTGGCTCAGCAGGTCCCGTTGCTTTGGTTGGCCCTGTTCCAACGCCCACAGACTCGACCAGCGCGTACCAGCCCTCGGTTCAGACGTCAATAACG
>JBBQNJ010000035.1:0-45894 GCA_038329845.1 Tepidisphaerales bacterium | reverse complement strand
GTCCCCCGCTCCCCCTCGCCGGCGGCGCGGCGGGGGCTACTTTTTCCCTTCGGCGCGGTCGAACAGGGCGTTGAAAAACGCTTTCATGGCGGACCAGCTTCGCTGGTCGGCTTTCTCGTTGTACTCGACCCCTTTCACATGGAAGCTGCCGGCGTCGGGATTGGTGAAGGCGTGCTTAGCGCCGCCGTGAAGGGTGATCCGGTAATCGACGCCGGCCTTGCGCATCTCGTCGAGGAATCCCTGCAGCTCCTCCGGCGAGATGAACGAATCATCGGCGCCTTGTTCGATCAGGATGCGGGCCTTGATTTTCTCGGCGCTGGCCGGGACCGGCGGTGCCAGACCGCCGTGGAAGCTGACGATGCCCGCGAGGTCGGTGCCGCTGCGCGCCAGGTCCAACGCGGCCATTCCGCCGAAACAATAGCCGATGGCGGCGGTTTTCGAATCATCCACCGCGGGCTGGGCGAGCATCGTCGAGTAGGCCGCGCGGATTCGCCGGCGCAGCTCGGCGCGGTCCTTGTAAAACGGTCCGGCCCACTCGGCGGCCTGCTTGGCGTCGGTGGTGACCTTGCCCTGCCCATACAAATCGGCGGCGAACGCGATGTATCCCAACTCCGCGAGCTGGCGGGCGCGTGACTTGGCGTAATCGTTCAGTCCCCACCATTCCGGTGCCACCAGGATTGCCGGCCTTTTGGCGGTGTGAGAATCATCGTAGGCGAGGTAGCCGAGGAATTCGCTCCCGCCGGATTCATACTTGACGGTTTTCGTGACGATGGCCGCCCGCGAGGTCGTGGCGCAGGCGATGATGGTGAACAGGGCGCAACCCGCCAGCTTGATCGAGCGATTCATGGGGTCTCCTTCGAGGTCGAGGTTGAAAACAAGCCAATCCTAGGCCCGTATCTTCCGACGGTCATCCATCGGCCCGCGTCGAGTCCAATGCGGCGCGGAGATTTCCGCCATGGCGATCGAGTAACGCGCCGGCGGCGTCGGCGGGCAGGCTTCTCACTCCCATGACGATGGCGGTCTTCACATGGTTTCCGGCCTGTTCCAGCAACTGGAGACTGCGAGCCGGATCGGTGGAGCAAAGGGTGGAGATGATTCGGATCGCGCGATCGCGCAGCTTGGCGTTGGTGATGCGAAGGTCCACCATGAGATTTTCATGCACTTTGCCCAGGCGGACCATCGCCAACGTGGTGATGGTGTTCAGGACCAGCTTGGTGGCGGTGCCGGCCTTGAGGCGGGTCGATCCGGTGAGAACCTCGGGTCCGACCAGGGGGCGGATCACCAGTTCGGCGCGCGGCTCGGAAGCGTTGGGCTGCACGCAGGTGAGGAAGATCGTTCGCGCGCCGCGGGCCGTGGCTCGCTCGAGGGCGCCGGCGACGAAGGGCGTGGTCCCGCCGGCGGCGATGCCCATGACCACATCGTCAGCGCCGACTTCGCGGGCGTCGATGGCGGCAGCGCCGTCATCGGGGCGATCTTCGGCCCCCTCCTGGGCGCGGAACATCGCCGCATCGCCGCCGGCGATGATGCCCTGCACGCTCGAGGGGTCCGATCCGAACGTCGGCGGGCATTCCGAGGCGTCCAGCACGCCCAGCCGCCCGCTGGTCCCGGCGCCGATGTAGATCAATCGGCCTCGGGCGGCGAGGCATTCGGCGACCATCGCCACCGCGCGGGCGATCTGGCTGCGCTGATCGGCGACGGCTCGCACGGCCAGGGCATCCTGGGCGTTGATCAGGTGGATGGCATGCTCGATGCTCATTGCGTCCAACCGCATCGAGTCTTCAAGCCGGCGTTCGGTCAAGAGAATGGATCGGTCGATTAACATGGTCGGGGAGTGATGCTACCAAGGATGACGGCGCGCTGCGCCCCGGTGATGCGAGGAAGATTGCCGGGCACGCCATCCAGCGCCGCGACGCCCAACAGCGCGAAGGCGACGGCCTCCTTGGCGTCGGCGGCGATTCCCAGTTCGTCCAGCCGGCGCACCGATGCGCGGGTGCCGATCGCGGCGCGAAGCTCACCGATCATTCTCGCGTTGTTCACCCCGCCGCCGCTGATGAGCAACTGCGTCGCGGGGCCTGAGCAGTCAGGGACAAACCGATCGAGCGAGCCGGCGATCGCCGCGGCCGTTGCCCTACAGGCGCTGGCGAGAAGATCGTTCAGGCTAGGTGCAGCGCCGGTGCTGTTCATAGCGGTCGAAAAGGCGGCGATCATCGAATCGACATCGGTGGACTTGGGGGGATTTTTCTCCAGATATCCCGCGATCGACGCCATCGCCAGATATTCATCGGCGTGGCCTCGCATGGCCAGTTCGCCGTCGCGATCGTATCCGCCGGCATCGGGCAGATGGGTGCGGATCAGCCAGTCGCTCACGCAATTGCCCGGGCCGGTATCGAAGGCCATGACCTGCTCCATCGCGGCGTCGGGAGGGATCGAGGTGAGGTTGGCGATCCCGCCGAGGTTCAGCAGGATTCGATGACATCGCGGATCACGAAACAACAGGTAATCGGCGAAGGGGACCAGCGGCGCGCCTTGCCCGCCGGCCGCGCAATCGGCGCGGCGAAAGTCGCTGATGACCCGGCATCGCGTTCGCTGGGCCAGCAACGGCGCATCGAGCCACTGCACGGTGTCGGGAGGGTCGTGAAAGAGCGTCTGCCCGTGTGCCGCCACCGCCGCGATTTGTTGCGGCGACAACGCGCCTCTGGCCATCACCTGGTTGATCGCCTGGGCGTGGGCCAGGGTGATTCGGCGCCCCAGCCGAGCCAGGGCGCTGATGGAACAGGGATTGGCGCGCGCGTGGAATATCTCGGCCCGCAGATCGGGTTCGTAGGCCAGGCGCTCGTGGGCCAAAACCCGCACCGACACGTGGGGCGGGGTTCCGGTGATGCCGACGGCCACGGCGTCCACGCCGTCGGCGCTGGTGCCGCTCATCGCCCCGATGAGGATTCGATCGTTGTCGCGCACGGATGCTGAATCTACACGCGATTGAGGAGGGTGACTATAATAATCCCACGCGATCATTGAATAGAGCCGAGCCGATGATGGGAGTGATTTTTATGTCCGACAAAAAGGAGAGCGAGTCGTCGAATTCAGCGGTGGCGACGAAGGTCAAGCCTTCCCCCCGTGCGAACCCCAAGCGGCAGCCGCCCCGACAGATGCCGCCGTGGAAGGTGTTGTTGCACAACGACGACAAGAACAGCCGCGAGTTTGTCGTCGATACGATCGTCGAACTGACGCCGTTGAACGAGCAGGACGCGGAAATCCGCATGAAGGAGGCGGACGAAACCGGCGTGGCGCTGCTGCTGACGACTCACAAGGAGCGGGCGGAGTTGTACCAGGAGCAGTTCACCTCGAAGGGGATGAGCGTCACGATTGAAGCCGATGAATGACGGGCCGCGCAGTGGGGGGGGGCGTGGCGGGGCGGCGGGGTTACGGCGCCGGTTCGATCCGGGCAAGCTCCTCGCGGGCCAAGTCGAGTTCGCGCGGGGTATGCAGGCGCGAGATGGCGCTGCGCAGAAGATCGCGGGCGAGGTCCGGGCGCTCGAGGTAACGGCTGTAGATCAATCCGAGCATCAATTGCACCTGCTCGATCTGCTCGTAGTTGGGATACGCCCGAAGCAACTGTTCGTACGCCGTGGCGGCCTGGGGATAAAGGCCCTCGTGGGCGAGCTGATTGGCCACGTCGATCTGGATTGCGCGGGGCAGGACGCGCTGGGGATCCAAATCGTTGATCTCGAGGTAGAGCCGTGCCGCGGTGGGTAGATCGCGGTCCGCGATCGCCTCGCTTACCTTGTCGCGGAGGATCTGGATGCGCTCGATGTTCGGATCGGGCAGCGGCGGGGGGGTGGCCGCGGGTCCTGCGGCGTCGGCGGCGATCGAGTGGTCGTATGCGAACGGGTCGTAGCCCGATCGAACTACGCTGCGATATTGCCGGCGCCGGTTCCAGCGCTGGATCATCGCCACGATGTCGAACGGGTCGCGTGGCAGCAGATGCATCCACAGCAGCGCCAGGCAGAGAACAAACCCGAAGAGCGACCCGCTGATGTGTGCCATATGGGCGACGGATTGCTGGCCGCCGAGAATGGGGACGAACTCCCCGGCCAGGTCGAGGACAAAAAACAGCCCGATGAACCAGAGGCTGCTGATCTCGGCCATGCCGATGAAGAACCACCAGTAGACGACCGTGATATTGGATCGGGGAAACAAGACCAGGTAAGCGCCGGTGACGGCGGCGACGGCGCCGCTGGCGCCCAGCACCGGGTGGGGGCCTTGGGTGAACAGGACGTAGCCACTTCCGGCGAAGATAGCGCCGGCGAGATAGAAACCGAGGTACCCGATGTTCCCCATGCGATCATTGACGTTGTTCCCGAAAATATAGAGGAACAGCATGTTGGAGATGATGTGCCCCCATCCGGCATGGAGAAACGCATAGCTGACGAAATGCTCCAGCTCGGGGCGCATGGGGTTGAGCATCCACTGGCTCATGGCCGCGGAATACTTCATCTGCGCCAGGAAGGTGATGACGTTCGTGGCGATCAGCGCCCAGTTCATCCAGGGGGTGGTGCGAAGCGGACTGTCGGTGCGAAGGGGTATCAGCATTGTGCAAAACGCCTTTCGGCGCGGGCGACCATTGTAGAGACCGACCCCCTTAATGGAAAACGCCTGCGCGGGTGCGCGGGATTTGGAGGATTCATAACACTTTCGGCGGGCGTACGTTGACCGATGGCTCGCGGTCGTGGCGGCAACGAATGCATGACCGTTTCCGCCGTCTGCGGCTCGAAGAACCCGCGGGAACGGGTCATCGAAGCCGGTTTCTTCGCCGAGTCACGCGGCTTGCCTCGCCCCGGTCCATCCATCGCCGTCTTCGATGGCGACGGCACCGGCGCAGAGGAGACATCGTTGACCCGAATCAGCGTTCATCCGCGTGCATCGGCGGCGAAGTCTTCAATATCCGTATCGCCTTCGCGGTTCATGGGACACATGCTCGAGACATGAACCTCCGATCAACGCCGATCAACGCCGATGCACCGAGCATGCCGGGTGGGATCTCTGTTGCTCGTCGTTGGGCGAAGAACCAAGTCCGATCAGGATAAACAGGATTCACAGGATAAGTCGCTTGGGCCGGGATTCGCCGCGCGCCTCAATCCGGTTTATCCTGTCCATCCTGGTTCTTGCTCCCGGTTTTATGCCGGTGGTGCCTGGGCTATCTGGGAAACTGAATAGTTACACGCCTTGGTGCGGCGGCTATCCCGGCGGCCAGTTGAACGTCCGCCCGGCCAAGACATGCAGATGCAGGTGGAAAACCGATTGCTGAGCGCCCGGGCCGCAGTTGAAGACGGTTCGGTAATCGCTATGGCCAAGCTGCTTCATCAAGTCGGCCGCGATGATGAACAAGCCGCCGATCAGCTCACGGTCGTCGTCACTCAAGTCATTGAGCGTGGCGATCGGCTTTTTGGGAATCACCAGCAGGTGGACCGGGGCCTGCGGCTGGATGTCGTGGATGGCGATATAATCGTCATCCTCGTAGGCGATGCGGGCGGGGATCTGTCGGGCGATGATTTTCATGAACAGCGTGTCAGGCATCTGGCGAAAACCGGTTGGGGGTTCGAGGGTCTTGTCGTCCATGCCCGCCACGACCACAATCCGCGAAAAGCCGCGGTGAGGCCTCGGGCACGGGATTTTTTCTCGGACCCGATCCAATTTACCCTAAGTGACGTGGAATGTTCAACTTTCTCTTTGAAACGCTCATCCTCGGGATCAAGAACCTGCACCTGCACAAGCTGCGCAGCCTGCTGACGACGTTGGGGATTATTTTCGGAGTCATGGCGGTGATCGTCATGGTGGCGATCGGCGAAGGCGGCAAGCAGCGGGCCCTCGAGCAGCTCCAGCAACTGGGGGCGCGAAATATCCTGGTCCGATCAACCAAGCCACCGGAGAGTTCCGAGGCGACCGGGCGAACTCAGCGGATGCTTAGTTACGGTCTGCTGCGCAGTGATCTGGCGCTGCTGAAAACGCTTCCCGGGCTAAGCGCCATCGTCCCGCTGCGCGACACGGAACAGAAAGTCACCGCCGGCGACCTGCGGGCCAACGCCAACGCCATCGGAACCACGCCGGCGATTTTCGAGGTCATCAATCTTCGCCTGTCGCGTGGCCACCGATTCACCTGGCTGGATTACGAGCGTCAGGACGGGGTCTGCGTGCTGGGCTCGCTGGTGGCGCGACAACTGTTCCCGTACAGCGATCCGCTGGGCGAGCCGATCCTCGTGGGCACCGCCGGTCGGTCCAGTGCCATGCTGCGGATTGTGGGGGTACTTGAGCCGACGGGTCTACGGCCCGGATCCGAGGGTGCCGGCATGATGCAGCGCAACCTCGACATGGATGTCTACTTCCCCCTGACACTGGCGCAGGCGACGTTCGGTGACACCAACATTCGAATCCAGGCCGGCTCGATGGAGCGCAAGGAAATCCAATTGAGCGAAATCTGGCTGCAATGCGAGAAGGTCAGCGAGGTGGAGATGATGGCGGGGATCGCGTCGAACCTGGTGCTTAGCGCCCACGCCGGCAAGGCCGATGTCGAGGTCAAGGCACCGATCGAAATCCTGCGCAACGCCGAAGAACTGAACAAGGTCTTCAACGTGATCATGGTGGGAATCGCCAGCCTGTCGCTGTTGGTGGGGGGGATTGGAATCATGAATATCATGCTCGCCACCGTCACAGAGCGCACCCGTGAGATCGGCATCCGCCGGGCCTTGGGTGCCAAGCGGCGACACATCACGCTTCAGTTCCTCATCGAGACCACCGTGGTTTCGCTGGCCGGGGGATTGGTGGGAATCGCACTGGGCGCGGTGTTCGCCGCCGCAATTCCGTGGATCAGCGGCGGAAGCTATCCCACCCGGATCGTGCCGTTGTCGGTGTTCGTCAGTTTCGGCGTGTCGGGGATCATCGGCATCGTTTTCGGGATTTATCCGGCCATTCTCGCGGCTTTTATGAATCCGATCGAGGCCTTGCGCCACGAATAGCGGCGCTGGATTGGACTTTCCGGCGGCCCGGCGCAAAATGTCCATCCGACTGCCGAGCATGTCCTGATGGTGGGACTGTTCGCAAGGAAAACTCTTTTACGGGAAAGGAAACGTCATGGCCGAAGAAGCCAACCAGGATCAGCAGGGTCAAGCGGGTCAGCCTCAGCAGCAGGTGCAGGTATTGCTCGATGAGCGCGAGCTGCGCACGATGTACGCCAACGCCTACCGCATTCATACCGCGGCGGAGGAAGTGGTGATCGACTTGGGCTTCAATATGCCCAATCCGAATCCCAATCCCCAGTCCAACGTCCAGCCGCAGCAGCTTCTGTTCAAGGTGACCGACCGGGTGATCCTCAGCTACGCCAACGCCAAGCGGCTGGCGATGTCGCTGGGCCAACTGGTCAAGCGCTACGAACAGCAGTTCGGCGAACTGCCGATGCAGCCGGGCCAGCGAAAATAGGGCAAGGGCGGCACGAAAGGCATGGGAGGCACGAAGGCACCAAGGCGTGCCTTCTGCGGCAGTGAAGATATTGAAACGCGAAGGGACGAAGGCGCGAAGAGGTGCTGGGCGCGATGTATGGCGAATGACTGGTTTCGTGTTCTTCGATTCTTCGTGGTGAGTTCTTTTTGTTCCCAACCCCCGGATCGTCCGGGGGTTTTTCGTAACGTGGGGTCAAGGATACGAAGACCATGTGCTTCGGTGCTCGGCGCGCGCTTTCTGACGGTGTCGCGGACACGCGATGTGTCCGTGAGCGTCATACAGGCGTCGATCCGCGATATGATGTTTTGCATGACACGGGTGGCGATATATGTCTTGGTCGCGGGCTTGGTGGGAGGGTACGGCTCGGTCTCGGCGCAGACGCAATCGGCCACGAGCCGGGCGGCGGGACTGTCGGATCAAGAACTGGATGTGCTGTATCACAGCGAACTGGGGGAGCTTTATTCCCCTGCGCTGCGGGATCGCATCCATTCGGCCCATGAGCTGATCGAGCGATTCTTTGCCGCCGCGTCGTTTGCCGAGCGGCGGGAGTTGATCAGGCTGATCGACGCGACTGGAATCGCTCCGGCGATTCTCGGGCGGATCACGCGGATCAGGCTGGATTGGGCGGCGCTGGAAGCCCAGTGGGTATTGGCGGTCGATCGGACGCGCGGTCCGTTTCAAATTCGCTATTTTCTGGCGATTCCCGCGGAGTATAAGAGGACTGTTGCGTCCCCGCTGGTGATCTGTCTAAGGGTGCCCGAGGAACTGACGGTGAGTCCGCCGCTCGCCGATGAACAGATCGACCAGGCGTATCGGCGGCTCGCCAGTCGCCAACTCGAGTCGCATCCCGGCGCCGCTGTGCTGATCCCCAAGCTCGATACGAACTTGCTCTATGGCCCCAGCACCGCCGGGATGAACACGGTCATCCAGGCGATGCTCGACGCGGCGGATCGCGTGAACATCGACCCGACCCGCGTGATGATCATCGGGCGGGGAATCGGTGCCCACGCGGTGTGGAACCTCGGCTTGCACTACCCGACCTATTTCGCCGCGATCGTCCCGTTCGCCGCAGCGGCCACCGGCGACTGGCAGCGCCAGCGGATGATGAATCTGCGAAACGTCCTGCCGGTGGTCTGGCACGATGCCGAGGACGTGTCGGTGAAGGTCGAGAACTCGCGCACGCTGGTGGGGATTCTCCGGCGTTTCGAGGTGGATGTGGATTATCTCGAGACTCGCGGCGTGGGCCACGAGCCGTCGGACGCGATTTCGCAGCAAGCGGATCAGAAGGCGCACCAGCGCCGGCGCGAGCTGTATCCCCGGCGGGTGACGCTGCAATCCAACCGGATGGAGTCGGCGTTCAACCGCATCGACTGGGTGCAGCTGTATCAGCCGCTGGATCCCGGCGGCGAGCGAGCGGTCTTTCTTCCCCATTGCCCGGTCCCGCTGCGGATCAACCGTCGCTCGGCGTCGATCGATGCGCGGATCTCCGCGGCAAACCGCGTCGAGGTGCTTTGCGACAATGTCGAGTCGCTGCGGCTCTATTTCAACGATTCGATGATCGACTTTTCCAAGCCGTTGACGATCGTGGTCAATCGACGAACGCGATTCGAAGGGATGATCCGGCCCAGCATCGAGACTCTGCTGCTGGATCAGCTTTTTCTCGGCCGCGGATGGCGCTATTTCACCGCCGCGGTCGATATCGACCTGATCGAGCACAAGTTCCCCCCGCCGGCCTCGACCGCCGTAAGTTCTCCGTAGACGACTGTTGCGTGAACTTTCGCGCTTGACGAGCCGCGCCGACTGCTGTACCATCTGAAGTAGTACAGGTGGTACGAATGGACTTCGAGCCGAAAATCACGACCGGATCGACCTCACCGATTTTTCGACAGATCGTTGATCAGGTTCGCCTGGCGGTTGCCCATGGCCGGCTTACCGAGGGAAATCAACTGCCCAGCGTCCGGGCGCTGGCCGAGCGGTTGTTGATCAATGCGAACACAGTGGCCAAGGCGTATGCCGAGTTGAACGCCGCGGGGGTGATCGACACTCAGGCCGGACGGGGGGTCTTCATCGCTAAGCCGCGGCAGCCCTACAGTGCCGCCGAGCGCCGCCGCCGGCTCGAACCCCGTCTCGATGCCTTGCTCACCGAGGCGCTTCACCTGGGATTCACCCTCGATCAGATCGCCGAGCTGCTGCGCGAACGGGCCCGACGTCTGGCCGATTCCAACTCCAGCGGGAAATCGTCATGACCGATGCTTTCGCCATTCAGACGTTCGAGTTGACCAAGTATTACGCATCGACATGCGCCCTCGAGCAGGTCTCAATGGCAGTGCCGCAGGGGAAGGTGACAGCCCT
Source organism: Tepidisphaerales bacterium (assembly GCA_038329845.1). GTDB lineage: Bacteria > Planctomycetota > Phycisphaerae > Tepidisphaerales > Tepidisphaeraceae > JBBQNJ01. Next base: position 36,048 of record JBBQNJ010000035.1, on the reverse strand, counting down.
GCTGGGCCGCAACGGATCGGGCAAAAGCACCTTGATCTCCCTGCTGCTGGGACTCATCGAACCGACACGCGGCAGCGCCCGCGTACTCGGGGAGGACTCGGGCCGATTATCGCCGCGAACACGGGGCCGAATCGGGTTCGTCGGCGAAGGCCATCCGCTGCCGGGGTTCATGCGCGTGCGCGATCTGCGGGGGTTTCAGGCGAGTTTTCAGCCGCGCTGGGACGATTCGCTGTTCGCCACGTTGATCGAGCATTTCGGCCTGCTCGAGCGCAGCAAAGCCTCGTCGCTCTCGCGCGGGCAGAAGGCGGGGTTGGCCATGGCGCTGGCGATGGCCCCGCGCCCGGAACTGCTGATCATGGACGACCCGGCCCTGGGGCTGGACCCGGTCGCCCGCCGCACGCTGCTCGAGGCGATGATCCTCAACACCCGCGACGCCGGCAACACCATTTTCTTCAGCTCGCACGAGCTCACCGACGTTGAGCGGGTGGCCGATCAGATCGCCATCCTCGACCGAAGCGTTTTGCGCGTCTGTTGCTCTCTAGAGATGCTGCGGGCGCGGGTGCGGCGATTCGAAGTGCATGTGGCTCTGCCGCGAGAAGTGGACCTCGCGTCGATTCCCGGGCTGCTCCAGGCGCGGCGCCTGCCCGAGCGGATCGAGATTACGGCCCTGAAGCATCCGGGCACCTTGAATCGTCTATCGACACTGAGCGGTGGGGCCGAGGTCGAGGAATTGCCGGCGAGCCTCGAGGACATCGCCGTCGGCTACCTCACCGAATCGAAGAACCGGGTTTCGCTCCTGGCGGCCACGGCCGCGGAGGTAACGCAATGAAAGCAATATTTCTTAAGGAAGTTGGGGAGAATTGGGTCAAGGCGCTGCTGGCGGCGCTGGTGCTGGCCGGGGTGTTGGGTGGGATGCTCTATTCGGGAATCGGTTTCCCCGAGTCGATCGTCTCGACCACGATGATGCTGGCCTGCACGCTCGGGTTCAGCGCCGCGGGACTGGGGCTAGGCGCGATGCAGATCCTCCAGGACACCCAGCGCGGACGCTGGGGGTTCATCGTCCATCGGCCCATCGGTCGCTGGCCTCTGTTCGTCGCCAAGGTCGTCGCTGGGCTAGGGCTGTATCTGCTGACAATCGCGCCGGCGATGGCCGCGCTGATCCTCATCGCTCGCCAGATGCGGATTGTGAAAGTTCCCTTCGCCTGGGAGATGGTCCAGCCGATGATCTTCGCGGCCACCACGGGGGTGCTGGCCTACGCGGTGGGGCTGATGATCGGGGCGCGACGCGCCTCGTGGCTGGGAAGCCGCATATTCCCCGTGGCGGTGGGGTTCATCGCCGCGTTGTTCGCCGGGGTGGCCACGATCCATCTGTACGAGGCCATGGCGTTGTTGCTCGGCACCGCGGCGTTGCTGATCCCGGCGGCGGGTGCCTATTTCGTCCACAACGGCGAGTACGAGCCGCAACGACTCTGGAGCAAGCCGTTGCAGTTCTTGATCGTCGGCGCGGGCGCCGGCTGCGCGCTGACGCTGAGCGTGGGGCTGGTCCTCGGGATTATCGATGGGGCCATGCCCTCGCAGCCCCAGTTTTCGTATCAATATCACGTCCTCGGCCCGGATGGGGAGCCGGTGGTGGCGAGCTTCACCAGCGGCCAACATGTCGAGTATTTCGACATCTCCGGCCGCAAACTCGACGTGGACCCGCGCCGGTTCCACACACTCTCCGGTTCGGGCCAGGTTCTGCACGACTGGAGCGGTCCCGATGCGCCCTATTTCATGCGACGATTTTTCCATGCGTTCGTGGTTCCGCAGCGATACCTGACGCTGCTGAACGGCGATCGACAAGGCGGCAACTGGTTTTACGTCGCGGCCCGAAGGCGGATCGAAGGCATCGGCATTCCCGGGGAATATCTCGGGGCGATCGGACCGGATGGATTCGCTCCGCCCGGCGCGACGCCGTCGGCTTTCTCGGCGCCGCTCCTGCCTCAACAAGGCGGGAGACGCACGGAGTTCATGCCGTTGGCCACGACGGACGGCGCCTATATCGTCGATTTCGACCGCCGGGAGATCGAGCGCGTGTTCACGACCGGCCCCGACGATCAGCTCATCAGTGCATCTCCGTTCGTCGAGACCGATCCGGCCGAGAAATCCGGGCCGGATGTTGAGACCGAGCGGCGACTGGTCGATACGGTCCTGGCCACGAAATCGCGGGTGATCGTGATCCGAAACGGCGGGGCGATCATGGAGACGCCGCTGCTTCATACCGGCGAAAACTGGATGCTGATAGTCGGCCGAATCGCCGGCGGCGATTTTCACTTGCTTTACACGAACCAACAGACCAACGGCCAGACCAGTGAAGCCGAGTACGCGCGCCTTGACCCGCATGGGCGGGTCGTTTCCCGGCGAACGCTCCCCGGGCTTGCGGTGACATTTCCCCAGCAGCCGGAGTACCGCAATCTGCCGATCCTGTTCGTGCCCCCGCCGGTCGCCATCGCCGCGATGGTGTCGCGCAATGTCGCCGGGGCAACCCCCAGCCGGGCGTGGTGGCTCGTCGTCGTCGCCGTGATCGCGGCCACGCTGGGCGCGATACTTCTTCTTTGCCGCCGCTACGGATTCACCCGCCGTCATACCGTCATCTGGATGATCGTCGCGGCCGCGGCGGGAGTGACGGCGTTGTGGACCTTCTGGGTGCTTCACTCTCGCCCGCACCGGGTGACATGCCCCGGATGCGGCACGCTGCGCCCGGTTGATCGAACCATGTGCCCGCGCTGTGGTGCCCCCTTCGCGCAACCCGCCGCGCCGGCGATGGAAGTGTTCGATTCCACCTCGGTAAGCGCCTGACATTTGCGGCGAAGGGGACATCCAGATAATTCCCTTCCGAGCGGCGCTGATGAGGCGTGACCGCTCGCCGGTGGGGGCTGTATGGGGTGCTGGTGCGACGGGAGATTCTGAATGTCCCCGGTGTCGCCGGCACCCCCGGTGTCGCCGATGTCACCGGCGTCGCCTTGTCTGGATGTCTGCCACGACAGCGTGTTCCTTCCTCGCCGCCCGCGCGACGGCGTCGGCTCTCGTCCGCTCATTATTCGGCACAATTGGCAAGCGGTGAATCACGGCTACACTACGGGGCTGTCGTTAAGGAGCCCCGCGCATGATCGACCGGATTTTCAAGGCCTATGACGTCCGCGCCACCTATCCCAGCCCGCTGGATGCCGAGTCGGCGTGGAAGGTGGGACACGCGACGGGGCAATACCTCAAGCGAAGCCGCCAGAGCCTTGCGCCCAGTCATCGCGTCAAGCGCGAAGACTCGGTGGTCGTGGGCCGCGACATGCGCCCCAGCTCGCCGGAACTCGCCGCAGCGCTGTCCGATGGGCTGCGCTCGGTCGGGATGAACGTGATCGACATCGGCATGGTCGATACGTCGATGGTCTACTTCGCCATCAATCACCTCGACACGGTGGCGGGAATCCAGGTCACCGCTTCGCACAATCCGATCGAGTACAACGGCTTTAAGATTTCCGGACCCAAGGCCCGTCCCATCGGCGCCGCCTCCGGTCTCGACGACATCAAGCGGATCGCCAACACGCTGCGAATCGGGCAGACCGGCGTGAAGGGCGAGCATCAGATTGTCGATCTGTGGAACGAATACCGCGCCCATGTGCGGAAATTTCTCGACCTTAAACGCCCGGTACGCGTGGTGGTCGATGGCTCGAATGGCATGGCCGGGCGAATGGTCCCGGGGATTTTCGATGGCGTCCAGAACCTGGAGATTATCCCGATTCTCTTCGACATCACCGGCAGTTTTGTCCACGACCCCAACCCGCTGGTCGAGTCGAATCTCCGCATGCTTCAAGACGCGGTGGCCCAGCACCGCCCGGATGCCGGCGTCTGCTTCGACGGTGACGCCGACCGCTGCATGTTCGTGGATGAAACGGGCAGGACGATCGGCTGCGACATGATCACGGCGTTGCTCGCGCGCGATTTTTTGCGCGATCCCAAGAACGCCGGTTCGACGATCGTGTACGACCTGCGCTCCAGCCATGTGGTTCCCGAGGAGATCGAAGCCGCCGGCGGCGTGCCGCGCCGGGATCGCGTGGGACACGCGTTCATCAAGCGAACCTTGGCCGAGACCCACGCGGTTTTCGGCGGGGAACTGAGCGGGCACTTTTACTTCCGCGACAACTTTTTCGCCGATTCCGGGGCCATCGCCTTCGCGCGGCTCCTGTCGGTCCTGTCGGCGCAGGATCGCCCGCTGAGCGAGCTGATCGCGCCATTGACGCGGTACAGCCAGAGCGGCGAGATCAACTTCCAGGTCGAGGACAAGGATGGGAAAATCCGCGAACTGGCCGAGGCGTACAAGAAAGCAAAGGTCGATTATCTCGACGGAATTACGATCGACTTCGGTGACTGGTGGTTCAATGTCCGCAAGAGCAACACCGAGCCGCTGCTTCGGCTGAACCTCGAGTGCCCCGACGCCGGGATGCTGCAAGAGAAGTTCGACGAATTGAAGCGGTTGCTGGGCGAACCGGTGGTGGGACATTAGCAGAGAGCGTGAGGGAGTGAATGGGCGACAAGGTGACAAGGTGACAAGGTGACAAGGTGACAAGGTGGCAAGGTGGCAAGGTGACAAGGTGGCAAGGTGGCAAGGTGACAAGGTGGCAAGGTGACAAGGTGGCAAGGTGACAAGCGGTCCTCGCGTTCTCACCCCTCCACCCCCTCACCCCTCCACCCCCTCACCCCCTCACCCTGCCACTATGGAGACTGACGATGGATCACACACAATTGGTCAAGCGGATTGCCGACGTGGCGCTGTTGCGCGGGGACTTCACCTTGCGCAGCGGGCGAAAGAGCAGCTATTACCTGGACAAGTACCGGTTTGAAACGCAGCCGGACATTCTGATCGAGCTGGGCAAACTCTTCGCCGCCAAGGTCACGCCGCGAACCCGGCGAATCGCCGGTGCCGAGCTGGGCGCGGTGGCGCTGGCGGCGGCGACATCCATGGCGTGCGGGCTTCCCTTTGTGATCGTCCGCAACTCGAAAAAAGATTACGGCACCGCCAAGCAGATCGAGGGGGTCTTGGAGCGCGGCGACGAGGTGCTGCTCGTCGAGGACATCCTCACCACCGGCGGGCAGGTCCTCGAGGCCGCCAAGAGCCTCCAACTCGCCGGCGCTGTAGTCGAGCGGATCGTCGGCGTGATCGACCGGCTCGAGGGGGCGCGGCAGAACATCGAATCCGCCGGACACATCATGGAAAGTCTCTTCACCAGCACGGACCTGGGCATCGGCTAGGCGGATCGGGCATGGTCTATTTCGCCTGGGGATTGGCGTGCGGGCTGCTGGCGGCGATCGGGACCGGCTGGTGGATGTCGCGCCGGCTGCGCCGGCTGGCCCGGCGGGCGCGGCGGCTCGCCCGCAAGGCCCGCCGCATCCAGCACCGCCGGCTGCTGCGACTCAAACAGGCGCAGCGGCTGGCCGAGCTGGGCACTCTCACCGGCGGGCTGGCTCACGAGATCAAGAATCCTCTTTCCACGGTGCAGCTCAACCTGCAACTGTTGCAGGAGGATTTGCTGCCCGAGAACCCCGCCTACTCGCGCATCTGTAACCGGCTTAACGTGGTGCAGCGCGAGGCTGGGCGGCTGCGCGACATCCTCGATGACTTCCTGCGCTATGCCGGAAAGGTGGAGCTGAACCGCCGTCCGGTGGATCTCAATCGTCTGCTCGAGGAACTGGTCGATTTCTTTACTCCGCAGGCGCGCACGCAGCAGGTGCGGCTTCGCCAGGCACCGTTCACATCGCCACTGGTTGCCAGGGTGGATGAGCGGCTGATCAAGCAGGCTATTTTGAACCTGATGCTCAACGCGGTGCAGGCGATGAGCGAAAATCGAGGTCAGGGGGGTCAGGGGGGGCAGGGGGGCGAGGGGGGCGAGGGGGGCGAGCTGCTGCTGTCCACGATGTGCGACGATCGCGCCGCAACGATCCACGTAATCGACACCGGCCCGGGCATCGCGCCCGAGGCAGTGGAAAAAATCTTCAGCGCCTACTACTCGACGAAAAAGGGCGGCACGGGCCTGGGCCTGGCGATGACCCGCCGCATCATCGAAGAACACGGCGGCCGGATCGTGGTGCGCAGCGAACCGGGCAAGGGATCGGATTTCGCCGTCCGCCTGCCGCTGGGAGGATAGGGCAGGGGAAGGCATTGAGGCACGAAGGGTCGAGGGGGTGAGGGGGGTGAGGGGGGTGAGGGGGGCGAATGGGCGAAGGGGTGAGCGGGCGAAAGGGGGTTGACGAACGCGATGGGGCGGCAGGGCGATGAGCTGAATACGTATCGCTAGCGTGGACCGAATAGATCTGCTCCCGTCCCCTTCCTCCCCCTCCGTGCCTCAATGCCTTCCTCCCGCTCCGTGCCTCGATGCCTCAATGCCTTCCTCTACAACCATCGTTTCCAGTGGAACGCGTAGAGCAGGGCCGCGACCAGAAATCCCATGAATACCACGGTGATCCAGAAGCCGGTGGGAGAGTGCAGGCCGGGGATCGCGTCGAAGTTCATCCCGAAAAAGCTGGTCACCACCGTCATCGGCAGGGCGATCACGCTCAGGATTGTCAGCGTTTTCATGATGTGGTTGAGGTTGTTGCTGATGCTCGAGAGATAGATGTCGCGAGCCCCCACGGCCAGGTCGCGGTACAGCTCGATCAGCTCGACAGCGCGGATCAGGTGATCCTGCACATCCCGCATGTAGATCCGGGTGCTTTCGCGGATGAAGGGAACTTCGCCGCGGGTGAGCTGGGCCATCACCTCGCGCTGCGGGCCGATGATCCGGCGGAGATTCAGCAATTCCCGCTTTTTCTGCCCGATCCGTTGAAGCACCTCCGGCGACGGGGATAAAACCGCCTTTTCCTCCAGCTCGTCGATCTGGTCCTGAAGATAATCCAGGATCGGGGTATAACCATCGACCATCCGATCGAGGATTCGGTGCAGCACGATGTCGATCCCCGGCCCCAGCACCACATCCACATCGGCGTTGGCCCGCTCGTGGATCTCGTCGATCGGGCGGATCGATTCATCGTGGATCGTCACCAGGTAGCGCTCGGACATGAACAAGTCCAGTTCCTTGGTGCGCAGATTCTCGCGGAAGGTCTCGAGGTCCGGGCCGTGGAAGACCATGTAAAAGTATCCCTGCTGCAGAGCGTCGCCGACGTGGCGATAGCTTTCGATCTTGGGCCGCTGGGTGTAATGGATCGAGTCCTCGATCGCCAGGGGATGGAACCCGAACACCTCGTCCAGCAGACCGATCTCGTCATCGTCCGGCTTAACCATGTCCAGCCAGAAGACCGCGTGCGGATCGCGCAGCGCCGCCGCCAGGGTCTGTGGATCGGTCGCGGTGGAGAGCCGGCCATCGCCGAATCGGATGAACGCGGTGAGCATGATCGAGTGAGTGTAATGCCCGCGGCGGCGGTTCGGCAAAGCATCGAGCATGTGGCCCCGTCGCCCTCGGCGGTGATGTGGCCGAACAGAAGCGTTAGCCCGAAGCGCCAGCGAGGCAACGAGGCAGCGATCCAGCGCGGCAATGATCCAGCGCGGGTGCGGCAAGTCACGAATGCGTCAAACGCATCACGTTAGCCCGAAGCGCCAGCGAGGTAACGCGGCAACGATCCAGCGCGGGTGCGGCAAGTCACGAATGCGTCAAACGCATCACGTTAGCCCGAAGCGCCAGCGAGGCCACGATCCAGGAGCCAGGAAAGCGGAGCCAAGAAAGGGGACATTTGACACAGGATAAGGCGATTGAGCCGAGCTTCACCGCGCGCCTCGATCCTGTTCATCCTGTTTATCCTGCCCATCGGTGTTCATCCTGGTTCTTGCTCTGGTCAATTCGCCTCCTTGGTGATCTTCCCGCCGATAGGGTAAGCTATGCGATGAGCGCTGGGGATTCTGAATCTCTTCGAGAGGATCGGCACATGACAAGGTACTTTTCGAGTTGGACTGGCACGTGGGGCATCCTCGTGGGTTGTTCGATGCTGCTGGCGATGGCGGCGAGGGAGCAGGCGATGGCACAAGCCGAAAGTCCCGTCCCGATTCCCGATGAGAAGTACGTGACGGTGAAGGATGGGCATCTGTCGCTCGCGGGGCAGCGCGTGCGCTATTGGGGCTGGATCGGACATTTTTCCCTGGAGGCCAAGCTCTCGCAGTACTACGTCAAGCCGGGCGATTCGCCGGAGGTGAGGAAGGAAAAAGTCGAGAAGGGCCGGCGGGTGATGGATGCGCTGGCGCAGCGGATCGACGACCTGGGGTTCAACCTGGTCCGCTGGTGGGGGATGGGCGACTGGCGCAACCCCGACTACGAAATCGGGGATGGCTCGCGGGCCGACCTCGCGGCGTATTCGTTCCAGGCGATGGAGAAGCGCGGGATCAAGGTGTGGATGACGGCGTTCAACGACTTCGGCCAGGCCGATCCCGATGTCGATGCCGCGCTGGTGGACGATCCGGCCACCGCCGAGGCGTGGAAGCAGGCGGTGGCGGCGATGAAAAAGCCCAGCCCGCGCGAGGCCGATGTCGGGGCGTGGGATGCGCGGATGCGCCAGGTGCATCTGCGGCGGATGAAGCAGATCGCCGACTGGCCCAACAAGTACAAGGGGGGCCTGCGGCTGGGGGATGATCCGCAGATGGCGGTGTGGGAACTGACCAACGAGGAGTGGACGTTCGCCCATTTCGTGAATGGGGCGTGGCAGAAGCTGCCCAAGTTCTTTAAGGATGAATTGCAGGTTCGCTGGTCGGACTTTTTGAAGCAGAAGTACCAGGATGATGCCGGGCTGACCCGGGCGTGGGGATTTTTGCTGCCCGGCGAGGCGATCGCGTCGAACACCATCCTGCTGGCGCCGCTGGCATCGCCGAGCAACGGCAAGGCCTTTAACGATGCGAACCCCGCGGCGATCGCGGCGCTGACCGCCAGCCAGCAGACGTTCAGCCGCGATGACTTCACCCGCCAGCGCGGGGCCGATGTGCTCGAGTTTTTCTCGAAGCTGCAGATCGCCTACAAGACCGACCGGCGCGACTTCGCCAAGGGCCTGGGCAAGAGCCTGCGGCTTTGCCCGATGGTGCTGGACACCGGCGATGGGTTTCGCATTCAGTCGGTTCTCATGCAGCAGCAGGGCGATGCGGTCACCATGTGCAGCTACATCTGGCAGACGGCGATCGATCGCCAGCAGCCGCATTTCCCGTTCATGAGCGGTCTGGAAGAGCAGCCGCGGCTGGCGATGGGCATCCCCTGGATGGAGGTGGGGCGCGTGCCGGGAAAACCGTTCTTCGTCTACGAATTCCAGATGAACAACCCGGACAAGTACCGCGCTGAGGTTCCCTTCCGCATCGCGGCCCTGGGCGCGATCCAGGACTGGGACATCATCAACTTCCACCTGTTCGGCAGGCCCAGCGACCCGGACCTGCCCGAGCCGTACTCTGCGCCGATCCACATGTCCTACTACGATGGTCCCAAGGGTTCACCGGGGGCGTCGGTTGAAGGCGTGCATTTCAAGAATGACGAGATTTACGCCGCCGCCATGAAAACCGCGGGGCTGATGTTCCGCGAGGGCGTTCTGGACCCGGTGAAAAATCCCACCGTGATGACCTTCGGCAGTAAGAGCCTGTACGATCCCCGCAGTGCCAGCTACGGGCAAAGTTTCGGCGACCTGGGCCTGAAAATCGCGCCCACGGCGTGGCGCTACGGTTGCTATATGCAGGTCGATCCGACGGTGGAAAACGACAGCGTCTCCGGGCGCACCGTCGAGCGCGGTCTGGATGAGGCGAATCCCATCCGCCCGACCGATCAGATCACCTTCGATTGGCAGCGCGGCTTCATGAAGCTCGACGCCCCGGCCGGCGTTTCCTGGACCGGCTTCTTCGCCCGCCAGGATGGGCCGGTGAAGTTCGCCGATGGCATCGAGCTGGACAAGGTGAGCGTGATCAACGATCCCGGCGTGAACTATCCCGTCGGCGACGATGAGTTGTACATCTCGTTCGCGGCGGTGGCCGAGGATGGCAAGCCCTTGGCCGAGTCGAAGAAAGTGGTGGTCTCGCTGGTGAGCACCAGCTTCAACAACGGCTTTAAGCTGGTGGAGGAGAACGTCGCCCGCGGCGACATGGGGCACACCAAAAAGCCGTACCAGGGCATGACCCGCGGCGGGGGAGGAGATGGCAAGCCGCCGGTGGCGTATGTCCGCGCCGGCGCCACCGTGATCGCCCCGCCTTTGGCCGGGATGAAATACAAGTGGCTCAACTGGCATTTCAAGCCGATCGGCGAAGGCGAGGTCGGTGCCGATGGCAAGCTGGTGATCCCCGCCGATAAACCGATCTTCACCATCGAGCTGACTCGGTGAGATTGCCCGCGAGCTTGTCTTGCCATCGGCGCGGCGGTTGGATACGTTGCGGGCATGGGTTCATGGCCGGCGGCGGTGCTGTTCGATTTCGACGGGGTGATCGTCAACAGCGAACCCCTGCATTTTCAGGCGTTTTACTCGGTGTTGCAGGCCGAGAAGATCGAGCTCTCCGAGGCCGAGTATTACGATGAACTGCTGGGGTTCGACGACAAAGGGGCCTTTCGCCACCTGTTTCAAAAGCGCCACCGCGAGCTGGATCCTAAGACGTTCTTGCGCGTCGTGACGCGCAAGAGCGAGGCGATGATGGAGCTGATCCACCGCAAGCAGTTCCACGCGCTGCCCGGGGTCGAGGAGTTTGTTCGCGGGCTGTGGCGCGATCGACCGCTGGCGATCTGCTCGGGGGCGCTGCGGGAAGAGATCGAGGTCATGCTCGAGGGGATCGCCCTGCGCGATTGCTTCGGCGTGATCACCGCGGCCGAGGACGTGACCGCCGGCAAGCCCGATCCGCAAGGCTATCTGATGACGATGAGGCAGGTGGGCGAGAAGATGCATCAAGCGTTGACTCCCGGCGATTGCCTGATCGTTGAAGATGCGCCCTCCGTGATCAAGAGCGTCAAGCGCGAGGGCTTCGAGGTGCTGGCCGTGGCGACATCGTATGCGCGGGCGAAGCTCACCGATGCCGATTACGTGGTCGATTCGCTCGATCCCGACGAGGTGATGCGGGCCGTGCCGAAGCTGAAGTTGAGCGTGTGAAGGGAGCTTTTCGCCGATGAAACCGGGACGAATCGCGGCGGGGTTGATCGGGATGGGTCTTCTGGCGGCCGTTGCGGCCGCAGTGCCGGATCATCCCGCAGCGCCGGATCATCCCGCAGCGCCGGATCATCCCGCGGCACCGGATCATCCCGCAGCGCTGGATCATCCCGCGGCACCGGATCATTCCGCGGCGCTGGATCATTCCGTAGACCTGGATCATCCCGCAGCGCCCCTGGCGAGCGGTGAGTCCGGTATGGCGCTTCGTGTCGATGAGCCGCATCCGGTCATCGCCGAGCCGGCCCCATGGGCGGGCGTGACGCTCTTCATCGTCGGCGGACTGTTTCTGGCCGCGGCGGTGATCGGTCCGATTGTTCGCGCCAATGCACCGGAGGAAGTCCCCGAATCGCACTCGCATGATGAGCCGCCGGGTTCATCGCATCACCACGGCGCCAGCGGCACTCATTGAAACCTTTTTTTTCGAGAACCTTCATGGCCGAGCGGCAACCCAATATCCTTCTGATCACCACCGACCAGCAGCGTTATTCGGCGCTGGGGATCAACGGCAACCCCATCCTGCGCACGCCCAATCTCGACGCGTTGGCGGCGTCGGGGACCAACTTCTCCCGCTGCTACATCACCTGCCCGGTCTGCATCCCCGCCCGACGAACCCTGATCAGCGGCCTGCATCCCGACACTCACCAGATGCGCGGCTACCGCGACGGGCGGGAGTTCAACCCCGCGCACACTCTGCCGGGGTGCCTGGGGGCCGCGGGATATCAGACGCAGCTCGTCGGCAAGCTGCACCTGCATCCGCAGCGCAAACGCTTCGGATTCGATCACATGGTCCTGAGCGATTCGGCCAATCATCGGCCCACATCGCCCCACCAGTCGCAAAACGACTATCGAACCTGGCTGATCGAACGCGGGTTTTCGCATCACTCCAATTCCCACGGGATCAACGGAAACGGTCGCGTCGGGCGGCCCTGGACGGCGAGCGAGGAACTGCATCACACGAGCTGGGTCGCCGAACAGGCGGCGAGGTTTTTCCACGTCCAGCGCGATCCGACATCGCCCTGGTTCATGCATGTGAGTTTTGTCGCGCCGCATCCGCCGCTGATCCCGCCGCAGGCATACTGGGATCGCTACGCCCGCCGCGACGATTTATGTCCCACGATCGGCGAGTGGGCGCCCACGACGCCGCCGCGAAAGGGCGTGCCCGGCGATGCGCCCGCCGGGCCGTTCGACCCGGCGGAAATCCATGATGCCATCGCCGGCTACTATGGATTGATCAATCACATCGACGACCGGATCAACTACCTGATCGATCAGTTTTTCGAGTACACTAATCCCCGCGCCGCCGAGCCGACGTGGATCGTCTTCAGCTCCGACCACGGCGAGATGCTGGGCGATCATCACCTGTTCCGAAAGTCGCTGCCCTATGAATCGTCGGCCCATGTGCCGCTGTTCATCACCGGGCGAAATGTCGAGGCGCCGCGGGGATCGTGCGATGCCCTGTGCGGCTGGGAAGATGTGATGCCGACCCTTCTCGATCTGGCCGGTGCGAAAATCCCCGAGGGCCTGGATGGTCGATCGCTGCTGCCGGTGATGCGCGGCGAGGCACCGGGGGTGCGCGATGAGTTGCATGGTGTGTGCCAGACCCAGGCCGCCAACCGATACCTGGTTCGCGGCCCGCACAAGTACATCTGGTTCACCAAGACCCACGAGGAGCAGTTGTTCGACCTGTCGGCCGACCCGAACGAATGTCGGGATTTATCCGGCGATTTCCGCCTGCTCGAACCGTTTCGCCGGTCGATGGCGCGCATCGCCGCGGCCGCCGGGGAAAACTATGACCCGGCGACGTTGTCCCCTTGCGCCAACCGCGCGCCGGCGGCACTGGGGTATCCCGATCCGAATCGCCAGCGCCCATGACGAGGCTGGATCCGCGACGGCGGTGCGATCCCCTTACGTAATAACTAGAGTTTTGCAAAATGACCGTCTCGCGGCTTTGCAACACTTGATTTCCTGAGCATTCCAAAATGTTCTCGGCGTCTGAAGCGACGTTTTGCAAGTGTCCTGTAATAAGCCGAAGATCGCTCGCCGATCACGGCGAAGAACCCTCACTCATCGCGCCGCAGCACCGCAACATAGCCGCCGTCGTGGTAGCGCGACGGGTCGGCGGGGGCGTCGAGGTCGCCGGGAAGAGTTAGGCGCTGTCGAATGAGCGAGTAGACGGGGTGGCGCTGCAGAAACGATTCGACGCGCTGCGAGTTCTCCTCCGGCCAGAGGCTGCATGTGCTGTAGATGAGTAATCCACCGCGGCGGACATGTCCGGCGGTGTCGTCGAGGATGCGATCCTGCAAGTGCGACAGCGATCGCAAGGCGGAATGATCCTGGCGGAATCTCGCCTCGGGCCGGCGGGCGAGAACGCCACTATTGCCGCACGGGGCGTCGACCAGAACGCGGTCGAAACCGTCGGGCGGCATGGCATCGGCGGCGTCGCCGAGCATTCCCACGGCGGCAATAGCGAGGTTCGAGAACCCGCCGGCATCGGCGGCGCGGCGAAGCGCCCGGCATCTAGCCGCATTGGGCTCGATCGCCACCACCCGACCGGTCTCGGTGACTTTCTCGAGCAGTTGCACCGCCTTGGTGCCCATCCCGGCACAGCGATCCAGCACGGCCATACCGGGCGCGATCTGGCACCAATCTGCCACGGCGGCGGATGTGGGATCCTGCGCCTGCGCGATTCGGCGCGCCGACAGTTCGGCCAGCCAGGCCCGCGGTGCGGGATTCGCGACATACATTCCCGCCGAACCGTGGGCGGTGATTGTGATCCCCTCGGCCTCCAAAGCCTCGGGAACGGCGCCGGGGAACAGGCGCACGATGACCGGCGGCTGCGAGTTGTTGTGCCGGCAGATCGCCAGTGCGGTCGTCACATCGGTCAGGCCGCACAAACGGTCGAACAATTCCGGCGGATGACCGAGAACGATGCGGGCAAACTCGCGCGGATCGTCCGCCGGATCGGATTCCCGCGGCGCTTCGCCGCGGGCGGCCTTCCGCAGCACCGCGTTGACGAACCCGCTTGCCCTGGCGCGGCCGAACCGCTTGCATTGCTCGACCGCCTCGTTCACCGCGGCACTGGGTGGAATGCGGTCGAGAAACTTCAGTTGATACAGGCCGATCGCCAGGATTTTCTGTACCAGCGGGTCGATGCTCTTGGGCGCGCGGCCGGATAAGGCGCTGGTGAGATGCCGCAGCGGCAGCAGGTTTTTGATCGTCCCGACGATAATCTGCTCGGCCAATGCCCGATCGCGCGGGTCCGGCTCGGGGGCGCTGCCGACACGTTCCCCGGCGCGTTCCCCGGCGCGTTCCCCGGCGCGGTCGCCGGCGCGTTCCCCGGCACGCTCCCCGGCGCGTTCCCCGGCACGTCCCCCGGCGGTCAGGCCGCTCGGCCAGCCGGGCAGATCTCGTCGATCCAGCTCCAACAACGCCAAGTCGCGGGCGTTCATTGGATCGACTCCAGTCGCAACCCCGGCGTCCAGCGATGGCCGCGGCGAAACTCCTCCAGCGACATGACCCGCCCGGATTCCGGCTGCAGTTCCAGGATTTCGACCCCGCCATCCGCGGCAGCGACAGCGCCGCTCAGCATGATCTCCCCGCCGCCCCAGCGTTCGCCCTCGCCGTCGCAGGCGCGGGCGCGCACCAGCGTCAGCCGCGACAGCCCGTCGCCCGCCGCATCGAGCAGGCGCACGCGGCACCCCGGCCACGGGTGCATCGCGCGAATCTGGCGGGCCAGTTGGGCGCAGGGATGCGAAAAATCGAGCCGCGATTCCGGGCGCGACAGCTTCGCCGCCCGTGTTGCCGCTGCGTGATCTTGCTCTTGCGGCGAGGCGGTCCCATCGGCCAACCGATCCAGCGTCTGCAGGATCAGCCCAGCGCCATCGGTTGCCAGGCGGTCGTGCAGTTCCCCGGCGGTCTCGATCTCGCCGATGGCAACGCGGGACTGCGCCAGGATCGCCCCGGCATCCATGCGTTCGGCGAGGCGAATCACCGAGTTGCCGGTCTGGGTATCGCCTGCCAGGATCGCGCGATGGATCGGTGCCGCCCCGCGCCAACGCGGCAGCAGTGAGGCGTGCAGGTTCATGCTTCCCAGCCGCGGACGATCCGCCGCCGCCGCGGAAATCTTCTGGCCAAACGCGATGACGATCATCGCATCGGCCAACGGCAGGGATTCGCCGTTGAGATCGTCGCTGCGCAGCAGTTTCAATCCGCGATTTAAGGCCCAGGCGGCGACCGGCGTGGGCGTGATTTTTCTGCCTCGCCCGGCCGGATGATCCGGCTGGCTGATGACGAGCGTGACCCGATGCTGGGCCTCGAGCAGCGCCGCCAGCGTCGGCAGACCGAATGCTCCGCTGCCGGCGAAAATGAGATCGAGTTGGCTCACTGTCACACTCAAACAAGAGGGGCGCGCCCTTGGACGCGCCCCGGGGACTTTGCCTGTCGATCGGTGATCGGTCAGGGGATCATCGGCGTGGCCGGCATCGTCGATGGTGCCGACTTTTTCGCCGCCGCCGCCTTCTTGGCGTCATCGAGCGCCTTGCTCAGCTCCGATACCTTCTTGTCCAGGGCGGTCTTCTCCTGCGACAACGCTTTGACCTGATCCTGCAACTTCTGCTGGGCCGACTTCAATTCGCCCAGCGCCTTCTGCGCTTCGCTGTTCTTCGCTTCGGCCGTGTTCAAGCTCGCCTGCACCGTCTTGAGCTGCGCCGCCTGCTGATCGGCGGCGGTGAGGTTCATCCGCGCCTTGGCCAGCTCGGCCTGGGCTTTGTCCAGCGACGATTGCGACTTTTTCACATCGTCGGCGACCTTATCACCCTTAGTCTGCGCATCGGCGAGCTTGGCGGTCAACTCATCGGTCTGCGTCTTGTACTCGTCGCGCTGGGTCTCGGCTTTTTTCAGATCAGCCACCTGCTGCGACAACTGATCATTCTGCACCCGCGCATCCTTCAGCGCATCCTGGTCCCTCTGATTGGCGCAGCCCATTAGCCCGAGCGCCAGCGATGCAATAAGAACGGTTCGGCTCAACATGAAAAACTCCTTCGCTAAAATAGCGTGTATGTGCGCACCCAATCGTACGCGCCCATCTATCTTAAACGAAGCGTCGATCGTTGCAATCAGTGAAAAATCCTGATCGCCACGAAGACGGAGGAATCGCCCACCCTTCGTTACGCCGTATCCGGCGGCTACAGAACCCCAGCGGCCGGAAAGATCGGTGGCAAATCAGATCGTCTCACTTCGTGGGTTCCATCGTTGTCCAGGTGCGGTTATTGATCGCTTTGTCCGTATTTGGATTGTAAAGCGAGTCATTGGTCATCAAATAATCGCCACTACCGTTGCTGTAGACATGGTTATAGGTGTTTGGCAACTGCACCACATCGCTGCTGCCCGGTACCGCGTAATCGTCCACTCCTCGAATGGCATTGATCACCTGCTTTTGCGTTCGATCCATCGATGCCTGCCGATCCCGCCATCCATCATTGATCATCTTGCTGATCTCTCGATTGGAATTGGCAATGATCCGGCTGCGATCCGCCGCCCCCTTCGCCGCGATCCGATTCATTTTCGCTATATGATCCGCCTTCATCGCCTGCCACTTCGGAGTCATTCGCACCGAATTGGCGATCGCCATCAGCAACGGCATGTTGGCTTCGAGCTGCCCTGCTTCGGCTCGATAGGAAACACTCGGTTCAATTCCCCACCACAACTGCCGGCCGACCTCGGTATCCATCCCCAGTTGGGTCGTCCCGAACACAATCAAATGCTCCCAGTTCTTCCCGTCCGCTTCATAAAAGCACGTTCCGCTCAACACCGCGCCATCGGCAAAGCTGTGAATTCCCGTCCCCATCATCCGCGACTGCTGATTGGCCATCTCCTGCTGACGCAGCACCGGTTCCATCTGCTTCTTCAGCATCGCCGTCAATTCCGGAATCACCACCACCTGCTCCATTTTGAAATCGGTGGCGGTCGGAAAGTTCTTCTTAAACGCCTTCTCCAACAAGAAACTTTTCCACTCCTCCAAATTGTTGGGCATGTGGATCACTGGATTCCCGTTGTCCGCACTCCCCTCGGCGGCCCGACGGGCACCCAACTGCATCACCGCCATCTGCGACGGGCGAAAATCCGTAGCCCCCAGGCTCGGGCCGATGACCACCATCCGCCCATCGGGTGCCGTCACCGTGATCTGCTGACTCGGCAAAATATTGAAATACTCCGCCGCCGGCCACCATGCCCCGCCTTCCACCTTCCACCCCTTCGGCGCCAAGATGGTGTGTGAATCCATATCCCCCATTCCCTTGTCCTTCAAGGTATGCAGTTTCATCACCACCGGCCCCGCCTCGGCCCCCGCCTCAGCCTTGGCCCCGGCCTGTAAATCGCCAGCCCACATCGCCTGGCCCAACACCAAGATCGCCCCTATCACTCCCAGCCTCATCCCGACCCGGCATACTGCGTGCCGCATCGGACGACGGCACCTGCGACCGATCTCCAAACATTGCATATCAGTCCTCCGGTGAATCCTCTTCCCCCATCATAGCCCCGCCAACTGCAATCCGAACACCCCCTGTAAAAATCCGATCAAGAGTTGCCCCGTCGCTGACGATCCGGCTCGTAAACGATGGGGTGGGTACTCGGCGGTGGGGTCTAATTTCCTCGTCGGCGCCAATAAAAACCGGCTCTCGCAAAGGCGAGGGCGGGCGTCGTCAATGCCTGATCCCGAGCCTATTTCGCGCGAAGCGCCTGGTTCAGGGCGTCAACGGTCGCCGCGTCGTTCGATTTCTTGGCGTCCTCGAGCATCGCCTTGACGCGGGCGATGCCGGGGGCCGAATGCAGGCGGACCAACGCCGCAGCGCTGTCCTTACGCAACGCGGGGTTGTTCAAGGTCTGGATCAACGCCGGGGCGACCTGCTCGTTGCCCAATTTTCCGGCAATGTCGATCAACGCCCGCTTGCGCTGAATGGCGTTGCGGGCCGACTCGGGAACCTTGGCAATCGCCTCGGCAATGCGCGGCGCCTGCTCTTTCGCCTTCAGAGCCACCAGAACGTCGCCAAGCTGCTCGATCGCCTTGGGATCGCCCTCGGCACTGGTGGCCTGGGATTCAATCCTCGCCAGGATCGGCTCGATGGCGCCGGGGCCGGCGCCGGTCAAGACGTCGCCGGCGGCGCCGTAAAGTCCAAGATTGCGGTCCGCCCGCAGTCCGATCATCGCTTCGATCCCCGGAGGATTGGGCGTCTTGGCCAATGCCCGCAGCGAAGCCCGTCGCACCAGCCAATCCTCCTTTTCATCGGTTGCGCTGGCCAGCAGCGCCGCGGCGGCCGAGGCGTCGGGATTCTCGCGCAATTGGTTGGCGGCGGCGAAACGGGTGATAACCGCCGGATCCTTCAGCATCTCCACCAGCTTGGCGGCGTCGGCGTTGGCCACGCCGGCAGGCGGCGGCGCCTTGCGAAGGTCGGCCTCGCGGTAGATCCGCGTCATGGCGACGAGATTGAACGCCGTGGGGCTGAAGGCGTAGGTCATCAGACAGTTGCGATCCATCACAGCGCGCACGAACCGCTCATAATTGTCGTACGGATCGGCGTCTTCGATCACGAGTACCCGGAACGACTCCGGCCAGATCGCCCGCACCAGCCCCGGCGTTGCATAGTTGCCCATGTCGGCCTCGCCATAGGGGGCCGTGTATGCATAATCCAGTGGACTGCCGAATTCTGGGATAAACAGCGTATCGGGATACTTCTCCTGCAATGTTTTCCATAATTGCGGAGGAAGCTGGCCGGATTGCCACTTCTTCTCCGGGCCATAAGGTTTCCAGTAGAAGTTGGTGTCCACGTAAATGATGCGAAGATTCCACCGGTCGCGGACATACTTGATCTTCGCGTCCAGGTTCGCCAGCGGGTCGGGATGCGTCGAATGGCCCTGCGTGGCCGAGTCCTTCTGCTCGCTGTACGCCAGGATCGGCGGGCGAAGCGTCATGCCGACTTTCAGTCCGCCGTCCTGGAGGATCTTCACGGCCTCATCGAGCACCAGGTCCATCTGCGGGTTGAGCAGGCGAATCATCCGCGGGTCGCCGATGTACGTGATCGCGTGCGGATAGGTGCCTCCCTCCGGATCCCACAGGATCACGCCCTGGGCATTGGAAGCCTTGGCGGCTTTCACCGTGTCTCGCATCCGGTTGAGGAGTTGAGCTTGAAACTTGGGGTCCGGTGCCGGGGGTTGCACTGCGTCGGGGTTCTTCAGATTGGCATTGGCCTGATCCTTGGGCAGACCGCCTCCGAAAAACAGCCGGAGAATCGGGCGCCGATCGGGCCATTGCAGTTCCATCGGATGCGCTTTGCGATAGGCGTCGATGAAGTCGCCCGCCAGCTCGATCGGATCGGCCCCGGCGGGGCCTAGCCGAAGGGCCACCGTGAATGCTTCGCTCTCACCCGGCTTGATGGGGCGCGCCGCGGTCACGTCATGCAGGATGATCCGTCCGCCGCCCATCATCGCTCGCGCACTGATCAGCGGCGCCTTGGTGCGGCTGTCTTGGCCTTTGCTCAGGTCGATCGTCAGCGGTTTGTCGCTGGATTCGCTCGCCCAGACGATCGCGCCATCGGCACCGCCGGCGGTCACCAGCCCGGGGCCTTCGACCCCGAACGCCGCATGGCCTATCCTGCTGCCCTCGCCAAGGTCGGCTACCGTGGCCATGGCGACGCCGACCTCGTCGATGGTTTCAGTGCCGCTGTTGGTCACGGTGGTCGAGAGGCGCACGCCTTGGGGCAGCGGTTCATACGCCACGACCACCGACCCCCAATCGAACTTCTGGGTTAGCGTCTTGCTGGCCGGGTCGAACGATAAATCGATCACCTTGTTGGAAAGCTCCTTACCGCTTTCCGAGCGAATGCGCCATATTTTTGGCGTCCCGCCGACCAGTTTTTCAACGCCGTTCACCTGGATCGAGGACAACCCCTTGTCGTCGAATGCCACTTTCGTCTCCGCCCTGGCGGATGCCACGATCACCAGGCACAACAGAGTTCCCATCAGTGTCTTGCCAACCATCTCGAGCTCCTTGCAAATGCTTCGTCCGAGGTTATTTCGCTTGGGTATTCTTGGCCACGGTCCATCCGTCCGGCCCGCCGTTGAACGTTACTTGGCGCCCGTTCGGCAGCGCGACGACGATGTGATCCGGCGCGTAATTCACCGTCGCCGTCGGGGTCTTAGCGTCCAGAGGCATGGGCATCAGCACCGTGATCATGGGGCGCTGGGGATCAGCCCGATAGGTCCCTTGCAGCGAGTGCCATGAGACCCATCCCGCCTCGGCCCATTTCTTGAAAATCCACGACCGGCCAAAATCACGCGAGGTGACTTCGAGCTTCAGCGTTGGCCCGAAAGTTTGGATGGCCAGCCGACCCAATGCCCCGTTGACGACCGCGGTTGAATCGCCGGTCAACTCGGTGGCATACGCCGCCTGCAACTGAGCGGTGATCGTCGCGTCGGCCTTGGCGGGAATGAGGTCGTCCAGCACAACCACCGCCTCGTCGCCCACCATGACGAAGTGGCGCATCACCCGCGTGGCTTGCGCGGTTTTGCGATACGGCGCTGTGACATCCAGGTTCATCGCCCGCACGTCCCCGTCTTCCCACGCCGTCACGATCGGGGCAGCGGTCTGCGGCTCGGGATCGGGGCCGTTGCCGTCGATCAAGGGAATGCTGTGGGCGGTTTCCTTGGGTTGGTAATACCCGGGGTCGATGATCAGCGCTTCGCCTGCGGCGTGCAGTTCGAAGTTGCCTTTGTCGGCCTGTCGGTGATGGGACAGCGGCCCGCCGTGGCCTTTGATCCCCAGCGCCAGCGCGGGTTTGAGCGCTGTCCCGTCGCTGCGCATCACGCCCCAGTTCATCACGTCCAACTTCGCCAGCGTGGGCACGCCGGGAAACTCCGCCGGCGCCGGCGTCATGTCGCGCCAAAGGAACGCATACACGGCATATTGTTGGCGGGCGTTGATCGCCACGCGTGGGGTTGCCGCCTGGTCCGTCCCGGCCGACAAGGCGATCTGATGATCGGCAAACCAGCGCATCAAGGGTTGATCGAAGCGGCTGCCGAAGTCAGCGCAGATGGCCGATCCGGTCAGCGATGGCTGGGTGTCGTTAAAGCTGAACATCTGATCGTTGCCGGCGAACTGGGTGCGCACGAAGTTGATATTTTTCTGAAGTTTTTCCGCCGTCAACAGCCCGTGATCGTCGCCGGTGACGTTTTTTAGCGCATGGCCCAGCGCCAGTTGGTTGCCCAGGCCGTAATCCCAGTAAAGCGTCCCTTCAATGCATCCGCCATCGCCGACGATGGCGATGTAGTGATCGTTGACGATCTTCGGGGCTCGCTCGATCGCCTGTTTGGCGCGGGGCGTCGAGTTCATCAAGGCCATCGCGGCCATGCCCCCGCCGGCCGAGCCTACCGGAATCGTGTTGCTGGGATTGTTGACGAACCACCAATCTCCCGAACCGGTCCGCTGGAGATAGGTGTCGAGTGAACGTTCGAGATACGCCTGGGCGTGCAGGCGCTGCGCTGGCGACATCGCCGGGAACAGGATGTCGTAGGCGAACGCCATCGCCTGCGCCTTCATCTGTTGAAACTGGTCGTGATTACGTTGCTCGCCGACGACCTGCATGATCTTTAAGGCCTTCTCGCGGCAAGCTTCATCGCGCGTCAGCGCCCAGACCAAGGTCGGGGCAAAAAAGTGCATCGAGGCATCCGGTCCCTCCAGCTTGTCATAGTCCACCTCCCCAGCGGCATCTTTGAGGATGCGGGTCTTATACGCCGCGAATTGCGGGTGGTTGAACTTCTCTTTAAGGGCCGGAATATCCGCCTGTTTGAACATCAGGTACGGATGCGGCGCGTAGCCGAACAGGCATTCCCCTGCGAACGGTTCGCCGGCGCTGACCACTTTGATCTCGGCGAGTCCGGCTTCCCCGGCGGGAACCTTGATCTTCAGCCGCGTCCAGTCAATTCGCTCGACGATCGTCGCGGGCTTGGCGCCGACAGTCACTTCGGTTTTCGGATCAAAGCCAGCGCCGATGAGCGTGATTTCGTCTCCACCGGCCGGCAAGGCCTCGCGCGGCTCGGCACGCTCGAGGATTCGGCCATAGGCCAGTCCACCGTCGAGCCGGTCGAACAGTCCATCGCCCGACCTCACCTCCAGAGGGTATCGCGCCCCGGCTTCCAGCCGCGGCGCTCGCACGCGAAGTTCCCCGTTGCCGGCAGCGATCACTTCCGCCGCGGCACCGCCGATCCACACTGTTGCGTTATTGCCCAGCCCCTGCCCGCTGATCAGCAATTCGCTTCCCGGCTCGACCACCGAATCGCGGGGCGTCGCCGAAGCAATTTTCGGCTTGGGATCGCCCAGGCCCCGGGCCTGCAAGTCCTTCACCCACCCGCGCAGGACGTACTGCGGGCCGTGGATCGGATTGCCGCGCGGGTTCGGCGGCATCCCGATCAGCAGGTGAGTCAACGGCTTGTCGGCAAGCTTGGGATCCAGCTCCGTGCGAGCCTGCCACCATGGGATTGAGCTGCTTTCGCCCAGATTAAACACCTGGAACACGACGACATTTCCCGCCTCCCTCGCCATCCGGATCGACAGTCGCTTGCCCGTCAGAACCTTGTCGGTCCAGCGCGCGTTGGCCATTCTCTGACCCGGGCGCGGCAGCTTATCCGCCCACTGGTCCAGCAGCCGAGCGCGGTAGGGGGGATGCCCCTCCTTGTTCTGATTCAACTCGTAGATCGGCCCTCGCCGCACGCCCGCGGCGATCCCCTCGGTCTGCACGCCGACGACGATTGAAATGTCGTCCGGACCCATCTTGCCAGGCTCGGCCGAAGTGGCGGCGACATAAATCCCCGCGATACGGTTTTCCTGTCCGCCCCCGCCTTCCATTTGAACATCCCACGTGATCTCGAACGGCTTGGTCCCGATCGCCCAGGTTCGCCAAGCCCGCCCGGGCGATTCCGGCTGATCGCTGGTCTTGAACCACAGCCCCGGCGTCCCCGGCTTCCAGTCGAACTCACCCACCTCGCTTAGCCGCTCGACATTCCATTCCGCCGGCGCCGAACCGTCGAAGCCCTCGACGATCACCTGCGCCGAACTTCTCGACATCGTGAATCCCAGGCTAGCGATCAACATCGCGCCTCGGCAGAGGTTCCATGCTCGATTCAAGTTCATGTTGGGTTTCTCCAGGCAAGTTATATGAATTATGGTTCTTCAGAAGACAATCGCCGCGACGGGTTCGGCGATTGATCGCAAATTTCAGATTTCAAATCCAATTCCTTGGGCCGGCACGGCCGATCTCACGTCTAATTCGCGGATTAATCAACTTATCCTTAGCCGGACGGGCTTTTCATTGTACCGACCCATATTATAATCATCCACCATGATTTTGTTGCAAGCCCATTTTCATTTTCTTCGGGCCAGGCGGGCGCTGATCGGTTGGTCGGCGCTGGCGATCTCGATGGCCTTGGCCTTCAACGCCTTCGCCGTCGATCCCACGCCCGCGTTGTGCGTCTTCCCCGGCGCGGTCGGATATGGAGCGGACACCCCGGCCGGTCGCGGCGGGGCGGTGCTGCGGGTCACCAGCCTCGATGCCTCCGGTCCCGGGACCCTGGTCGAAGCGATCTCCCATCCCGGCCCGCGGGTGATTGTCTTCGAGATCGCCGGTGTGATCGACCTCCAGGGGAAAAGTCTTACCGTGACCGAGCCGTTCGTCACCATCGCCGGTGAGACGGCGCCGGGCGACGGAATCACGCTGATCAAGGGGTCCTTGCGCATCGAAACTCACGATGTGCTCATCCAGCATCTGCGCATCCGGCCTGGCGACGATGGCAGGCCGAAAAAGTCGGGCTTCAGCCCCGATGGGGTCAGCCTGCAAAATCAGCCCGGGGCTCCCGGCGCTCATCACATTGTGATCGACCATTGCTCGACCACATGGGCGGTGGATGAGAACCTATCCACCAGCGGCCAGCGCCACGAGGGGCGCGGCGGGACCAGCCACCAGGTCACGATCTCCAACTGCATCATCGCCGAGGGCCTGCGAAACACCTCGCACGAAAAAGGACCGCACTCGATGGGCACGCTGATCCACGATCACGCCCGCGACATCGCCGTCATCGCCAACCTGTACGCCGACAACGACAACCGCAATCCCGTCCTCAAGCCCGATGCCGGCGCGGTGGTGGCGAACAATCTGATCTACAATCCCGGCGTCAAGGCGATCCACAGCTACTGGACGCCGCGCGAATACACCGAGTTCCCCAAGACTCTGCTGCCTTGCACGCTGGTGGCGGTCGGCAATGTGCTGTGGTACGGGCCAGATACGCCGCGCGACCTTGCGGTGATCAGCCTGAGCGGCGATCGCGGGGAGGTGTTCGCATCGGACAATATCGGCGTCGATCTCGCCGGCAAACCAGTCGCCGAGGTGGCCGGACGGCCCACGCGACTGAAAGACCGGCCGTTCTGGCCGGAGGGGTTCAAGCCGCTTCCCGCCGGTCGTGTTGCCGAGTCGGTTCTATCCCGCGCCGGTGCCTGGCCCCGCGATGCGATCGACGCCCGCATCATTCGCCAGACCCGCGAAAAGTCGGGCCGAGTCATCGACTCCCAAGAGGCCGTCGGCGGCTACCCCAACCCCCCGGTTATTCGCCGTCCCCTGCAAATTCCCGCCAATCCCTCGGCCGACGACAACGGCGACGGCTACACCAACCTCGAAAATTGGCTGCATCGCCTGGCCGAGAAGGCCCAGACGCCCTGACCCAAAGCATGTCCCCCGCGCCGCCGCGGCAAGCCACCGCCGCCGTATGGCACCGGCGTCCCGAGCGGTGATGTCGGTGAAGACCCGCCCAGCCGAGGGCGGCGGGGCTCCATGCGTTGGTGTGGTGCCGGTGATGTCCGGCTGCCGCAGGTCGGCGATGGCGTCGAAACCGTTGCCCGCGCTCAAGGCCAGCTTATGTCCGACGAACCGTAGTAGCTTTGGCGCCAGGCCGTCTGTTTCGTTGAGTTCAAGCCGCTTTGTGGACCGATCGCCTCCCAGGTCTGCTCCCAGGAGAGGGTGTCGGCGTGGCCGTCGGCGAAGACGTAATTCGCCGACCCGCGGTGGCGGTCCCATGCGATGTTCTTGCGGTAGTTCTCGGCGATCCCCGCGCCGGGCGCCGAATCCCAGGTGCTGGCGTGGTATGCGGCCGGATTGGTCGCGTCACCGGTGGTTCCATCGGCGAATAGAATGGCCTCCCCCGGTTTCTCCAGTGATGCCAGCGTCATCGCCTGGTAGGAATCGGAATTGGCGATGCTGCTGTGCAGGCGGCGGCGCTGGGTGTTGCTGGCGTTCATTCGATAGGAATCGGCGATGTCATCGTCGCTGTTGGGAGTGCTCAGGCCGCGCAAACCTTCCCGATCGTCGGTCGGACAGCGGAATGGCCCGGTGCTCTGCAACTGCTGGGAAAGCACGTAGTCCCAGTTCCAGTAGGGGCTTCGGAATCCCCAGTCGGCCTCGCTCAACGGCGTTCCGTTCACGGCCGTGATGGCGCAGCGGTTGAACGAGTAGTTGGGCAGATAGCCGTCGTGTTCGCGGGCGAACATCAACGATGCCTGGGCCAGTTGACGCAGGTTCGACAGGCACGCAACGGTGTTGGCCTGCTTGCGGGCCTTGAGAAGCGTGGGCAGTAAAATCCCGATCAGGACCGCGATCACGCCGATCACGACAAGCAGCTCGACCAGTGAAAATCCGCCCCGCGCTTTGTTGCCGACGTAGTTCCTGTTGAACATCACATTCCTCCCAGAGATTCACTTCTGAAGCCGAACCAGTTTCGTGGATTCGGCCGTGGTGTCGAAAAACTTTTTCGCCTGGAACTCGACATGGCCGTCGCCGAAAAGGTAATTAGCCCCGCTGCGATGGGCGTTCCAGTTCACATCGCGGCTTCCGGTCGGACCGGCCTCGGCGCGATACCAGTTCCACGTATCGTAGTTGTTGGTCGCGCCGTTCTCCAGAAGCACCACCGTTTCGACCGCCTGGGTCATCATCCCCACCCGGGCAAAACGGTATCGTTTGGGAGTCACGTTCATATTGGTTCCTCCCCCGATGGGCAGCCAACTCGGGCCGTTATTAATTTCGTCCTGGGCATGCGGATACATGTACGTCTCGAACTGTCCAACCCCCGTGCGAAAGCTCGGGCAATAAAAACGCGGTTTGATTTTACTGGTGTCGGTTCCGCTGGCGGCAATCCGGGCGAATCCCTCGGGGGAAAATCCGATCTCGTGTCCGCTGGGGATCAGCTTCGAGTCGGCCAGCGCCTGCTTCCAGGATCCGAACCCGCTGGCTCCCTGTCCCTGGCAGCGTCCGATTGGGTATGCCCCATCCCAGCGGATCGAGTACTCGATGAGCATCGTCCCGATCTGTCGCATGTTGCTCATGCAACGCACCATTCGCGCGCTCTCGTACGCCTTTTGCGTTACCGGCAGCAGGATCGCGATCAGCACCGCGATAATCCCCACGACGATAAGCAACTCCACTAACGTGAAGCCGCGTTTTGCTTTTACTCGAATCATCGTCGCTTCCTTGTTCGTCGCGTGACCTTACGTCCGTCGCCGAAATCAGTCCGTTTCGGCACGGCGTTATCCGATGTGGCGACTATTCCCGAACCCGGCTCGCTTGCCCTGCTGGGACTGGGCGGGTTGATGCTCTTGCGTCGTCGCCGGGCGTGAGAACGTCGTGGCGCGGAGCTATCCCGACACGCCGGTCGTCGGGTTGCTGCCCGCGAAATTGCCGGAGTAGCCGCCGGACGCCGTGGACCACTGGTCGGACGCGATCGGCGATGCCGCCGCCAGCGAACCGATGCAAACAGTCGCGGCCGCGGCCAGCAATGGTGTGTAACAATGCATCATGGTCAAACCTCCGAAAAAGGGGAACTGGATGAATTGGAGAACGAACTCGATGCCGTCGAGGCTGAGCGCGCCGGCACCGGGCCGACGCTTTCTCCAGGGACGTCGATAAACGGAATCGCCTCGGGCGGCTGATCCCCCGAGGGCGCCTCGATCCGGCGCAACAGCATTGACGCCGCGGCGTAGCCGAGCTGTTGCTCGGGCACCCGAAGCGTATCGATTCGCGGCCCGGCCAGCGACTGGTTATGCCCGAACGTGATCAATGACACGTCCACGCCAAGTTTCAGCCCCATCGTCATGCATGCCATCGCCATCGCCGCGCTATCGTCGGTGCCGTAGGTGATGACTGCGGTTGGGGCCGATGGGCTTTGCAGCAATTGACGCACGTGATCGACCATCCGCTCGTGCAAGAACCGCCGCGACGGGATGATCGCCATCGGTTCGAGCTGCGCGTCACGCATCGCCCGGGCATACCCGTCGCGCCGATCTCGACGGCTGTAATGCCATTCCGGCGATTCCTCGAGCGAGGCGGTCATGTCCATATAACAGATCCGTCGGTGCCCCAGTTCCAGCAGCCGCCGGGTCGCGGCGACAGCGGCGCCATCGTCGTCGGGATACACGCAGTTGGCCGGCTGCATGGAGTTGATCCAAACCGCCGAGAGATGATGACGATTGATCAGCTCGACCATCCGCGGCGGGATGTCGTGGGTGTAGTTCAGCAACAGCCCGTCCACCATCGCGTGCCCGAGAATCTTGGGAAGCTCCTGGCCGCTGGTCAGTTGCTCATCGTCCACGAAGGTGATGGCCAGATGAATGTCGCGTTCGTCAAGGGCATCGTGAATCCCGCGAAGGGTGTGGCCGAACACGATGCTCTGGCAATGGTGCCGGCTCATCAGCAATCCCACGGCATTGAATCGGCCCGTCGATACGGCCATTGCGGCGGAGTTGGGACGATATCCCAACGAATGCGCCGCCTCGAGTACGCGCTGTCGCGTCTTTACGCTGACCTGGCGGGTGCGATGTCCGAGCGCGCAATTCACCGCCTGAGGAGACAATCCCAAGCGGGTTGCAATTTCCTTCTGAGTGACCGCCACGCACACAACCTTTCTGGAGCGCTCTACATTATGATGTAGAGCGCTCTACTTGTCAAGAAAAATTTCCCGCGATTTCGCGCCGTTGTGGTGCCATCGCGGCCAAGCTCAATCCCTTAAGTTAACTCTCGACGGTGTGAAATGAGCTTCCATCGCGGTCCCTCAGCGCTGATCCGCGGCTCATGCCCCGGCCTGAACCATCGTTCGCCCAGAACCTCCGCGGTCCCCCGGCGCCGATCCGTGGCTCATGCCCCGGATTCGGCGCTGATCAGGCGGGTCGGTTATACCGGGGCGAGGCGATTTCTGAACGCTGAAAGGGCCGAGCGGGTCTTGCTCAAGGCCAAGCCCAGGCCACCCTGGGAGAGCCGCCACAGGTGCATGGGGTTTTCCACGCTCATCTTCACGTAGTGGCGACGGACGGTTTTTCGGCCGTAGAACGACATCAGCACGCTGCGATACTCGCGGTCCAGCTCCTCGACGCTGATCCCCTCGGGCGACCACACGAAGTTCATCCCGTTCATCTTCTCCCAATGGTCGGATCGAATATTCGTCCCGTACAAGTCGCGGTAGATCGGACTTCCCGGGTAGGGGGTGAACTTCGTCAGGTTCATCACCGTCATGGGCAGGCGCCCGACGAACTGCTTGGTCTTTTCGATCGTCGCCGGCGTCTCGCCGGGGTATCCCAGCATGAACAGGCCCTTGGAGCGAATTTGCGCCTCGTGGCACCATCGCACCGCCTGCTCGCCGCGCTCGACCCGGGCGTGCTTGTCCATCCGCTCGAGCAGCTCATTGGCGCCGGTCTCCAGCCCGAACTCGATCTCCCAGCACCCGGCCCGCTTCATCACTTTCAGCAGTTCTGGCTTGACGCAATCCACCCGGGTGTTGCAACTCCATGTGATCTTCAATCCATGGTCGATGATCAGCCGGCACAACTCGGTCGTGCGCTTGGGGCTGGCGATGAACAGATCATCGACGAAGACGATGTGTCGAATCCCCCAGCGATGGTTCAGCAACTGGATCTGCTCGAAGACCGCGCGCGGTGTATAGGCCCGCACCGCGGCGCCGAAGGTCGAGGTATCACAGAACTTGCAGTGAAACGGGCATCCCCGGCTGGCGGCGATCGTCCCCACGGGACCGCGCGGGTAATCGTACACCGCCGGTAAATAGGCCCGCGGGAATCCCGGCAGCAGATCCCACGCCGGCAGCGGCAGATCGTCCATCGGCACGCGGATCGACTCGCGCCGGGTCGCGGTGATTTGGCCGTCACCCTCGCGATAGATCAAATTGGGGATGTTTTTCAACGGCCCGCCGGCATCCATCGCCGCCAGCACTTGCGAGAAGATGACTTCGCCTTCGCCGATCACCGCCAGATCGAACTCGCCGAACCGCTGCATCGTCTCATCGCCCAGCGACGACACATGCGGGCCGCCGATGAGGATTTTCGTCCCCGGACAGCGGGCCTTGATCCCCCGAGCCACCTGCGATGCCTGCCACACCCCGACCGTGAACAGCGTGATCGCCACATAGTCCGGCTTCGCCCGAACTACCCGCGCAATCACATCGTCGGCACCCAGGCCCTGCACGTCCGACTCGATGATCGAACAACGATATCCATCCCGGCGTGCCTGCCCGGCCAGATGCAGCAGACCCAGCGACGGGATCTTGCTGGTCATCACCCGAATGAACTCGTACCCCGGCGAGATCCGCTCGTAGGGCGGGTTGATGAAGATGATCGAACGAGCCGAGGTGGGCATAGGTATCACCGCCGATAATCGCACCCGCGAAAGGTGAATTAAATCCCCCGCGGCGTCCCGCGTCAACCCCTCTCAAGACTCAGTCATCCCCGGTTTCCGCAACGTTCAGCAATTGCGCTCCAGTTCCCTCGGGAGCGCGGCTGAGGTTTTCAAGTGCCGCCGGTGTCCCCACCGGCGGTTTGGCTTGCCCGCCGATTCGACGTTGCCGCCGGAGGCCACTGGTGGGAATGGACCGCGACAACCGGCAAAAGTGGAGATGAATCAACTCTCAGGCGGGCGTCCCCGGAAACCAGTGATACAGCAGCACGTAAATCATCACCCCGGTGATCGACACGTACAGCCAGATCCACAGCGTCGGGCGGGCGATGCGGCGATGCCAAGTCCAGCGCCGCCGCGCTGCGTTCCATAGGGTCAGTCCGATCATCGGCAACATCGCCATCGCCAGCACCGTGTGTGGCAGCAACAGCGCCCAAAGATACAGCGACCGCAACGTCCCATGCGGCAGCCCGATCGAACGCGGCGGAAACATCGACTTATGCCACAGGTATCCCGCCAAAAAAGCCGCCGAGACGATCACCGCGGCGATCATCGTCACCGCATGGGCGCGCCAGCGCCCGCCGCGGATCAGCACATAGCCGACCATCAGGAGCACCGTCGCGGTCGCGTTGAGGACTGCGTTGACAGCGGGAAGGGTCTCGGCGGTCATTGCGCCGGTCCCTCGGCCAGCATCGTCGCGTCGGAGGCGAGCTTCGTCATCGACTCCGGATCGCCGGCCGGGTAATACCCGCGAATCTGACCCGTCTGATCCACCAGCACCAGCCGGTCGGCATGCAGAATATTGTCTTCGCCCGGACCTTCCTCGACCGGCAGCTTCAGACCCTTGCGAACCAGCTCGAGGATCGTGGCCTTGTCGCCGGTGAGAAAATGCCAGCGTGTAAGATCGGCGTTCACCTTCTCGGCATATTGCTTGAGAACGGCGGGAGTGTCCTTTTCCGGCTGGAGGCTGATCGAGACCAGTTGGACCCGCGGGTTGGTGATCGCCGCCTGAAGTTCGGTCATCCGTGCGGTGATCATCGGGCACATCCCCGACGGGCAGCGGGTGAACATCGTCGCCGCCACCCAGACCTCACCGTCCAGGCCGGAAGACGAAAATGGCTTGGCGTCCTGGTCGGTCAAGTCGAACTTCGGCGCGGGATAGAAGACCGGCAGCGCCGCCGCGGCGGGAACCGCCAAAGCGACCGAGTGGGACCCGGGGTCGGGTGAATCCCCCCATCCACGCAGCAAGCCCTGCCAGGGTGCGATCACGGCCAGAAGCAATAAAACCAGCACGACCCACGCCGACAGAATCAATGTTTTCTTGAGTTGGCTCATGTTGTTTCGCCGGGCGAGCGACTGATTCTACTGTAGATCCGCCGAGACGCGACCGGCGACAATCCAGCTTGCCAGCAGGCACATCCCCGCGGCGAACGCAGCCGACACACCCATGGAAAGCGCCAGACCGGGCGCGTGCCCGACCGGGGCGCCCCAGTAAATCGTGTGGCGCAGCGCCGACAGCCCGTAGGTGAGTGGATT
Source organism: Tepidisphaerales bacterium (assembly GCA_038329845.1). Lineage (GTDB taxonomy): Bacteria > Planctomycetota > Phycisphaerae > Tepidisphaerales > Tepidisphaeraceae > JBBQNJ01. Next base: position 4,582 of record JBBQNJ010000035.1, on the reverse strand, counting down.
GGCGTACATGATCCATCTCAGCCCGCCCATGGCCCCGTCCGGCGGAAACAGGGCCCCGGACAGGAACCACATCGGCATAAGAAATAGGTTCATGATGGCATGAAACCCCGAGGTCGAACTCATCCGCCAGGCGATGCACACGCCCAGCGCCGTCAACGCGAATGCGATCAGCAGCATCACCCCCGCCGACAGCAAAAACGACAGGACCGTCAGCTTGATCCCCACCGTCGGCGCCAGCAGCAGAAAAAGCAGCCCCTGTCCGAACGCCAACGCCGTGCCGCCCAGGACTTTTCCCAGCACGATCGCCATCCGCGACACCGGGGCGACCAATACCGACTGCAAAAACCCCTCGCGGCGGTCTTCGATGATGGAAATCGTCGAAAAGATCGCCGTGAACAGCAGGATCATCAAGAGGGTGCCCGGGAAAAAAAAGACCAGGAAGTTCGATCCGCCGGGGGTATTGGACGAGGAGAAACTGTGTCCCATGCCGCCGCCGATGAGCAGCCAGAAGACGATGGGCGTGGCCAGGGCGCCGACGATGCGGTTTCGCTGTCGTAGAAACCGCACCCACTCCCGCCAGGCCAGCGAGATCGCCGGCCGGATCAGCCCCGGCATCGCCGGCTCGGTGGAGGTTGGCAACGGGTCCAGAACCACCGGCATGGAAGAAAAATCGAGCATGAGAGACGGATTCTATCGGTTCTGGACGAACTTTGCAGCGCCCGGCGTCACAGGCCCCTTTGCCAGGGTGCGTGAGCGCTTTCGCGGACTGAACTTCGACTCCCCTCGCATCCAACCGATCGAGTCCGTCTCATTTTTGAAATCGAGTTCCTGAATCGCCGAGGAGTCACCGACATAGGACCGGGAGGAAAAACCAGGATTCACAGGATGCACAGGATGAGCAGGATGGACAGGATGAAGTCGATGAACGGGATGAAAACGATGAACGGGATGAAGAGGATGAACGGGATCGAGTCACGCGATGAAACTCGGCTCAAGTGCCTTATCCTGTGAATCCTGTTAATCCTGTGAATCCTGACCTTGATTCTTCAGCCACCGACGGCATTCTCCCCCAGCGCCGGGCCATCGCCTCGGCCTTCATCGGCGTTCATCGGCGTCGATCGGCGGTTCTGCTCGTCCAACTTGAACAGGATAAACAAGATTGACGCCCCCGGCCAAGCCCGGCCAAAGAGCTCAAATCCTGTGCATCCTGTTTATCCTGTGAATCCTCATCAGACTTGACTCTTCACTCACCGACGGCGAGCGCAAGCGATCCCAGCCGACATGCCCAGCGCATGGGGGCCGCCTCAGGTTTAAGCGAGTCGTTGCATGCCTGACCGCCTTCCGACGCTGTCGGGAAAAGTTGTTCAGGGACAATCTTGTTGACATCGACCAGGGAATACGGTGATCTTTTACTCACGGGGATGACCTCCTGCACGTAAACCGCCCAGCCTTCGGGCCAGGCATCGGATTCACTATTGTTGAGGCATCCCCGCATTGTTCACCAGCGACAAGTATCAGAGGCTTATAGCCGACTTTTGTTGGCCACGGATGCTCCTCGATTCAGCGGCCGTGCATGATCGCCGTGAGATCGCCGAGGACGGCATCGACGTCCTCGGGCTGCGTATCCCACGAACACATCAGTCGCGCGCCTCCGCCGATGAAGTTGTAGAACAACCAGCCGCGCTGGCGCAGTGCCTCGCCGGTGCCGGCGGGCAATTCCACGAAAACGCTGTTGGCCTGCACAGGGTAGAGCGCGCAGAGGCCGGGTACCTTCGCGATCCCGGCAGCGAGCCGTTGCGCCATCGCGTTGGCGTGGGTGCCGTTGCGGAGCCATGCGCCATCGTGCAGCAGTCCCAGCCAGGGTGCGGCCAGAAAGCGCATCTTGCTGGCAAGCTGGCCGGCCTGTTTGCAGCGGGCGTCAAATTCGAGGCTGAGCCTGTGATCGAAGAAGATCACCGCCTCACCGACGGCCATGCCGTTCTTGCTGCCACCAAAGCAGAGGACATCCACGCCCGCTTTCCAAGTCAGCTCGGCCGGCGATTTGCCGATCGACGCGACGGCGTTGCTGAAGCGCGCGCCGTCCATCTGTACCTTCATTCCGAGTTCGGCAGCGATGGCCGTGAGGGTAGAAAGTTCATCGGGCGAATAGGTCGTACCAAGCTCGGTGGGCTGGGTAATAGAGATTGCCCGGGGCTTGAGGTAATGTATATCGCTGCGCTTCCTGGCGACGGCGCGAACCACATCGTGAGTTAGTTTGCCGAGCGCGCCCGGGCAGAGCAGCAGCTTGCTGCCGTTGCTGTAAAATTCGGGCGCGCCGCATTCGTCCGTCTCGATATGCGACGACTCGTGACAAATGACGCTGTGATAACTCTGGCACAAGCTCGCCAGCGCCAGGCTGTTCGCAGCGGTACCGTTGAAACAGAAGTAGACGTCGCAGTCGGTCTCGAAGAGTTCACGAAAGGCGTCGCTGGCCCGCTGGGTGTAGAGATCGTCGCCGTAGCTGGGCAGGTGCCCTGCAGCATTCGCCTCGGCCATCGCAGACCAGGCTTCGGGGCACATGCCGCTGGCGTTATCGCTGGCAAAGTTCCGTCGCCGCGGCGAAGGCGGCTTCGGTCTGGTTAGCTGATTTTCGTTGCTGGTCGCTCGTGTCATATCCGCCTCGAGCGCCGGTCTCCGACGCCTGCTTCAATTCTTGCCTGAAGCTTCAAGAAACGCCCGCACCGCCGCCGCCATGTCGCGCCCCAGGGCACGGGCCGACTCGGCATTCACCTCGACGCCCGATGCTGTGGCATATGGAGTCTCAAACGTCGTTGCCAGCACTACCCCGCGCTTCCCCCCGGCCCATCGGCTCAGACACAGGTACTCGCCGGTTCCCGTGTTCCAGGTTTTACCAAACGGCAAATCATTGGAAGCCAGATAAGGAATCGGGCCCACGCGCAATCGTTCGAGGGCTGCGGCCAGCTCCTGCTGACGATGCCAGACGGTTGGATCCGCATTACCGACCTGAAAGACAATTTCTTCAGTCGGGCCATGAATCCATGGACAATGCATGTCGATGGTCACCGCCGGGCGACCGTCAAACCATTTTTCGGCAAAGCCGATCAGTGCAGCGGTTTCGACATGAACGTGGGGCGGGCGAAAATCACGATTATGGTCACGCGGTGCCCGAGCCTTCCCTTGGTCGCCATCTTCCACGCCATCGGTGTCCATGAATGGAACCGCCGCCAGCTCGACATTCTGGCTGTACCATTGGCCTAATTCATCAATTCCCGTAGCGGCGGCCACGAACCCCTCCATTACATAGTTTTGCATCATCTCACACGAGTGCGCTCGCGCGGTCAGCAGTACGCGATACCGCGCCTTACCATCAACCTTGCCGACACGGATCAGCGGCACGTCCCGGTTTTTTCGCGTCCTGCACAGCGACTCCACGCGTACCCGCGAGGGATCCGCTAGCCCCGCCATGAATCGATCCCAGTTCGCTCGGGTGTAGATCATCCCCATGCTCAGCAGCATGTCGTCCGCGTCGGTCGGTAGCGTCACCACGAAGCCGCCTCTGCTGCCCTCGGTTCGGCCCAACCATCGCCAGGTCTTACCGCCATCCAGTGACAGCGCTGGCCCGCGATCGGCCAGAGAATGCTGCGCGCTAAACTCGAAATGCAGCGTCCGCCCTCCCGCGCCGCGCACGCGGACCGCCCAGTAAAACCAATTCGTGACCGTATCACGCAGATCGGGACGCAGACGAATGGTGTCATCGCCCACCGACTCGATCACCGCGTTGCCGCCGGGGAAGTCGGTATCGACAAGGCAAGAAAAGGGGGCATTTTTCATTTATTCTTTCAGTCTCCCCGATACCGGGACCTATTCCTCGAGTCCCGAGTTGCATGCTTCGTTGCAGGGGGTGGATTTTACCACGTTCCGTGGCATCGCGGCAACACCCGGGCTGCGCAATGGCCGCACGGCAGCGGTTGGGTTCGGCGTGATGGGGCAGAAACCGCGGACGGTGTTGAGCGACTGGCCGGTGAAGCAGCCGCGCGACTGGGCGTCCTGGGTAAGCCAGCCGCAGATGGCGGCGGAACCGGCATCATTGCGAGAGTACGTTCGCCGCGGCCGGCCGCCCGGCGACGACGCGTGGGTCCGCCAGATGGCGTCGAAGCTGAATCTGCAGTGGACCCTGCATCACGGCGGCGGGTATCGGCACCGGAACGCGAAGCGAAGCGACGAAACGGCATGAAGAGATAAGTCCCCTGCAGTCTCCCTGCTCATGTATTCAGGCCAATCCGAGACGCGGCATGCCAAAACATGGCTGTGACGGAGCACTAGAGCGTTTTTCAAATCACAGTAGCGCGGTTCTATTTGTTTCAGTATACTGTCGGTCACCCACAAGGAGACTGACACGATGGCATACGCAATGGAGTTTCGAATCGCCGTGGCTAAGGCTTACGACGAATGTGGCTCTTCGATCGAAGTGGCCGAGCAGTTTGAGTGCAGCGAATCGTGGCTGCGGCGGCTGATCCAGCGCCGCCGCGAGACCGGGTCGCTGGAACCCCGCCCGCACTATGTGCCGGACAACAACAAGCTC
>JBBQNJ010000034.1:0-47988 GCA_038329845.1 Tepidisphaerales bacterium | reverse complement strand
TGCTGAGGTCCGAGACCGCCGCCTGGCAGGCGGCCAGCAACGCCAAACAACGCGGCGTGGACTGGCAGTTCAAAGTCAGCGACGCGCGCCGCAAGCTGAAGTCGGTCTACCCTAAAATCATCGTGTGACAATGCACTAGATTCAAGCCGCCGTTAACAACGGTGTTTGCTTCGCGTCCCTCATGGGCTCGTGGAGTTGACGACTGATATCGTACTTGCCCGCAGACTTCGGCAGGTACGGACCTGGGTTGACTTGCTCCAACCCCTGATCGCGCAGCTCTCGCGCCGCGGCGACGAGGCGCTTGCTTTGCAGGAACATGCCATTGTCCTTCTCACGCTCGGCAACGACAGGGCAATCGGTGGTGAATTCAACGCAGAATGTGGTATAATTTCGCTCATGATCGCCCTCAAAGCACATTTCGACGGCAAAGTCATCGTGCCCGACGAACCGCTCTCGCTAACGCCGCACCAGAATCTGCGCATCCCGGTCGAGCCGATTGAATCGGGCTGCATCTTCTCGCCTCACGCCGATCCCACCGCCGCGCTCATGAACGGCGTGCCGCTTGACGAGCGCGACGCGTTGCAGATCGATCCACTGGATGCCGTGCCGGCCGACTTCGTCCGCCAGCCCGGAAGTGGCGCCGGCGAGATCAAGATGTCCGCCGACTTCGACGCAACGCCCGACGACTTCCAGGACTACCGATGAATGCAGCGCTGACCGACACGCACGCGCTGCTCTGGCTGATCGACAACAATCCGAAGCTCAGCAAGTCAGCGCTGGCGCGAATCAGCGAACCCGGACTCGAACTGTTTTTCAGCCACGCCGGCGCCTGGGAGATTGCGATCAAGTTCGGCCTCGGCAAACTCGAACTTCCCCAGTCGCCGCAGGCCTATCTTGAAAAGCATCTGACGCTGAACAAGATTCGCTATCTCCCGATTTCCATCCACGCCATCTTTCTCGCCGGCACGCTCCCTCATCACCACGCCGATCCGTTCGATCGGCTGATGGTCGCGCAGTGTTTGTACGCCGACCTGCCGATCCTTTCCCACGACCAGAAGTTTGACCCCTACGGCGCGCGTCGGATTTGGTGAAATGTCGCCGTAAGGCGTTAGGAAAGACAAGCAACTCCCTTCGCTCAGTTTTCGCTAACGCCTCACGCCGATTCTTCTCGTGCCGCGATCTTCATCGCCTTTCCCTGCGGCACCACGGCGGCGGCAGGCAGGTTGATGCTCACCGGCATGCACGCCACGCCCGTCTGCCCGCGTTCGTTGTACCAGTTGGCCGTCACCCACACGGTGTTCGCCTGCGTCGATCGCTCGAACGTCAGGTTGAACTTGATCTTGGTGATCAGTCCCTCGGCTGAGATAGAGGGACACTCGACAATACGGGCGGGGCTGAGATAGGGGGACACTAGACAATACGGGCGAGTAACAATGTCTAGTGTCGCCTTTCCGGCTCCCGGCACCGTCGGGTCGGCAAAAGGGCCTGGTTGCGGAAGAACCGCTACAACTGAAGCTCGACTTTTTCGATCTGAACGACGAGGGCGGCGCGGGCCCAGGGGAACTTGGCCTTGACCGCGACGAAATGGGGTCCGTCGGTTTGCAACTCGGCCCGCCCGACAATCGCGCAGCCCTTTCCCGGGCCGTGGGCACCTTGGACTTGCCGGGTGCCGAACAGCAGCTCGACGCGGGGATCGAGCTTGAGATTCGCCTGCGTCTTGTGCATCAGCCCGACTGGAATCAGCACTCGATTGTCGCGCACGCCCAAGGCGCGCACATAGTCGCCCCAGGTCGCCACGACATGCGGCCCCTCAGCGCCCGTGGTGGCGATGGCGACCCATTCCGACTTCTCGATGACCTCTCGGCAGACGCTCTGAATCTTATCCATCAGTTGCTCCTTGGTTCATTCTATACCGCTCGCGGGCCATATTGAGACAATCTGCTTGGAGAACACCGGTTTATCCCGCAAGTTCCGAGCCGGTGCGGATGTCTCACTGAAGGCCGCGAGCGGTATAGCCCCATCGAACGACACCGGTGGCAGACGGCCAACGTGGGGCTTACGACCCGCTTTACCGACCGACACGACGCCACCGTGGCCCAGGGCGGCTTGTAAACGGGGCGGGGGGGACCTAAGATGTCGCAACGTGATTGAATCGCCGGATTTGGGCCGTGAAAATGGCTTGGATCGGCGGTGAACGCAGCCCGATCCAAGCGGATGGTTGGGTTTCGTAAGGCCATTTGATGCAAACGTCTGGCCGATCCCGTGAGTCGCGGTTTTGACCGTGGGTCAGCGGGTTTCGGAAAGAGTTTCGAGACGAACGTGGATTTTTCGGGAGTTTCGATCGCACCGACGCTCGCGGCCCTGATTTTTGGGGCGGCGTGGATGGTCCATGCCCGGATCATCCGGTCGCGGACGGCCTCGGTGAACGCGATCAGTTTTGTTCGGTCCGCTTCTGGACCGGTTCTCATCGCGGCGTCGATCGCCGAAGTGTCGGCGATGCGCCGAGCGCCTCGCGCGATGCCTACTCCCGCCACTTTCCCGGCCCGTCAGGGTTTGACCCGTCGCGGCTCGATCGGCGAGTCACCCCAAGTCGCGGCTGCGCGCGGGTCGGCGCCCGATCGGTTCATCGGGCGAGGCTAATCGTCCCGCGGATCCGGCGGAACTGTCGCCGAGCATCATTTCGCCTTCCCCTTAACGCATCCGCATGATTTTTTCGCGCGCCGGCGCGGGATCGCCTGATGGCCATGGGCCGCCAGGCGGATCTTGGTGCGGCGAGGCGGAGATGACATGAAAGGGGATTGAGCATGGAATACATCGTGTGCATTCTCGGCGGGATCGTCGTCGGCGCTGCCGCCGCGTATGCGTTTTTCCATTTGACCGGTCGCAATCTGATCTCGCGTGCCCGCCAGGAGTCCGAGCAGCTTCGTGAGTCAGCCCAGACGCAGGCCCGCAACCAGGCAAAGGAGATCGAACTGTCGGCGCGGCAGGAACAGATTCGGATCAAGGAGGCGTTCGACAAGGATGTGGCGCAGTCGCGGCATGATCTGAAGTCGGAGGAACAGCGGCTGAGCCGGCGGGAAGACCTGCTGGACAAGCAGCTTTCGACGCTGGGGATCAAGGAAAAGCATCTGGACGGCCAGGAAGAGAAGCTGGAGCGGCGAGCGAAAGGGATCGAAACGCGGGAATCGCAGCTCGAGGCGATGCACAAGGAGGAGCGTGAGCGGCTGCTTCAGATTACCGGGATGACGTCGGAGCAGGCCCGCGAGATGCTCTTGCGGCGAGTCGAGGATGAATGCCGCCAGGAGGCCGGGGCGCTGATCCAGAGCATCACCGAAAAGGCGACCGAGGAGGCCAAGGACAAGAGCCGCAACATCATCCTGCAGGCGATCCAGCGCTATGCCGCCGAGCAGACGGCCAATCACACGGTTTCGTCGGTGGTCATTCCCAGCGACGACATGAAGGGGCGCGTGATCGGGCGCGAGGGGCGGAATATCCGGGCGTTCGAGAAGGCCACCGGGGTGGATGTGATCATCGACGATACGCCGGGCGTGGTGGTGGTGAGCTGCTTCGATCCGGTGCGCCGCGAGATCGCGCGGATTTCGCTCGAGCGGCTGGTGCTGGATGGGCGGATCCATCCGGCCCGCATCGAGGAAGTGGTTGGGTTGGTGGGCACGGAGATGGATGATGAGCTGGTGCGGCTGGGCAAGGAAGCGGCCCAGGAGGCGAACCTGCCCAACCTGGCCAAGCCGATCCTGCCGTTGCTGGGTCGGCTGCATTATCGAACCAGTTACGGGCAGAACGTGTTGAAGCATTCGCTGGAGGTGGCGTATCTGTCGCAGACGATCGCCGATGAACTGGGACTGGACGGGAACATCGCCCGGCGGGCCGGGCTGCTGCACGACATCGGCAAGGCGATGGACCACGAGACCGAAGGTGGACATCCGCAGATCGGGATGGAGTTTCTTAAGCGGTTCAGCGAATCCGAGGCGGTTCTCAATGCCTGCCTTGCCCACCATGGCGATTGTCCGGCGACGACGCCGTATACCCCGATTGTTATGGCCGCCGACGCCATCAGCGCTTCTCGCCCCGGCGCTCGGCGAGAAAGCCTCGAGCGATACATTCGCCGGCTGCAGGATCTGGAGGATGTGGCGCTGGGATTCGACGGGGTTCGCCAGGCGTATGCGATCCAGGCGGGGCGCGAGGTGCGGGTGATCGTGGATGCGAAGATGGTGGACGACAAGGTGTCGAGTAAAATTTGCCGGGATATCGCCCGGAAAATTCAGGATGACATGACGTATCCAGGGGAGATCAAGGTGACGTTGATCCGCGAGGTGCGGACGGTGGAGTACGCGCGATAGCAGTGCATTGCGGCACGATGCTGGCGATCGAGGAGTCCGGGAATCCATCACAGATTGGATTGATCGCGACGGGAATCCAATCTGAAATCTGAAGTCACTGCTGTCCGGTTAAGTTTACGACGGATTTAAGAATCGCTCGGATTTCATTGGTCGAAACAAGCCGGATGCGATTTTTCGATTTGAACTATTTGGGATTTGAGATTTGAGATTTGAGATTCATCGGCAGTCGCCGTCTCTGGAGAAATGCACACCATGCGTTGGATCGATGCTCATGCTCATCTGCCGCTGAATACGGCCGCGGCCGAGGCGATGCTGCGGCGGCGGGAATTGTCGGTGATGAACATCTGCGTGGCCTCGTCGGAGCTGGGACGATTCCAGTCGCAGCGCCAGTGGTATCGCCAGTTGAGGCATGATCGGCCAGATCTGTTCGCCTGGTGTACGAGCTTCGATCCCAGCCCGATCGGCGAGGCGGATTTCGTGGCAAGGATTCTCGCGGACCTTGACGAGGATTTCGCCGCCGGGGCGTGCGCGTGCAAGGTGTGGAAGAACCTGGGGATGGACCTGCGCGAAGGCGACCGATTTGTTTTTGTGGATGATCCGCGCCTGGCACCGGTATTTGATCATGTTGGGTCGATGGGCAAGCCGCTGGTCATGCATATCGCCGAGCCGATCGCGTGTTGGAGTGAACTGGATCCGCGCAGCCCGCATCACTGGTATTACAGCCACAATCCGCAATGGCACTGGCACGGGCACGCCGACGTTCCGAGCCATGCCCGCTTGATCGAGACGCGCGACGCGGTGGCGCGGCGGCATCCTTCGTTGACGATCGTCGCATGCCACCTGGGGAGTCTGGAACATGACCTGGACGGCATGGGCGAGCGATTCGACCGATATCCCAACCTCTACGCCGACACCTCGGCGAGGCTGGGTGATCTGGCGATGCACATCGAAAGCAATCGCGAGAAGGTCCGGGAATTTTTCCTGCGTTATGCCGATCGCCTGATCTGGGGCGTGGACGCGGTGCTGACGCGGCCGCTGGATGAGCTGTCGCCGGAGGAGCAGTCCTCGCGTCTGGCGAGGATGGAGAATCGCTACGATCTGGAATGGAAGAGCTTCGCCAGCGATGAGCCGCTGACGTTGGGCGCGGCCCATTATCGCGGGCTTTCACTTCCGGACGATGTGCTGGCGAGGCTGTTCCGCGAGAATGCGCGGCGGTTGTATCGCCTGGCCTGACGTCATCCCAGTGGCCCGGCGGCGTCGAAACTTCCATCTGAAACGGGGCGGTTGAGGTCGCATACCGGGCACCGTGAGGGTCCAACTGAACGACTCCCGGCCCACATCCACAGACAGTTGAGATCGCACACCGGGCACCGCGAGGGTCCAACTGAACGACTCTTGGCCCACATCCACAGACTGTTGAGATCGCACACCGGGCGCTGTGAAGGTCCAACACGTCCGATCATCTTGCGCAAACAGATGTTGCATCGAATCTGATCAATTCACATCCGGAGTGTGTTGGCAAAGTTACGCACCGCGGTGGTCGATACAGAGCGTAAGGGGCGGAGCGCCGGCTCCGGTGTCGTGGTGCGCCGACAGGGTTAATTGGAAATAAAGGGACGATATCGGCGTGAACGAACATCTCATCCAACGCGTGCGTCAGTGCCCGACCTTGCCCACCTTGCCGGCCATCGCCATTCAGGTGTTGGAGCTGGCGCAGAAAGACCAGGTGGACATCGCCGAGATCGCCCGGGTGATCTCGAAGGACCCGGCGCTATCCAGCAAGATTCTGCGGACGGTCAACTCGAGCTTTTATCAACGCAGCCAGGCGGTCAGCACGATTACGCATGCGCTGGTGATTCTGGGTCTACAGTCGGTCAAGACGCTGGTGCTGGGATTTTCGCTGGTGCCCAGCCTGAGCAAGAACAAGGCCAAGGGGTTTAAGCACATCACCTACTGGCGGCGGTCGATCTACAGCGCCACCGCCGCCCGCACGATCGCGGCGAAGGTGCAACTGGTGCAGGCCGAGGAATGCTTTCTGGCGGCGTTGTTGCAGGACATCGGGATGCTGGTGCTGGACCAGGTGGTGGGCGAGCCGTATGGGCAGCTCAATGAGAAGGCCGCAGACCACAATGAATTGGTGAAGCTGGAGGCGGCGGAACTGGGGATGACCCATGCCGAGGTGTCGGGGGTGTTGGCCGAAACGTGGAAGCTGCCGCCGGTGCTGACGATCCCGATGGCGCTGCATCATCGTCCGGCCGAGGTCACCGATGCATCACTGAAGAAGTTGACCGAAGTGCTATATCTGGCGGGGCGGTGCGCCGACGTGTTCGTCGATGAGAATGCCGCCGGGGCGATCGCCGAGGTGCGGTCGTTTTTCAAATCGGCGTTCGGGGTGGAGGAAAAGGCCTGCGATGAGCTGATGAACCAGATCTGCAAGCGCACCAAGGAGGTGGCGCCGCTGTTCGAGATTCCGGTCAGCGCGTCGCTGAGCTACGACGCGGTGTTGAAAAAGGCGAATGAAACGTTGATCGAGATCACGCTGCGGAGCCAGCAGCAGGCGCACCATCTGAAGCAGGAGAATCAGCAGCTTCAGATCGCCGCGACCACGGATGGCTTGACGGGTCTGGCCAATCGGGCGCGGTTTGACGGGTTTCTCCGCGAGCAATTCGAGGCCGCGCGATCGGCGGGGGCGCCGCTGGCGATGCTGCTGATGGACATGGACAAGTTTAAGAGCGTCAACGACAAGCATGGCCATCCGGCCGGGGATGCGGTGCTTCGTCATACCGGCAAATTGCTGGCGTCGGCGGCCCGCAAGCAGGACCTGGCGGCCCGCTACGGCGGGGAAGAACTGGTGTTGATCCTGCCGGGCACATCGCGCGAGGTGGCGGCGCAGATCGCCGAGACGATCCGTCGGGCGATCGCAGCGCGGGCGGTTCCGCTGGATCGGGCGGCACCGTTGTCGGTGACGGCGAGCATCGGGGTGGCGGTTTTCGAGCCGGGCGGTCCGCTTTCAAGCCCCGCCCACTTGATCAAGGCCGCGGACTTGGCGATGTACAACGCCAAATGTTCGGGGCGCAACTGCGTGCGCGTCTTTGCGCTCAAACCAGCGGCCAAGCCGGTAGCGGCGTAGGGCGGGGCATCGGCGCAGCGCGGATCGGCTGGCGCTTGGGGGCGGCGCATTGGCGCAGGGCGTTCCCGCGGCGCGGATCGGGCGGCGCATGGGCGCCGGGGGTTCGCGCAGCGCGATTCGGCGGGCGCATGGGCGCAGGATTTTCGCGCAGCGCGGATCGGGGCTATCGGGGGAATCGCACGTTCAGATCTCCGGCCTGTTGCTGGCCGATTTGCAGCAGTTCGATCCGGAACAGCTTCCATCCGTCGGCGGTCTTTTGCCACTCGAGCTGCCAGTCGGTGCGCATGGGGCGATCCAGCGTGGCCTGCTGGGTGCTCCAGACGGTCATGCGGATGGTGATCAGTGAATCGGCCTGCTGGGCGTCCATCGAGACCACGGTGCCTGACTCGACGTGATATAGCTCGGCGGCGGCGGTGGCCCCGGCCGCAAGCGTCGCCCCGTCGGCATATTCAGCCGTTGATCTTCCGCGGACCTGGAAACTGGCGTTGGCGTGCAGAAGGTTGCGCAGCGTCGTCGCATCGCGGGCGATGACGGCCCGGACCAGTTGGCGGGTTCGATTGCGGGCGATCTCGACATCGGTATCGACGAAATAGCTCAGCAGCGCCACGGCGATGCCCGCCACGGCGATCGCCGCGCCCGCGCGCATCGTCGTGGATTGACGGCGGCGATTTCCCGAGACGAACAGGGCCGCGCCGGCGGTGACAATCGCCAGGCAGAGCCACCAAGGGGCGTCATAGAGGATATCCATGCTTATCTCCATCGTGGCCGGCCGAGGAGCTGGGTGCGTTGGCGGGCAAGACAACGGACATTGGATTCAACTTTGTGACCATCCACGTCCGATAAAAACGAATATCGCCGTTCCGCGCCGAATCGTCGGCGGCGTTCGGCCCAGCGCATGAAACCGACCGACAATAAAAAGATGCCGCAGATCGCTGATCCATCTCGACGCTTTATAATGCCGGCGGATTCGCCTTACGTGGCCAACCTCGCGGCGCTGTGGACGAGCGATCCCACATTGGCGCGGGCGATCGAGGCGCTGCCGGAGGCGGCAATGTACCCGATCTCGCCCAGCAAAGCCGGGCCGCCGACGGTGGCGGTTCAATGCGAAGGTCGAACGCTGTATCTGCACAGTCGCCACAATCCTGTAGACGAAGCCGATCGGCTGATCGGGTCGATCGACCTTGGATCGGCGATGGCGTTTCACGTTCACGGGTTCGGGCTGGGCTATCACGTCGAGCGGTTATTCGACCGTGCCGGCGACGAGGCGATCGTGTGCGTGTTCGAGCCTGACCTGGTGGTGCTTCGCACCGCGATGTGGCATCGGGATCTCTCGCGGCTGCTGGGCGCCGGGCGGGTGATGTTTTTCTGGCGCGAGGATGGTGCCGACCTGCTGGGGCGATTGACCCCGCATACGGCGATGGCGTCGCTGGGGATCGCCATGGTCGGCCATCCGCCGAGCATGCAGGCGCAGCGCGAGTTTCATCTTCGGATGCAGCGAAGGATGACTGAGTTCGCGGCGTACTGCCGCACGAGCATCACCACATTGATCGTCAACGGCCGCCGCACCGCCGAGAACATTGCCCGCAACATCGGCTGGTACGCGGCGTGCCCGAGTCTGGGGCGGTTGAAGGATCGTTATCGCGGTGAGCCGGCGATCATCGTTTCGGCCGGGCCGTCGCTGCGAAAGAATATCCACCTGCTCAAGGCGGCGCAGGAGCGGGCGGTGCTGGTGGCGGTGCAGACGACGCTGCGTCCGCTATTGGATCTGGGCGTCGAGCCGCATTTCGTGACCGCGCTGGACTACCACGACATCTGCACGCGGTTCTACGAGAACCTTCCGGCGACGCTGCGAACCGAACTGGTGGCCGAGCCGAAAGCGACCGACCGCATCTTCGGCATGTTTCCCGGCGCGGTGACGCTGCTGGGCAATTCCTACGCCCAGGGGCTTCTGGCGGAGATGGGGCTGGAGCGGTTCGGCCTGACCAGCGGCGCGACGGTGGCGCATCTGGCGTATTATCTCGCCGAGCACCTGGGGTGCGATCCGATCATCTTCGTGGGGCAGGACCTGGGATTCTCCGACGGCCTGTGTTACGCGCCGGGGACCAGCTACGAGGACGTGTGGCGGCCGGAGATTTCGCGGTTCTGCACGATGGAAATGAAGCAGTGGGAGCAGATCGTCCGCGACCGCGCGATCCTGCGGCGAATCGAGGACCACGAGCATCGTCTGATGTACACCGAGGAGCGGTTGTTCACGTATTTGCAGCAGTTCGAGCGCGATTTCGCCGGCTCGACGCGGCGGATCATTGACGCCAGCGAGGGCGGCGCGCTCAAGCGCGGCGCTGCGCCGATGGCGCTCGAGCGGGCGCTGTCGCAGTTCTGCCGGGCGCCGGTCGCGTGGCGGCATGATGATCATCCCGGCAGCGATTGGACGCCGCTGCCCGCGGTGCGCGATTGCCTTTCTCGCCGGCGCGGCGAGGCCGAGCGGATCGCCGCGATCGGGCACCAGACCTTGCCGTTGCTGGCGGAGGTGCGCGATCATCTGGACGATCAGCCGCGGGTAAATCGCGCCATCGCCCGGATCGACGCGCTGCGGGCGAACATGAACGATCTGGGCCGAACGTACGAACTGATTCTGCAGTTGACGCAATTAAGCGAGTTGCAGCGATTCGGGCAGGACCGCCGGCTCGGGGCCGAGCGATCGCTCGACGCGATCGAGCGGCAGCGCCGGCAGGTGCTGCGCGACATCGCCAACGTCCGGGCCGTCGCCGAAGCATCGGGGCAGTTCGTGTCGATGATCGATGAGGTGATTGCGACGATCGGCGTCGGTGCGCGCCGGGAGGCGGCATGATGTCGGCGGATTTAGCGTCCGGGGCCTTGCACGCGCCCGCTGCGGCACACCCGCTGGTGCGGGTGACGGCGGTGATCTCGATGCTGCATGAGCCGGCGTCGACGGCTTCGGGCGAGAAGCACCGGTGCCGCAGCGTCCGCCGAACCAACAGCGGGCAAAGGCCGTTTCGCGGCGAGGCAGTCTTAAACTGGACGCTTCGTCGAATCGAATCGGCTCAGCGGATCACCGACGCGGTGATTCTCTGCTGGGAAGACCAGATGCCGGACGTGGGGCCGATCGCCGAATCGGCGGTGGTATGCGTCTTGATCAAAGGTCCGCGGGTGATCATTCCATCGCTCGAGTCGATCAGCGCGGCGAGAAAATGGGAGGATGGCTGGCGCGGGGGGCTGCTTGGCGCCTGCGAGTTCGATTTGGGATTCCATGGCGGCTGGATTGCGGAGATCCGGGAGCAGACGAGCGCCGATGCGGTCGTGCTGGTCGATCCAGCGGCGGCGCTGGTGGACCCGGGGCTGCTCGATTCGCTGATCGAACACGCCGAGGCCAATCCCGATCAGGCGTTATGTTTCGCCCCGGCGGCGCCGGGGTTGGGGGGCGTTTTGCTGCGGCCGGAGGCGCTTCAGTCGCTGCGACGCGGGCATGATCATCCGGGGCGCTCGCTGCACTACCTGCCTGATGCCCCAATTCGCGAGCCGCTGGGCGGCGGCGCCTGCGCGCCGGTTCCCGCGCCGGCGGCGCGGACGTTGCATCGCTTTACCATCGATTCCGACCGCGCCGCGATGCGGATTTCCGCCGCGATGCACAGTCTCAACGGACAGTTGATTACCAGCGGGGCCGAGCGGCTGGTGAGCCAGATGGATTCGGGCGGCACCGGCGGCGATGCCTGGCCGCGTGAGGTTGTCATCGAGCTGACGACCGAGCGGCGCGCTCGACCGATTTTCTCTCCGCTGGGGCATCGCCGGGATATCCCCGATCGCCGGATGGATCCGGCGACGGCGCGGGAGGTTTTCCGCCAGCTCGCCGGGGTCGATGATATCCGTATCACCTTTGCGGGAATCGGCGATCCGCTGCTTCACCCCGAAGTTTCGCAAATTCTCGCCGAGGCGATTGCGGCGCCGATCCATGCCGTTCATGTGCAGACCGATTTGCTGGGGATCGCCGATCGACTCATCGACGAAGGGATTTTGAGCGAGATCGACGTGCTGTCGGTGCATCTGCCTGGTGTCACGCCGCAAGTTTATGCCGCGGTGATGGGGGTGGATGAATCGCAACTGCACGAGTCGATCGAGGGCATTCGCCGCCTGGCCGAGCTGCGTCAGGCATGCCGCCGCGGCACGCCGTTGATCGTGCCGGTGTTCACCAAGTGCGGCGCGAATCTCGCGGAGATGGAGTCGTGGTACGACCAGTGGCTGCGGGCGCTGGGCTGCGCGGTCATCGCCGCACCCGGCGATCTGGCGGGAAAGATCCCCGATTGCGCCGTGGCGGACATGTCTCCGCCGCGCCGAAGCGCGTGCCGGCGGCTAAGCAGTCGGATGACCATCCTGGCCGATGGGGCGATCGTCGCCTGCGAGCAGGACGTGTGGGGGCGATTTCCTCTTGGGCGAGTGGGGACAGATTCGATCCAGGCGGTCTGGCGCGATCGCATCGACGCCATGCGATCGATCCACGGGCGCGGATTGTGGAACCAGTTCGATCGTTGTCGCCGCTGCCGCGAATGGCATCGGCCTTGAAGAGAGCCAGTGATGAAGACCCTGGGAGTGATCCTCGCCCGCGCCGGCAGCGTCGGGCTGCCCGAGAAACATCTTCGCCCGCTGCTGGGCGAGCCGGTCATCGCCTATACGTTCGGTCATGCCCGCTCGGCGCGCCGGCTGGATCATGTGGTCGTTTCATCGGATTCGCCGGCGGTGTTGCGGCTGGCGGATGAAGCGCATCTGGCGACGATCGAACGGCCGTCGCACTTATGCGGGCCGGACGCGAGCGTGCAGGACGCGATGTTGCATGCGTTGCATGAAACCGAGCGTTCGGGCGGGGAACGATTCGACGCCCTGGTCGTGCTGTACGGCAACGTCCCGGTTCGCGGCGACGGCGTGATCGATCGGGCCGTGGCGCTGCTGGAACAGAGCGGTTGCGATTCGGTGCGAAGTTTTTGCCCGGTGGGCAAGTGGCATCCGGGGTGGATGTGCCGGCTGGAAGCCGATCGCGCCGTGGCCTTGCGCCCGGGCAGCGTCCATCGGCGACAGGATTTAGAAGAGCTGTTTCTACATGATGGCGCTGTGGTCGCGGTGTCGCGCGGGTCAATGCTCCGCGGGGAAACGTCGCCGGACGATCCGCATGCATTTTTCGGCGATGATCGCCGCGGCATCCGAACGGAAATCGGGCAGACCGTGGAAATTGACCACCTGCGCGATTTGTACCTCGCCGAGGCAATCCTGCGCGAAAAACGGGCCTTAACGCCCTCCGGCAGCGAGCGCCGATTGCCGTTAAGTGATTGTTAGGAGCGGGACACGGAGCCACGGAGGGGCGGGGGGTGGTGGGGTTGATCTCTCAGCGGATTTCTCGGCGGATGAGACGATGAAGAATAACCATTCGATCACGACAATTGCGGGCCGGGAAATTGGGGCGGCTGCGCCGGTGTTCATCATCGCCGAGATCGGGGTAAACCACGATGGATCGCTTCGGCGGGCGCTGGAGCTGGTCCGCGCTGCATCGCTTGCCGGGGCCGACGCGGTGAAGCTGCAATTGTTCAGCGCCGATGCCCTGATGCATCCATCCTGTGACTTTGCGGGATACCAGCAGCGGGGCTGCCGGGAGGCGAGCGCGGTGGAAATGCTGCGGCGTTATGAGCTGGATGTCGGCTCGCTGGTGCGGATCGTCGCGGCGATCCGGGAGGAAGGGATGGTTCCGCTGGCCACGCCGTTTTCGCCGCGGGATGTGGCGACGGCCGGGCGGCTAAAGCTGCCGGCGATCAAGATCGCCTCACCGGATGTGGTCAACCGCGTCTTGCTGGAACGCGCTGCGACGCTGCGGCGACCGATGATCGTCTCGACCGGCGCCGCGACGATCGGCGAAGTGCGAACCTGCGTCGAATGGCTGCGGTCGTGGGGCACCACGGCGATCCTGATGCATTGCACCAGCAGTTATCCGGCGGCGCTTGACGATGCCAATCTTTGCTGGATCGGTGAACTGCGCGAGGCATTCGGTCTGCCGGTGGGGTTTTCAGACCATGTGTGCGGATCACTCAGCGGCGCGTTGGCCGTCGTGGCCGGTGCGGTAATGCTGGAACGCCATCTGACCCACGATCGCGCCGCCGCCGGACCCGATCACGCCGCCAGCAGCGATCCCGAGGAGTTCGCGGCGTACGTCCGCCAAGTTCGCATGGCCGAGCGCCTGCGCGGCCGCGGCGGCAAGCATGTGCTGCCCGCCGAGCACGACGTGCGGCGCGTCAGCCGTCAAAGCCTGTGCAGCGCGATGGACTTGAATCCCGGGGATGTGCTTTCGGCCGATCGCATCACCGTGCGCCGGCCCGGCACGGGCATCTGCGCTTCGCGACTGGAGGACGTGGCGGGCCGGCGAGTGAACCGGGCCATCGCCGCCGGAGAATTGCTGGACTGGGACATGTTCACCGTCGTCGCCGCCGCGTGAGAGCGCGCCGAAGGGACAGATTCAATCGCACCGCCGGACCGGAGTTTTCGCCGTGGCCGCAACCCGTCTTCGCCGCATCTGCTTCATTACGGGAACCCGCGCCGAATACGGCTTGATGCGCTCGACGCTCGAGGCGATCCGCGCCCATCCGCGGCTGAAGCTGCAAATCCTCGCCACCGGCGCTCATCTCAGCCGCCAACACGGGCGAACGATCGACGAGATGCGCCGCGAAGGTTTTGCTCCCGACGCCACGGCTCGATGGGACCTGACCGACTCGTCGCCCGCCGCCACGGCCCGCGCTACCGGGCGGGCGATCACGTCGATCGCCAAGTCGTTGTCGAAGCTCGATCCGGACATCGTGCTGGTCGTGGGCGATCGCGTCGAGGCGTTCGCCGGCGCTGTGGCCGGATGCTTGTCGGGCAGGATCGTCGCGCACGTTCATGGCGGGGATCGCGCGATGGGACAGGTGGATGATTCGCTTCGCCACGCGATCACCAAGCTCGCCCATGTCCATTTCCCGGCGACCGATCAAAGCGCAGCGCGAATCCGAAAGCTGGGCGAACAGGCGTGGCGGATCCGCCCGGTCGGCGCGCCGGGGATCGACGGCCTGAGACAATCGGCGATGCCTCGCGGCGAACTGATTCGGCGGATTCCCTTGGCGGCGGGCGAATTCGCGTTGCTGGTGCTTCACCCGGCCGGTCCGGACGATCAACTCGAGCGACGCCGCGCCCGCCTGGTCTTGCGATCCATCCGTGCCGCCGGATTCGAGCGGATTGTGATCATCCAGCCGAACAGCGACCCCGGCAGCGCCGGCATCCGCGCGGCGTGGGACGATTCGGACATCGCCGGCGAGACGTTCGACAACGTCTGCCGCGATGTGTATCTGGGGCTGATGCGCGAGGCGGCGGTGATGGTCGGAAACTCTTCGTCGGGGATTATCGAGGCCGCCAGTTTTTCCACGCCGGTGGTGGACATTGGCCCGCGCCAGCAGGGCCGCCAGCGCAGCGGCAACACGGCGCATGTGGGATATGACTCGACACGATTGACCGCGCTGCTGCGCCGAGTCCGTCTCGCTCGGCATCGGGGGCGGATCATTAACGTCTACGGCGGCGCGGGCGCTGGTGCCAAGATCGCCCGGGCCTTGGCCGCGCTGGATCTGACCGACCGCCTGCGTCGAAAGCTGATCGCGTATTGATTCGGTCCCCGCGCCAGACCGTCACATCCCACCAGCGAGTCCCCTCTCGCCCCGGACCCTCGCCTTCTCATCCCCTCCGCCGTCACGCTGGCGGTTGCGGGGTGGGACGTTTACGCTTTGACGGATGAGCGGGGTGAGTCGATTTTTGTCGCCGGAACTGGTGGAGCGGCTGAACCAGCTTCAGTTGTCGGCGCGAAGTGTGGTTGAGGGAAACACGCTGGGATCGAATCGTAGCCCGGTGCGGGGGGCGAGCATCGAGTTCCGGCAGCATCGGTTGTACGCCCCGGGGGATGAGCCGCGCCGGCTCGATTGGCGGGTGTTGGCACGGACGGATCGTCCGTACATCAAGGAATATGATGAGGAGACGAATCTGCGCTGCGTGTTGCTGCTGGATTGCAGCGGGTCGATGGGGTATGGCGCGGCGGGCGGCGGTGGCGGGGCTGGGGGTTCCGGGGGCGGCGGGCGGGGCGGCGGGTCGAAGTTCGACTATGCCGGTCGGCTGACGGCGGCGCTGGCGTATCTGATGCTGGCTCGGACCGAGAGCGTGGGATTGGGGCTATTCGATTCGGGGATGCGGCAATGGCTGGCGCCGCGGTCGGGTCCGGGACAATTGGCGCGGGTGATCGACCTGCTGGAACGGGCCGGGGCCGGGGGCAGGGGCGATCCCTCGCGGGCGATGCACGAAACGTCGGAACGGCTGGATCGGCGCGGGTTGGTGATCGTGGTGTCGGACCTGTTGCAGCCGCTGACCGAGCTGCGCAGCGGGCTGGCGCATTTGCGCCATGATCGCCACGAGGTGATCGTGATGCGGATGCTGCACCGCGATGAGATCGAGTTTCCGTTCGGCTCGTGGATGCGTTTCGACGGGATGGAGGGGGAACGAGCTTCGCTGAGCGAAGCGGGGCTGGTTCGGCGCGGCTATCTGGCACGGCTGGGCCGGCACCTTTCGGACGTGGCGTCGGTATGCGGGGGTTTGTCGATCGAGCATCACCGGTTGATCACGGACGAGCCGCTGGTGGATTCGATGAGCCAGTTGCTGCTTCGACGGGCGGGTTCGGCATGATGTTTCTCAACGCGGCCATGCTGGCGGGGATCGGGGCCGCGGCGCTGCCTCTGGCGCTGCATCTGCTGAGCCGGGCACGTCATCGGCGCGTGGATTGGGCGGCGATGATGTTTCTGGAGGAGGCATCAGCCCGGCCGATGCATGCAGCGCGGATCAAGCAATGGGTGCTGCTGGGACTTCGGATGGGGATTCTGACGATGCTGGCGGTGGCGTTGGCGCGTCCGGTGGCGGCGAATCGGCGGGGCGCGGCCAGCGCGGACGCCAACGCCGGGCCGATGACCGTGGCGATCGTGATCGACTGCTCGGGGAGCATGGCAATCGCCGAGCAGGGCCGGCCGCGAATGGAGTGGGCCCGGGCGGCGGGGCTGGAGATCCTGTCCACCTGCCGCGCGGGCGACCGCGCGGTGCTGATCCCGATCGGGGCGGCACCGGCAGAGGACTTGCCACGAGGCGAAGCGGCTGAGGGGTTCGGCGGCGGCGAACCGATCGCCACGAGCGATCATTCGGCCGTGGCGCAGCGCCTGTCGCGACTGACGGCCTCGAGCGACCGGGCGGATGTGGCAAGGGGGCTTGATCAGGCACTGGGGGTATTGGAGCGGCTGGGCCCGGGGCGGCGGGAAATCCACCTGGTGGTTGATCACCAGGCGTCGAATTGGGCGGGCATGGATGTGGCTACGACGGCGGAGATTCGCCGCCGGCTCACCGGGCTCGATGGGCGCGAGGCGGCGCTGTTCGTCTATCCGATCGGGCATGATGCCGAGCAGAACGTGGGGATCGAGTCGCTGGCGGTGCTGAATCCGCCGGCGATTGTCGATCAACCGATCGAGGTCGAGGCGCGCATCCGCAATTACGGCTCAGGGCCGCGGCGGGGGATTCCGCTGTCGTGGCAGGCGCAGGATCGTCCGGTGCCGCGGAGCGCTTCGAGCTTGAACCTCGAGGCGGGCGAATCGGTGACGGTTCGGGCGCAAGTGAGAATTGGAGAGGCCGGCTCGAAGGTGCTGGGGGCGCGGATCGAGGCGGGGGCGCTGGCAAGCGACGACCGGATGGAGCGGGCGGTCGAGGTGATCAAGCCGATTCGGGTGTTGATCATCCGCGGAGACGAGCGGCCCGGGGAGGAGGCGGGCGATCGTGATTTTGCGAAGATGGCGCTGACGCCGTTTGCGGCGGCGCACCAAGCCAAAGGGCGCGATCCGGCGGTGGTGAAGACTCTGGCGGCGTCGGCGTGGCGAGAGGTGGATCGCAAGGACGAGCAGGTGGTGATCCTGGCGAACGTGGCGCAGATCACCGCGTCGCAGGCGAAGTCGCTCGAGCGGTTCGTCTATGAGGGCGGCGGGCTGTTGATCGCGCCGGGCAACCTTTCACGGGTGGAGAATTACAACGCCCTACTCGTTCGCGACGGCGCGGGGATCATGCCCGCGACGTTGGGGGCCGCGACCAGTGCCGATGCGGTGCCGACGACGATCGGGGAGCTGGACCTGGACCACCCGGTGTTTTCGTTCGTCCGGGGGCGCGCCGACGCTCTGCCGCGGGCGTTGATCCGGCGACATTTCGCCGCGTCGCCGCGGCGGGCGGCGCGGGTTCTCGGTTCGTATGTCGGCAAAGAGCCGTTTCTCATCGAAGGATCGTTTGGATCGGGGCGGGTGCTGTTGATGACGACGTCGCTGGACGGCGACTGGACGGGGCTGCCGCTGGGCGGGTTTTATCTTCCGATGTTGCAATCGGCGGTGCGATATCTGGCGGACGGGGCGCTGCCCAATCGCAATCTCCGGCCGGGAGAGGAGCTGCGGGCGGTGCTGCCGGGGCCGATCGAGCGGGCGCGGCTCTATCTTCCGGACGGTCGGGAAGTGAAGGATCTGGAAATCACGAAACTGGGCGGGGAAGCGGAAATCCGCTCGATGCGGACGTGGATGCCCGGGCGCTACACGCTTCGGATCGGCGATCGAACGACGTTACAGTTCGTGCTGGCGGCGACGAGGGAGGAGTCGGACCTGACGGCGCTGACCCCGGGCCGATGGGACACGCTGATCAGCGAGTTGGGGATGATGCGGATCGACCTCACCGAGCCACGGGCGATCGCCGAGGCGACGGCGAGTTCCCGGCGGGTGCGCGAGCTTTGGCCGGCGGCGTTGGGGTTGGTGGCGGCGCTGCTGATCGGTGAGCTGGCGCTGGCGCGGCGGTGGACCGGCGAACCGGCGGCGGCGATCGTGCCGGAGGCACCGCGATGAGCGTGGCGATGGCGGCGATCGTCTGGCAGTCGCTCGAGCGACTTCCGCTGGTGGCGGGCGGACTGTTGCTGTTGCTGGTCGCATCGGCGGGGTTGTACCGCCGTCAGATTGCCGGCGGTCCGCGGGGATGGCGCTGGGTGTTGCCGGGGCTGCGCGGACTGGCGCTGGCGGCGCTGGGGGGCTCGCTGCTCAAGCCGGTGGCGGTGCGTCCGGCGGATCAGGCGACGGTGGGCGAGGTCTTGTTCCTGCTGGATGCGTCGCGGAGCATGTCGGTGCTGGATTCGGGACGAAGCGAGGCCGAACTTGTGGCGCTGGCCGATGCGTTGGGAAAGATCGCCCCGAGGATGCGGACGCAGATTGAATCGGTGTTGTCGCCGCGGCTCCAGCGGCTCGGGGCGGCGCGCGAGCGGGTGGTGCGGCTGCGGGCGGATCTGGATTACTCGCGGCTGTCGGGTCGCGGGATGGAGGCGGCGACGGCGCGAGTGCAGGCGGCGCTGTCGGAATTGATGGCCCTGGGAAAGGCGATTGCCGGGGAAGTCGGAAAATTGCCGCGCCATGCCCAGTCGCAGCGGCTGAGCGATCTGGGAAACTTCGGTGGGGAATGGATCCGGGATTATCCCAAGCGGCTGGAGCGGGCCGCGGCGGCGATCGCCGATGCCCAGGCGCTGGCCGATCGGGAACTGTATCGAGGCAATCCCGCGGTCCGCCAGGCATGCGAGGCGGTTCGCGGGATGGCTCGAATCGAGCTGGCCCGGGCGGCGGTGAGACAACTGGCCGAGGCGCTGGGGCCAAAGCAGCGTGTCATGGCCGCGCCGATCGGTGAGGACCGGGCTGAGTCGCGGGAATCGCCCGAACCAGAATCCGGGCGATGGCATTTTGCGGCGGATGGAACCCGAAGCGATCTCGCGGCCGATATTCGGCGAAGAATCGGGCAGCGCGACGGCGCGGCACCGCGGGCGGCGGTGGTTCTTACCGATGGCAGAATCGTGACCGACGATGATGCGGTGCGGCGCGAGGCGGCGGCGCCGCCGCCGGGTCCGGTGGTCTTCACGGTCAACGTGGCGCCGCGCCGGGACGGCGCGGCGGCGGCGGTGCGGGATGTGTCGTTCACACGGGTGACGGCACCGCGGTCGGCGTTCAGCGGCCAGACGATCGTCATCGCCGCATCGATCCGGGCGATGGGCTATCGCGGGCAGACGCTGTCGGTAACGGCGACGGTGGGCGAAGAATCGGCGACGCGAATGGTCACGGTCGCCGATGAGCGAACTACGGCGGTGGAGATGCCCATCCGCGTGACGGGATCGGGAGCGATGTCGATGCGGATCGACGTCGCGTGTGCCGATCCGAGCGGCGAGACGACGCTGGAGAACAACACCGTTCGCCGCGGGCTGGCAGTGAGCAACGATCGGTTGAAAGTGCTGATGATCGGGCTCACCGCCTCGCGGGAGTTTGAAGCGGTGAAGAGCGCGCTGGCCGAGTCGGCGTGGGTCGAGGTTCAAGCGCGAATGCTGGACGAGGATGAAGCCGGGTCCGGCGAGTTGGATCCGCTGGGGCATGGCGATGACGTGGTGATGTTGTTCGATGTTGAAGTCGGGTCGTTAAAGGCGAGTCAATGGGAGTCGATTCGCCGGCTCGTGGCGGATCGGGGGGGGCTGGCGGTGGTTGTGGCGGTGGATGCCGCGGCGAGGGTGTTCGATGAATATGCATCGGGGTCGGCATCGGCGGCGCTGCTGCCGTATTCGGCGGGGACGAGCGCTGCGTGGCGCATCTGGCCGGGCGATGAGCCGAAGTTCCGGCTGCGTGCGGCGGGGATGGAGTCGACGGGGGCACCGCGGGGCGAGGGGACGGTCGAATCGGATCGGCGCTGGAGCGAGTTGCCGGCGTTTTTTCGGTTCCTGGTTCTTCCGACACTGAAGCCGACGGCGCAGCCGATTCTCATCGAGCGTAAATCCCGTCAGCCGGTGCTGGTGGATAACCCGGTGGGTGCCGGACATGTGCTGTTCATGGGCGCCGGAGAGACTTGGAGATGGCGGGGCAGCGGGCAGCGTGACGCCGAGCGGTTCTGGCTGGATTTGATTCGATATGGGTCCGATCGCGTTTACGCGGGGGGCAGCGGTGAGCTTCGGGTGGACGTGCGGCCGTTGCTGGGGCAACCGGGCGAGCCGGTGAGTTTGCGGGCGCGGTGGCTGGATGGCGATCCGGACGGGCGGGGATGTGGGGCGATGTTGGTGCGCGAAGGGGAAATTGTCCGAAGAGAGGCGCTCACGGCGGACGTACAGGCCGGGTGTTATCAGGGAAGTTGGAGCGACTTGGCGGCGGGTCGATACGAAGTGCGATTCGAGGCCGACGAAGGCGGAGGCGAGGCGACGACGGCGACGGTGCCGTTGGAGGTGTCGCCGGACTACCAACGGGAAATGGCCAATGTCTCGGGTGCGGATGATTTGGAATCGCTGGTCCGCGGCTCGGGGGGTTCGGGGATCGATTTGTCGGACCTTCAGCGGCTTCCCGAGCTTCTGGAAGAGTCTGCCGGTGCCGAGGCGGCGGCGGTCGAAACCCGGTTGTGGGACAGTCCCTATCTCTACGCCTTCATCGCCGCCGCCTTGTGCGCGGAATGGGCCTTGCGCAAGCGGATCGGACTTCCGTAGTGTTGTGGAGGGAAAAACGGGATCAGGTTTCGGTGAGGTCGCTTTCAGCCAGGAGGGTGAAGCTCTTTTTGATCAGCAGTTGCGAACCGAGAACGGTGTCGTCGATGAACAGGGCCATCGCCGGACCGCGCTTGCGCAGGAGCAGGGGGTAGGCGTAGTGGATGTTGATTTCCGCCGCGAGAAGAGCCGAGCAGATCGCCATCAGGGGCTGGCGCGATCGCTTGGGCAGAACCACCGCAAGCAGTTCCGATTCGGTAAACGTGAACCCGGCGGTGCGAAGCAGCTCACGCCCGAATTCCGAATGGGCGCAGATCAGCCGGACCAGTGCCGAATCGCCCGATTCCTCGAGGCTCAAGGCGACGATCCGCCCCGAACCCTCCTCCAGGGACCGCAGCAGCATCCCCAGGCGACCGACCTTGTTCTCGAGGAACACCGTGAATTGGCGAACGACCGGCGGCTCGAATCGAGCGCCTTGCAGGGTCTGCGGCGGGAGAACCTGTTCCATACGCCGAGTGAGCTTACCCGCCTCTCGTCGATTACTCCAAGGGAAAACCGGCCGGTAGTTTGGTCGTCGGCGTGGAAGGACAGGCGTCGTCGGGATCAGATCATGCGGCGACAACGTCGCGGGGCAGACCGGTTTTGACCTGGCCGAGCAGACGATCTCGCAGGTGGATGGGGCCTGCGCGGATTTCCCCGGCGCGGCGGCCGGGGTTACGGAATCGGGTGCCGGCATTATGATGCGGTGCCATGTTCCGGACCTTCGCTTGGCGGATCATCCTCCCCACGTTGTTGAGCGTGGCCCTGTTCGCCGGCGCCATCTTCCTGGTGCTGATCCCGGCGTTCGAACGGTCGATGATGGAACGCAAGCGAGAGATGATCCGCGAGCTGACCAATTCCGCTTGGAACATCCTGGCCAACCACGAACAACAGGTGAAGGAGGGCAACCTGACCCGCGAGGAGGCGCAGGCCCGGGCCTTGCGGCAGATCCAGGACCTGCATTACGGCAGCCAGATGAAGGATTACTTCTGGGTCAACGACATGCACCCGCGCATGGTGGTGCATCCGTATCGCCACGACCTGATCGGCAAGGACCTGACCGATTTCGTCGATCCCACCGGGGCCAGGCCGTTCGTGGAGATGGTCGACGTGGTTCGCCGGAACGGCGCGGGGTTCGTGCAATACCAATGGCAGTGGAAGGACGATCCCGGCACCATCGTGCCGAAGCTGTCTTACGTGAAGGGGTTCCAGCCGTGGGGCTGGATCATCGGGACGGGGATCTACATCCAGGATGTCCGCGAGGAGATCGGGCGCATCACCCGTCGGTTGATCGGGTGGTCGTCGGCGATCCTGCTGATGGAACTGGGCCTGCTGGGTTTCATCATGCGGCAGAGTTGGTCCATGGAACGGAAACGCCGCTTGGCCGAGGAGGGGTTGCGGGCGTCGGAGGAGCGCTACCGGGCGGTGGTCGAGTCGGCCGGGGAGAGCATCCTGATGGACCTCGGCGAGGGGCGGCTGTACGCCAACGCCAGCGCCGAGGCGATGTTGGGCTATTCGGCGTCGGACCTCGATCGTATGGGGATGGGCGACTTGGTGGTGGAAGGCGAGTGGGGCGGCGCCACCGAGCGGGAAAGTCGCGAGGTGGTCCTGCGGCGCAAGGACGGGACGCAACTGCACATGCTGCTGTCGGCAAGCCCGATTTCGGTGGGGGGCAAGTCCGGGTCGATCTATGTGGCCACCGACATCACCCGGCGCAAGGCCGCCGAGCGCGAACTGGGCCGCAGCGCCGATCGACTGCGCGAGGAGGTGGCCGACCTGCGGGCGCGTTCGTCGCGGCACCAGGCGGCGATGGAGGAGCTTCGCTTGACATTGGCGATGTTGCAGCACGCTTCGGGCGGGGTGGGGGAGTTCAAGTTGTTGGAGGATATCCGCCAGGCCGGCTCGGCCGACGAGGTGGTGCGGCTGAACCGGTCGTTGCCGACGGTGGTGCGGGCCTTGTCCGACAGCGGCGCGCCGGCGGGATGGATGAACCGACTCATCACCTTGGATAGCGATGCGGTGCTGAGGCGCTTGTCGGAATTGGCGATCGAAACGCTCGGCCCGCCGCCGGCGCCGTTCGTCTTCCTGGTCATGGGCAGCGAAGGTCGGCGCGAGCAGACGCTCAGCACCGACCAGGACAACGCCATTCTCTTCGGCGACGTTCCCCCCGAGGCGTTGCCGGCGGCGCAGGCGTATTTTGCGGAGCTGGGCACGCGGGTGTGCGACGACCTCAACGCAGCCGGCTACGCCTGGTGCGAAGGGGAGGTGATGGCCAAGAACCCGCGCTGGTGCCAGCCGCTGTCCGTTTGGAAGCGGTATTTCTCGGGATGGATCAACACCCTGGAGGCCCAGGATCTCTTGCAGGCGAAGATTTTCTTCGATTTCCGCGCCGGGTTCGGCGAGGCGGCGCTGGCCGAGAAACTGCGGCAAAGCCTCTGGGAGCAGTTGGCCCAGGCCCCGCGGTTCTTCACGCAATTGGCCGGCAATGTGCTGCTGTTCGCGCCCCCGGTGGGCGTGTTCGGGCAGTTCCACCTGGAAAGCGCCCCGGATGGGCGCCGCGGGCTGGGGATCAAGTCGGCCATGACGCCAGTGGTGGATTTCGCCCGCATCTACGCGCTGAGGCACCGGATCGCCGAGACCGGCACGTCGGCGCGGCTGGCGGCGCTGCGCGACGCGGGGGTGTTGCAGGACCGCAATTTCCACGAGATCAACGAGGTGTACGGGGCGCTGATGCAGATTCGCATCGCCAACCAGGTGCGCGCCCTGCGCGAGGGGCGTCGTGCGGACAATTTCGTCGAACCCTCCAGCCTGTCCTATCTCGAGCAGCGCATCCTCAAGGAGAGCTTCACGCAGATTCGGCATTTCCAGACGCGCCTGTCCTACGACTTCACGGGGATGGCGGAGGCGCCCAAGTGATCCTCTTCGTCAGCGACCTCCATTGTCAGCTCGAACTGGTCAACGCCCAGATCGAACACGCCGAGGATCGCATCGGGGGGGCGATGGAGGCGGTGATCGTCCCCGGCGATTTGGGGCTGTTCGATCCGGTGCTGCATCGCCATTTCCGTCGCCAGGGGAAGCGCTTCTTGCGACCCGTACATTTCATCGAGGGCAATCACGAGGATTTCCCGCTGTTCAACACGTTAGTCGCCCGCTACGGGGACGTGCTGAACCACCTTCCGCGAGGGAGCCTGCACACGATCGGTGGATTGCGGTTCCTGGCGTTGGGAGGGGTCTCTTACATGGACCCGATCGCCACCCCGCCCGGTTCGGTCATCGCCGCCGAGGACATCCAGCGCAGCTTGTCGCACGATCCGGGCGCGGTGGAGGTCGTGCTGAGCCACGACTGTCCGCAGGGCCTGGAAATCCCCCACGCCCCTGGTTTCGAGCATTACGGGCCGGTGGGCTTCGAGGGCAGTGAGTCGATCCGTCGGCGATACCGGCCGCGGTTGTGGTTCTTCGGGCACCACCATCGGCCGGTTGACGTCACAATCGAGGGCACGCGTTGCATCGGGCTACCTCAAGGTTGGTGTGGGTATGGATTGCTGGACGCCTGCGGGGGGTATGAGTACGTTCCGCATCCGATTTCGCGTCCGCCATCGACGTGGGCGCGGGTGCGATCGCGGTTTGGCTGGAGGCTTCGCGGAACGGCTGCGAGTTCGGGAAATGAGACATAAGACATGCGATTACTGGCGGTTGTGAACCTGCCTCTGCCTGGCGCAAGCGTCCCGTTTTGTTTTGCGGAGATATGCGTTGCTGCTAAAGTCCTCGGGTCGGGGGGGGGTTGCTTGCTCCCTGCTGCAGCGTAGGCGTCGGGCGTGGTCTCGGCGGAGGAACAATGGGTTCGAACTGGGTGCGGCTCGTCGCCGCGCCGCCGCTGAGGAATCATATCGTGCTTGGTCAACTGAAGCGGAAGTTTGGGACGGCGGTCGTCGTTTTGACATTGGTCTTTTGCGCGGCGCCCTTGGCGTTGGCGCAGTCGCCTTGGAAAGTATCGGCCAGCGCCGCGGTGAAGGAGGGCTGGGACGAGAACGTCTTCCTTCAGGACCAAGGGGCCTTGGGCAACCGCGGCTCGACGGTCAGCAATATTGCCACCAATGTCGGAGCGACCTATGCCAACAAGGGGGAATGGGACACCAAGCTCGACCTGGGGCTTGCCCCGCAATACACGTGGTATTGCCAGCAGACCAGCGAAGACTATTTCAACCTCGGCGGCAGCCTCGACCTGGTCGCCAAAGCCAAGGACTGGTCGATCAACACCAAGAACCTGGTGACGTTCATCGAAGGGGACGACAAAGGGTTGATCTTCACCGGTCCCGGCGGGGCGCCGGTCACGGGTGGCATCCCCATCCGCGACCGGCGCGACGCCACCATCTACCGCTCGACCTTCTCCGTCGCCTGGACGCCCGGGCCGTGGTTGGTCCGTCCGGTTTTCAGCGGCTATCTGCACGATTTCCGCACCAAGCACTCGGCCACGCCCGGCTACCAGAACTACGTCGATCGCGACGAACTGATGGTCGGATTCGATGTGGGATACCAAGTGATCCCCAACACCCATTTGATCGCGGGATATCGTTTCGGACTCCAGCGGCAAGCCGAACTGTTGGGCAATCCGCTGGAATACTCCAACCACTTCCATCGTGTAGTGGTGGGGATCGAGGGCAAGCCGTTGGACTGGATGAAACTGGCCGTGATGGGCGGGCCGGATTTCCGTGACTTCGGAAAGGACACGGCGCCGGGGTTTGACGATGAACAGACCCGCTGGTTCGTCGATGCGTTGATCACCCTCACGTTTTCGCCCAATGACGAACTGGTTTTCAGCGCCCGTCGATTCACTCAGCCCGGCTTCGGGGGCCGTTCGGTCTATGACGATGCGACCTATCGCGCCAGCTACAAGCGGCAGTTGACCAAGGATTGGTCGGCGCAGGCGACCGTGCAGGCGTACAACACCGACTTCTTCTCCCCCGCGCCCGTGGGGCGCGACGACTGGATCTACACCCTCGGCTTGTCGGCGGCTTGGCGGTTCACCCCGAATTTGAGCGCCGAGGCCGGCTGGTCCTACGACCTGGGCGAAAGCGACGTGCCGGCGACCAGCGGGCGCGAGTTCCACCGGAACTGGGTGTGGATCGGACTGAAGGCGGCGATGTGATCGTCGCCGACGGCGGGGGTGGATCCCGCGCCGCGACCCAAACGAACTTCTTGACCGTTTCCTTTCGTCACCCTTGACCGCGGAGAACGCGCCAATGCTTCACGAACCCGCCACCCCCAGCGGAAAAGACCCCGCATCCGGCTACAAGGCCCGGATCGGAATGCGATTGTTCATTTTTTACGCCTTGGTTTACGCCGGTTTCGTCGCCATCAACCTGATCGACCCGAAGATCATGGAAACCAAGGTGGCGTTCGGGCTGAATTTGGCGGTGGTGTACGGGATGGGCCTGATCGTGTTGTCGTTGATCATGGCCCTGATCTACAACCGCATGTGCGCCAAGCGCGAAGTGGAGATGCAAGAGCCGTGATCGCTTGACCCGCCCGCGCCGACGCCCCGCAGGGGATCGTCGCGGGCCGGAACCGCGCGGGCGACCGGCGACGGTGCCGCATCAACCACACAATGTCCCAACCCCATTTGCTCCCATGACCATCACCATTTTCTTCGCATTCGTCGCGTTCGTACTCGTGATGTCCTTTTACCTGGGGTCCAAGACCAAGTCCGCCAGCGGGTATTACGCCGCCGGCGGGCAGATCCATTGGGGGGTCAACGGGATCGCCTTCGCGGGGGATTATCTCTCGGCCGCGTCGTTCCTGGGGATTTGCGGCATGATCGCCACCAGCGGTTACGATGGGTTCCTCTATTCCATCGGCTACCTGGCCGGCTGGATCGTGGCGCTGTTCGTGATCGCCGAACCGATGAAGCGCCTGGGCAAATACACCTTCACCGACGCCTTGGACTTCAAGTTCGATTCGCGGGCCATCAAGCTCACCGCCGCCATCAGCACTCTGGTCGTTTCCGTCTTTTACCTGATCCCGCAAATGGTCGGGGCCGGGGTGTTGGTCGAGCCGCTGTTGAACATCCCGCACCATTGGGGCGTGATCATGGTGGGGGCGATCGTCATCACCATCGTGGCCACGGCCGGTATGGCCTCGACGACCTACGTGCAGTTCATCAAGGGCGGGTTGCTGATCATCTTCTCGTTTATCCTCGTGATCGCGTTGTTGTATCGCGGATTAACCACCACCCCTGACCAAGGCGGACAGGTTCCATTCCTCACGCCGGTGACGATGTCGGCGACCCAGGCGGGGGAGCGGATCGTCCCTTCCGACCCATCGTGGACGTTCGAGGAAGCCCACGAGGTCAAGCACGTCGGGTTCGCCAAGATGTCCAAGGACGGCGTGGCGGGTTGGTGGATGGTCAAGCCGGGCGCTGATGCGACGGCGGGGAGCGTTGCGCTGCTAGAGGTCCAATCGGTCGTCAAGACCCCGTCCGGTGCCACGCTGATCAACGGCGCGCCGGAATCGGAGACCAACCACCTTCGCCAGGTCGGCAACTTGGCGCGCATCGAAGGCAAGACCGGCAAGGAAGCCGAGACCGGGCCGTTGAACCCGTTCAGTTTCCTCGCCAAGATCGGCGACGAGAAGACCGTCGCCAACCTTTGGAAGTCGGCCAAGCTCACGTCGGTCAGCGGGGATGATGTGACGATTTACTACCCCACCGAGGTTCCCGGCAACCGGATCATGCGTCCGGGGCTGAAGTTGAAGATCGACGGATCGCTCCTGCAACGGTTCGACTTCGTGTCGTTGATGTTGGCATTGTTCTTCGGCACCGCCGCCTTGCCGCATATCTTGATCCGCTATTACACCGTCCCCAGTCCGGCCGCGGCCCGCAAGAGCACCATCGTCGCCATCGCCGCCATCGGATTTTTCTACGTGCTGACGCTGTACATGGGCCTCGGCGCCATGGCCAGCGGGACGGTGAACCCCTTGTCCGACAACATGTCGGCGCCGTTGTTGGCCCGGTCGTTCGGGCTGGTGCTGTTCGCCGTCATCTCGGCGATCGCGTTCGCCACGGTGTTGGGAACGGTCAGCGGTCTGATCGTGGCCGCATCGGGCGCGGTCGCTCACGACATCCTCGACCGCTATGCCCGAATCGAGTTCACCGAGCAGCAGAAGATCCGCGCCGGCAAGTTGGCCGCGTTCGGGGTGGGGATCGTGGCGATCGTGCTGGGGATCCTTTTCCGGGGCGTGAACGTGTCGTTCCTGGTGGGCTTGGCGTTCGCGGTGGCGGCGTCGGCCAACATGCCGGCGATGATCGCGATGCTGTTTTGGAAGAAGACCACCGCCAAGGGAATCGCCGCGTCGGTGGTGGTGGGGATCGTCGCGTCCCTGGGCATCATTTTGGTCTCCCCGGAGTTTTACGGTCGCTACGGCTTGGACCCGGAAAAGGCGCTGATCCCGCTGAACAACCCGGGGATCATCTCCATTCCGCTCAGTTTCATCACGCTGATCGTGGTGTCCCTGTTGACCCAGAAGCCGACGGCGGAATCGGCGCGTTGACCGGATGGCGCATAGGCGACGGTCAGTTCGATCGGCATGGACTTCATCCCTGCCCGTCCGGCTGCCAGTTTTGGGCCGATAAGGCGGGCTTTCCCAGCCGCTTTCACGTTAATTGAATGGCATTCTGAATGTCCCCTTATCGCTTCTGGCCATGCCGATGAAGACGGGGGCTTTACCAGTCACGCCCGGCGAATACGTCAGCGCTCTGCGGAACGACGACGGCCCCTTCGACTCTTCGTTCGGAAAACCTGCCGGGAAACCTGGGATGACTCAGCCCTTGGCTCCCTTTGCTCGTTTGCCGAAGGTGCGACAGGCGGGGCGGTTCGTTCAGCCGGGCAGGGCGCGATAGCGCGCCAGCTCGGCTTCTCGGTGCGATTCGGACCAGGTGAGTTCCTCGGCCATCCAGCGCGACACCTGTTCGGCGAGTTCGTCGGCATCGTCGCGGGAGTAGCGCCAGCTCGTGCGGCGGATCATCACGTCGTCCAGCCGGGTCGCCCACTCCTCGCGGCAGAACATTCGCACGAGCCGCAGCGACGGCGCTGGGGATTCGATTGACGAACCCTCGGGCGGCGCTGGCAGCAGGGGAATCCGATCCGACTCACTCGGCGGCGCTGGGCGATCCAGGAACCGCACGACCCGCTCGATCGCTTGCTCGGCGATCAGGCGATAGGTGGTGAGCTTTCCCCCGGCCACATCGAGCCAGGCTTCGCGGCTCCAGCGCAGCAGATGGGCCCGCGAGATGTCCGACGGCTCGCCGGTCCGGCCGATCCCCGCGATCAATGGCCGCACGCCCGCCCAGGTCGCCTTTACGTCGGCGGGAACCAGCCGCGCCGATGGAAACGCGCTGTTGACGACCTCGAGAATCTCGTTCACATCGGCCGGTTCGGTCCGCACCAGGGCGTTGTCGCCGTCGAAGTCGGTATCGGTCGTGCCCAGGATCAGCCGAGCGCCCCAGGGAATGGCGAAGAGGATTCGCCTGCCCGCGGCCATCGCCACCGCCTGCTCGACCGGCAGGCGCGCGCGATCGATCACCAGATGCACCCCCTTGGTTCGTCGAAGCCGCACGGAACTGTGGACAAGCTGATCCGCCCAGGGGCCGGTGGCGTTGAGAATGACGGCGGCGTCGAGGTCGAACTGCCGCTGGGTGAGCGTGTCGCGTACGCGGATCGTCCAGCGCCGGCGCTGCGACTGCCAGCGGGCATCGACGAATCGCAGATAGTTCGCCGCCAGCGCCCCATGATTCACCGCCGAGTGCAGCGTGTCGATCACCAGCCGCGAATCGTTGGTGATCGCATCGAAATAGCGCACCGCGCCCTCGAGGCGATCTTGCCGGATGCCCGGCAGAGCCTCGACGGTTTGGCGGACATCCCATCGCCGGGAGCGTTCATCATCGCGGTTGCCGCAAATCCAGTCATACACCCGCACGCCGATGCCCATGCTCCAACTCGGCCACTGCCCGCCGCGATAGATGGGGAAGATGAACTCGAGGGGGCGGGCGAGGTGCGGGGCGATTCGGCGGAGGATCAGGCGTTCTCGCCCGGCCTGGCGAACGAGTCCGATGCGCCCCTGGGCGAGGTATCGTAGTCCGCCGTGTAGCAGCCGGCTGGAGCGGCTGCTGGTGCCCGAAGCGAAGTCGGCCTGCTCGATCAGTCCTACCCGCAATCCGCGCAGGGCCGCATCGCGGGCCGCGCCGCTGCCGAGAATTCCGCCGCCGATCACCAGCACGTCCAGCGGGCCGTGGGCCAGTTGCTCCAGAGTGTCGTTTCGGG
This sequence comes from Tepidisphaerales bacterium, assembly GCA_038329845.1. GTDB lineage: Bacteria > Planctomycetota > Phycisphaerae > Tepidisphaerales > Tepidisphaeraceae > JBBQNJ01. The sequence continues at coordinate 17,535 of JBBQNJ010000034.1, read as the reverse complement.
ACGCCGGGACCGCGATCATGCGCCTATCGTGTCAGTAAAAAGTCCGGTTCGCCAGCGGCCCGACTGGAAATCGCCGGGTTCGTGGCCGAAGATGCATCGGAACATGACCGAGCAACCTTATCTTTCGCTGGTGATCCCTTGTTACAACGAGCAGGAGAACATCCCGACGTTGTTCGAGCGGGTGGAAGGGGCGATGAAATCGCTAGGCCGGAGTTTCGAGGTGATTGTTATCGACGATGGCAGCGGCGATGACACGCCACGACTGCTCGCCGAGGCGATGCCGACCCGGCCTTGGTTGCGGGTGCTTCGGATGCAAAATAATATCGGCCAGAGCGCCGGTTTCGAGGCCGGTTTTGCCGCCGCTCGCGGCGAGGTCATCGCCACCATCGACGCTGATTTGCAGAACGATCCAGAGGAGATTCCCCGATTGTTGTCGATGCTGGAGCAGCAGGGAATGGACATGGTGACCGGCTGGCGGAAAGATCGGCAGGACACGTCGTTTCGGCGGTGGCAAAGCCGCATGGCCAATCGCATCCGCAACTGGATTACCGAGGAGACCGTGGTGGATTCGGCAAGCAGCCTCAAGGTCTACCGGGCCGAGGCGATCAAGGAGATCAAGCTGTTCCGCGGGGCCCATCGTTATTTTCCCACCTTGGTGAAGATGCGCGGGGGGACGGTACTCGAGACACCGGTGAAGCATTCGCCCCGTTTCGCCGGGACGGCCAAGTACGGTTTCGGGAATCGCGCGTTTGTGGGGATCACGGACCTGTTCGGCGTGCGGTGGATGAAAAAGCGTTATCTGCGATATGAGTTTAAGGAAATTCCTCGGCCCTTGGCGGCGGCGGCAGCGGATGCATCGGCGCTCGTCGATCCCGCGCTCGAGCGCATGTGATGATTCGGTCGAGTGCGTCTTTCCCGCACCGCAGAGTTTGCCTACCATCGGCGGATATGGAAATTGCGGGCCACACTATCGGTGTTTGCAGTTGGTCGTTGCGATGCGCCAACCTCGCGGAGCTTGCCGACCGGATGCGCGAGTTGGAGATCGGGCATGTGCAACTGGCCCTGGGTCCGTTGCTCGAGCTGGACTCGAACCAGCGCCTCGAGCAGGTCCGGTTCCTGCGTGATGCGGGCATCGTCACCACCGCGGGGATGATCGGGTTTGCCGGCGAGGATTATTCGACCATCGCCGCCATCCGCGAGAGCGGCGGCCTCGTGCCCGATGGATTGTGGCCGGTCAGACGTGAACGCGCGCTCGCCGCCGGCCTCGCCGCGGCGGAAATGGCGATTGATCAGGTCTCGACTCACCTGGGCTTCATTCCTCCCAGCAGCGACCCGGCGTACACGGTTCTGATTTCTCGCCTGCGCGAGATCGCCGCGGCGTATTCGGATCAGGGCATCGGCGTGCTGCTGGAGACCGGCCAGGAGACGGCGCCGAACCTGCTGCAATTTCTCAATGACTTGAACAGCCGCAACGTCCACGTGAACTTCGACCCGGGGAACATGATTCTATATGGCGTGGGCGACCCGATCGAGGCGATCGGCATCCTCGATCGCCACATCCGTCATGTGCATGTGAAGGATGCGGTGCTGTCGGATCAGCCGCGAACGCGTTGGGGAACCGAAGTTCCGTTCGGCACCGGGCAGGTGAACCCCAAGGCGTTTTTGTCGGCGTTGCACTCGGTCGGATACACCGGCCCGCTGATCATCGAGCGCGAGGCCGGGCCGAACCGATTTGCCGACGTTCGCGCCGCGATCGTCGCGTTGGCCGAGGCCGCGGGCTGATCGCCGGCGGTTTGCTCAGCGGCCTATCACCAGAGCGCCGTCTCTCACGGAGAATCGGGGCGGACGGGTGATTTGTCACCTCGCTGCAAACGCCATGGGTGGCACGATCTTGCGATCGCGCCACCCACGGGTTCTTCCATCCTTGCTGGGGCAGACGAGCGGTCAGTACGAGAACGCCAGGCCAACTTTGCCGAGCAGTTCATCGTTGGTCCCGCCGTCGTTGGCGTTTTGGGCGCTGTCGGCGAAGAGGTAGATATATTGCACTCCGCCGACGATCGACCAGCTTCCGAACTTGGCCGGAACCGGAAGCGTGTAGCTGGCGGTCAGGCCGATCGAGGCGTATCCGAAGAAGTCGTTGTGTCCGCTGGAGTCGATGTAGTATCCATCGGGGCTGAGTCCCAGCGCCATGGGAACCGATAACGCCAGCGGTACATTAGGAATCGCGAAGCTCGGCGCCACGCCCACCTCAATGTACTGATCGGTCGGACCGTTCGAGTCCTGCACCTCGAAATACCACGCCGCGTACGGCTTGAATGCCACCGGAACATTGGCCTTTTTCCAAAGCTCAGTGTCATCGAACGTCGCCTTGAAGCCGACTTCCTGGATCGTCCCGAATGATCCGTTGGGATACATGTAGGCGGTGTAGATCGCGCCCAGTGTGATCGGGCCGAAGCTGATATCCACGCCGGTGTAGAAGTCCGACTCGTACCAGACTGCCGGGCCGCTGACTTTCAGCGTCTGCTCGCTGTGCAGGCTGTTCCACGTTCCCAAGTAGTAGCTCAGGGTGAACGAATCGGTCTCGGCCAGCTTCCATGTCAGCGTCGCGTACGGCTGCACGATGGCGCCGATGTCCTCCTGATTGTAGCCGCGGAAGAAATAAGACGTAGCGTAATCCACGCCCCCGGCGATTCCGAAGGCACCGTTATTTACCGCCGGCCGGGCGCCCGGGGCAGCTTCTTCGGCGATGACAATGACGGGAACAGCCAATCCGCACGCGAGGGCGGCGGCACAGAGAAGCTCACGGACCCACATGCTGACTCCTTCCCGCGAACGGGATAAAAGAATTCGGGCGCTCGATGCGTCTGAGAATCCGCCGCGATCGCGGCGGTCTCCACAGACCGTTGAACCAAGCCCAACGCCCCTTCGACAAAATCCGGACCAGAGGTTGAGAAAATATCACTGCGCATCGACGGGGCACCGGCGTTGGCGCGGTCCGGACCCGATCGGCGCGGATTAGCGGCCGGCCATAATTTCCCCCTGGATGCGGGTTTGCGAATATCTTTCCCCCCGGTAGACCCGTGCCTCAGCGCGGGCGTATAACTTCAGAAAGATCGCTCGCTATCCGCCCAAAGGAGGCATTCGTATGACCCAAGCCTGGCAGCAACCTCTGCCTAAACTTTATACACAGATCACCGAACCGGAGCTTCGCCTGCGCATTTCGCGGGCGAAGCAGACCCTCGGGTCGCGGCTGGTGATTCTCGGACACCATTATCAGCAGGATGCCGTCATCGACTTCGCCGACTTCACCGGCGACTCATTCGAACTTTCCCGCGCCGCCGCGGGGCAGAAGGGGATCGAGTACGTGATCTTCTGCGGCGTACACTTCATGGCCGAGTCGGCGGACATTCTCACCGAGCCGTCGGTTCGCGTGATCCTGCCGGACCTGGGCGCCGGCTGCTCGATGGCCGACATGGCCAGTCTCGATCAGACGCTCGACGCCTGGGCTCAACTCGAGGAGACCTGTCCGGATCAGCGGATCGTTCCGATCACCTACATGAACTCCTCGGCGGCCATCAAGGCGTTCGTCGGCGAACACGGCGGGGCGGTTTGCACCAGCAGCAATTGCCGGCAGGTGCTGGAATGGGCCTTAGGCCCGGACAGCGCCATGGCGGGCGACGGGCGACGGACCAAAGTGCTGTTCTTCCCCGACCAGCACCTCGGCCGCAACACCGCTTACGAGATGGGATATCCGCTGGAAAAGATGGTGGTGTGGGATCCCAGCGCCGAACTGGGCGCCAACACGCCGCAGGCACTGCGCGACGCCGACTTTGTGCTGTGGAAAGGGCATTGTTCGGTCCACGCGTTGTTCCGGCCCGAACATGTGGACGCGGCCCGGCGCGATCATCCGGGCATGAAGGTGATCGTGCATCCGGAGTGTAGTTGGGACGTGGTGCAAAAGGCGGATCTATCGGGCAGCACGGCGTTGATCGTCAAAACGATCGACGCCGCCCCCGCCGGCAGCGCCTGGGCGATCGGGACCGAAGTCCACCTGGTGAATCGCCTCAAGCAGCGTCATCCCGAGCAGACGATTGTCGTGCTGAGCGATTGCCAGTGCCTTTGCACGACGATGTTCCGCATCGACCTGCGGCACCTGTGCTGGACGCTGGAAAAGCTGGTGGACGGTAAGGTCGTGAACGAGATTCGCGTGGATGACTCGACCCGGCGCTGGGCGATGGTGGCGCTACAGAGAATGCTGACGATAGGCAGGGGTGGAAAGGAGTGCTTTGTCACACAATGGTTTTAGGGTAATGCACTAGAGTTTACCCCAAGACGCAAGTGTGACGAAGCACTAGTCCTCAATGTCGGCTTCACGCAGGGGAAATGCGAAGGGGAAATGCGAAGGAGGAAATGCGAAGGGGTCGGGAGTCTTCGAGGGCGATCCCATCTCCGCACGGATGAAGATTCCCGACCCCTTCGTCCTTTCGACCCCTTCGTCCTTTCCAGGATAGACAGGATTGAGCCGCGCGGCCGGACCCGGCCAAAGAGCTGATCCCGTGAATCCTGTTTATCCTGTTTATCCTGATCGGGTTTGATTCTTCGCCCAGCGACGGGGAAGGCGAGCAATCCCAACCGCTACGCTCCGCCGATCGGCGTTGATCTGCGTTTATCGGCGGTTCACGATTCGCGGCCGTGTCGCACGAGCCGCGAACGCGCTATAGGACTTGAAGCACGGACCGCCGATGCACGCGGATAAACGCCGATCAAGGTCGACGATCTTGCCGGTGCGCCAGTGCCCGTTCCATGTGTCGTTCAAGCAGCGGGCGACGGAAACGGTCACGCGACCGTTGGCACCTCGGTCGCGAGGCACACGCAACGAACGCTCGCCGAAAATGTTGTGGACGGTTTCTGGTGGGTTTAGAAGCCGGTGCGCTTGAACTGTTTTTCCAGGTCGCGCAGGGACAGGCGAAGGGTGGTGGGACGGCCGTGGGGGCAATTGCTGGGGCGGTCGAGCAGCTCGCGGCGGCTGAGCAGGGCCTGGATTTCGCCCGGGGTGAGCGGATCGCCGGCCTTGACGGCGGCTTTGCAGCTCATCATGTCGAGTAATTCGTGAAGCATTTCCTCGGGGTGCAGGTCGAGCAGTTCCTGCTCGCCGCGTTCGAGCAGTTCGCGGACGAACACACCGGGTTCGAGCTTATCGAGGAACGATGGGAAGGAATGGACCGCGACGCTGTCGGGGCCGAAGGGGGCGGCTTCGATGCCGAGTTTGGCGAGCAGGGGTTGAATCTGTTCGAGCAGGGCCAATTGGCGCGGGCTTGCGGAGATTGTTTCGGGCAGCAGCAGGCGCTGCGACTCGAGGGGTCCGCGGCTGATGCGGGCCAGCAGCTCTTCGTACATGATCCGCTCGTGCAGGGCGTGCTGGTCGATGATGACCATGCCATCGTCGGTCTCGGCGACGAGGTAGCTGTTGTGGAGTTGGATCGCCGATGCGGGGGCAAAGGGAGCCAGAGAGGCGGGGTGCGCGGGGGGCGGGGATGAGTCCGCGGGCGGGATGGACGCCGGGGAAGGGATGGACGTTGCGGCGGGGATGGCCGTGGATCCTGGCGGTGCGGGCGGGGGAACGAGGGCGGGCGATGGGGGTCGAAAAGTCAGCCGCGGCGCGGGCGCGGCCGAACCGGTCAGCGACCAGGACGGCGAGGCGGCGGGATGGTCGGCGGCGGGGGAATCGACATCGGGTGAATCGGGCGCAGGCTCGCGGAAAAACGCCGCCAGGCGGGTGCGCATGTCCTGGCGCTGCTCATCGGCGGCCGGGGAATCGGTGGTGTCGTCGCCGGGGACGGCCGAGGGGGACAGGTCGGTGCCGAGCAGGCGCTCGCGCACGCTCGAGAGGATCAGGCCGTGGATTCGGCCCGAATCGCGGAAACGGACTTCGCTTTTTGTGGGATGGACGTTCACATCGACATCGGCGGGTGGGATTTCAAGCAGGAGGATCGCGGCGGGGTAACGGCCGGGTTCGGTGAGCCCGCGATACGCTTCACGCAGGGCATGCTGGATGAACTTGTCGCGGATGACGCGGCCATTGAGGTAGAGATACTGATATTTGGCGGTGGGCCGGGCCAGTTCGGGCAGGCCGATCAGGCCGGTGAGCCGCAGTTCGGCGTCGCGGGTCTGGAGGGCCAGGCGTTGTTCGTGGAATTCGGCGGGCCAGGCGGCGAGAAGGCGCGAGTCGGGGTCGGCCGCGGGCAGGTCGAGGTTGAGTCGGCCATTGTGGGTGAGTTTGAACGAGATGCGCGGGTAGGGCAGGGCCAGGCGCAGGACGGCGTCGGAGATGTGGCCGAATTCGGTGGCGGATCCCTTGAGGAACTTTCGTCGGGCGGGGGTGTTGAAAAAGAGGCTTCGGATTTCGATGACGGTTCCGGCGTTGCCGGCGGCGGCCTGGGGATCGCCCAAGTCGCCGCCTTTGCAGACGATCTCGTACGCCAGGGGCTGGTCGGGCGGACGGCTGACGATACGGGCATGGGAGACCGATCCGATGCTCGCCAGGGCCTCGCCGCGGAAGCCCATGGTGGCGATGCCGAACAGGTCGTCGTCGCAGGTGAGTTTGCTGGTGGCGTGCGAGGCGAAGGCCAGCGGCAGTTCATCGACGGGGATGCCGGCGCCATCGTCGATGATCCGGATCAGTTCGCGGCCGCCGTCTTCGATCTCGACGGCGATGGAGGCGGCGCCGGCGTCGAGGGCGTTTTCGATGAGTTCCTTGACGACCGAGGCGGGCCGCTCGATGACCTCGCCGGCCGCGATGCGGTTGATGAGTGAGGCCGAGAGTTGCTGAATCGGTCGTCGGGGCATTCCAAGCGCGATTATAGCCCCATGCCCGGGCTGGCCCAACCAATCCCGCACTCGAAAAACAAGCACGTCCCGAATGCCCGTCACTTACGGGCCAAAGCCGGCAAACTCAACTGCGGTCTCGGGCCAATAACGGCGGCTTTTCCCACCGTTTTTAAGTTAAATGAATGGCATTTGTGACATCCTTCCTTTCTGCCCGGCACGGAAACGGTGGATGTCACCTTTTAGGTCCCAGGAAGGGCAAAGGGTTAAAGGACAAAGGGCAAAGGGTTAAGGAAAGTCCACGCCCGCCGCCAACACCGCCACCCGGAAGCCGCCGCCGTCGTACCGGCAGCCAGGACCGCCCCAGCCGCGGAAGGCCGAGCGGCAGAACCCCGGATTGCTGCCCCAGGCACCGCCACGCAGCACGCGGAGGCCGTCGCCGTTGGTTGGTCCGGTCGGGTCCGTGACATCGCCCGCCGGGTAGGGGCCGTACCAATCGCCGCACCACTCCCACACGTTGCCGTGCATGTCGTGCAGCCCCCAGGCGTTGGGCGGGAACGAGCCGACCGGTGTGGTCTTCTGGCGATACACCCCCACCACGCCGCTCCCATAGGTGGATGTGCCGTCATAGTTGGCCTGCGCCGTGCCGATCGTCCGGCCCGTATGGAACGGCGTGGTCGTGCCGGCACGGCAGGCATACTCCCACTCCGCCTCCATCGGCAGCCGGTACTTCTTCCCCTCCTTCTCACTCAGCTTCCGGCAAAACTCCGTCGCATCGTCCCACGACACCGTCTCCACCGGCAGGTCGTCCCCCTTGAAGTAACTGGGGTTGTTCCCCATCACCGCCTGCCACTGCTTCTGCGTCACCTCATGCACCCCCAGCATGAACGGCTTGGTGATCTTCACCTTGTGCTGCGTTTCATCGTCCTCGCGATCCTTCTCGGTTTCGGGGCTGCCCATCGTGAACTCACCCGGCTTGATCTCGATCAGCTTCATCCCGATGGAGTTGGTGAACGTGCGGGGAGCCACAGCCGTTGAGGCCAAGACCATTGGCGTCGTCGGTGGGACGCGACGATGGGCCGCCTCTTGCTTCGGCAACTGCCGTGGAGGCGCCCCTGAACTGAGGTTGCGAGCCTGCCCAAGCACTTCGCCCATATCCGCCAGCATCTCCTCCGCCGATTCGTAGCGGTTGGCGAGAGTTTCCTCCATGCAGCGCATCACCGGCTCGTTCCATGCCTCGGACAAGCCGGGCACCACTTGGGATGGATCGCGCACGCGACCCGAAGGACGCTTGCCGGTGAGCAGGCGATAGAGCAACACCCCGATGGCGTACAGGTCGGTGCGGGCGGTGATCTCTCCGCCTTCACGCTGCTCGGGCGCCATGTAGTCATAGGTGCCCAGGATGCTTCCAGCGCTGATCCGGCCACCGGTGCCCGGGCCGCCGGGGGAGAAGGTGGCAACACCGTTCAGAGTGTCCAAAGCCGCCGGGGTTGGCGCTGTTGGGCCCCTGGGCACGGCGACGGTCCTCGCGATATCCAGCGTGTCCAGCGGACTGCCGGGGTACTGAAGGTGCGACTTGGGGGTGTCAGTCTGCTGGGTTTTATGAATCTGCGAAAGGATGAACTCGCGTCCCACCGCCTTGGCCAGGCCGAAGTCGGTCAGCAGGGCATTCTCCTGGGCATCGAGCAGCAGGTTGGCGGGCTTGATGTCGCGATGGATGACGCCGCGGCCATGGGCATAGCTCAGAGCTTCCAGAACCTGCCTGGCCCATTTGGCCACCGACTGCTCCGGCAGGCGCGAGTTGGGCTGTTCGGCGAGATGGTCCTGGAGGCTGCGCGATGTACCGCCGGGGCCGACGATGTAGTCCATCACCAGGTAGTACAACCCATCGGCATGGCTCATCGTGTGAACCTGCACGATGTGCGGATGGCGCAGGTCGGCCATCACCCGCGCCTCATCATGGAAGCGGGCGACGAAGCCCGGATCGCGCGAGAGTTCCGGGGGCAAGACCTTCAGCGCGTATTGCTTGCGCAGGTGAACATGCTCGGCCAGAAATACCTGCCCCATGCCGCCAGCGCCGATGGGCGAGAGGATGCGGTAATCGCCAAGCTGTCGGCCGACAAGGTCTAAGACCATATTCACCCACCCGAGTGATGCGCGCGCGGGGAGTATACCCGATGAGGATACCTACGCGGAAGTGGGCGGTGAATTGCGCCAAGGCGGCGGCGGTCCGGATTTCCGGGCAACCCCCGATCGCTACAGAAGACAATTCTCCAGAGGCGCGACTCTCCCATCCCGATGCGCGGTTCTAAACTCCAGAGGCGCGAGTTATAACTCCGGATGCGCGGGATAAATTTCCGGATGCGCGAGTTCTATCTCCGGATGCGCGAGAAAGATTTCCGGATGCGCGAGTTCTATCTCCCGATGCGCGAGTTCTATCTCCCGATGCGCGAGTTCTATCTCCGGATGCGCGAGTTCTATCTCCGGATGCGCGAGATAAATTTCCGGATGCGCGAGATATATCTCCGGATGCGCGGGATAAATTTCCGGATGCGCGGGATAAATTCCCGGATGCGCGAGATAAATTTCCGGATGCGCGGGATAAATTTCCGGATGCGCGAGATAAATTTCCCGATGCGCGGGATAAATTTCCGGATGCGCGAGTTGAAAATCCGGGTTTATTGGCGAATAACACGGGTCGGACGTTGGCGGGTCGGACAAATTGGCGGCGCGTCCTATTTTTGTGGGGGGAACCGGGGAACCGAAGGGGTCGGGAGTCATGCTTCGGCAGCGAAAGGACGAAGGGGTCGGGAATCTTCATCCGCGCGGAGCTGGGATCGCAATCGAAGACTCCCGACCCCTTCGCATGTCCCGACCCCTTGGCATGTCCCCTTGGCATGTCCGACCCCTTGGCATGTCCCTACTCGGCGGGCATCCGCCAATAGCGCAGCATCTGACACCCACCCCTTGGCCGGATCGACCACCCAACCACCTCAGCCACACCGCTCTGGCGTCGCGGTAAAAAACCTACATGCGCAAGGGGGGGCATCCCCCTACCGCCGCGGGCGGCATTGACTACAATCGCAGTCGCGCTATGGATCAGAACAGTCGCGGGCGATCCCCCGCCTCACCTACGGATTTGCGCTTATGAGTCTCGGGCAACTTGGCGCCGCCACCGGCACGGAGATGAAGACGATCGCCTACGGCATCGCCCCCGGCGGCCTCGACGAATCGGTCGATGTCGAAAGCGAGGAGATGCTTGTCAACATGGGGCCGCAGCATCCCAGCACCCACGGCGTGCTGCGGGTGGTGCTGCGAACCGATGGCGAAATGGTTCTCGAGGCGGTGCCCCACCTGGGATATCTGCATCGCTCGAAGGAAAAAATCGCCGAAAATCTAGCCTATTACCAGTACATCGGATACACCGACCGCCTGGACTACCTCGCGGCGATGAACAACAACCACGCCTGGGCCATGGCCGTGGAGAAGCTGGCCAACGTCGAGGTCCCCGCCCGCGCTGAATACCTCCGCATCCTGGCCGCGGAACTGAACCGAATCGCCTCGCACCTAGTCAGCTTCGGAACCTATGGGCTGGACATGGGGGCCTTCACCCCATTTCTCTACGCCTTCCGCGAACGCGAATACATCCTCGATTTGTTCGAACAATTGTGCGGCGCCCGCCTCACCTTGTCCTACATCAACGTCGGGGGAGTCACCTGGGATCTCCCGCCCGGGTTCTACGATAAACTCACCGAGTTCCTCGACTATTTCGAGCCGAAGATCGACGAATACAACGACCTGCTCAGCTTCAACCACATTTTCATCAAGCGCACCGCCAACGTCGGAGTCGTCAGCCGCGAACAAGCCATCCGCTACGCCTTAAGCGGACCGATGATCCGCGGCAGCGGCATCCCCCTGGACCTTCGCCGCACCCGGCCCTACAGCATTTACGACCGGTTCGAGTTCGATGTCTGCATCGGCACCGGCGAAAAAGGCGCCTTGGGCGATTGCTGGGACCGCTACTGGGTCAAGATGCTCGAGATGAAGCAGTCGGTTCGCATCCTTCGCCAGGTGATCCGCGACACCCCCGCCGGGCCGTTCCGCGCCAAGTTGCCGCGGGCGATGAAAGTCCCCCCCGGCGAAGTCTACTGCGAATACGAAAACCCCCGCGGGCATTTGGGCTTCTACATCGAATCTCAGGGCGGACCGATTCCCTACCGGGTGAAGATCCGCGGGCCATCGTTTATTAATCTGGCGATCACCGGGGAGTTATGCCGCAATGTGCTGCTGGCCGATGTCCCGGCGATCATCGGGTCGATCGACATCGTGATGGGTGAAGTAGACCGGTAAACCGCGACCGTCGCCGGTTTGGGTCTATTCTCCGCCCCGCCCCCGCTCCGCGAAGGCGTTCGCATGTCGCAAGGGCTAAGCAATCACGCGATCATCGTCGGCTACGGGCTGAGCGGGCGCGTCGTCGCCGATCAGTTGAAGTCGCGCGGCGTGGCGATGGTGGTCGTGGAACTCAACGAACGCACCGCCGAGCGATGCGCCCCGATTGGCATCCCGTTCGTCCTGGGCGATTCGCGCGACCCAGCCGTCCTCGAGCGGGCCGGACTTTCCCGTGCCTGGCTGCTGGCGATCACCCTTCCCGACCAGGCCGCCTCGCTCGAAACCGTGCGGGCCGCGAGGGCGAGCAATCCCAACCTGCGCATTCTTGCCCGCTGCAGTTTCATGTCCGGCGGTCTTCAAGCCGCCCGCGACGGTGCCAACGAGGTGATCGTCGCCGAACAGCTTGTCGCGCAGGAGTTCGGCCGGATCGTCAAACAGATCAAGCCCCCGGCGACGGACGATCGCCCGGACTTGTAAAACAATAGAAGAATGTCCTAATCCCCGCGATTTCGTTCCCCGTCGTAACGACTCCCACCGATTCAAGAAGTCCGCCGCACGGTTCGATAACAGCAGTGCCGGGCGATGGGTGTTTTAAGAGTCCGGCCAAGCCTTGGAACCTGCGTGAATCGTTCCGGCAATCCCGCCGTCCAACAGAAAGGCGTCGTTCGCGTGGGCAAAGCGAAACTCATCGCATTGGCTGAAGATGCCATCGTCCTGCGGGAGATTGCCGCGGCCTTGCCGTGGTACGACATCGTTGCCTCCCGCGATCCCCGCCAGATGATGGGTCTGATCGACGCCGATGCCGAATCGCGCGCAATCCATGTCGTCATGGCCGAAGAGACCGTCGCAAACGGTTCGGGATTGACGTTGCTCGAGGCCCTTCGCCGCGCCCGGCCGGAGGTCCGCCGAATCATGCTCACCGGCTATAGCGACCTGGGGCGGGTGATCGCCGGCCTGCACTCCGGCGCCATTCAAGCCACCGTGCAAAAACCCGTCCGCCGCATCGAGCTGCTCGCCGCCGTCAACTACGCCGGCGCCGTTCCCGCCGCTCCTGCGGCGATCCCGCCCGCTACCCCCATCAACGCCCTCCGCCGGCAACTCTGCGCCTGAATGGAATTCCTCCGCGCCCTGCATCGACCTCCCGCCGCTTTTTCACCCCGCGCAATGGCTTCTCGACCCGGCAAGGAAAATTAAACGCGAAGTCGCGAGGTCGCGAAGAAAAAGCCCTTCTGTTCTTCTTGGTTTCCTTCGAGCCTTCGTTGTAAAAAACTCCCCCGCCCACCGCTCCTTTGCGATCGACGGCGGCGATGCGGTAAGATTCCGCCCGTCATGACCCAACCCGAACTGATCGTCCATTCGCGTTTCCCCCGCTACACCGCCCATGATCCCGCCGTTCCCGTCTGGAACCTCACCCCCGATCGCGGCGGATGCATCGTCCGGTTTTTCGACACCCCGGCGATCAGCCCCTCGGGCCGATACGTCGCCTGCTTCCGGCTGCCCTTCGAGACCCGCCTGAACGAACCGGGGGATGCCGGAGAAATCGTGCTGATCGACCTCCACGCCGGCACCGAGCGAACCGTGGCCACCACCATCGGCTGGGAACCCCAGCTCGGTGCCCAAGTCAACTGGGGCGCCGACGATCACTGCCTGCTGTTCAGCGATATCGATCCGCAAACATGGCAGCCGCACACGGTCCGGCTCGACCCGCTTACCGGCCAGCGCCGTCGTCTCGAGGGTCCGATCTACCAGGCCTCTCCCGACGGCAAATGGATCGTCGGGACCAACCCGCGCCTCATGTGCCGAACGCAGCGCGGTTACGGCGTGGTCGTCCCCGAATCGCACATCCCCGCCCGCCGCGGCGCGCCTCATGACGACGGCGTGTGGCTGACCAACACCGATACAGGCGAATCCCGCTTGCTGCACTCTCTCGCCGACATCATTAAGCGATTCGGCCACGAGTTGGGGATCGAAAACCCCGACGACTGGCGCGTCTTCGCGTTCCACGGCAAGTTCGCCCCCAGCGGCGACCGCCTACTGTTCACCCTGCGCTGCATCCGCGCCGACTGGCCCGGTCCCGGTGAGCCGATCGGAAACAAACACGCCTCGGGCCTGACCTTCGGCATCTACACCTCTCGCCTCGACGGCTCGGAACTCGCCTCGGCCGTCCCGCCGCCGGCCTGGGACCACGGCGGACACCACATCAACTTCTTTCCCGACGGCAACGCCCTGTCGATGAACCTCGGCGGGTTCGCCGATCCGCCGCGGGAACTGCGCTTCGTCCGCTGCAACGCCACCGGCGGCGACCTGCGCCCGCTCCTGGCCGACACCGTCGGCAGCGGCCACCCCACGATCCATCCGGATGGCCAGCACCTGCTGACCGACTGCTACGCCGGGGAACGCTGGACCGGCGACGACGGTTCGACTCCGCTTCGCTGGGTCGATCTGCGCAGCGGCCAGGTGCGCGAGATCATCCGAATCAAATCCCGCGCTCCGCATCCCCCCAGCACGCTTCGCGTCGATCCTCACCCCTGCTGGGACCGCACCTGGCGATTCATCACCTTCACCACCTTCGAAGGCGACACCCGCCGAGTCTTCCTCGCCGACCTGCGCGGCTTGCTGGGAAATTGAGCCGATCGGGTGAATGCGTGAATGCGTGAATGCGTGAATGCGTGAGGGGGTGAGTAATTGAGGGCGTGAGCTTACCTCGTGCCATGGCGAAAGCTCCTTCTGAACGGCCATTCTGCTGTCCGTCCGGCGCGCCCATCATTCGTGGGGAAGCCCACCCCCCACGCCTTCTCGCCCTGCCCCTTATCTCCCTGCCACCCCTTCATCCCCTCATCCCCTCATCCGCCCTCCCCGGCACCTCGCGCCCTATACTACAGTGCTACCACAAGGAGCCCCATGCGCATCGCTTTCGGACTTGTCGGACTGCTCGTCACCGTCGCCATTATGGTCTGGCTTTTCAGCATGTACGTCGGGGGCACGGGCGGAGTGGCCCATCAGGGAAATCTCGCCCGCCAGCAGGCGCAGCAACTCGCCGGGCGGGACGACTCGGGGATGACCACCGCCCAATCCATCACCTTGGTCGCCGAGCCGGCGAATCGCGCCACCGGCCTGCTCGTCACGGGCCTGGTCGCCGGCGGACCTATGCAAACCCATTTCGGACTGATGCGAAATGACCTGATCGTCGAGATCGGCACTCAGGGCGGCCTTCAACGCGTCCGCGACTTCAATGATCCCGAATTGGCCAAGGCCATGGCGCTCGAAGCGTTTCAACGCGGCCAGCCCCTCGTCGTTCTCCGCGGCGAACAGCGCCTGACCCTGCCCCAGGCCAGCGCCCTCTCGACCCCCGCTCCCGCCGCGGCGCCGACTCCCGCCGCCAAGCCCGCCGCCGACCCCCTTCGCCGCCAACTCGATGCCATCCCCGGCATCCGATGACCTCCCCACTCGCGCGTCCACCCTCTCGCCCTCTCGCCCTTATCATCTCATCCTCTCTCCCTTCCCCACTTGACGCTCCTGCGGCTTCGGCTACAATCCTTCCCCCCTGTGGAGAAATGCGGGGGATTTGCATTGCAGAGGGTTCCGGCGCACTCGAGGTCCATCATGGCACATAAAAAAGGTCAAGGCTCTACCCGTAACGGACGCGATTCCAACGCGCAATATCGCGGCATCAAAGCCTACGGCGGCCAGTTCGTTACCGCCGGCTCGATTATCGTCCGCCAGCGGGGAACGCAGTTTCACCCGGGATTCAATGTCGGGCTTGGCAGCGATTACACGATCTTCGCCCTGAAAGACGGCACGGTCGAGTTCCAAGGCCGAAAAATCCATGTGCGCGACATAGCCCTCGCCACCGCCTGATCCTCCCCTGCCGGCGATCGCGTCTCTTCCGCCCGGGTCGGTGTCCGTGGACATCCCGTGTCTTCGTCCTTCCCTGTCCCCTCACCGCCGAGGGCGGCGGTGCCACTTGCTTTCCCTCCGTGCCGTCGTGTCTTCGCCCCACGTGCCTGCCCTGCAAACCCCAACCGTCGGCGCGGTCTCGCTTTCCCCTTGCCCTAATCCCCCCGCGGCGATAGGTTAAGATGCTGAACCCATGGGGTGGGACTGCGACGCGAACTCCGATTACTCTTGGCTATGCGAGGCGCCGTATGCAAGTGGTATTAGTGATGTTCAGGACCGACGGCGAGAGACGCAGTTTCTCCGTCACGCGCGACGTCACCGTCATTGGCCGACGCGAGGACTGCGACTTGCGAATCCCCCTGGGCGAAGTCTCCCGCAAGCACTGCCGCTTCATCAAGGACCAGGGGATGCTCCACGTCGAGGATCTCGGATCGTCCAACGGAACCTACGTCAACGGCCAGCGCGTCCAGGAATCGCCCGTGCAAGCCGGCGACACCGTCATGATCGGCACGGTGATCTTCGTGGCGCAAATCGACGGCACGCCCGCGGAAGAAGACCTTCAGCCGATATATCCCGGCACCGCCACCGCCGCGGGCGAAGGGTTGAACGACAGCGAATACGCGGCCGACCCCACCACGCTGCGGCCGCCGCCGCTGCCCGGGCCTGGGGGCGACGAGATCGAAATGCCTGGAACCGTTCCTCAGCCCGACCAGACCCAGCACATCGCCGAGGCCGGCGAGATCATCGAGGCCGAGGCCTTGGAGGAAGTCGAGTCATCGGGCAACGGCGGCAGGGATATCATCGACGATTTCCACGTTGAGAACGACGCCGGCGCCGCCGGCACCCAGGCCGATCAACTCGTCGATCTGAACTTCGACGAAAAAGGCGACTCGCGGGCGAACCAACCCCCGGCGCCCTGAACGATCTTCGCGATCTCGCCTGTTTCCACTCCCGCGGCCGATCGCCGGTTCGCCGCTTTTTGACCCTAATTGCACTATGAAAATCAGCCTCGAATGGCTCGCTGAGTACCTGCCAGGACCTCTCGACCCCCAGCGAGCGGCCGATGCGCTCACCCTCGGCGGGTTCCCCGTCGAACAGATCGAGCGCCACGGCGACGATACGGTCCTGGACGTTGAAATCACCAGCAATCGCGGCGATTGCCTCTCGCATGTCGGCATCGCCCGTGAGCTGTCGGCGTTGCTGGATCGCAAACTCATCGAGCCGCGCCCCGATGCGCCGCAGTCTCCCCCGCCGGTGGCGCAGGCCACGACGGTGGCCATCGAGGCGACCGAACTCTGTCCGCATTACACCGCGCGGGTGATCCAGGGCGTGAAAATTGCGCCAAGCCCGCAGTGGATGCGACGGCGGCTCGAGGCGGTCGGCCTTCGCCCGATCAACAACGTGGTCGATGTCACCAACTACGTGATGCTCGAAACCGGGCAGCCATTGCACGCCTTCGACGCCGACACACTGCACAGCCCCAAAATCATCGTGCGCCGGGCGCGTGGCGGCGAAAAACTGGTGACTTTGGACGAGCAAGAGCGCGAACTCGACGAAGAAGTGCTGCTCATCACCGACGACAGCGGGCCAATCTGCATCGCGGGCATCATGGGCGGGCATGGCAGCGAAGTCACCGAAAAAACCACGCGCATTTTGCTCGAAAGCGCGCACTTTGCGCCGACGCGCATTCGTCGCGGCGCGCGTGCTTTGAATATGCGCACCGAAGCCAGCCGCCGTTTCGAGCGCTGGGTCAACCCCTACGGCGTTATCGCCGCCGCCGACCGCGCCGCGCAGCTTTTGGCCGAATGCAGCGGTGGACAAATCGCGGCAGGCACCATTGATGTGGCGCCGCGCATCGTTGAACCGGCACTTGTCACTTTGCGTTTCGCGCGCTGCCGCGCCGTTTTGGGCCTTGATTTAGGCGAAAGCGAAATCGTGAGCGCCTTGCAACGGCTTGGATTCACAGTTGAAACAGTCGGCGACAGCGTAAACGTAATCGTTCCGACGCACCGCCGCGACATCGAGCGCGACATTGATCTCATCGAAGAAGTGGCGCGCATTCACGGCTACGGCAACATTCCCACGACGCTGCCGAAAAATGCCGTGCCCGGCGCTGGTCTCAATGCCGGGCAACGCCAGCAACAAGCAGCGCGCAATGCCCTGCTCGGCTGCGGACTCAACGAAATCGTGACCTATTCGTTGGAAAACGCTGCCGCCGCGTCGCGCGCCGCGCTAACGAATGAAATACCCGCCGTGACGCTGCGCAACCCGCTCACCGAAGATTACACGCAGCTTCGCACGTCACTGATTCCTTCACTTTTAAACGTGCTGGTCAACAACAGCCGCACGCGCGCGCGCATTTTCGAGATCAGCAAAGTCTTCGCGTCCAAACACGAGTTGCAGCCCGACGAACCGCTTAAAATC
>JBBQNJ010000033.1:0-48420 GCA_038329845.1 Tepidisphaerales bacterium | reverse complement strand
TTCCCTGCTGTCGCCAGGCTCGATGTGGGCGGTGGGCCACCCGCCCCCCGCGCCCCTGCGCGGGCGCAACAAATATGGTCGCGGGGGCGGTGTTGTGGGCGACGCCGCGACCTCTTGGAGGGCCGTCGGAATGACTATCCGATCTTCATCATCACCTGCTCCACCTTGGTCGCATCTCGCTCGGCGTAGACGGCCTCGGTCACCAGGGCCGAGGAGTGGCCCAGCGCGATCTGCGCCGCCTCAAGGCCGAACTCCCGGCGGATCTCGGTGGCCGCGGTATGGCGGAGTTGGTGCGGCCGCCAGCGGTGCTCCTTGATCCAGCGCTTGAGCTGGGCCCAATTCGCATCACCGAGGCGCTGGCGCCATTCAGCCTTCGTCTCCCAGCGCGTGCGCGTCTTGCCGGTGAGCACGCGATTGCGTGCCAGGTCCTCTGGCGGCGGGAATGTTGCGTCGCAGGCGTAATGGATCGACTGGCGGTAGGTGCCGCGGGCGTAAAACGCCCCGGGCGAGCAGAGCGGATCGTCCGAGCGGTGGGTGCCGGGGCGGTTGCCGCACGAAGCTGGCGTCTTGCGCTGCTCGGAAAGGGCCTCACGGCGCTCGCGCTCGGCGTCGGCGGGTGAGAAGAGGTAAGCGTCGCCGGGTCGCAGCAGAAACGGTCGCAGCACCGCCTGCGCCTTGGGGCCGAAATAGATCGTGCGTGTCTTGCCCCGGTGGGCGGTCTTGTGCTGATCGGGCGTGAACGTCCAAATCGCCCGCGAACGATCGATGTCGTAGGGGCGGAGCTTGAGCAACTCGCCGCCCCGCGCGCCGGTGAGCAATTGCAGATCGACCAGCGCCGCGACCTGGCGGTTGAGGTGGGGGCGGATTGCCTCCACGAGCTGGCGGTCGACCGGGCGCACCGGCTCGCTCTCGCGCGCCCCGCTGCGCCCATGGCGCAGGCCGGTCACGGACTGGAGGCCGTGGAAGATGGTCGCCGGCAGGATCTCCTGGCTGGTCGCCCAGCGGAAGATGTTGCGCACGCGGATGGTCATGGCGTTGACCGTCGGGCGGCACCAGCCCAGCTCAATCATCCGCTGCCGGACCGCCTGCAGAGCCACCGGGCCAAAGGCACAGGCGCGGCTCTGGCCGTAGAGCGCCTTGAGCGGCTTCATCGCCCGCCGGTATTTGGAAAGCTCGTAGGCCTCGGGGCCGTCGCCGTAGTATCCCTCGGCCCAGACCCAGAAGCGCGCCAGCAGCTCCTTGACGGTCATGTGCTCGGCGGGCACGGCCAACTGCTGGCCAGCCGCCATCCACTCGGCCATGGTGCGGTGGTATTTCTCGAGCGTCGCCGGGTCGCCGTAGCGACCCAGGTAGATGAAGCGTGCGCCGAGCTGCACGTACCCTTGGCCCGTCGCCTTGTGGTGGCGGAGCTTGGGAATTCGTGCCGGCGGGGCAGCGGATTTCGTGGGGGGAATCGAAACGATCGCGCTGGGGGTCTGAGCGGGCATAGCGCCGTCTCCGAGCTATGGAGGCGAGTAGATACGAGTATTACTACTCGCTTCCGGCCATCGGTTACGGCCGCTCCGCCCGAAGGCGGGTCTTCGCAACACGCGAAGTCAGCGCTAGTTATGGAAAAAGCGGGCGATGGGATTCGAACCCACGACGTCAGCCTTGGGAAGGCTGCATTCTACCACTGAATTACGCCCGCGAACTCGATGCTTTCTTCGGCCAACCGCCCGGCCTTGCCGCGCCGCACGCACGCCAAGGGCGAAGAACTCGCCACGGTTGGCCCAACACGGCGAGCGCCGCAGTGCCTGCACGCGCTTGCCGATCATACCCCAATGAGTTCGCCTCTGGCAAGGCCCTCAGCGACTGATTCATCCCCGGCCTTTCTGACACGGTTTCCGAATGAACAGCCGACGGGGACGTCACCGGTTCCGCTGTTCCGCAGAGCGATGAAGTATTTGTCGGCATGACTCAGAACGCCGTCGTCCTCGTCGGTTTGATCAATAGCCGACGAGGACCTCGGCGTCCCGGACCGGCAAGAGTGGAGATGAATCCGACCTCACCGATGCCGCCGGCGGTAGTCGGCCATCGAGCAGCCGGCCCATCGCTTGAACAGGGCGTTGAAATGCTGCACATGCTGGAACCCGCATCGTTCGGCGATTTCGCTGGTGCGCAGCGGCGTGTGGACTAGCAGATCCTTGGCCCGGTCCACTCGGGTCAAGGCGATGGTGTGGCCGAGGCTCTGGCCCATCACGGCACGGAATCGCCGTTCCAGGGCGCGGCGAGAAACCATGGTCGCGTCGGCCACTTCGTCGATCGTCAGCGGGCGCATCGCCTGGGCGCGGATAAATCGCAGCGCCTGCGCCACGTCGGCATCCGAGATCGCCAGCACGTCCGATGATCGCCGCGCCACCACCCCGCGCGGCTCGATTCGAATCGGCCGATCCGGTGCCGGCGCCCCGGCCATCAATCCGTCCAGCAACGCCGCCGCCTCGTAACCGATCCGCTCGACCGCCACGTCGATGCTCGACAACGGCGGCGTGGTGAACTCGCACATCAAGCTGTCGTTGTCGGCCCCCAGCAAGGCCACCTCCTCGGGAATCCGCGCCCCCATTTCATGGCACACATGCGCCAGGTGGCGGGCCCGAACGTCGTTACAGCAAAATACCGCTACGGGCTTGGGCAGCGATCGCATCCAGTCGGCCAGCGCCGCCTCCTCCCGAGCCCATTTGCCTTGCGTCATCGACTCGGGGTTCGACGCATAGCCGCGGCAGCGTCCCCCGGCGGCCTCGACGGCCCGAACGAACGACTCGCCACGCTGCTCTGAATAGGCGTGCCCGGCGAACCCGCAGTAGCCGAACTCGCGGAACCCTTTCTCGAGCAGGTGTTGCGCCGCAAGTTCCCCCGCCGCGTCATGGTTCGGCAAGACGCTGGGCAGGTCCAGATCGTGCAAGCGGGTCGAAACATTGACCAGCGGCCGTCGAAACCGCGCCAGTTCCTTGCGCATCGGCTCATCCAACACCTGGGCGATGATCCCATCGCCACGCCAGCGATCCCCCACCGGTGCCACGGCCCGCTCGGGATCGCCAAAGAACAGCCACGGCCGATGCTCGCTGGCGTAACGAGCGATCCCCAGCAAGAGCTGGCGGCCATAACCGCCGACCATATCGACTATTACCGCGATCCGGGGAAGTTTTTCCATAGGTATTCCGCCCGTCAAGACGACGCATTTGCGCCCTATTTTGTCGCAAGTTGGCGTGGAATGCAAGGATAAATGTGGTATGAATAAGGTGGTTCAGGAGAAGTGTTCCATGTCCATTGTTTTACGCATCGAGGAGAGCGCAATGAACGGTATGAATAGGGTGGTTCGGGAAAAGTGTTCCGTGTCCAGTGTTTTACGCATCGAGGAGAGCGTAATGAAAAGAACGACGATTTCGCGTTGTCTGTTGTCCGCCGCCGCCTTGGCGATCACCGGAAGTCTGGGTGCCAAGGGCCATGCGGCCGCAGTGAGCTATACCTGGGGCAGCAGCTCGAGTGGCAATTGGAGCACGAATTCCAAATGGGTACCCGCCTCGGGCTCGGGGTATCCTGGGTTGGATCCCGGGGACAGCGCCCTGGGAAATGGGACGAATTCCGGGGTCGTCACCACCTTGGACATCAGCCCGACCATTAAGGTGCTGTCCAGCGGCAACAACAAGACTTGGACGATCGATGACAACGGGAGCGGGAACAGCATCACATTCTCCAGTGGGGCGTTCATCCAGGGGACCGGCAGCAGTACCAACACGGGCCGAAACTTGATTGTCAACGTGCCCGTTGTGGCCACGACCAGCATGACCATCCGCGCCATCAACGCCAAGACTGGCGTGCAACTCAACGGGGCACTGACCGGCACGGGCAACCTGACCGTCTCCAGCGACCTCAGTGGAACCAGTACCCAGCGCGAACCCGTCAAGCTCGCCGGGGTGAACGTGGCGGGCACCGTCACCGTCAATGGTTCAAACAGCTCCGCCGATAACGGCGAGTCGATCCAATTCAACGGCGTGTTGGGATCGAACATCACCAGCCTTACGCTTCATGCCGACAACAAAAACCAGGTCTTGATGAGCGGTGCCGCCAACACCTACACGGGCCTGACGACGGTCAGCGGCGGGACGCTGCGGCTTGCCAAGACGGCCGGCGTGAACGCCATCGCCGGGGATCTGACCATCGGCGACGGGACCGGGACGGACACCGTGACGCTCACCAACGCCAACCAGATCGTCGACTCGTCGGCCTTGACGCTCAACAGTTCAGGCGTGCTGAACCTCAACGCCAAGCTGGAAACCGTCAGTTCTCTGTCGGCGTTCACCGGCGCGACGGTGGCCACGGGCGGATTGACCGGCATCCTGACGGTCAGCAGCTTTTCCTTCAACGGCTCGGCGCAGTCGGCCGGCATCTACACCACCGCCACCGCCCCGTCGGGCATGAACATCACCGGGGCGGGCTCGGTGGTCGTGCTGATCCCCGAACCGGCGAGCATGGCCGGCGTGGGGTTGGCCGGACTGGCGCTCGTCGCCCGTCGTCGCCGACGCGCCTGAAGGGGCGCGTCCCCGGCGGGCGGGATAACGCGGGCGGTGGAGAATGGGCGGTTGGCCCCCGAGGCGGGTCGGCGATTTTTTCGCCGCCGCCGCCCCCGGGGCGTCACGGAGACACGACATGTCCATTAGCTCATCCAGAATTGATAATCCAGCCGGGCCGGCCAGACGGCTTCGCCCGATGGGTTTTACCATCGTCGAGTTGCTGGTCGTGGTTTCGATAATCGCCGTATTGGTGGCGATCTTGCTGCCGGCGTTGGCCAAGGCGCGTGAGGCGGCCGGGCGCGTCATCTGCGCGTCGAATCTCCGTCAGTTCGGCCTGGCCACCCAAATGTACATCAACGAGTATGAAGGCGCATGGGTTCCCAGCGTCAGCGGCAACGGCCAGCTCAGCACCGGGGGCAACTACGTCAAGCCCTATAACGGGCTGGGTCTGCTTCAGGCCCAAGGCTATTTTGGAACCAAGCGGTCGTTCACGCCCTTGCTGCGAACGACCAACCTGGCGTTCGGAGAATGGGACGACTCCACCCGAAGGTACGGCTATCTGCATTGTCCTTCGCAGGCGCATCAATTCTACGCCCAGGATGGACCGGACTACGGTGCCTTCAGCACTCCGGTGAGTTACGGCTACAGCTACTTCCTGTCCTACTACTACACCGGCGGCGGGACCGACAACTATCCTTGGGGCTCGGTCGGCTCCAACCTTGGAGGCCCGCCCGGCACCGTCGATCAGACCAGCAGAACCCAAACCCCGTTCGTCGTTCGGGCGGTGACCGTCCCCCCGACCAACTCCCCGCCCAACATGATGTACCAACTCCACGTCAAGTGGGACGCGCTGATCAACTGGTGGATGAAGACCAATCACAAGGAACGCTCGGATTTCGTCTATTCCGGCGATGTCTGGTTGCATATTGCGTCGGATATCAAGAAGCAGACCAAGCTGACGACGCACCGCGGCCAGGGCGTCAACCGCCTGCACGCCGACGGTTCGGTGCAGTGGTGGAAGGCGAATTTGAATGACCCCAACCTCGTCACCCGCGGCCTGAAAAAGCCTTGAATGTTCGTCTATAGAACATTCCGACGGCTCGCCCGCGCCAGCGCCTCTCGCGGCGAATATGTTCTTCGGAGAACCCCATGTTCAGACCTTCCTCAATCCATCGCCGCGGTTTCACGCTTGTGGAGCTGCTTGTTGTGGTCGGGATCATCGCCGTCCTCATCGCCATTTTGCTCCCGGCGCTGATCAAGGCGCGTCAGCAGGCGATCCTCGTGCAATGCCAATCCAACCTGCGGCAACTGGGGATGGCGCAGTTCAACTATGCCAACGACAATCGCGGGTTTTTCGCGGGGATCGGACATAAATCGACCACCGAAGGCCCCGAGCGGCTCACCTGGGTGGCCAAGTTGCTGCCCTACGTTTATCCCGACAAGCGCGACATGCTGGCCAAGAACGGGTCGTACATTATCGACGGCGCCTACGAGCTGCTGGCGTCGCCGCCAGACCCGAATTATCCCGGCGATCCCGGACGGATGATCGCCTACAGCCGCCAGTTCGTATTTTCCTGCCCGCTGAGCTTCGAGGAGCAGTACCAGAAGTACAGCTACCAGTTGAATAGTTTCATCTTCTGGTCGCGCACCTCGAGCCAGGCCAACGCGCCGTGGCGCGGCAAGATGAGCGCCGTGCCGCGAAGCAGCTCGATCATCCTGCTTGGGGATATGACCCAGGGCGGCGGGGCCTCGCGCTACATGGCAAGCAGCGATGGGTTCGTCCCGCCCGACCTGGTGGGAACCTACCCGTATCCGTGGATTCCCGGCCTGCGCCATGGACGAATCGAAACCAAGGTGATCAGCGGCGAACAACGCCAGATCGGCGGTCTGGCGAACATGCTGATGTGCGACGGGCACGTCGAGCCGTTCAACTATGCGCAATTGAGGACCGGCCACAGTTCATCGAGCTTGTGGCGATGGTGGTCGGTGCCGGTGAAAAGCGCCCAACCGGCGCAGCCTTGATGCGGCAGGGACTTTATGACCGGCTACGATCCGAATCGACGATTGGTCACGCGGCTTCACAAGGCGCATCCCCACGGATCGCAAATGGAGGACGGCGCGTGTGTGCATCCCACCTGCGGATCCCTCGACCATGCCTTGAAACTCTTGCGCGACGCCGACTGCGGTTTGCACGATCGGGCAGCGCAGATCATCGAGGCGGTCATGTCGCTTCAGGATGTCGATCCGCTCAGCGCCACCTACGGCACCTGGCCGCATTACCTGGAAGAACCGCTCGAGCAGATGCGTCCGGCAGACCTGAACTGGGCCGACTTCTGCGGTGCCCGCTTGGCGGAAATCCTCGTCTGTCATCACCAAAAGCTACCTGGGTCGCTGGTTCCGGATCTTCGCGTCGCGTTGGGCCATGCTTCATGGTCGATCTTTCGACGAAATGTCGGACCCGGCTACACCAACATCGCGTTCATGGGCGCGACGGTGACCCTGGCGGCGGGCGAAGTTCTCGATGATCCGCGCCTGCTCGATTACGGACGACGGCGACTGAACCGCCTGCGCCGTCACGCCGAGCGAGCCGGCGGATTTTCCGAATACAACAGCCCGACCTACACCCTGGTGGCGCTGGATGAATGCGACCGAATCCTGGCGCTGGTGGTGGACCCCGCGGCGCGCGGCGATGCGGAGTTTCTTCGACGAATGCTCTGGACCATGATCGCCGAGCATTACCATCCCGGCACGTGCCAATGGGCCGGTCCGCATAGCCGCGCCTACGGCGATCACCTGTTCGCTGCGGCCGCGGCGCACCTGTCGGCGATGACCGGCGTGGCGATCCGGCCGCATCCCCGGGTGGGTGCGGGCGTTGCCAAGCCGTCGCCCTTGGCCCGCCCCTGCCCGGATGAACTTCTCGAGCGATTCCGCCGGCTGCCCGAATCGACGTTCGAGATTCGCCGCCGCTTCATTCGCCGCGACGACGATGCCGAATCGGTTTATGGGACCACCTGGTTCGCCCCGGAGGCCTGCCTGGGGTCGGTCACCTATGCCAGTTTGAGGGATCAACGTCGTCCGCTGCTGGGGTATTGGCACACGGCGGACGATCCGGCGGTCTGCCTGCGGCTGCGATTCCTCCACGATGGCTACGACTTCTCCTCGGCGCTGGTCCGCTGCCGACAATCCGGGCCGCGGGTGCTGGCGGGATTCAACATGCTCACCAATCTGGGGGACCGCGCGCACCAGCATGATCCGCCTCGCTCGCCCGGGGTATTTGCCGCCGAGGATTTCCGCGTGCGTTTGCAGATTCAAGGCGTCGGGGCGACGGCGAGGCGGATCGACGCCCAGATGTTCGAATTGTCGGCCGGTGATTGGCGGGCGGTCATTCACGCCCCGCCGGGGAACTTCGCCGGGAATCCGGTCTGCTGGGAAATCGCGCCGGCAGACGACGGTTGGGCGGCGATTGACGGGGTTTGCCACCGGGGAGGTCTGCGCACCTTCGACTTCAATTGTGAGACATTCTTGATCGGCACCGGCGTCGAGTTGTTACGCCGCGATCAACCAACAACGTCCGATTGTATCCGGCTGCTGCCGGACGAGATCGCCTGGGACGCCGGGGTGAATCTGCGGGTTCCCGCGGCCTCGAAGGGCGAGGCGTATTCGTTGCTCTAGGTTTTTTTTCGAGCGAGGTATTCCATGATCGAGTTTTTTTCGCGGCGCTGCGTCGGTCCGACGCTTGGGCTGTTTATCACGATGGGATTGTCGGCGATGGCCCTGGCCTGGCCGCCCGAGACAATTCCGCAACTGGACCCTTCGCCGCGCCCAGTCGAATGGGTCGAGCCGGCCGCGCTCGATCTGCCGTCGGATGAGAATCTCCAGACGATCACCGTGAAGGATCGCACCTTCACCATTACCCGAATCAGTAAAGCGGCCGACACCCAGACGTTTCACCGATGGCAGGCCCGTCAGGGCGAAGCGCCGGCGGGATTCGACGCCAACGCCGCGTTCGCCAGTTACGAGAAGCCCGATGAGGCGCTGTCGTTCGTGGGCAGCGGCACCGGCGGCAAACGCAGCGCCGAACGCCTGGTCGTCCAGGGCTGCACGTTCATCATTGACTTTCAGGAAGGCAACTTCGAGAAGTTCAATCCCCGCCGCTCGGCGATTTATGTCGAGGGTTACAAGGAGGTGCTGGTCCGCGACTGCGTGTTCATCTCCAAGAGCCGCCCGTCGGACCCGCTCCGCAAGACCATCGCGTCGATCTACGCCGCCGATTGCGTCAAGGTGCAGGTTCAGGACTGCTATTTCGCCGGCCGCACCACGGGTTGGCGCGGACACATCAACCTGTGGGGATGCGGCCCGAGCGACATCCGCAACTGCGAGATCGACGGCCGTAAGCGGGTCGCCGGAGGCGTCTGGGTGGCGACGGGAGTCGGGGAGGGCAAGATCGGTTTCCCGCATGAGGGCGATGATCCATCGCTTTCGATTTATCCCCCCGGGCCGTTGCGAGTCGAGAACTGTTACATCCATGACCAGGTGGGCAAGGAGAACAGCGACGGCATCTACATCCAAAGCGTGCGCCCGTACCTGGTTCGCAACTGCAAGGTCAGCACCTGGGGCGACGACTCGCTGATCGACGCCGGTTTCCGCGACACCAGCAAGAAATGGGGCGATGGGTTCCTTCCCAATCACGGCGGCATGGGGATCGTCGAACATTGCGAGTTTTCCAACGGCTGGATCAAGGATTCGGTCGGCATGGGCGGAGGAATGATCTTCCGCAACAACCTGGTGAAAAACGCCTGGTTCTTCCCCTACGCTTTCGACGGCGGCTCCTGGTACGTCGTGGGCAACCGCTTCGACCCCATGGCCCGCGTGGTGCTGTCGGGCAAGAACGGCCAGACCGACGGCTGGACCCCCGGTGAGGGAATGTTCGCCAAGGGGGGGAAAATGCTTTTCTTCAACAATTATGTGAAAAGCGGGGCAAAGGTCGCGGCGATTTTCGTCGCCGGGGCCAAACCCGCGCCCGTCGCCACGTCGGTGGTGTCGGACTACAACGTGTTCGACATGGCCCCGCCTGCGACATGGGCAATCGAGTTCGACAAAAGTACGCTCAATCTCGAACAATGGCGCGAACGCACCGGCAACGACAAGAACAGCCGCATCGGCGCCGGCTCGCTCGATGACTTCAAGCAGGTCGATCCGAAGACGGTCAAGCTTCCCGGCGGCGTGGAAATGAAGTTCGGCGCTGTCGATGCCGGCCTGAGCGGACCGGTCGGGGTGCGCAACCCGGCGGTTTTGCAACGGGCCTTGCCGTTGCTCAAGGCGTTTGATGAGGAATTGCGGGCCGAGAGCTACAACGTCGATCCTGAGACCGTGCCCGTGACGGCGCAGACGGCCGCGACGAAGAAGGAATCCCGTCCCTGGGCCTCGGGCGGGGGCTACCAGACAATCGACGCAAAAAATGCCGGCGATTCGATCACCTTTCGAGTCCCCGTGACCTATCCCGGGCGATACTACGTAACGACCCTGGCGGCATTGCCCGGGTCGGGAAATTGGCGGCTCGCCATCGACGACAAGCCGATCGGAGAAGCGTTCGCCTTGACCAAACGCGGCGGAGCACGCCACGGCGTCGTCGACTTCACCGCCGGCGAACATGCGTTCACCTTTACCGCCGTGGATGCCGGTGCCCGGCTGGTACTCGATGCCGTGCGCTTCGACAACGCCGATTTGGTCGAACAGCAGGCCAAACGACAGCAGGAAGCCCGCGGCCGAGCCGAGGCCGCCAAACAGGCCAAGGCCGCGATCGACGCCAGCAAAATCAAATTCGCCATTCCCGAATTGCCGGTGGTGGGAAAGACCAAGGGCCATTTGTCCGAGTCGGTGGTCAAGGGACGCAAGTATCGGCTCTGGCAGGCCAGCGCCCAGGACGTGGTGATGTTCGAAGTAGAGGTTCCCAAGGCCGGCACCTACGCCGTATCGATCCAGACCGCCAACCAGACCGACAAGGGAGTCGTGCAGCTCATCGTGGACAAGGCCGACGCCGGCAAACCCGCCAAACTCGCCGGGACCATGAGCTTGGGCGACGTGACATTAACCGAAGGCAACCACTCGGTCGGTCTGCGCCTGATCGAGCCGAAAAACGCCAAGGATCTGAAGGTCCGACTCGAGCGGCTCGATCTGCTTGCCCAGGACAAGGCCAACCAGCCCGCAGTCGAGCCGCCGGCACCCCAACCCGACGGCGGAGAATGATCCCGGCCGCCCACCGCCATCGTTGACGATCTTTCCGGCGCATTCTTCACTGCAAGCACGGCAAGAAAGGCCCGCGACGGCGACGCTCATCGAGCGCTTCGTCGCGGGCTGGGGCCCTCGTCATTTTTCCCGCTGCGAAAGTCGGCGCCGATTTCACGCCGCCAGGGTCATGGTCGGGGAGTTCGGGCACGCCGGACGACGCCGCGACTGCTCGATGCCCGCCGGGCCGTCCGGCGAAAGCATCCGGTTGACCTCGGCCAACGCCTCGCGGTCCTGGTCGTCCAGCAGTTGCTCGCGCAGGCTCTCGACTTCGCGATGCTTTTCCTGGATCGACTCTTCCTGCTGGCGAAGCTGGTCGGTCAAGCCCGCCAGTTCCGCCGCACGCTGCTGCAGCTCACCGCTCTTATCATGCAGTTCGGCGGCCAATTCCTTGATCTGCGCATCCTGGGCGCGAATCCGCTGCGACTGCAAAATCATCGTCTTTTTCGCTTTGACCAATACTTCGGCGGCCTGTCCCATGATTACCTCTCGATCGTGACAACAACCCTTGGACCGTCCGGCGTCCCAACGATCCGCCGGACAACATCCCTTTCATCGGCGCGTCGGGAAGGCGGGTTTATGACCGTGGCGCGGGGAGGGATGATTATGCGGACGGCGGAGGGGGATTTCAGAACCGCCACGGGAGTGTAAGGTGGGCAACGCCCACCGCGATCTCGTGAAAACGCAGCCGGGCGACCGGTGGGCACCGCCCACCAATACCGGCCGAAACGCTCATCGAGATATTGCGGATCTTTTGTTGCGCGAATACTCTCCTTGACATGCCCCCCCCCCCACATATTCGGATATGATCGTCCTTTGTTGATGCATCTCCGCGTTGGATCGGCTGTCCGGAGACGGAAGGAGTGCAGGTGGGAAGGAGAAAAGGGACATTTCTCAGTTCGCCCCTCTTCGGTCGTCCCCGCAGACGGATGGCGAATCGCAGGGCACCTCGCGGTACGATCGGCGTTTGGCAGCACAAAGGTGCATCGCAGGTGTCGTAACAGTTGAACGGCATCGACGCCCGCATCATTGAACTGAAACGGGCGAAATAGCGCGCTGCTGCGTATGCGCAACTGACCTTCGGCTCGGAATGGGATTGCAACCCGATAAGGTGGTTTCCCGACCGCTTTCCCCTGCCGCTTTTCTTCGGGACCGATACGGGAGTCGGATCATGGCAGCTGCGATAAGGGCGCTGCGATAAGGGACACTAGACAATATGGCGGCGTAAAAATGTCTAGTGTCCCCCTTCAAGGCCCCCGTCCGTCCGGCTTCATCCTGCAGCCGGCGGGAAGCGCTTTGCCTTTCGCGTGGGATGCCGCGACCAACACGGCGCGGCTTCAGATCGCCAGCGCCGGCATTCACGATATCGTCGTCGTTCAACGGCCCGGCGGGGATTGCCAAACTCGAAACCTCACAACAGGAAAAATGATGAACCCTCAATCCACTATTCCATCACCTTTCAAGGATGCCGATGCGCTGGCACCGGATCGCGTTGCCGCTCAATTTCCGCGTCTGGAGGTCCCCGGCACCGGTCGCGCGGCCTATCAGATCACATCAGGCCCTGATTTCTGCCAGGCGCTGTATTATTTTATTCCGTCCCTGACGCCGGACGGCCGCTGGCTGGTGTATCAGCGGTACGAGGTCGCGGAGGACACCGTCCTCGAAGTGCGCTGGGAAGTGCTCGACATGCTGACGGGCGAACGGCGCGAGTTGGCACGCGTCGCAACGACGCCGGATTTTCGTACGCCGGGCGAGCCCACGGTTTTCAATGCCGCACGCCGGGAGTTGATCTACAGCACCGGCGCTGCGTACCGCGCCGTACAGATCGACACCGCAGAGGACCGGCTGCTTTTCGAGGTTCCGGCCGGACGGGTGGTCAAGAGCCAGAACTGCGCTTCGCCCTGCGGACGCTACTTCTTCTACATTTCGAAAGATGCCGAACAAATTGAGAGTATTCAGGCAAAAGATCGGGGTGAGGCTCGGAAGGCTCGTCGCGCGATAACGGATACGCAGTTGGTCAGGTATGATCTCGACACGGGGGAACACCATCTCGTGGTGCGCATTCATGCCTTTACCAAGCACGTCATCCCTTATGGCGACCGGCACCTGGTATTTTCCTACGATCATCTGCCCGTCGAGCACATGCTCCTGATGACCGATTATGAAGGCGGCTGGTACACAGCCCTGCGCACCCCAAACCAGCCGGGCGTCAGCACCTGCCACTACAGTGCCACGCGGCGCGGCGTCCAGTATGAAGCCAGCGGCGGAGGCAAAGCCTATGGCGGCATGACCTGTCCGCGGACCCATCGGCGGGTCGAATTCTCGGTTCCGAATCTCGGCGGCCGGCATGTCGCCGCAGTGCCTGCCGGCGATCGCTGGATGACCGACGGGTTGGCCGACGGCGGGCGGGTACTTTATACGCTGCGCGAACTGACGGATCGTGGCGAACCGTCGTGGCAACTGCTGAGCGGGCCGTGGCCGACCTATGGCACGGGACAGAAATCCCATCCCCATCCGCACGTCACGCCGTGCGGGCGCTGGGTCTTGCTGTTGGCCGGCGACCCGGCCAGCCAAAGCAACCACCTGTATTTGCTGGATATCCGCGACGTGCCGGCCACTCGGGGGTTTCCCGATTATGCGGCGGAGGCCGGCGGTCCCTTTCCCGTGTGAACGCGGAAGGCGTAGATCCAACCCTGAGGAGCCTCCATGAAACCGAAAATCCTGTTTGCCTGCAAGATCGCCGATCCGGCAGCCCGCGCGCGCCTGGCAGCGGTGTGCGACCTGGTGGAGATCGAAACCACGAACCCCGCCGAACTGGCCCGGCAGGTCGAAGACGCCACCGGCATCATCGTCCCGTTCACGCCGGACCCGCTGATCACGCGTGAGGTGATGGATGCGGCCCCCAACCTGCGGTTGGTGGGAACCACCTATGGAGGCGTGCGGCAGAACGTGGACGACATCTACGCACTATCAAAGGGGCTGACTGTCATTCACACCGGGGCTTCCCGGGTGAAACCCATGGCCGAATACACCTTGGCCCTGATCCTCTCCTCGCTCATGCAAACCCACAACTATCATCACTACATGCGCTCGGGCGAGGCGTGGCCGCGCGCGAAGTATCCGCGCACCCGTATCTTGCAGGGGCGATCCGTCGGTGTGATCGGGTATGGACGCATCGGGCAAGGCATTGTGGACCTGCTGCGCACGTTCACGCACGACCTATCGGTGCAATCCAATCATTTGACCGAGGCAGAGGCGGAGTCCGTCGGACTGAAGAAGCGGGAGTTGGACGACATCTTCCGTGAGTGCGAGATCATTGTGCTGGCCGGCGGCTACAACCCATCCACGCATCACCTCATCCGTCGCCGCCACTTCGACCTCATGCGGGAAAACGCCCTCTTCGTAAACATCGCCCGCGGAAAAATGGTCCACGAGGCCGAAATGATCTCAGCGGTGACGGAGCATCCGATTAATCTTGCGCTGGATGTTTTTGAAGAGGAACCCTTGCCCGTGGACAGCGCCCTGCGAACCCAGGACAGGGTGCTGATGACACCGCACCGCGCCAACAACCCGATCGAGTTTGAGCAACGCTGGCAGACGCTTGCGGGCGAAATTGAAACCTTTCTGCGCGGCGAAATCCCGGACTCCGCCCTCAGCCCCGAGCGGGCGGTGGTGATGAGTGAATCTTGAGTCGGCAATTCCAATGTCTGCCATGCATAAAAATCAAGTCGATTAGAGAACCCCCGAAGTCCGGGGCTGCGATAAGGGGACACTAGACAATATGGCGGCGTAACAATGTCTAGTGTCCACTTTCAAGGCCCCCCTTTCCAGGCCCCCCTTTCCAGGCCACGCCCTCCGCGCCCGCCGCGAGCGGGTCGGTCCTGGCGGGGATCAAAGCCAATCCGCCGATCTACGCGGCGACGGCGGGGAAACCTCGGGCCGAGGATCACCGCACCTTTCTTGCGCCGGGGAATCTATTGCTGCTGGCCGATCGGCCGGTGGCGGCCAGGCCGCTGTTCGAGCGGGCCTACAGCGAGGCGAACGATCATGATTTGCCCGCCGCCACCGAGAACGGGGCCCGTTGCATGAAAGCGGAGGACGGTCACATCGCCCGCGCAAATGCGTGGCTGCAAATCGTCGGCGGAGGATATACCGCTCGCGGGGAATATTGAGACATTCCGCTTGGGGAAAACTGGAACATCCCGCAGGTTCCGAGCCGTTGCGGATGTCTCACTGAAGGCCGCGAGCGGTATAACTGAGGGACGCAAGGCGGTAGGATGGGCACCGTCCACCGATTCTCGCGTCGACTCCCGATCGCGTCCCGATCGCGGTGGGCTAAAGGCGTGACAGGATCTCCGTGAGGAAGGCATTGAGGCACGTTGGCACGAAGGGGGAGGAAGAGGGGCGAAGTTTTGTGGGCTGGACACCGCCCACCAATTCCGCGTGGATGGGTGCGGGTGAAAATTCGATCCGCACCCGGTGAGTGCCTATCTGATCGAGCAAATTGACACTCCCAAGTCCCGTTTCTATACTTCGCCCCTTCATCATCCGCTCCGGCGCGGGTTTCGGGCGTTTTCGGACCTCGAACCAAGCGTCGGACGGTTGCTCGGCGAACGAAGTATCGCGACGTTTTGTTGTCTTCACGATATCCCGACCTGACGCCGATGCCCGATGCCCGCGAAGGGTCGCAACCCCTCCGCGAGGGTGGGGGCGACGAATCGGATGAAGCGACAGGTCGAGCGCCCCCCGGTCCTTTGGCTTCGGAGCCGTTGTGCGGGGCGCGGTCACCACCGACATTGGGACCAACCCATCCGAAGCGATTCCCGAACACTCCATAGGAGAGTCCGTATGTTTAAGCAAGCCAAGAAAGTGGCCAAAAAGGCTGCCGGCAAATCCGCCCCGATGGGCAAGAAAATCAAACGCGTCTATTTCTTCGGCGACGGCAAGGCCGAAGGCAACGCCGGCATGAAAGACCTGCTCGGCGGCAAGGGTGCCAACCTCGCCGACATGACCAGCGCCAATCTCCCGGTCCCCCCGGGATTCACCATCACCACCCAAAGCTGCAAAGACTACAACGACGGCGGGAAAAAGCTGCCGGCGGGGCTGATGGACGAAGTCATGCTCAACATGAAAAAGGTCGAGAAGGCCAGCGGCAAGAAGTTCGGTGACCCGAACAACCCCCTGCTGGTCGCCTGCCGATCCGGCGCCAAAATCTCCATGCCCGGCATGATGGACACGGTGTTGAACATCGGCCTGAACGACACCGTCGTGCAGGGCATGGCCGATCTGACCGGCAACGAGCGCTTCGCCTACGACAGCTATCGCCGGCTGATCAACATGTTCGGCGACACGGTCATGGGGGTCGATCACGAACACTT
This sequence comes from Tepidisphaerales bacterium, assembly GCA_038329845.1. GTDB lineage: Bacteria > Planctomycetota > Phycisphaerae > Tepidisphaerales > Tepidisphaeraceae > JBBQNJ01. Next base: position 32,210 of record JBBQNJ010000033.1, on the reverse strand, counting down.
CGAGCATGAGCTCAGCGCCGTGAAAGACGACAAGGGCGTGAAAGAAGACACCCAGCTCGAGACCGACGACCTCAAGCGGGTGGTCGAGCGATACAAGAAGGTCTACAAAGAGCACGTCGGCGAGGATTTTCCCCAGGAGCCGCTCAAGCAACTGGGCCTGTCGATCGAGGCGGTCTTCAAGAGCTGGATGGGCGATCGCGCGATCAAGTACCGCGAGATCAATGAAGTCCGCGGGCTGCTGGGAACGGCCGTCAACGTGCAAACCATGGTCTTCGGAAACATGGGCGACGACTGCGCCACCGGCGTAGCCTTCACCCGCAATCCCAGCACCGGCGAAAACAAGTTCTTCGGCGAGTTCCTCATCAACGCCCAAGGCGAAGATGTCGTCGCCGGCATCCGCACGCCCCTGGACTGTGCCACCGACATGGGCAAGTGGAGCAAGAAGAGTTGGGCCGAGATACTCAAGGTCAAGGACCTGCTCGAGAAGCGCTACAAGGATGTGCAGGACTTCGAGTTCACCATCGAAAAGGGCAAGCTGTACATGCTCCAGACCCGCACCGGCAAGCGCAACGCCGTCGCGGCCGTCAAGATCGCCGTGGACATGGTAAAGGAACGACTGATCGACGAGAAAACCGCCGTCCTGCGGGTCGATCCGGCGGCGCTGGATCAACTGCTGCACCCGATGTTCGATCCCAATGCGACTCGCAACACCATCGCCAAGGGACTGCCCGCCTCGCCCGGCGCGGCCGTCGGCAAGCCGGCGTTCACCGCCAACGAGGCCCACGAGCGCACCCAGGCCGGGGAAAAAGTGCTGCTGGTCCGCAAGGAAACCAGCCCCGAAGACGTCCAGGGTATGCACAGTGCCGTCGGTATCCTCACTAGCACCGGCGGAATGACCAGCCACGCGGCGGTGGTCGCCCGCGGCTGGGGTAAGACCTGCGTCGCCGGCGCCGGCGCCCTGCAGATCGACGAAAAGAATCGCGTCTTCAAGGTCAACGGCAAGAGCTACGGCCCCAATGACGTGATCAGCATCGACGGCACCAGCGGCGAAGTGATGGAGGGCCAGGTGTCCACCGTCGAGCCGGAGATGAGCAGCTCTTTCGCCACCGTCATGAAGTGGGCCGACAAGTATCGCACCCTCAAGGTTCGTACCAACGCCGACACCCCCCACGACGCCGAAGTCGCACGCGGGTTCGGTGCCGAGGGCATCGGCCTGTGCCGGACCGAACACATGTTCTTCGACGCCGAGCGCATCCACAACATGCGAGAGATGATCCTCGCCACCGACACCGAGGGGCGCGTCAAGGCCCTGGCCAAGTTGCTACCGTATCAGAAGGCCGACTTCGTCGGCATCTTCAAGGCGATGAAGGGCCTGCCCGTGACGGTGCGGCTGCTCGATCCCCCGCTGCATGAGTTCCTTCCGCACGAGGAGAAGGAGCAGCAGGGCCTTGCCAGCTCGCTGGGCATCAGCCTCGAGCAGATCAAGAGCCGCATCAGCCAGTTGCACGAGGCCAACCCCATGCTCGGCCATCGCGGCGACCGCCTGGCGATCACCTATCCCGAAATCCTCGAGATGCAGGTCCGGGCGATCATCGAGGCCGCCTGTGAGGTTAAGAAGGCCGGCATCAAGGTGCTGCCGGAAATCATGATCCCACTGGCCGGAACCAAGCGCGAGCTGGACTTCTGCAAGGAGATCACCACCAAGGTCGCCAACGAGGTGATGAAAGAGAAAAAGACGAAGGTCAATTACATGTACGGAACGATGATCGAGGTGCCTCGCGCCGCGGTCACCGCCGATGAGATGGCGCAGACCGCCGAGTTCTTCAGCTTCGGCACCAACGACCTGACGCAGATGACGTTCGGCTACAGCCGCGACGATGTGAACAACTTCCTGCCCGACTACCTGAAAAAGGAAATCCTGGAGCGCGACCCGTTCCAGAGCCTGGACCAGGTTGGCGTGGGCAAGCTGGTTCGCATGGCCGTGGAACTGGGCCGGGGCGTGAACCCGACGCTCAAGTGCGGCATCTGCGGCGAACACGGCGGGGACCCGCGCAGCGTCGAGTTCTGCCACGAGGTCGGGCTCGACTACGTCAGTTGCTCCCCCTTCCGCGTGCCCATCGCCCGCCTCGCCGCCGCCCAGGCGGTACTGAAGAGCGCCCCGGCCGCCAAGAGCAAGAAAAAGTAAACCTTTTGCCTTTTTTCGGAGTTTGCCTCACCGGCCGGTCCCGCGGGACCGGCCGGTTTTCATGTTCCCCTGCATGCCAGCAGGCTGGAAGCCTGCACCACAACAGACGCCCCAGTTCAAGCTCCTGGGGTGCAGGCATCCTGCCTGCATGCGTGTCGGCAGGCTGGACTCCTACACAACACGATCTGGCATGGGCCGGTCTGCACCCAGGCACGCCGGTTGCATCGGGCGCACCGCCATGAGCTACAAGCCCGCCCTCGACTTTTTCAAGAAAACCTTCGCCGAATGGTCGGACGACAACATCCCCCGCCTGTCCGCGTCGGTGGCGTTCTATGCCATGCTGTCGATCGGCCCGCTCCTGGTCATCAGCATCAAGATCGTCGGGATGATCTTCGGCAAAGAGGCTGCCAGCGGACAGATTCGCGCCTATACCAGCCAACTCGTTGGGCCTCAGGGTGCCCAGGCGGTGCAGGATATGGTCCAGAATGCCGCCGAGCCGGGGGCGGGGATTTTCGCCACGATCTTCAGCGTCGCGGTGCTGCTGTTTTCGGCCAGCGCCGTGTTCGTCGAGCTTCAGGATTCGATGAATGTCATCTGGGATGTCAAACCCGGCCCGGATCGAGGCTGGAAGGACACAATCAAGGAGCGATTCCTCTCAATGTCGCTGGTGCTGGGAATGGCGTTCTTGCTGATGGTGTCGCTGGTGGTCAGCACCATTCTCGCGGGCCTGGGAAAAATGTTCGCCGGCGACCCGGCGACCTGGCTCATGCAGACGGTCAACTTCATCGGCTCTTTCGCGGTGATCACGGTCCTGTTCGCGTTGATGTTCAAGTATCTTCCCGACGTGAAAGTCCGCTGGCGAACCGTCTGGATCGGAGCGCTGGCGACGGCGTTGATGTTCACGATCGGCAAGTTCGCACTCGGCTGGTACCTGGCCCGAGGCTCGACCACCTCGATCTTCGGCGCTGCCGGCTCGCTGGTGGCGCTGCTGCTGTGGGTCTATTACTCGGCCCAGATTCTTTTCCTCGGCGCCGAGATGACCCAGATCTACGCGGGTCTGCGGGCGCCCGCCCCCGCACCCGCACCCGCACCCGCTCAGAAGCCCGCGTCGGGATCGGCAAGATAGCCTCGCCGCACATCGCCCCTCGGTCCGGTGCCGGTGCCCGGAAGCTTCCGCGTATTGTGCTCCTCATGTGTCGCTCGCCGCACATCGCCCCTCGGTGCGGTGCCGGTGCCCAGTCCGCCGCCGCCGTCTTCTCCTGGCGATCGCTTGGATCGGCTGCTCTCGAAATTTGACTCCCTCGTGTATATAATGCCGCGATCGTGCGGGCGTAACTCAATTGGCAGAGTGCAGGCTTTCCAAGCCTGATGTTGAGGGTTCGACTCCCTTCGTCCGCTGTTTTTCCCCATCCCCGCCAGACCCGCCTTTTTGCTGCCAATTGCCGGCAGTTGCAAGGTTCTGCGGGGCATGGGATCGCCAATCAGTGCGCCGACTCGATCGCGGCGACGACCAGGTCGCCGACCTCGGTAGTCGAGTGGCCCATGCGGCCGGCGGCCTGGCTCTTCATCTTCGGCGTGACGCTCAGAATCGCCGATTCCACCCGGTTGCCCGCGTCGATCAGCTTGGGATCGGCCTTGTTCACGCCGGTCTCGCGCAGCAGCATTCCCATCGCCGCGATCGCCGCGATCGGGTTGATGACGTTTTTGCCGGTGTACTTCGGGGCGCTGCCGCCCATCGGTTCGTACATGCTCACGCCGCCGGGGTTGATGTTCCCCCCCGCCGCCACGCCCAGGCCACCTTGGATGACCGCCGCCAGGTCGGTGATGATGTCGCCGAAAATATTGTCCGTGACGATCACGTCGTAGAACTCGGGATTCTTCACGAACCACATGCACGCCGCATCCACGTGGTTGTAGTCTCGCTTGATGTCCGGGTAGTCCTTCTCCCCGATCTCGTTGAACGCCCGCCACCAGGTGTCGCCGACGAACGTCAGCACGTTGGTCTTGTGGACCAGGGTGAGCTGTCGCTTCTTGCTGTTTCGCCGGCGGGTCAGCTCGAAAGCGTATCGAATCGCCCGCTCAGCGCCGAAGCGAGTCGTGCAGTTGATCTGCGTGCTGACTTCCGCGGGCATTCCCTTGTATTGGAACCCGCCCATGCCGGTGTAGATCCCCTCGGTGTTCTCCCGGACCACGATAAAGTCGATGTCCTCGGGTTTGCGATCCTTCAGCGGCGTCTCGACACCGGGATACAGCCGCACCGGGCGCAGGTTGATGTACTGATCCAGCTCGAACCGCAGCCGCAGCAGCAACCCTTTTTCGAGGATGCCCGGAGCGATCTTCGGATGCCCGACGGCGCCCAGGTACATCGCGTCGAAGGTCTTGAGGGTGGCGATCTCCTCATCGCTGATGATCGGGATCGTGGCCTTGGTCGGATCGCCCCCCGCCGCCAGGTAGCGATCGCCGCTGACGTTGAAGTCCTCAAGCGAATACTTGAATCCCACTTTTTTCGACACCGTCGCCAGAACCTTCAGTCCCTCGGCGACCACTTCCGGGCCGGTCCCATCCCCGCCAATCACCGCGATGCGCATCACGTTCGCTACCTTTCTGTTGGTTGAAGATCCGATAAAGTTCGATCAGTGTACGAACCGGCCCCGCCCCGGCAAGCGGACCGATCGTCGTACTCCCAAACCGATGCAAATCTCACGTCTCAGGTATTTTCGTTGTGAGCCTCCCGTCACCCATCCGATAAAAGGAACGAAGACCGGAATCACCCCGCAAGCAGGGTTTGGGATTCACGGCCGGATCGGGCGCACGACGAGCGTGCGCGACACGAGGAAATTCATGGACATAGAACCTATCGCGGGCGGCGAGCGGCTCGCTGAAACGCACCCCGTACAGACGCCCCTTGCTCGCGGCGGCCGCGCGGTGGCAATGAGCTACAAGTTCCAGCGCCTGCGTGAACGGCTTCGCCATGCGATCGTCTCGGGCGAACTGTCCGGCAAACTCCCCGGCGAGCGCGCGTTGGCGACGCAATTCCAAGCCAACGCCAAGACTCTCAGCAAAGCCCTGACCGACCTGGCCGCCGAGGGCCTGCTTGAGCGCAGCATCGGACGGGGAACCTACGTCAAAGGCAGCGCCCCGCAGACCTCCTCGACAGCGCCGTGGTTGATTCTGTGCGACCCGGAAGACATCGACGGCGGATTGGTGCGCGCGCTTCAGGCGATCAACCCTTCCAGCCGTGTCGGCTCGGCCATTCGAACGATCCGCCCCAGCTACCTGCACCAGTTCAAAGCGGTGATCGACTTAGCGACATCGACCCCGGAGGCGATCCTGCGAGACTTGAGCATCCGCGGAATGCCCGTTGTCGCCGCCGACCGTCAAGCCCGTCACTACAACGGTCATGCGGTCCTGGTCGATCGCCACAACGCCGCGTTTTGCCTGGGTCGTCAACTGCTGCAGGACGGGCATAGCCGGCTAGGGGTCGTTGAACCGCGTGACTCGACCCTTGTCAGCGATGCACTGCGCCAGGCGATCCAGCGATATGCGCCCGGAGCGACGGTCGATTCGGTGATTCCCTCCGATGCCGCCGCCCTGCTTGATCGGTCCGTCAGCGTACTGATCTGCGACGGGATTGCCATTGCCGAAGGCGTGCGCCGTCTGCTGAACCTGCGTAACCTCGCCGTGCCCGACGAGGTGTCGCTGGCGGCGGTGGGATGCTGCGCCGGCGCCGTTCCATGCAGCGGATATTTCGTCACGGCGGCGACGGTCGCGGAAAACATCGCTTCGCTCTTGCGCGATCTTCAGCCCCATCGGTCGGCGGTGCTATGGTTGAGTCCGGTTTGGCAGGATAGCGGGACAATCGCCCCGATCCACTGCGGCGATTCGGCGATTCATACCATCCCGCACCCGTTGGCGACGTTCCTCGCCGGCGCTTCGATGCTGTTCGGGTAAGCAAGAATTGGACTTCTGGATGTTTCTCGAAATAATCTGATCCGATATGTCGGGTAAGTCCGATAACGGGAATAGTCCAAGTCGGCGCGACGGGGTGTCGCGTCGTTAAGCCCGCTTCAAAGCGCTCAACAGGCCTTTTGTGCCGTAAGGAGTCGTATCATGGCCCGCAAAGCCAATTCCGCCGTTCGCAACAGCAAGCCGTCCAAGCCCGCCACCACGCCGGTGCCCATCGCCACCGAGATGCGAAACAGCGCCGTTCCGCCGCGCTCGGCGGTCGCGGCGACGCCGGCGTCAGCCGAGCTTTCGCACGAGACGATCGCCTTCCGGGCCTACGAGATTCATCTCTCAGGCCAGGGCGGTAGCGAGTCAGACAACTGGTTCCGTGCCGAGCGCGAGCTTCGCTCGGGCAAGTGAACCCTCGGCGAAAATCCGCTGATAAACCCTCCGGCCCGCGCTTCGGCGCGGGCCTTTTGTTTTTCCTGTCGCGCCGATCGCGTCCGGTGCCATCGGCGTGACTAGAATCACAGCGCATGGATGAATCGGTTCTACAGGGCGTTCGGCTGTTTCCGCTTCCCAACGTGGTACTTTTTCCACGCGCCATCTTGCCTATGCATGTCTTCGAGCAGCGCTACAAGCAGATGACCGCCGACGCTTTGCAGGCCGATCGCTGCATCGCCATGGCCTTGCTCGAACCGGGCTGGGAACACGACTACGACGCCCGCCCGCGAATCGATCCGGTGGTCTGCGTAGGCACCATCCTCAGCAGCGAACGCCTGCCCGATGGGCGTTACAACATGCTCTTGCAAGGCCGGTGTCGGGCTCGGATCATCCGCGAGCGTCGCGAGGAGAACCGTGCCTACCGCGTCGCCGACCTGCTCCCCGCCGTTGCCGTGCCGGTGATGGAAATCGACCTGGATCGCTACCGCCGACAGCTCATCGATCTGTTCTGCGGAAAACTCGGCCAGAGCTGCCTGGGGGAAAAATTCCGCCATATCCTCAGCAGCCCCATCCCCACTCCCGACGCCGCCGACCTCATCGCCTTTAATTTCATCGACGATGTAAGTCTCAGGCAGGCCCTGCTCGCCGAAGAGCGGGTCGAGCCGCGACTCATCCGACTGATCAGCGCCTTGCGGGCGCTGCCCCCCTGCCAAAAGACCCTGTTCCGCAAGTCCCTCAGCGATGTAAAGTTGAACTAAAACTGGACCCTTTGCGCGCTGACAAATCCGCGCCGAGGCAGATCGCGCTCGCGTTCGACTTCTTTTATCGCCTCAAACCGCATATGATGTGCATCGACAAGGCGATCTGCCCAACGTCGGGCAGTCGCCCGCCAAGCATTGAAAGTTTGGCCTGGCGACGTCGCTCACCCCTGAGCGGCCTCGGCTGGATCGTCTGGCCGAAACCGCACCACCCGAAGTAGTTTATCTCTCATTTCCCCCCCCAGCGACGAACCCTCATGCGGCTTTTTCTCATCAACCCCGTTAACCCTCTGGCATTGGCCGAAGCCCGAAGCCGCTGGTTCAACCGCTATCGAGTGTGGAAACCCCTGGGCCTGTTGACGGTGGCGGCGCTAACCCCCGAAGAGTGGGAAGTCACGATCCTGGATGAGAACCGCGGCGTTGCCGATTATCTCGCCATGCCGTGCCCCGATTTGGTGGGGATCACCGCGTTCACGTCGCAGGCGTCGCGCGCTTATGAACTGTCCGACCAGTTCCGCGCCCGGGGCGTGAAGGTGGTCATGGGCGGCATTCATGCCAGCATGTGCCCCGATGAGGCGATGGAACACGCCGACAGCGTGGTGGTCGGAGAAGCCGAGGGCATCTGGCCGCAGGTGATGTCCGATGTCGCCCGCGGAGAACTCAAGCCCAGGTACGAATCGCAGCGCACGGAGGAGGCGACCACGCACTCGGCGCGGCACGAACTGCTGCCCACCGGATATGGCCTGGGGGCGATCCAGACCTCGCGGGGGTGCCCGCTGAATTGCAGTTTTTGCAGCGTGACGGCGTTCAACGGGGCACGATATCGACTGCGCCCCGTCCGCGATGTCATCGAGGAGTTTCGCCACGTTCCCGAGCGCTATGTACTGGTGGTGGATGACAACCTGGTGGGGATCAGCGCTGCGCACATCGCCCGCGCCAAAGAGCTGTTCCGGGCGATGATCGACGCCAAACTGGGCAAGAAGTGGATCGCCCAGGTGACCGTCAACTTTGCCGACGATGAGGAGTTGATGCGCCTCGCCGCCGCCGCCGGGTGCGTCAGCGTGTTCATCGGCTTCGAGTCGCTGACCCCCGAGGGACTGGCTGAGGTCGGCAAGAAATTCAACATCGTCAAGGGCCGCGACCTGCGCGCCTCGGTCCGGGCCATCCAGCGCCACGGGATTCTGGTGGTCGGGTCGTTCATCCTCGGTTTGGACACCGACGCCCCGGGGATCGGGCGCCGGATCGCCGACGCGGGCATCGGTTACGGGGTGGACATCCTCAACGTGCTTTTCCTGACCCCCCTTCCCGGCACCCGGCTTTGGGAAAAGATGCGAGACGAAGATCGCATCGTCGCCAACGATTACCCGCGCGACTGGCGCTACTACACGTTGACCTTCCCGGTGGCCGACTACAAACGGCTCACCCAATCGCGGATCATCTGGGAAATGGAGCGCTGCGACGCTCGGTTCTACTCGACTTGGCGGATCGCCCGGCGGGTCTGGGACGCGGTGCGACGCCGCCGCCATCCGCTGCTGGCGCTGATCGGCAACCTCTCCTACCTCGGTGGCCTTCGCTCCAACCACCGGGCCTACCGCCAGTTCGCCCGTCGCCACGCCCCCGACGCGGCCACCGCCGCATCCTCGTCGCTCGATTTCCCCACGGCCACCGCCGAATCGTCGTCGCTCAATTTCCCCGCGGCACGCGACGCCCGCACGTCCCTGAGAATGGCCTCATCTGAAATTTGAGATCAGCGGATGAATTCGATGCCCGGGGCAGTCGAACATGCGCGCGCGAAACCCGTCGCGGGCCCATGGAGTACATCGTGTTCGGCCGCGAAGTGATTCGCGGTGTCGCCGAGCGCGCGAAGCCCGTCGCGCGCCCCTGGAGTCCATCCTCCGTCGCGGGCTGTTTCCCGCGGGGAAGTCGTCGGGTATACTTACTGAACCATGAGCCCTAACGCCCCCAATTCCAGCACCCCTTCGGCCGGCAAGCGGCCGGCGGCGGCGCAGTTGATTCTCGGCGAGCAGCGGATCGATCTGCCCATCGTGGCCGGGTCCGAGCAGGAACTGGCGATCGACATCGGCGCCCTGCGGGCCAAAACCGGATACATCACCATCGACCCGGCGTTCGGCAACACCGGGGCCTGCACCAGCACCATCACCTTCATCGACGGCGAGCAGGGAATCCTGCGGTATCGCGGGGTGCCGATCGAGCAGCTCGCTGGAAAAATGACCTTCGTCGAGTGCGCCTACCTGCTGATCTTCGGACGCCAGCCGACCAAGGCCGAACTGGGACGGTTCAGCCAGCGGCTCACCGCCAACGCCCACCTGCATGAAGGGATGAAGCATCACTTCGAGGGCTTCCCCGTCAACGCCCCGCCGATGGCCATGCTTTCGGCGATGATCAACACGCTGGCCTGCTTCCATCAGCAGTTGTTCACGCTCTCGGACGACGAGATGTTCGAGGCCGCCGCGGCCCGGCTGATCAGCAAGGTGCGCACGATCGCGGCCTATTCCTATCGCCGGTCGATGGGACTGCCGTTCATTTATCCCGATCCGAACCTGAAATATTGCGCCAACTTCCTGCACATGATGTTTTCGATGCCGTACGAGCAGTACGTGATCGATCCGGACGTCGAGGATGCGCTGAACCTGGTGCTGCTGCTGCACGCCGACCACGAGCAGAACTGCTCGACCTCGACGGTGCGGATGGTCGGCTCGAGCCGGGCCAACTTGTTCGCCTCGATCGCCGCCGGCGTGTGCGCGCTGTGGGGTCCGCTGCACGGCGGGGCCAACGTGGCGGTGCTGGAGATGCTCGACAAGATTCACAAGGGCGGGCTGAGCGCCGATGAGTGCATCAAGCTGGCCAAGGACAAGGATTCGGGCTTTAAGCTGATGGGATTCGGGCACCGGGTGTACAAGAACTTCGACCCGCGGGCCCGCATCCTCAAGGCTTCGGCGGACAAGGTGCTGAACAAACTGGGGGTGAAAGACCCGCTGCTGGAGATCGCCCGCCAGATCGAGGAGCGGGCGCTGAGCGATCCTTACTTCGTCGATCGCAAGCTCTATCCGAACGTCGATTTCTATTCGGGCATTATTATGAAGGCGATCGGCATCCCGGTGAACATGTTCACCGTGATGTTCGCCATCGGACGAATGCCCGGATGGATCGCCCATTGGAAAGAGCAGCACGACGACGCCACCACGCGCATCGCCCGCCCGCGGCAGATCTATACCGGGCCAACGAAGACCGAGTTCGTCCCGATCGATCAGCGCGGGTGAGCAGGCGCCGCCGAATCCAATTGCAATCCATGGCGCCGTGACGCCGGGGGACTTTAGAGGTAGGGTAAAGCGCCTTAGGCGTTGTCTGGCCCCCGGCCCGCCGCGGCTTGGGGTCCGGCGGGGATGGATTTGTTATCGGAGAAATTATGGTTTTGGAAGGCGCCCAGCAGGTCATTGGACTGATCGCGTTGTATTGCTCGGTCTTGTTCCCCATCAAGGTGTGGTATGCCCCCGACCAGCCGCTGCTGGTAGATATGAAGCCCGAAGCGGCGATCACCCTGATGGCGAGCGACTTCACCGGCCAGCCGATCGAAACCAAGGCTCCGGTCGAGTTCGACGCGCCCCGGCAGGTGGACTTGAAGAGCATTTTCCCGCAGTTCAGCACCCCGGGAACTTATCTCGTTTATGCCGTGCCCAAGGGCAAGTCCATGGGTGATTTCGTGGGGACGCCGCTGGTCGTAGGCGTTCGTGACGATAAACGGCGCGGCGCTCCCGCCGGGGCGATGGTCACTCGCGTCGAGCCGCTACGCTACGCCGTCATTCATACCGAACCCGGCCCGGTCACCGTGGGCTTCTATTATGACGTGGCCCCCAACACCACCGACACGTTTCTTTCCCTGGCTTCCCAGGGATACTTCGACGGGCTGACCTTCCATCGCATCGTGCCCAACTTCGTGATCCAGGGCGGCGATCCCCGCGGCGATGGCACCGGCGGGCCGGGGTATCAGATCGACGCCGAGTTTAACGCCCGTCCTCACCTCGAGGGCGTGCTTTCGATGGCCCGCAGTGGCGATCCGGCCGAGCCGGCGGCGATGCCGCGCAGCGAATTCGCCAACAGCGCCGGCAGCCAGTTTTTCATCTGCCTGGATTACGCGAACACTCGGCAGTTGGACCGGCGCTACACCGCATTCGGCCGGGTGACGTCGGGAATCGAGGCGGTGAAGAAGATCGGGCAGACCCCCATCGCCGATCCGCGCACGGGTCGCCCGCGCGACGTGCAGAAAATCGTCAAAGTCGAGGTCAAGCCGGTTCGGCCCGGCGAAAACCCGTACTCGACGCTCCAGTCGCAGTTGCGCGACGTCGAAGCCGCCAAATAACCTTCCCGATCCTGCCTCACCGCCGCCGCCCACGACGCGCCCTCGCAGAGGCCATAATCTTCCGCACCCATGCGCCCCATCGCTTCCACCTCGACCGATCCGGCGCCCCGGCGAGCCACCTTCACCGAGGACTTTCGCCGTTTCTTCACCCGCGGACTCGCCGCCCTTCTGCCCACCTTGATCACCCTCTGGCTGCTGGTGTGGCTGTGGAACTTTCTCTGGGAATCGCTGGGAATCCACATCATCCAAGGGATCAAGAACCTGTGGCTCACCGCCGGTGCCTGGGGCTTGCTCCCAGAAAAGCCCGCCGCCTACATCGGACGATACTGGAGCGATGCCCTCAACCCCTTTCGAACCAAGTTCGTCGGGGTGCTGCTGGCGATTCTGCTGGTCTACATCCTCGGGCTGTTCCTGGGCAATCTCATCGGCCGGACCCTCTACCGCATCCTCGAGCAAGCGGTTATGAAAATCCCCCTGGTGCGGGCGATCTACCCCGCGGCCAAGCAGGTCACCGATTTTCTGCTCGTGGAGAAAAAAGCCGGCGAGGCGTTCCAGGCCTCGCGCGTCGTGGCCGTCCATGCCCGCGATCCCAACGTCTGGTCGATCGGACTGATCACCGGCAACCGCGGGATCAAGGCCCTGGATTTGACCACGCGGGAAGAGATGCTCACGGTTTTCCTGCCCTCCTCGCCGACGGCCTTCAGCGGATACGTCGTGGTCGTGCCCCGTTCGGCGGTGGTGGACCTGCCGATTACCGTCGAGGACGCAATGCGGATGTTGCTCAGCGGCGGCGTGATCGGCCCGGAAGACAAGCCGGCGATCCCCGCGCCCGCCGCGCCTGTGACCGCCCAGTGAATCCCCACCCGAGAAGGGGACTTCCAGAATATTCTCCTCGCCGGCCCCTCGCCGGCCCCCGCCAATCGCGGGCCGGCGTCCGGGCGTTCGATTTACAAAAGAAAGATCGTACAATACAGATCATCGGGCGCGCAGGCTCGCTGACCGGCGGATGGACGTCCGGCTTCGGTGCCGATGCATTCCGATCCAGAAGGAGCAGACATCGTGATTGTCACCGTCTCGTCCCGGCACATGGAGGTCTCCGAGGCCCTCAAGACGTTCGCCCAGGAAAAAGCGGGCAAGCTTCACAAGTACTACGACCGCATTCAGGAGATCGAAGTGGTCTTCGACGCCGGAAAGGATCAAGTTCGCGTCGAGATGATGGTCAACGGCGAACACAAGAACATGTTCATCGCCCACCACGACGACGGCGACGCCTACGCCTGCATCGACGCATGCGTGGACAAGCTCGAACGCCAGCTCAGCGAACACAAGAAGAAGGTGCGTAACCGTAAGCACCCTGAATAATTTCGCGGACCCGCCCTCGCGGCGCCGGGGACGAGTTTTGGAGCGATCGGCAGACCGGTCGCCGCAGCGCGTCGCTTTTTCCCGCCGCCGCAAGCGGCGCGGCGCCGCCAACATTGATTTTATGAAACTGAAAGACTTTATCGTTCCCAAGGCAATTCTGCCCGATCTAACCGCCCCCGACCGCGACACGGCCTTGCGCGAGCTGGTCCAATCGCTGGCCAACGCCGGCGCTCTGCCCGAGGCCGCCGTCGATGAGGTGGTCGCCGCCCTCATCAAGCGAGAGCAGAATGGCTCGACCGGCTTCGGCAAAGGCGTGGCCGTGCCACACGTTAAGCATCCGAAAATCACCAAGATGGTCGGCACGCTAGGACGCAGTGCCGGCGGGATCGACTTTTCCGCGCTGGATCAGCAGCCGGTCTACAGCATCGTCCTGCTGCTCAGTCCGGAAAACTCTCCCCAGCAGCATTTGCAGGCGATGAACATCGTCTTCTCGAACTTGCAGAAGGACATGTTCCGGCGGTTCCTGCGGCAAAGCGCCACCCAGGAGGCGATCATCGACCTGCTGGATGAGGCCGACCAAGGTCAATAGTCCGGTGGATCACGACCCATGCTCGAGAAGCCCGCGATGCCTCATGCCTTCGACCCCTCGGGCAATTCCCGCCGGTCCGGCACCAGCGTCGCGGCGGCGGAGCAGTCGGGGCGCGACAGCCATCGGTTCAATGCGTGCGATCCCCGCCTTTTGTGGAATGCCGTCTGCCATGCCCAACGTCAGCAAGGACATCGTCGTCAGCAACAAGCTGGGTCTGCACGCGCGCCCGGCGATGCAGTTTGTCGATCTGGCCAACCAGTTCACCAGCCAGATCAAGGTCTTCAAGGGCGGCGACGAACCGTGCGAAGCCGACGGCAAGAGCGTGATGCAGATGATTATCCTCGCGGCCACCGAGGCAACGCCGCTGCGAATCGAAGCCAATGGCGACGATGCCGAGATGGCCGTTCAGCGGTTGTGCGAGTTGTTCGACTCGAAGTTCGGGGAAGAAGACTAGAATTGTCCGGCGGGACGCCGCCGTAACGGGCGCAAGACCATGGAGATCAAGAAGGGCATTGGCGTTTCTCCCGGGGTGGTGATCAGCACCGCCGTGGTGCTGGACGCCGAGGATCTGCTGATCCCGCCGCGGCAAGTCGCCTCGGACAATATCTCCCAGGAAGTTGATCGGCTGGAGCAGGCGCTCACCGACAGCGTCGCTGAACTCGCCGAGCTGCGCAACAGCGTTACCACCCAGCACGGGGCCAAGATCGGGGGGATCTTCGACTTCCACCTTGGGGTTCTGCGCGATAAGTCGATCGTCGGTCAGATCACCGGGGAGATCAAGAAAAACGCCTCGACCGCCGAATACGCCGTCAGCGTCATCATGCGCCGGTACGCCGCGGCGTTCACCCAGATGACCGACCCGTACCTCGCCGCCCGCGTCAAGGACGTGCGCGACATCGAACGCCGAGTGCTGCACAATCTCATCGGCCAGCGTCAGGAAGAATTGACCCACCTCACCCGCGACGTGGTGATCATCGCCCACGACATGCTCCCGTCGCAGACCGCCGCCCTCGACCGCATGCATGTACGCGGCTTTGCTACCGATGCCGGCGGGCGCACCAGCCACACCGCCATTGTCGCCCGCGCCATGGGCATCCCCGCGGTGGTCGGGCTGGGCGACATCACCGCCGAGGTGAACAGCGGCGATTCGGTAATCATCGACGGCAACCGTGGGGTGGTGATCGTCAGCCCCGACGCCGAACAACTCGAGGAACACCGCGAATTCGAGCGCAAGCTCGTGCGCCTCGGTGCCGATCTGAAGAGCCTGCGCGAATTGCCCGCCGAAACCAAAGACGGGCACCAGATCAGCCTCCAGGCCAACATCGAGTTCGCCGAGGAGATCGACGATGCCTTGAGCAATGGTGCCGGAGGGATCGGGCTGTATCGCACCGAGTTCCTTTACCTCGCCGGGGACCATGAGCCGACCGAGGAAGACCATTTTAACGCCTATTCCGAGGCCCTTCGCCGTCTGGGCGGACGCCCGCTGGTCATTCGCACCCTCGACCTCGGGGCCGACAAATACACCCAGGCCAAGGCGATGCAGCCCGAGCGGAACCCCTTCCTGGGCGACCGATCGATCCGCATGTGCCTGCATGACATCCCCATGTTCAAACGGCAACTGCGGGCGATCATGCGAGTCAGCCGCATGGGCGATGTGCGGATCATGTTCCCACTGATCAGCACCCTGATGGAACTGCGTCAGGCGCGGATGGTCCTGCGCGATGTGCAGGAGGAACTCGAGGACGAGCAGATCGACTTTCGCCAGAACATTCCGGTGGGGATGATGGTCGAGGTGCCTTCGGCGGCGATCATGGCCAGCCAGTTCGCTCGCGAGGTCAACTTTTTCTCGATCGGCACTAACGACCTGGTGCAATACACCCTGGCGGTCGACCGCACCAACGAAAAGGTGGCCGGGCTGTTCTGCCCGGGCCATCCGGCGGTGCTGCAACTGATCCGCGACGTGATCCGGGCCGGGGCACGCAACAACGTGAGCGTGAGCGTCTGTGGTGAAATGGCGGGTGAACCGCTGTACACTCTTTTACTGCTGGGGCTGGGACTCAATATTTTCAGCATGAACGGACCGGATATTCCGGAAGTGAAAAAAGTTATTCGCTCAACGACGCTGGAGCACGCGCGGCAGGTCGCGCGTCGTGTCATGAGCTTCGATTCCGAACGGCAAGTCATGCACTTTTTGCGAGAGGAAACGCGGAAAATCATTCCGGATGTGTTTTAAGGCGAAATAGCGAAGGGATACACGGAACAAGGAACGAAGGGGAAGAATGGCAGACTAAGGTGCCACGGGATCGCTCCTTACAGGAGTCGTCTTCCCCCCAACCATTCCTTCGACCCTTCGACCTTGTCTCGCTCCCATTTTTAGGCCCCCGCCCCATCCGAATACCTTTTCCCGCTAGCTAAATTATGAATTCCAAAGAAATGCTCATCAATGTCTCCGAAGGCGAAGAATGCCGAATCGCCCTCGTCGAGAACGGAAAGCTCGAAGAGCTTTATATGGAGCGAACCAGCTCCACCAGCCATGTTGGCAATATCTACAAAGGGCGCGTGACCAACGTCGAGCCAAGCATCCAGGCCGCGTTCGTTGATTTCGGCCTGGGACGCAACGGCTTTTTGCATATTTCCGATCTGCTGCCCAGCTACTTCGGGCGAGATGGAGATGACGTCCACGAATCGGTCGGGCGCAAAATGGCCCGCCGCGATCGCCCGCCCATCCAGCGGTGCCTTCGTCGCGGCGATGAGATCACCGTCCAGATCATCAAGGAAGGCATCGGCACCAAGGGTCCGACTCTCAGCACTTATCTGAGCATCCCGGGCCGAATCCTGGTCATGATGCCCGGGATGAAGCAACTGGGGGTCAGCCGCAAGATCGAGGACGATGATGAACGACGTCGCCTGCGCCAGATTCTCGACGCGCTGGATCCGCCCGATGACTGCGGGTTCATCATCCGCACCGCCGGGGTCGGTAAGTCCAAGGCCGAGATCGAGCGCGATCTGAAATACCTGGTCCGCCTTTGGGAAAACACCCGCAAAAAACGCTCGGGCACCCCGGCCCCGGTCGAGCTGTACACCGAAGGCGACCTCGTGACGCGCACCGTCCGCGACGTGTTCACCAGCGACGTGGACCGGATCATCGTGGACAACGACGCCGTGGCGAAGAAGGTCAAGGAATTCTTCAAAATCGCCATGCCTCGCACCCGCAACAAGGTCGAGCTGCACGATGAGCCGATTCCGCTGTTCCATAAATACGGGATCGAGAAAGATATCGAGCTGATGTACAGCCGCCACGTCCCGCTGCCCGGCGGCGGGTCGCTGGTCATTGATTCCACCGAGGCGATCGTCGCCATCGACGTCAACAGCGGGAAGTTCCGCGACCATTCCGATGCGGAAATGACGGCCTTTAAGACCGACATGGAAGCCGCCGATGAAATCCCCCGTCAGTTGCGCCTGCGCGACCTCGGCGGCGTGATCATCTGCGACTTCATCGACCTGCGATTCGATCGCCATTGCCGCGAGCTGGAAAAACGTCTGCACGACAACATGAAAGGCGACCGCGCCAAGACCAAGATTCTGCGGATGAGCCAGTTCGGCATCATCGAAATGACCCGCCAGCGCATGCGCCCGAGCCTCAAGCGATCGATCTACTTCGATTGCCCGCATTGCAAGGGCGCCGGCCTGGTCAAGACCCCCGAGAGCATGAGCCTGGACGTGATGCGCCGACTGGCGATCGCGGCCGATGATGCCAAGGTCGCCCGCATCGACTTGGCCGTCTGTCCCGATGTGGCGTTCTATCTGCAAAACAAGAAACGCCAGTCCCTGGCCCGGCTGGAGCATGGCTCCGGCAAACACATTGTCGTCCGTTCGGATTTGACCCTGGGGCTGGACGAACTGAAGCTTGAGTTGTTCGACGCCCGCGACGGGCTGGTCTTCCTCGATTCGCTCGGCATGGTCCCCGGCCAGGCCGTCACCCAGCCCGGCCGCGCCCACGGCCATCAACAGCAGCGCGGCCGATCGCGTCGTGACGGCCGCGGGCGAGATCGTGATCGAGATCGCGATGATGCCCGCGATCGCGAAGACGCCCGCGATATCGATGATCACCGTGGCGAATCGGCGCCGCGCCGGGACGAGGAGGACGGCTCAGTCGGCGATCCTGATCGATATGAGCTGGATCGCGCCGAAGAGGCCGTCGAGGAGCGCGACAGCCAGCGCGAGCGCGCCGAGGAACTGGCCGCGGTTCGGGCGGCCGACGAGCGCGTGCCCGAAGCGCCCGAAGACGCCTCGGCCTCGGCCCAAGACGTTTCGGAGGATCGACCCGACGAGCCGGACGCTTCTCAAGCCGAACACGATTCGCAGGCCCAAGGCGATGCCGATGGCGAAGGCGATGGCGATGCCGCTCCGCGCAAGCGGCGGCGGCGGCGCGGCGGGCGGGGTCGCGGACGAGGGCGCGGGCAGTCCGCCGAATCGCGCCCCGATGAGGCGATCGAAGGTGATCCGGACGCGCAGCCGCACGGCCAGAGCCGCAGTGGCGAGCAGAGCCAGACCCGCGGCGAATCGGGCCTCGATCTCGAGTCCGAATCCAATGACGAATCGTCTTTTGAATCGTCGCAGCCATCGGACGAGTTTCGGCAGCCTTGGGAAGATGAGCCGACCACCAGGTCACGGCAGAGGGGATCGCGATCCGCCAAGCCGGAAACGTCCGCGCCTGCGCGCGATGCGAACGAAGTGCGCGAGGCGAACGATGCGCGCGAGGCGAACGATGCAGGCGAGGTCTCCGCGGACGAGCCGTCCGGCGCGACCGAATCGGACGCCGACCCAGCCGAGGCACCGCGCTCGCGACGTCGTCGCGGAGGTCGTCGCCGCCGCGGCTCAGGACGCGACGCGGCCGGTGAAGAAGATTCCCATGCCGCCGCCGAATCCGACACCGCCGAGCCCGCCGAATCCGCCGCGCCTCAGGTCGCGGATGACGACGATGACGATCAGCCGGGTCCAGCCCCGCAAGAAATGGCCGATGAGCCAGCGCCGGCGCCGGTCCGCGGGCGATCGACTCGCCCTACGCGAACCCCCCCAGCCCCTCCGGCCCCCTCGGCTCCCCCACCGCCGGTGGCGCGAACCGGTTCGACCGATCGGCATTTGCTGAAGGAGGATTCCGTCGAAGCCGCTCGGCCGCCATCGCGTCCTCGCACCTACCGCGACTTGGACAGCATCGCCGACGACTTCGATTGAGCTACCCGCGTTCCCAACGCTCGATGTCGCCGGTGAAATAGCGGACACGCACTTTCTTGTACTCGTGGCTGGAATACAGCGCTGCGTAGTGCGGGTTGTTCACCTCCCGCGAGATCAGGCTTAGCACTTCTTCGCACTGCTCACGGGTCGGGGCATGGACCATCGTAAACACGCTGTATGGCCAGTCCGGATAGGTCGGGCGAACATAGCAGTGCGACACGGCGTCGAAACTCGCGGCAAGCCGACCGAAGGATTCCTGCTCCGCCTCGGGCACGATCCACGCCCCCATGGCGTTGGCCGAAAATCCCGCCACGCGATGGCGCAGCACGGCACTGAATCGCCGCATCACCTTGCGGTCGATGTAGCGCTGCGCCGCGGCCAGCAGCTCGGCGGTCGTCGTCCCCGCCTGCTCGGCCCAGGCGTCGAATGGGCGCGGCACGATCGGCAAATCCTGCTGCAACACGCGGATCATCCGCTTGTCCCGCTCATTCACCGGGTAGACCGGCGTTTCTTCCCCGGCGCTTTCCGGCGTCTGGCCGCGGGTCGAAAGATCCGCATCGCCGCCCAGATTGAACTTCACGCCGATCTTGAACAGTTTGAGGGCCGGCAGCAGTCGCGTGGCCTCGGCGCCGCTGCGCTGGTGCAGAATCTCGATCGTCTTTTCCAACCCCAGCGTTGAATCCGGCGGGACGGTCAACGTGTACCACAGGTTAAACGAATGATTTCGGCGATAGTTGTGCGAGACCCCCGGATGTTCGTTGATCACCGCCGCCGCCGCGTCGAGTTTTTCCTCCGCCACCTTCGCGGCCACGAGGCTGCTTTGATATCCCAGCACCCGGCTGTCGAAGATCGCGCTGATCTGTCGAATCACGCCGCCGGGCGAACCTTTGAGCGCCGCCACGCGACGGAGTACGAGGTCTTCGTCAGTCCCCAGCCGCTCGGCGATCGCCGCAAAAGGCCGATCCACCAGGGGGATCGGCTCTTGAATCACGTTCAGCAGCTTCGTGTCAATTAGGTGTGGGTCGGGCATGGGTGTCGGATGATAGGCCCATTCCCCGCCCCCGGGAAAATGGGCGTCCAGGGGGACCGCGGGAAAGAGGGTCGGTGCAATACCCGCTTACTTCGTGCGCGGCTCTTAGCAACACTTAGTGGGCGTTTTCGTTGCGCCGTGTGTTCGCGGGCGGTTTGAGCGACGGGGCGGCGCTGGCGCCGGCGCGGCGGAGGGTGCTGACCCACGGGTGCATGAACTTGCCCACCAGCCGCTCGACGAGTTGCGCCGCGGCTTGTCGCTCGGGATCGGACAGGTCCGGACAGCGGTTGAGAAATCGCTGCAATTCCGCGTCGCGCAGCTCGCGGGCGTCGCGGAACATCTGCTCGATCAGCGGATTGAGCTTGGCCTCGTCCAGCCACTGCTCGAACGATGCGACCTCCTGGTCGAGGATCGTCTCGCACAACCCGAGCTGCGCCTGGCGCTGCTGCTGATTTTCCGCCGCGATCCGGCCCAAGGCGTCGATGTCGTACAGGTACACCTGGTCCAGTTCACCTACTTCCGGGTTCACATTGCGGGGAACGGCCAGGTCGATGATGAACAGCAGCCGTCCGCGGCGATGCTTTTGCGCCTCGCGGATTCGCTCGGCGGTGACAAACGCCTGCGGGCATCCGGTGGCGGTCACCACGATGTCGGCGTCGATGAGTCGGGCATCGACCTCGCTGAACGGCACCGCCTGTCCGCCGCAGGCGTCGGCCAGCGCCTGGGCGTTTCGCAGAGTTCGGGTGGTGACGGCGAAGTGCTGGGCGTTGGCTTCGCGCAGATATTCGCAGACGAGCTGCGCCATCTCCCCCGCGCCGATCACCAGGGTCTGGCGCGTGGTGAAGTCCTCGAAGATCCGCTTGGCCAGATCGACCGCGACGCTGGGGATCGAGACCTTGCCTTCGCCGATCTTGGTCTCGGTGCGGATGCGTTTGCCGACCTCGAAGGCATGGTGGAACAGCCGGTTCAGCACCCGCCCGGTGGTCCCCTGTTCGCTGGCGATCGAGTACGCCTGTTTGATCTGGCTGACGATCTGGTTCTCCCCCAGCACCATCGAATCCAGCCCGCTGGCGACGCGGAAAAAGTGCCGGCACGCCTGCTCGCCCGACAACGTGTACATGCAGTTGCGAAACTCGTTCACCGGCAGGTCCCGCGCCTGGGCGATGAACCGCACCACGTCATTGACATCCGGCTTTTCGGTGTCCGACGCCACGAGAATCTCGACCCGGTTACACGTCGAGAGGATCGCCGCCTCGGCCCCGGCGAACTGGTTGCGGAACAGCATCAGCGCTGTGGCCACCCCTTCGCGACTGAACGCCAATTGCTCGCGGATCTCGACCGGGGCCGTGCGATGATTCAATCCGATCAGCAGAATGCTCATGGCGTGCCTCCAAGATCTCCCCAGGGATCGACCTTTTCCACGACCGGCTCGACAAACGCCTCGCAGCGGCGACGGCGGGCGCTGATCCACAAAACCCCGGCGTAACCCCACAACAGCCCGAGCCCAACCGCGTAGGCCAGGATCGTATATTGCGAATCGTTCATACCGCCCCCCCTTCCGCGGGCAGAACCTCGAACCCGCGGGCCGACGGCGCGATCTCATCGTCGCGCCGTCCCAGCCGATCCAATCGATTGAGATTATATCGCACGACGATCAACCCGAACGTGATCATCGTGATGGGAACAAACCAGGCGATCAGCGTCCATCGCATCGCCGGCGCCAGGCTCACCGAGACCGGATGGATATCGGGCATCATCCGGACTGAAAGATAGACCAGCGGCACATCCAGAAAGGCGATCAGCCCGTACACCGCCGCGATCAAGGCCCGGCGCTGCTCGGATTCGACGCTCGAGCGCACCATCAAGTAGACGGCATACAACAGCCAGAGTACCAGGCTGAACGTCAGCCGCGGGCTCCAGGTCCACCACTGTCCCCAGGCGCTCTTGCCCCAGATCATTCCCGTGACCAGCACCACCGTGCAAAGCTGAACCGCTACCCGCGCCGAAGCGGCCGCCGCATCGTCGCAAGCGCTGCGCCGCTGGGCCAGGAACGCGATACTGCAAATGAAGTTCACCAGGCACGCCAGGAAGGTGCAGATCGCCGTCGGCAGATGCAGGTAGAATATCTTCTGGATCGTCCCCATGGTCTTTTCGTCGGGGGTGTAGAACGCCACCATCGCCACGGCGACGACCGTCAGCACAAAGGTGAGGATCCAATACGTCGGACCCACGAGATTTCTGATTCGACCGACCATTTCGCTCTTCGTCGATAGCGCCCGCAGCCGGGCGCCAACATTACGGCTCTAGAATCCAATCGAACACCAGCCAGCTCACCGTTAGGAAAATCACGTCAAAGGCCACCAGCACGCCCACGCCCCCCGCCGCCAGCTCGCGCCCGTCGCGGAACACGCCCATGAGCGTCAGCGTCGAGGTGATGACCAGAGGCAGGGCGATCGGGAAGACCATCATGGCGAGCAAACCCCCGGCCAGACGGGTCGAGCTGACCAACGCCGAAAAAAGTGTCCCGACGGCGGCAAATCCCACGATACCCGACCCCATCACAATGGCGAAACTCCCCGGTGCCGCCGAGAGGTCGAAGCCGAAAAAAAGCACCCCCACCGGTGTCACAACCGCCGCAACGGCGAGCATTAACAGCAAATTCGCCGCCAGCTTCGAAAGGTAGATGATCCCCCGGTCCATCGGCGCCAGCATCAATCCGGCCAACGCTCCTTCGTCGCGCTCGACGGCCATGGTCTTCTCAAAGCAGAGAACCCCGGCGAATAAATACGCCACCCATAGGACCGCCGTAGCGTCAAATCCGGCAGGCTTTCCCGCCGCCAGCCCAAGCCCGAGAACCGTCACAATCAGCAGACCCAGCACAATCACCAGCCCCAGGGTCTGGCGGCTGCGCGACTCGATGCGCAGATCCTTTGCCACCAGCAGCCCGATCTGTCGAATCGCCGCGGTCATAGTCCGTTGACCTCCGCCAGCGCCGCCGTGGCGTCCAGCTCGCTCGAGGATCGATCCTGCGCGATTCTTCCCTCGCGCAGAATGATCGTCCGGGTGCTGATCCGAAGGCTCTGTGCGATGTCGTGGTTGACTAGCAGGATCGTCTTGCCGCGTTGATGAAGCTGTGCGATCAACCGCTCAAGCCCGGCGCTCGAGGCGGCGTCCAGCCCGGCGAACGGCTCATCGGCCAGCAACACCGCCGGATCGTGGACCAGCGCCCGCGCGATCGCTACCCGCTGGGTCATGCCGCGGCTGAACCCTTTAACAGGATCATTGGCTCGTTCGAGCAGACCCACCACTTTGAGCAGTTGCCGCGCTCGCGCCGTCGGATCGGCCACGTTGTACAGCCGTCCGAAAAAAATCAGATTTTCCAAGGCGCTCAGGTCCCGGTAGAGCATCGCCTGGTGGGCGATCAACCCCAGGCGAGCCCGGGCGTCGGCGGGATGTCGCCGGGCGCAGCAGCCGAGGATCTCGATCGATCCGGTCGTCGGCGGCGTCAGCGTCGCCAGCAACTTGATGAGTGTACTCTTGCCCGCGCCGTTGGCGCCGAGGATCGTCACGCATTCGCCCGGGGCGATCGTCAACTCGATGTCGCGCAGGATCGATCGGGTATCGATGCTCTTGCACAACCCTCGCGTCGCCACCGCCGCCAAAACCGCCGCGCGCGGTTCGCCAGCGGTCGATTCAGCGCGAACTTGGGAAGGAGTCGCATTCATCGAAGTTCCGCCGTCGATGACGGCCAAACGGTGCCGCGACGGCAATTACCGGCTCGCCTTTTTCGGCTTGATCAATACGAAAGCGGCACCGAAGACGAGGATCAGCACCGCCCCCACCGCCGCCAGCGCCTTGGGCATCATCGTCGCGGGGGCACCCGGCTGGGCACCGGGCATCGCCGATCCCGGCTCGGCCGCCGCCTTGCGCCATTCCTTGGGAAGATTGGTGAACGTGGCGCCCACGGTCTGACCCGGCGTGAGCTGGGCCGCGCCGTAAAAACGCTTCTCTCCATCCTCGAGCTTGCGCGATCCCATCGCCGTCAACCCGTTCGGGGCGATCTGGCTGTCGTCGGCGGGGGCGAACAGCATCAGGTGCTTGGTCGCGCGCTCCACCGGGATGGTCAACGCCGCGGCGCCGTCGATTGCGGGGATCATGTAATGAAGCTGGTATTGCGAGATCCCCGGGAACATCGCCTTGGTATTGATCACATGATCGTTCTCGATCTTCACGCAGCAATCATCGAATCCGCCCATGGCCTTGATGTCCTTGGCCCCGGCAGGGACCGCCAGGCTCATCGCCGCCCGCGCCCCGTCTGGGCGCGGCGTGCCGATCCACGAACGATCCGACGGATTCTCGACCTGGAGCATCTCGACCACGCTCAGCCCGTCCGGCCCCGGCTCGACCATCAGATGCCGCATCCGCACCGTCCATTCCGGCGCCTTGTCGGTCGCTTCGTACACCTGCAACTGTATCCCCTGCTCCGGCAACGAACGGTTCATCGGCTTGCCGAACGCCGGATAATCCACCCCGGCGTGGTTCACGGTCACCAGCGGGACAAACGAGACGTATAACGGCAGCGCCTCGAACGTCGCTTCGCCCTTGTCATCCAGCTTCGATTCAAATTTTCCGGCCGGCTGATTCTCGACGTACAGCTCGAGCGTCACCTTATCTCCCGAAATCGCCGGGCCGTCCTTGGTGCCTTGGACCGCCCGCACCTTCACCTTTCCCTTGGCGTTCATATCCACGGGCGCTGCGGCGTCGGCCTTGGGCATCTGCGAAACATCGGGGTGGCCCGAAGGCAGCCCCGGCATCCCCGATCCTTTGTCCGGCGTAGATTTGCCCGAGATGTCCGGATGTCCCGATGGCAGCGCCGGCATCCCTTCGGGTGACTTGTCAGCGCCCATCTGCGAAATGTCGGGATGTCCCGCGGGCAAGGCCGGCTTGGCTTCCGACTCGGCGGCGCGACGACGCATCATCTCCGAAATGTCCGGATGCCCCGACGGCAACGCCAGTTTCGATCCGTCCGGCTGGGTTGCCGGCGGCTCGCTCGGACCTTCGCGCGCCGCAGCCAGCATCACCGGCGCCGATGGCGCCAGCGCCGCCGGCGTATCGCCCGACGACGGCTTCGCCGCGCATGCCGACAAACTCATCATCGCCATCCCGGCCAGGATTGTCAGGATTCTCATTTTCATCATCACGTCCTCGTTTTCAGTTCTCCGCATTCAGCGCGCAGCGGCCAGCTTGACGGCTTTGCGCCCGCCGGCCCGCGCCGGCGCTGGTTGCTCGATCGCTTCGGTCTGCGCCACCGGCAACAGCCGGGGCATCAAACATAGTAGCCCGCCCAGCGTCATCACGATCCCGCCGATCCAGATCCAGCTCACCAGCGGGTTAATCATCACCTGGATCGCCGCGAGGTTCCCGCCATCGCTCCAGCCGGCGAGCATGACATACGTATCCTTGTCCCAATCGGATCGAATGGATACTTCGCTGTTGGGCTGCTCGCTCTTGTCGTAGAACCGCCGCTGCGGTGATACCTTCACGCCCACGCCGTTGGCGCCGGTAAGCGTCACGTCCGCCTGCATCGCCGTGTAGTTCGGCTCGCGGACCTCGCGCATCCCCTCGTACTTGACGATCTGCCCGGCGATTTCCGCGCTCTGCCCGGGCTTGAGCTGGAACGTCTGCTTGTTGCTGAACACGCTCGATCCGATGATCCCGGCCACGACCATGAACACCCCGACATGGACCAGTTGTCCCCCGTAGCGCCGATGATTGCCGTCAAAGGTGCGGATCGCGGCCACCAGCAGCACTTCGTCATTCGCCGCAGCCCGCGCCCAGATCGCCTTGGCGACCTCGATGACGATCGCCGTCAATCCGGCGGCGGTGATGAATCCCGCGAACAGCGCCCAGCCGTTGATGATCCCCATCGCCGCCAGCGCCGCCGCCCCGATCGCCCCGGCGAAAATCGGAATGATCATCCCGCGCAGGAAGCGGGCCGTCGCCTCGGTGCCGTAGATCAGCAGCGGCCCCGCGGCCATCAAGCCCGCCAACAGCAAACCCATCGGAACAACCAGCTTGTTGTAGTAGTTCTCCCCGACGCTCACCCCCCCCGACCAGCGAGGGAAGAAGAACGCGACGATGGGATTGCCCGTCAACAGCGGCAGGATAGTCCCCACCAGCGTCGCCAAGGTCATCACGCTTAGCAACACATTGACGGCAAGAAACGCCGCCTCGCGCCCCAGCAGCACCTCGAGCGAATGCTCGCCACGAAGTGACTTCCAGCGCAACGCCACCAGCGCCGCGCTGACCACGATCGTCAACCCCAGGAACCCCAGGAAGAACGTCCCCACCACGCTCTCGCCGAACGAGTGAACCGATTGGATCACGCCGCTGCGGGTGAGATACGTTCCGAAAATGCAGAGGATAAACGTGACGGCGATCAGGCTGACGTTCCATCGCTTGAACATGCCGCGATGCTGCTGCGGCATAATCGAGTGGAGCAGCGCCGTGGCCGTCAACCACGGCAATAGCGAGGCGTTTTCGACCGGATCCCACGCCCAGTACCCGCCCCAGCCCAGTTCCACATACGCCCACTGAGCGCCGAGGATGATCCCGATCGTCAAGAACAACCAAGCGACAATCGTCCAGCGCCGAATGCCGACGATCCAGTCGTTGTCGCGTCGCCCGGCGATCAGTGCCCCGACCATCAGCGCGAAGGGCACCGCGCACGCGGCGTAGCCGAGAAACAGCGCCGGCGGATGGGCGATCATCCCCGGATCCTGGAGCATCGGATTCAGCCCGTGCCCGTCCGCCAACACCTGCGGCGCCAGCGCGAACGGATTGGCCGCGAAGAGCATCAGCGCCGCGAAAAATCCGCACACCGCCGCCAGCGTTCCGACGATCCCCGCCTGCTCGGCCGGTTCGCCGTTGCGGTGGCTTAGGTAGACCGTCACCACGCTCATCGCCCCGAGCATCCACGCCCACAGCAGCAGGCTGCCCTCTTGTCCGGCCCAAAACGCCGCCAGAAGATACCCGGTCGGCAAGGCCCGCTCGGTGTATCGGGCCACGTAATCCAGCCGAAAATCGTGATCGAGCAGCGCCGCGATCAAAATGATCGACGCCAGTGTGAATAGCCCGGCCACCCCCGCCACCGACAGTTTTGCCAACCGAAGCGCCGGCGCCGATTCCAATCGCCCCGCCGCCAGCGACCCCAGGATCGCCACCGCCGACAACAAAACCGCCATTGCCAAACTGTAATTTCCTAGATCAATCATGGGTTTCTCAACGACTGGCTCAATCGACAACGACCCCGGGGTGATCGGCCGGCACCGCCGGATGCTTCTCGCCCGCTTCGTATTTGCTGGCGCACTTGGTCATCAGCACGTCGGCCTGAAACACGCCGGCCGAATCGAGCTTGCCTTCGACAATCACTTCATGCCCCGGTTTGAACATGTCGGGAATGACGCCTTTGTAGACGACCGGAACTTGGCTGGACTCTCCGACCAGCGGGAACCGGGCGACCAGCGCCGCCCGATCCTCGAAGACCCCTTCGCCGGCGACCTTGCCGCTCAGTTTCACCCGACGGTCCCGGTGATCGTCCAGATGGGCCGCGTAATCATCCACCTTAAGGAAGTAGACCCAACCCTTTTGCACCCCGGCGAACGCCAGATACCCCACCGCCCCGCCAAGAACGATCCCCGCCACTATGAGCTTTTTATGCACCGAGGTCATGCCCGGCAATCACAACCCCAGTGCCACGGGCTATAAAACCGGACAAAAAGGGACACTTTTGTAAGATAAGTTTTGACAATGATTTATGAACTTAGGCCCCTGCTGCCATGCAGGGCGAATGTCGCCGGACTCTCATCCCTGAGAACAGGCCACGGGGCATCATCCTACCTGCGGGATGCGTTAAGCGGGCAAACCGCCCGTCCGAACCGCGTTCGAGGCAACCGACATTGCGGCGGTGGGATACGACAACAAAACCAGTTAGAACAGAGTCTTAACTCCGATTCACTGACTTGGATTCGGCGTCGCCTCGTCGTTGGACATCTTGGCCGTGATCCCCGCCGATACGGCGCTGAGCATGGCCGGCTCCAAGACCTTGAACAGGGATTTCAGCAGGCCGAACAGAAAGGAACGCTCCTTGGCGGGCTTCTTTTCCTTCGGCGGCGTCTGGCCATCCCCGTCGCAGGGGCATTGCGTCATCCGAACCCATTCGGCGGCCTTTTTTCGTTCTCGATCTTCTCGCGATGGAATGGCGACCAATGCCCCGGCGAATCCCGCCACCGCCGCGCCCCCGACCGCCGGCCAGGGATGCTTGCGGGTCAATCGGCGGGGATCGGCGATTCGCCCGACGTTGCCGCCGAGTTCGCCCAGCACCTTCCCGATCGCCGCCCGAGCCTGCGCAGCCTGATCGGCCAGATAGGCCGACTCGCTTCCGGCAGCGCCGTCGCCCCGCGCCGCGCTGTCGCCGGATTTATCCGCGTGGGACGTGGGCTTTTTCGTCGGCTCGCTCATGGACATCGTGCCCGAAGTCGCTCCGCTGTTTGCGTCGGATTTCCTCATACTTCTTCACCGTCGCCTTCCGCAACGCTTTGACAAATAACTTCGGACCCAGCCACAGACCCAGCGCGATGATCAGCAACAGCCCGCCACCGACGATCATCCCACCGGCCCAGGAGCGTCCCACCGCGCCGCTGATCAAGTCGGCGATCGACCCCAGCAGCAGCGCCACCGCCGTCGCCAAAACGCACAATCCCGCGACCATCGCCACGATACCGGCGATCACCCAAAGACTGGCGCGCACGATCTTCGCCTTGATCGCGTCGCGCTTGGCGCTGATGTAATACTGGGCATACGATTTCAGTTCGACGACCCGCCGGCGAGTGTCTTCCCACAGTCTTGAAAAATCGTCCGCAGCCACCGGCGGATCATTGAGCCGATCTGTCGAGTGCGGTATGCCGGATTGTCGGGGTGGACCTTCCATTTCGACTTCGCCTTGATCGTCGGGAACGAGATGCGGGACATCGTCCGGCGGAGCGCGCGACGTCTCGTCGTCGCGCTCCGCCGGTGTGTCCACGATGACACCCCTACTTGCGCAGGAGCATTCCGATGGCAAAGCCGATCCCCGCGGCGATCAGCAGGCTCTTGACCGGCTGGTCGCGCACGTAACCCTCGGCGTTTTCCTCCCAGCGCGAAGCCATCTGCTTGCCCTGGTCGTAATACTGCGAGGCCTTGTCGCGCAGATGCTCCACCTGCTCTTTGGCCGCGGCTTTGGCCTGTTCCGCCTTATCGCGAATCTGATCGCCCACATGTTCGGCCTTGTCCTTCAATGTCTGCGCGGCCGAACCCGCCTGTTGGCCGGCCTGTGCGCCGGCGTCACCCATGCGTGACATAATAGACTCCTTCTTGGTTAAAACATCCGTTTTTGGCCGCCTCACGACGACCTGTCTTGTGCTGCTCGAACTGTAAGCAAGAAGCGGGCCGCGACGCAGCGCCGAAAATTACACTCGCCGAAAATTACGCCACGCGATCGCCGTCGATCCAGACCGCCGCGGGCAATGCAGCATCGGTGGCCAGCAGCGCCCGGATCGGGTCGTCGGTCGGCCCCGGTGCGATCCAGGCGCCGATGTCGGCCCGCTTGCCCGCTTCGAGCGAGCCGATTTCGCTCTGCATTCCCAGCATCTTGGCACCGCGAAGCGTGATCATTTCGAGAATTCGCGCCGGGGGCGTATCGGGCGCTTGCGAAAACAACACCCTCGCTTCGGCCATTAAGTCGAGGTCCGGTGAACTGGCGCAGGAATCGGTCCCCAAGGCCACGTTGATCCCGCGATCCAGCATTTCGCGCCAGGGATGCGGCGGTCGTCCGAAATACCGGTGCGTCCGCGGACAATGAACGACCCCCGCGCGCCCGCGCGACAACAGGTCCAGTTCCGATTCATCGCAGTCGTTGACATGCGCCAACACCGCCGGCAGGTCCAGCAACCCCACCGCCGCGGCAAAGCGGATCGGCCGCCCCGGGTATGTCGTGACCCCTTCGGCCCAAGTCCCCAGACGCTGCCAGACTTCGCGGAACGGGCCGGAATGATCCACCAGAAACGCCGTTTCGTCGCAGGTCTCGGCCAGATGTGTCGCCAGCGGCAGCCTGCGCCGCCGCGCCAGCTCGACGCACTGGCGATATCCGTCCAGGTCCACCGTATATGGGGCATGGGGACTGATCCCCACGCGAAGGCGCCCGCGGGCGAACGTTTCATCGGCGGCGGCCGCCAGTGCCGCCTCGAACCGCGGCCGCGCCGCCGCCAGTCCCAGCGCTTCACCGAAACTGACGGATCTCAACGGCGAATCCGCGAGAATCGGGCGGGTAATAGCGATGTGGCGAGTGATGTCGCCGACCGTGGTCACGCCGAATCGCAGACACTGCTCGATCCCGCGCCGGGTGGCGTCGGTGACCACAACCTCGATCGACTCGTCGCTCTGCCGCATCCTCGGCGCGATCGAGACGATCCAATCCGTGAACGACCCGCCGGGAGTGTCCCCCGCCTCATGGCCGCTCAGTTCAAGATGGGTATGCGGATTGACCAGCCCGGGGATGAGAATCGCGTCCGGCAGATCCACGAGCCGCGCCGCCGGGTATGCCCCCGCAAGATCCGACGCCGGCCCCACCGCTGCGATCCGCCCGCCGTCGATCACCACCGCCCCCTCGCGCAGCGGCGGCGCCGACACCGAAACGACCCAGCCGGCACGGAGGATCATCAGCCCCGGGTTCATCCCCCGCATCCTACCCGCCAAACAGCACAGGCTTCCAGCCTGCACCTTGCTCAAAGCCATGCAGGCCGGAGGCCTGCACCCCAAGAGGCGTGACGGAGTTCTGGCTTGGGGAATTCGTCAACAAGGAGTTCGCGAGCAAATCCACCCGATCGCGCCCCGTCTGCCGGATTATCGGGATGCGACGCTGCTCATCGCGGCGCTGCGCATGAAATCCGACACGCCGCGGAAGCCGCGGCTCCGGGCCGCTTCCTCGAACGTCACTTTTTCCAGTTTGCTCAAGCGGACATTGACCTGCTCGTCACGACGCTCATCCGAGGCCGGCAACGGCGGCACATCGCCTCGCTCAAGCATTGTCGCAACGGTGGATGTCACGATGTCGATCGTCGTCTCCATGCACTCATCCGGCGTCTTTCCGTGATTCATCGCACCGGGCAGTTCCAGCGCCTGGCCATAATACTCGCCGTCCTCGAGACGAATGATTAGGCGATATTGCTCGGCAATCCGGCGAGCACGGGCCAGCACCGCCGGGTCGAACGGGCGATCAATGTTCCCCGACCTGCTTCTTGATTTCGCGGAAATAGAACGGTTTGACTTTGCCATGATGCACCGGGACGGAATACATCGCGCCGTCTGATTTTCGAAAGACGTGGTGGGAACCGCGGACACGGATGAGAACCCAACCATGCTTCTCGACCAGACGTCTCACTTCTGAAAAACGAACTTCACTTGGCATCCCCAGGGCCGCGCACCAGACCCGAGTGGCCATCGCAAACCACTCTCCAATGGGGACCCTGCGATTGTTGCTCGGGCTGTATAGCCTATCCTATACCAGAAGAGGTTCAACGTCAACGGAGTTTCAAAAACGGGTCGGCAGGCCGGTGTCTTGTCTTCAATCTGCCGCAGGCGGTCTTTTCTCAGTCCCGCTATTGCAAATGAAGGCTCCGGACCCTGCCCCGGTCCCCGTTTGCACAGTCCGGACCCCGTTTTCTCAGTTTTTCGGGGATGTGCGAGCGATTCAACTCGCTCAGCGGCGCGAACGTCGAATATTGCGGATGTCCCCGGCGGGCGCCGGCGCGTCGGGGCGTGCCCGATTTTCGGGAGATGCGTTAACCGCGATGAAAAATGCTCTAGCCCAATGCCGGTCCCACAGCCCCGTGCCTTGGCACGACGCCTCTAACGCCATCATCGCTTCGGCGCTATCCAAGTCCCAGCGCCGCCCAGGCCCCGTGGCTTGGCTTCGCCCTGTTCCAACACCCCCGGACTCAACCCGCGCCAGACCCGCGCCCGCGGCACCAGGTTCGCCGGCAGCGCGTTGCGCTGCCTTCGAGAGCTCCGAAGGAACAACAGTGAAGACTCCCGACCCCTTCGAGAGCTCGTGGCATCGATGGCAATGGCCAGTTCCTGGCCCTGCCAGCGGCGAAGCACCCAGGCCAGCAGCCCCGGGAAACAGGCTTCGACGTTCAGTTCACGCCGTCTGCGACCGGACTTGTCCTGCTTTGGACAGTAGAAGTCGC
>JBBQNJ010000032.1:0-48864 GCA_038329845.1 Tepidisphaerales bacterium | reverse complement strand
GTTGAAGTGTCTTGCGTTCCTCATCCGTGAGGCGAACGATGTACTTCTTGAGCATGGCACCACCTTCCTTGGTTGATGTCATCATCGACCCGACCGCCTGCGGGCCGTGATCCTAAATCGGAGGCATGACAATGCACTAGCCATCGCGCCGCGGGCCGAGGGCATCCTCGACCAGCGTGAGATCACCATTCAGTCCTACCAGTCGACCGTCCCGTTTGACTTCCAGACGATTGATGCCGGGCTAGAGCATGCGTGGCTGACACCGGTCGTCCGATTTGGCGTATTTGCCCGCAACAAAGATGCCACCACGGACCACTGTAACGTCATCCTGGGCTTGCAGGACGATCTTTCGATTCGAGCCTACGACTACGATGCCCGCCGCCCGCTGTGGTACTCATGGCGGGACGTCGTCGTTGAGACGATCAGCGTCCATTACTTCCGCGACGAAGATGGCCTGCTGCGGTTCAAGACCACCGGTGGCGGGCGGCGCATCACCGATGATCGCCTGTGCGAGTTCAACGCAACGTTCTTACGCATCCCGAAAGAGGCCGTAACACGGCGGGTGCGCCCACCCGTCGGTGGACAAGCTCAAGGACACTGCGGGTAGGCTCCTTCGACTGCGACTTGACGGCGGGCGGATGGGAGCATCGCCAGGCCGATCAGCAGCAGTTGCGAGGCAATGAACGCCGCGAGCCAGAAGAACGCCGAATCCATGAAGCCGTAACTGTGCAGGCCGACGCCCAGCATGTTGGTCCCGAACCAGCTCCAACTCGTCACGATGTTCCCCCCGATCGCCAGCGTCGCCAGTCCGCGGTCGCGGATCATCCCGCCCCAGCGGGCGTGCAGGATCACCGCGTTCCACAGCACGATCAGCATCGCGCCGTTCTCCTTCGGATCCCAGCCCCAGAAACGCCCCCAGGATTGGTCGGCCCAGATGCCGCCGAGAATCGTGCCGACAAAGCTGAACAAAATGGCGAAACAGATCGTCCCGTAGATCATCCGCGCCATCGAGCGGGAGACCGCCGGATCGCCACCGCGGCCGCCGAGCCGGCCGGCGAGCGAATGATGGAGAACCCACGCGATGGCGAATCCCCCGGCGAGAAACGTCGCGGCGTAGCCGAGCGTAATCGTCACCACATGCGTGGCCAGCCAGAAATTGGTGTCCAGCACGGCCTGAAGCACCTTCATCGTGTCGCCTTGCAGCGCCAGGCGATCGGCGATCAGCAGCGAGGTGAAGCCGGTGGCAGCGGCCACGACCACCCCCACCGCGTTGCGGAACACCCATTCCATCAGCAGCGCCAGGACCGCCGCGCCCCAGGCGATGAAGATGGCGCTGGAAGCCAGGTTGGTCACCGGGGGCCGTCCCGAGATGTAGACCCGCCCGGCAAGGCCGAAGGTATGCAGCGCCAGTCCCAGCAGCGCCACTCCCAGCGCCGATCGCCACAGCACGCGCGGCGCCATCGCCCACGAAAGGCATCCCAGCACGAACGCCAGGACGTACAGCGCCATGCATCCGGTGAACGGGTCGAAGCGGTTGAAGAACGACTCGAAGCGAGCCTTGCTGGAAACCACCGGCAGATGCGTGTCCAGCGTCGCCTGGTATCCGGCGACCTGGGCGTTGAACTCATCCGGCTTCTCATCGGCGTAGGCCGCCACCGCCGTCAGGAATCGCTCGGCCCCGGGATGCACACTGCCGGTCGCCCGGGCGTGATCGGCCGCCGCCCGCAACGCCTGCCACCGCTCATCGCCCGACAGCGGCGGCACCAAGTACAACGACCCCATGTCGGCCAGTTCCATGAACAGTTGCAGCTTGTTGCCCACCTCGATGACTTTACGCTGATAGAGGTTTCGATCCTTCGACGCCACCGCCCCGGCGAGTCGAAGCTGCTGCTCGAGTTCCCGCGCTTTGACCATCAACTGATCGAAGGAAAACCGCTTTTCTGCTTCAAGCAGCCCGAGCAGATCCTTCACATCGGGATTGTCGATGCGGAAGACCTTATAAGCGGTTGATTTCGCCGGCCGGGCGAAGGTGTCGAGCAGCCATTGGATGGCCGGGCCCCGACCCTGCTCGCTGATCAGAACCTCCCGCCCGGACAACATTTTCAGGCTGTTGCGGGCCAGAGAATCCAGCGGCTGGGTGCGGCCCTCGTACGAGACCGGCAGCAGGCCGAACGCGCCGGTGTTGAACGGCCGGGCCGCCGCCGGGGGGATCGCCGTGTACAGCAGGTACGCCGCGCAGGCCGCGACGATCGCGGCCGGCACGAGCCATGCCGCGACCGACGCCGTCCGCGGCAGCGCCGATTCGTTCCGTCCGGAAGCGCGCCGGCGCCGCAGAAACGTCGCCAGGCTGATCGAGAAATGCAGGCATAACCCCAACGTCCCGACGGCGCAGGCGATGTAGGGGATCGTCCAGCCGGGATTGCTCACCACCTGCAACACCGTGCCGCGCTCGGTCTGGTGATCGAAGTCCACCTGGTAAAACGTCTCCCCGGCGAAGCGCAGCGGATGATTCATCCAGATCCGAACCTGGCGGTCTTCGTGCCGCGATGGATCGACCAAGCGAATGTCGCTGGAGTAGTTCTTCGCCACGTCGGTGCCGAGATAGCGGTCGAAGGAAAAGTCATTTAGATACAGGGTGTAGGGCTTGTAGGTTCGGGCGAAGCGCAACTGCATCGTCCAGGTCTTGGCGTCCACCTCGATCGGCTGGGGCTGATTGATTTCCGGCAAGGCGGGGCGCAGTTCCAGCACGCTCAGCAGATAATCGCCCGCGATCGGCGAGCCGTTTCGCATCGGCGTGACCAGGGCGGCCGGCAGGTCGATGGCGGTGTCCGTCCCGGCAGTTCGCGGCGCGGCGACCGCGCCGAGTCCCCGCGCCGCCAGTTGCGCTCCGGCGGCGGCGCTGGCAAAGATCACTTCGCCGGCCCCATCGCCCGCCGACGCGATCGTCGAGTTGGGCAAAAACGCATCCACCCGCACGTCGAACGGCAACGCCGGATTCGAGATGATCCCGCCGCGGCGAAGCAGCGACATCGGCACGACCGCAACCCGATCGAACTGGGGATCGGATGGATCGACGATCGCCAGCTCGACGCGATGCAGGTCGTAGGTGAAGCTCGAGGCGCCGCCTTCGTCGATGCTCATCCGCCCCTCGGTCGCCACCAGGCTGGTGACGATTTCGCCGATCAGCAGCAGGATCAGCCCGGCGTGGATCAGCAGGATGCCCGAACGCTTCAGCGACAGCTTGAACCGGGTGGTGTGGGCCGCCAGCAGATTCGCCAGCAGCAGCCCGATCATCAAATAGCCGCCGGGGATGGGAAACGCCCCCGGCACCCGCCAGGCGCGGGGGAGGAAGAGCTGAAGATGCACCCAGGCGATCCAGGCATGAAAAAACTGTTTCTGAACGGTGAGAATGCCCTGGTCGATCTGCGCGAACGTGCCGGCCAGCACCAGCAACATCGACAACAGCAGCAAGACGACGGTCAAGCGCAGCGACGCCAGGGGGGCCAGGGGGGCCAGGGGGGCCAGGGGGGCCAGCCAGCGCCGCTTTGTCGATCGGACGAGCGGAACCGCAACCAGCTTGTCAGTTTCTGCGAGGGTCATGGATGATTAAACGCGAAGACGCGAAGCGGCGAAGTAAAGAGAGAAAACGCTCCGACTGATATCCCATGATTGCTTAACGCCGCGCGCGGGCCGTTTTGAGACAATCCGATTGAAGAAACATGGGACTACCCCGAAGGTTCCGAGCCATTGTGGATGTCTCACTGAAGGCCGCGAGTGGTATAACGCCGCGTAACGATCTCTCGCGGCCGCGGGCGATCGAATGCGGACGGTATACGTTGCCTGTCCCCACATTCGGTCTTTCTTCGCCCCTACGCGCCTTCGCGTTTAACTCTCCCCCCCGAACCGCACCGACTCGAGAAACTTCTTGAATGCCGCGGCCTGGGGCTGGACCTGGGCATCCGGTCCAAGCAGTTTGAAGAACCACACCCGCCCCGGCCGCGCAACGATCGCCCCCAGCATCCGCTGGCCGCTCGGACCGATCACGTTCACCATCTTGGCCTCACCACCGCCGGCCAGTTTTACAGGTTCGACTTTCTCAGGAACTTTCCCCGCCGGCGTCGCGGCAGCGCCGACCTGCTGCTCCCAGCGGTTGATGTTGGCCACCAGGTCGCCCGATTCCGGTCCCAGCGGGATCACCGTCAGCGCCAACTCCGGATTAGCTGAAGAAACCCGAATCGTCGCGTAGCGCATCGCCCCCCCGCCGGCCTGCTCGGTCCACCCTTCGGGCAGGGTCCAGCGCGGCGTCTCTCCGGCCGCCGCCCCCGCGTGGGCGCTGTCCATCGGCATCTCGCCCATGGGCGGCATCGCCCCGGGCGTCCCGGACATCATCCCCGGCCCCGTCGCCGGAGAGCCGGACTGCGGCCGGGGCGCATCCTTGGGTGCTTGATAGACCTTCACCGAATCGTCCCGGTCGCAACCGACAAGGGCCAGCGACCCAGCCAACAACACGATCATCAAAGTTTTGATTTTCACAGCGACACTGTAGGACCGTCCGGGACGTTTTTCATGTTCGAGCTGGCTTGCGGTTCGCCCACCACCGACTTGACCAGCCTCCCGATGGTCAACCCCTGCACGAGGATCGAGAAAATCACCACCGCGTAAGTGGTGGCGATCAGCAGGCTGCGGCTCTCGCCGATGGCGTACGGCAGCGACAGGGCCAACGCCACGCTGATCCCCCCGCGCAGACCCGCCCAGGTGAGGATGCGGATCGCCCCGCGATCGACGCTTCGGGCGAAGCGCAGCGTCTGAATCATCGCCCCCACGCTCAACAACCGCGCCAGCAGCACCATCGGGATCGCCAGCCCCCCGGCAAGCAGATATTTCCAGTCCAGCGGCATGACCATCAGCTCCAGCCCGATCAGCACGAATAGCACCACGTTCAGGACCTCGTCGATCAGTTCCCAGAACGTGTCGAGATGTTCGCGGGTTACATCGCTCATGGCGAAGGCGCGTCCATGATTGCCGATGAGCAGCCCGGCCACCACGATGGCGATCGGCCCGGAGGTGTGGATGGCCATGGCCAGCGAATATCCCCCCATCACCAGCGCCAACGTGATCAGCACCTCAACTTGGTAATTGTTCACCCGCTTGAGCATCTGGTAGGCCAGGTAGCCGATCGCCAGCCCGAACAGTACGCCACCAAGCGTTTCTTCGGCCAGCAGCAGCATCACGTGCCCGAAGGTGATCGGCGACTCAGTGCGGGTGAACGACAGCAGGACGATGAACACCACCACCCCGATCCCATCGTTGAACAGCGATTCTCCGGCGATCTTCACCTCCAGGCTCTTGGGCGCGCGGGCCGTCTTGAGGACCCCCAGCACCGCGATCGGGTCGGTCGGGGAGATCAGCGCTCCGAACAGCAGACAATGCAGGAACTCGACCTTCAGCCCCATCGTCTGGAACAGCAGATAACTGAGCGATCCGACGATGAATGTGCTGGCAACCACCCCCACCGTGGCCAGCAGCGCCACGTCCCATTTCTCACTCGCCAGGTCGCTCAGATCTACATGCAGCGCCCCGGCGAACAGCAGGAACCCGAGCATCCCGTTAAGCAGCGTCTGCTCGAAGTCGATGCGTTCGAGCATCCGCTTGGCCTGCTCGATGACCTCGTGACCGACCTGGCCGGTCTCTCCGACGATCACCAGGATCAACGACATGGCCAGGGCCACGATCATCGCCCCGATCGTGGTGGGCAGGTGGATCCAGCGGTAGTTGATGTACGCGAACAACGCCGCCAGCGTGAGGATCACCGCGCCAATCTGGAAGAGGGTCATGCTCCGGCGTCAGATAATCCAATCGCCACCCGAGGGCAAATCAGGGGGATCAGGAGGTGAGGGGGTGAAGGGGTGAGGGGGCGAGGGACGCAAGCGAGCGGAACGCGCCAGATTCGTCACGAACCGTGAGCACGCCAGCGGCGTCCAAGGCGACGCGGCCATAGTTCAAATACCCATTGCGGGTACAATGGTGACGCGCGCGGTTCCTCCACGGGCAATTTCGTCAGCGTTTATTCCAAGGAGTTCGCCATGCAGATCGCGATGAACAACGATTACGTTCGCCAGGACGGCGACCCGCTGCCCGAACTCCAGGGCCTCGCCGCGGCGGGCTTCACCCGCACCCAGTGGATTCACCACTGGGGCGACGATTTCATCTACCACGACAGCGAGATCGACCAGATCGCGCGCTGGCTGGATGAGTTAAACCTCACGATGGACGATCTGCACGCCTCCAGCGGCCGGGAAAAACAGTGGACCAGCCCCAAGCCCTGGGCGCAGCAGGCGGGAATCGAATTGGTGCGCAATCGTATCCGAATGACCCGCCGCCTCGAGGGCCACACCATCGTCATGCACCTCCAACGAGACAGCGAAACCGACGTCTTGGACGCCTGCGCCGAGCGGTTCGCTCGAACGTTCGACGCACTGCTGGGCGATCTGGAACGTTACGACATCCGCATCGCGCTGGAAAACCTGTTTTCATTGGGCGGCAACAAGCCGCTGCTCGATCGAGTTCTGGGCATGATCGACTCGCCCCGGTTGGGCATCTGCTACGATCTTGGCCACGGTCACATGATCGGCGACGGGTTCGAGTTCGTCCGCCGATATGGCGATCGCCTCTTTTCCCTGCACGTTCACGAAAACGATGGCGTTAAGGATCAGCACGCCCTGCCCTTCACGGGCAAGTTGGACTGGGAGCAGGCGACGAAACTAATCGCCCAGTCGTCGTACAACGGCCCGTTGACTCTGGAAGTAGGCAAACGGCCGGGGAACTGGGAAGGCGATGAAACATCGTTCCTAGCCGCCGCGTTCGAGCGAGCCACGAAAGTGGCCTCGATGGTGGATGCCCATCGCACTGCGCTTTGATCGAGTGCCGAGCGATTCCCGAGGTGGCCGAGGATCCGCCGACGCGTTCGCTCGGCGGCGTCTACCCCACAGCCGAGGGTGGCGGTGTAACATCCACAGCCAAGAGCGGCTGTGCCCCGTCCCTACCCATTCAGAAATAGAAGCACGATTGCCTGGGCGCTCAGGACGCGAAGAAGCATGACCA
The DNA here is from genome assembly GCA_038329845.1 of Tepidisphaerales bacterium. Classification (GTDB taxonomy): domain Bacteria; phylum Planctomycetota; class Phycisphaerae; order Tepidisphaerales; family Tepidisphaeraceae; genus JBBQNJ01. The sequence goes on along the minus strand of JBBQNJ010000032.1, from coordinate 41,763 downwards.
GCGGATAGACGGTGGCGTAGGAGACACTCGGGGCTTCGGAGCCGGTGATGGCGCCGGCGAAGGCCAGGGCGGGCGGGTCGGTCATGCTGCCGGCAAGCAGGCCGCAGATCGACAGGTAATTTAACTTGTAGACCGCCCGGGCGATGAATCCGACCGCTAGCAGCGGAACCAGGGTGATGATCGCCGCCAGAGCCATCCAAGTCAGGCCCGGTCCTTGCAGAGTGGCGAGGAACTTGTCGCCGCTCATCAAGCCCACACTCGCCAAAAACAGCACGATCCCCACTTCGCGGAGAATAAAGTTAGCGCTCAGCGGCATGTACCAGACCAGCGGCCCGAAGTGCCCCAGCCGGCTGAGGATGATGGCCACCACCAGCGGCCCGCCGGCAAGGCCCAGCTTCACCGGGGCCGACATGCCGGGAATCGTGAACGACAGCGTTCCCAGCAGCACGCCCAACGCGATGCCCACGAAGACCGGGATCACCTGGGGGTGATTCAATTGCTTGGTCGAATCGCCCAGCTCACGGGCCGCGGCGGCGATCCCCTCAGGTTCGCCCACGATCAGCAGGTTGTCGCCGAAAATGATCCGCACGCCGCCGGCGGGGATATCCACTTCCGAACGGGTGATGCGGGTCACACTCACGCCGAATCGCTGCCGCATCTCGAGCTGCTCGACCGTCTTGCCCAACGCGCCAGAACGCGTGACGATCACGCGGCGGCTGGTGATGTTGGTGGGCATCTCGCGCAGGTCCGCATCGCTGTTTTCGCCCAGCACCAGCCGCAGTTCCTCCAAACGCTCGGGAGAACCGACCGCCAGCACCACGTCGCCCAGGTCCAGCACCGTGTCGGGCTGGGCCAGATGAATCTCGTCTTTCTTGAGGATGCGGCTGATCACCACCCCGTTGTCGCGCAGGCCCGGCACCCGGCGCAGCGGCACGCCCTTGAGATTGGGGTTGGTGATGCGGATGTTCAGCCGGGCGACCGGCGTCTCGGTCGTCTTCTTCATCGCCGCGATCGCCTCGGATTCCTTCTGAGGATCGACCCGGAACGCAAAGCGCACCCCCAGCATGGCGACGATGATCCCGATGATCCCGAACGGATAGGCCACGGCGTAACCGAGACTGGGAAGCTTACGCACGTCTTCGCTGGCACCGACGCTCTTGAGGGCCTGTTGGGCGGCGGCGAGGCTGGGAGTGTTGGTCGTGCCCCCGGAAAACAATCCCACGGCGACGGGGGCCCCGACGTTTGTCAGCTTAATGATGCCCACGGTGATCACGGCACCGAGAATCACGATCGAGCCGGCCATGATGTTCAGCGGCAGCCCCTGCTTGCGCAGCGATGCGACGAACCCCGGCCCGACCTGCATGCCGATGGCGTAGACAAAGAGGATCAATCCGAACTCGCGGGCGAACTCGAAGATGTGCTTGCGCCCCTCGATGGCTTTTTCCAACTCGGTGAGATGTTCGCTGGCGGCGGCGGCTTGGTCGCTGCCGACGGGGGCGCTCTTGATCTGCTCACGGAGGTCGAGTTCTCGGGAAAGCTGATTCTTCCCGACGAAATGCCCGACGATCAGCCCGGCGAACAGCACGCCGGCGATCCCCAGCCCGATCCCACGATACTTCAGGCTGCCCATGGCAAGCCCCAGCGCCGCAACGACACTGATGATAAAAACGATGTGGGCGATCGAGCCTACATCATGCAACAAGGACAACAGGGACGACATTTTTCATGCTCTCCGAAAAAAACCCGAGTCGAATAGTGTAGACATTGGCCGGGTCTTGACTAGGGGAGAACAAGCCGCGGACGATGTGACACAGCCACCCTCGGCCGTGGTGCGAGTGGTATGTGACACAGCCACGCTCACCCGTGGTGCGCCTGGTGTCTGGCACAGCCACCCTCGGCTGGGGCGCGTGTGGTGTGACCGAGGGACGCAGGGACGGGTCGAACAAGTCGAGCGGTTCATCTCTGCTCTTCGCGCCTTCGCGTCTTCGCGTTGGAATTTCTTCGCGTTGGAATTTCTTCGCCGCGACACGAAGCATCAGGATTGAATTTCTACGAAAGGATATTGACGATGCGCCAAGGTGTGTTATCTTGACTTAAACTAATTTTGTTTTGTCAACGGACCGAAGGCGGTGGCTCCCCTTCGGTCCGTCTTTGTTTCACCATCGACCCGCCTCGACGATATCATCGCGTCGAGGTCAATGACCCGGCACACCAATCCAACTCGACGATCCCAACCCAAGGGCGGCGGCAGTCCGCGGCGATGGCCATTCCCCGGATACCCCGGGTCCCTCGGGTCACCCGGGTCCACTGTCGCCGCCGTCGCCGCCGGCGCGGCGATCACGCTGGCGGCGCTGATCGCGTACGCCCCGGCGCTGAGCGCAGGAACGATCTGGGATGACGCCGATTATCTGACAGAAAACGCGAATCTTCGTGACTTCTCCGGGCTTCTTCGCATCTGGACCGAGCCGCGTTCCTCGCCGCAATATTACCCGGCGGTTTACACCACGTTCTGGATCGAGCATCAACTCTGGGGTCTGCGCCCCAGCGGCTACCACTTGACCAACGTGCTGCTGCACGCGACGGCGGCGGTGCTGCTGTGGCGGGTTCTGCGATGGCTGGACGTTCCCGGCGCGCTCGCTGCCGGATGGCTCTTTGCATTGCACCCCGTGGCCGTTGAGTCGGTCGCGTGGATCACCGAGCGGAAGAACGTTTTGTCCGGCGTGTTCTATCTCGGCGCGGCGCTGGTCTATCTGCGGGCGATGCCGCGCGACTTCTCGCGGCCCCCATCGCGGCGCGGGGTTGCGCTGGCGCTGCTGCTGTTCCTGGCGGCGCTGCTCAGTAAGACCGTCACCGCCACGTTGCCGGCGGCCCTGGTCCTGATCCTCTGGTGGAAACGCCGCCGGCTGAGCCGCGCCGATCTGCTGGCGCTGATGCCGATGTGCATCGCGGGCGCAGCGCTGGCCGGTCTGACGGCCTGGCTCGAGCGCATCCATGTCGGGGCCTGCGGCGTTGAGTGGTCGTGGACCTTTCTTGATCGGCTTCTCATCGCCTCCCGCGCGGTTTGGTTCTACTTCGCATCCCTGCTCTGGCCGGTGAACCTGTCGTTCATCTACCCGAAGTGGACAATCGATCCGACGGACTGGCGCCAATGGATGTTTCCCCTGGCGCTGCTCGTGGCGATCGCGCTGCTGGCGATTTTTCGCCGTCGCATCGGACGCGGGGCCCTCACCGCGGCGTTGATCTACCTCGGCACGCTCGCACCCGCCTTGGGGTTCGTGAATGTCTATCCGATGCGGTACTCGTTCGTCGCGGATCATTTCCAGTATCACGCGAGCATGGCGATGATCGGCGCATTGGCCGCGGGAATGGCGCTGGCGTGGCGGCGCTGGGCAGGGGGCGCCGCGGTCGCCGGGCCGATCGCCCTCTCGCCACTATTGGCAATCCTCGGAGTCCTCACCTTCAACCAGGCTCGAATCTATCACGACTCCCAGTCGCTCTGGCGGGCCACGGTCCGGCACAATCCGCGCAGTTGGATGGTCCATGTCAACCTCGGACACGCTTTAGCCGCGAAGATGGAGCAAGCTCACCGCGAGGGACGAGGCGATCAGGCGGCGAGCCTCAAAGCCCAGGCCAAGGCCGAATACCGCCGGGCATTGGAACTAGCGCCCGAATTGGCGGAAACGCACGGGGAAGTGGGGGTAAGCCTGCTGGATGACGGTGAGGTGGACGCGGCGATCGAGCAGTTCCGCATCGCCACCGAGCGCGACGCGGCGATGAACCCCCAGCCGCGTCTTCCCGATGCGTTCAACAGTTGGGGCAGCGCCCTGCTCGAGCAGGGCCGCACGGAAGCGGCGATCGAGAAGTTCCGCCGGGCGATAGAGATCAACCCGGGTTACGCCACGGCGCATTACAACCTCGCCGTGGCGCTCGAGCGACTGGGCCGAACCGCCGAGGCCGCCGAACATTATCGCGCAGCGCTGGTGATTCAGCCCGGGAATGCCCCGGCGCATCACAACCTGGCCAACCTGCTGCGCGATTCGGGAAAACTCGATGAAGCGATCGCGCATTATCAGGCGGCAATTGCGCAGGCGCCTCGCTCGGGCGCGATCCGCGCCAATTACGCCGGGGCGCTGTGGCGGGCCGCGCGATTCGAGCGGGCGATCGAGCAATATTCGCGGGCGGCGAAACTGGATCCCGCCCTTCGTCCCGGGATCGAGCAATTCCTCGCCCACCACGGACGCGCCCTGCCCCCGTGATTGCCACGCCGCCTTGGTCTACAATCGCATTCGCCAATGAACGTGAAGCTGAGCAAGTCGTTTTTCTTTGAAGCCGCACACCGGTTGCCGACGTTTCCCGATGGGCACAAATGCCGTCGGCTGCACGGCCACTCATTCAAGTTCGACGTGATGGTCGAAGGTCCCATCGACCCCGCCAAGGGGTTCCTCATCGACTACGGCGACATCAAGCGCATCGTCGATCCGATCGTCCGTGAGCTGGACCACTACTACCTGAACGAAATCGCGGGACTGGAAAATCCGAGCAGCGAAATGATCGCCAAGTGGCTGTGGGATCGCATCCGGCCGGGACTTTCGAATCTGTGCGCGATCGTCGTCTACGAGACCTGCACGTCGGCCTGTGAATATCGCGGCGGTTGATTCGCCCACCGCCTGGTCTGGCCCGGCCGGTCCGCGGTCATCGGTCCACGGTCAAAATCCCCAGTGCATGCGCCTGCTCCAGGGCAAGCATGAACGGCCCGAAGCTATGGCCGTCGTTGGGCACTGGGTGAACATCCTCGAGGTAGGCCGCCACCGTCCCATGACGATCCCCTTTGCCCGGGCAAAGGCAACCTTTGCAGCAGTGCAGCGTGGTGAGATCGGGCGCGATGCAATGGCGAACCAGTCCCTCGATGCCGCGATCGAATGCCGGGCGATAGCGCCCGCGATCCAGCACCCCGGCCGTCATTCCCACCCCGTAGCCATACAGAAACAGCCCGGTCCCCGAGGATTCTTCCCAGCTTTCGGCCAACGGAATTTCCTGCCGCCACAGCCCGCGATCGTTCTGATAAACCCGCAGCGCCTCGGATAAATCGCTGAACATCTCGATCGCTCGCGGGCGGTGCGGCGAATCGGCCGGGAGATACTGCACCAGTTCGGTCAGCGCGAAATATCCCCAGGCGTTGCCGCGCGACCAGTGATCATCGCTCAGTTTTCCCGCACCGCGGAAGTTCTTGCACTGATGAAGCAGTCCGTTCTCGGGATTACCGAACTCCTCGATCATCAAAAACGTCTGCTGCGCCGCTTCATCGATGTATCGCGGGGTGTCGAACGTCAGCCCGGCCCACAGCAGGAATGGCGTGACGGCCATCGCCACATCGATCCAGATCAACTCCTCGGCGACTCGCCGGGGGTGTTTGAAAATCCCGCGCGGATCGCGCGCAGCGTTCATCAACTGCTCGGCGGCGTCGCGGACCAGTCCGCGCGCCGCGGGATCATGCCCGCGAAAGACCATGTAGGCTCGCGCCAGCCCGCCAATCCGATAGTTCTCGAAGTTGTACTGCGAATGCTCGATCCGGTCGGGGAAACGCCCGAGAATCTCCTTCGCCCGCCGCATCAGCGCGGGATCGCCCGACGCCTCGGCCACGCGGCAAAAGCCGTAGATGGCCATGATTCCGTAATAGTGTTTCACCTCGGCCAGCGAGGCGTACTTGTCGTAAAGCCCGATGGCCAGATCGAGGGTTCGCATCCAAGCTCCAAGAAAAATTATCGTGACAGCCAGCCGCCATCGACCGGCAGGACAGCGCCGTGAACATAATCTGAAGCGCTCGATGCGAGGAAGACCGCCGCGCCCTGCAGGTCCGACCCTTCGCCCCAGCGCGCGGCCGGAATGCGGGCGAGAATCTCGGCGCTGCGTTTGGGATCGTCGCGCAACGGCTTGGTGTTGGCCGTGGCCATGTAACCCGGGGCGATGGCGTTGACATTGATGCGGTGCGGGGCCAGTTCATTGGCGAAGATTCGCGTCAGCCCCAGCACCCCGTGTTTGCTGGCGGTGTAGGAGGCAACGCGAATGCCCCCCTGGAACGACAGCATCGACGCGACGTTGATGATCTTGCCCCCCTTGCCGCGATCAACCATCCGTCGAGCCACTTGCTGCGACAGCAGAAACATCGACTTGAGGTTGACGTTCATCACCGCATCCCAGTCGACCTCGGAAAAATCGAGCAGATTTTCGCGCCGGATGATCCCGGCGTTATTGACGAGAATGTCGATGCACGCAGCGCACTGTCCGGCGCGGGCCACCAAGTCGCCCATCGACGCCGGATCGCCTAGATCGGCGGCGAGCGGCGTGAACCGTCTGCCGGCCGATTCGACCTTCGCCCGCGTCTCCAGCGGCGGGCTGGAATGGTGCACCGCGATGATGTCGGCCCCCGCCTGGGCCAATCCCGCGGCGATCGCCGCGCCCAGCCCCGTCGCCGCGCCCGTCACCAGCGCGGTTTTCCCCTGCAAGCCGAATTGTTCGAGAATCACGCCAAATCTCCTATTTGTAAGTTGTCCGCCGCGGCAGTCGCTCAAACGTGCGCCGGCCTGCCGGTGTATCACGTCCCCCCAGACGGGGTTTCTAGATCGATCTCAAATCTCAAACCCGGCTTCCATAGCGCCAACGCCGATCAAACGCCGAACTCCGGAGTAAATCGACAAACTTCGCGCCCGTGCCGAGCGGAAGGGCGGTTGCCCGGTTGTCAGCGTCCGGCGGCACGGCTACTCTCATCGCTATGAGCATCCTGGTCAACTCCCAGACTCGTGTGATCACCCAGGGAATCACCGGCAGCGCCGGGGCGTTTCATACCAAGGGGTGCCTGGATTACGGCACTCGCATGGTCGGCGGCACCACGCCGGGCAAGGGCGGTCAGAAAGACGCCAACGGCTTACCGATCTTCGACACCGTCGCTCAGGCCGTGGAACAAACCGGCGCCGATGCGACGATGATCTTCGTTCCTCCGCCGTTCGCCGCCGACGCCATCATGGAAGCCGCCGCCGCGCAGATACGCGTGATCTGCGCCATCACCGAGGGAATTCCGGTCCTTGACATGATCAAGGTTAAGGCGTTCCTGCGAGACTATCCCCAGGCCGTGCTGATTGGCCCGAACTGCCCGGGCATCATCACCCCGGGCGAATGCAAGATCGGGATCATGCCCGGATACATTCACCTTCCGCCGGACAAAGCGAGTACCGGCAAGGCCGTGGGAATCATCTCGCGCTCCGGGACGTTGACCTATGAAGCCGTCTGGCAGTGCGCCTCGCGCGGGATCGGCCAGACCACCGCAATCGGCATCGGCGGCGACCCGATCAAGGGCCTGAATTTCATCGAATTGCTGGGGATGTTCAACGAGGATCCGCAAACCGCCGCGATCATCCTCATCGGTGAGATCGGCGGCGCCGACGAGGAGGCCGCCGCCGCGTATGTGAAGGACCATGTGACCAAGCCGGTGGTAGCGTTCATCGCGGGCCGAACCGCGCCTCCGGGCCGTCGCATGGGACACGCAGGAGCAATCATTTCCGGCGGGGAAGGCTCGGCCGAATCAAAAATCGCGGCGTTGAAGGCCGCAGGGATCACCGTGGCCGACAGCCCGGCGGGAATCGGGGCGGCGGTTGCCGATCGGCTTCGATGAGCGAGCTTTGGCGCCACATCGCGCAGCGGGCGGGGACCGAACTCGATGAGCCGACGATCGCTCGGCTGAATCGGTTTCTCGATCTACTGCTCGATGCCAATCGCCTGATGAATCTCACCCGCATCACCGACCGCGCCGCGGCCGAGTTGAGCCATGTCGCCGATTCATTAACCCTCCTGCCCCATCTGCCGCCGGGAGATTTTCGCCTGGCCGATGTCGGCAGCGGCGGCGGAGCGCCGGGCATTCCCCTTGCGATCGCCTGCCCGCGGGCCACGGTCCTGCTGATCGAATCAACGCGAAAAAAGGCGGCTTTTCTTGAGCGCTGCGCCGCCGAGCTGGGATTGACCAACGTCGCCGTCGCGCCGGTTCGCGCTGAATCCGTGGGACATGACCCCAACTGCCGCGAGCGGTTCGATGTCGTGACCGCCCGCGCCGTCGGGCCGCTGGCCGAACTCATCGAGTGGTGCCTGCCGCTGTGCCGAAAGGGCGGAAAAGTCCTGGCGATGAAGGGTCCGCGGATCGCCGAAGAGCTTCCCGCGGCCCTTCGCCCCATCCGCGCCGTCGGCGGTGCCGAGCCAATCATTCACCCGGTTGAACTGCCCGGTGCCGAAGGCCACGTCATCGTCGAGATCCGTAAAATCACCCGCACCGACCGCTTTTTCCCGCGCGATCCCACCCGCGCCAAAGGCAGGCCCATTCCGTAAGGGAAGCCAGCTCAATTGGGGTGCAGGCATCTCGCCTGCCCCGGATGCCCGCAGGCCCGAAGCCTGCACCAAAAAGTAACTCCGCGCAATTGTGGTGCAGCCATCTTGCCTGCCGGGAATGCCCGCAGGCCCGAAGCCTGCAACTGCGACTTGCAGCGCCGGTCACACGTCGAAATACCGCGCCTGGGGATGATGCACGACCAGCGCATCGGTGCTTTGCTCGGGCGACAGCATGTAATTCTCCGTCAGCTCCACCCCGATCTCGCCCGGCGACAAAAGCTCGGCGATCACCGCGCGATCCTCGATGTTCGGGCAGGCCGGGTATCCGAACGAGTAACGGCTGCCGCGATATCCCTGGTGAAACAGCTCGCGGATCGTCGCGGCGTCTTCCGATCCAAACCCCAGTTCCTGGCGCATCCGCTTATGCCAAAGTTCGGCCAGGGCCTCGGCCGACTCGACGCCGAACCCGTGCAGGTAGAGATAATCCTGGTATCGGTCCTGGGCCCGCAGCGCCTCGGCCCGCTGTGTGGCGCGATCGCCGACGGTCACCAGTTGCATGCCCAGCACGTCGAATTGCCCCGATCGGGTCGATCGGAAAAAGTCGCTGATGCACAGCCGCCGCCGCCCCTGCTGGCGCGGGAACGTGAACCGCAGCCGCTCCCGCGGCGCATCCCGCGGCACGCGAGAGGCGCGGTCCGCGCCGTGTCCGCCGCAATCGCATCCGGTGCCCGGGCCGGTGAACGCATCGGTGTGATAGACGATCAGATCGTCGCCGTCGGATTGAACCGGGAAATAGCCATACACGATCTTCGGTTCGAGGAATCCCTCGGCGATCGCCTCGCGCTGCAATCGCTGGAACACCGGTCGCGCCTTCTCGTCGATCAGTCGCTGATACTCCGCCTCGTCCATCCCCTTGCGGCGAAAGCCCCATTGCCCGATGAACAACGCATCGGGGTTGATGTACGCGAACAGGTGGCTGGGTGACAAATCCCTCACCATCCGACGACCCCAGAACGGCGGATCGGGCACGCGGTTGTCGCTCGCCGGCGGAACGATGTCGGCCGCGTCGGGATTCGACGGTTTCACCGCCTTGGCCCGAAGCTCCCGCCGCCGACGGGTTCTCGTTTCGCGTTCCTCGAGCATGGCCTTGGCACCGCCAGAGCCGAGGGCATCCATCACCTTCAACCCGTCGAAAGCGTCCTTGCAATAGAACAACGATCCCTTGTAAACCCCGGCCAGTTCCTCTTCGGCGTAGTCGCGCGTCAACGCCGCACCGCCCAGCAGCACCGGAACCCCGACCCCGCGGGCATTGAGTTCCTCGAGATTTTCCTTCATCACCCCCACGCTCTTGACCAGCAGCCCCGACATCCCGATCGCGTCGGCCTGATGCTCGGTGAACGCCTTGAGGATATCCCCCACCGGCTGCTTGATCCCCAAGTTGTGAACCGTGTACCCGTTGTTCGTCAGGATGATGTCCACCAGGTTCTTGCCGATGTCATGGACATCCCCCTTCACCGTCGCCAGCACGATCCGCCCCTTGCCGCGACCTTGCGACTTCTCCATGTGCGGCTCGAGGTGCGCCACCGATGCCTTCATCGTCTCGGCACTTTGCAGCACGAACGGAAGCTGCATCTGTCCCGATCCGAACAGTTCCCCCACCACCTTCATCCCCTCGAGCAATACCTCGTTGATGATCCGCAGCGGCGGCATTTCCCGCATCGCCTCGTCCAGATGCTCCAGCAGATGACGCTTCTCCCCGTCGATAATGTGGCGCTTGAGCTTCTCCTCGACGCTCAGATCGGCATAGGCGCCGCGAGCCTCGGCCGACTCGGCCTGTTGCGCCGCGGCTCCATCGTCGGGGAACAGTCCGATGAATCGCGTCAGCGGGTCGAACCCCTCGGCCCGGCGGTCATAGATCAGGTCTAGCGCCGCGTTCCACTGCTCGTCGGGGATGCGGTTTCGCGGCAGAATCTTGGAGGCATGCACGATCGCCCCCGTCAGGCCCGCCTCGCGCAGCTCGTGCAAAAACACGCTGTTCAGCACCACCCGCGCCGCCGGCTTCAGACCGAAGCTGACGTTGCTCAGCCCGACCACGGTATGGCATTTCGGCAGTTCCGCCATGATTCGTCGAGTTCCCTCGATCGTCTCCAAGGCGTTGCGCCGATCTTCCTCGATCCCGGTCGAGATCGGCAGCACCAGCGGATCGAACAGCAGATCCTCGTCTCGCAGCCCGAACTTACCCACCGCCAGATCGCGGATTCGCCGCGCGATCACCACCTTCCGCTCGGCGGTACGCGCCATCGCCGCAACCTTATCCTCGTCGATCGTCCCGGCCACCACCGCCGCCCCGTATCGCCGGGCCAGCCGGCAGATGCTCTCCAGTTTCTCCTCCCCATCCTCCAGATTCATCGAGTTCAGCACGCAGCGCCCCCCGGCCAATTGCAGCCCCGCTTCCATCACCTGGGGGTTGGTCGAATCGAGCATCAAGGGAATCGGCAGGGCGTTGACGAATCGCCGCACCACCTCGCGCATGTCGCGCACCCCGTCGCGCCCCACGAAATCGACGCACACATCCAGCAGGTGCGACCCGGCCTTCATCTCATCCCGCGCCATCGACACCAATGCGTCGAAGTCTTCCTCCTGCAACAACCGCTTGAACTGCCGGCTGCCGTTGGTGTTGGTCCGCTCGGCGACGATCAGGTAGCTGCTGTCCTGGCGGATGCTCTGGGCGCTGATCAGCGAGCTGACCTCAGCCTCGACGGCGAGAGTCCGCTTGCCCGGCTCGAATCCACGCTCACGCACGCGCTCGACCAGCGCTGCAAGATGCTCCGGCATCGTCCCGCAGCATCCGCCCACCAGGTTCACACCCAACTCGTCGATGTACCGCATCATCCCCCGGGCGAAATCGTCCGGCCCCATGGGGAAATGGCTCTTTCCCTCGACCATCACCGGCAGCCCCGCGTTCGGCTGGGCGATCAATAGCCGCGGCCAGTGATGACTCAGATAGCGGACGCTCTCGACCAATTCCCCCGGCCCGAAGGCACAGTTCACCCCCAGCGCATTCACCGAGGCATACGGCTCCAGCGCCGCCGCCACCGCCGATGGGTCCGAGCCGGTCAATGTCTGGTTCCCCGCGTCCTGATCGAATGAGAATTGCACGAATATCGGCAACCGCCGCCCCGCCTGCACGAACGCCTGCTCGATCGCGTTCAGGCAGCATTTGACCGCCAGCAAATCCTGCTGCGTCTCGATCAACAGCGCATCGACTCCACCGGCGAGCAGCCCGCGGACCTGCTCGAAATAGCTGGCGAGCATCGCGTCCCAGGTGGTCTGGCCCAGCGTGAGAATCCGCGTCCCCGGGCCGATCGACCCGACGACATAGCGCCGCCGCTGCGAGGTCTGAAACCGATCGCACGCCCTGCGGGCGATCCCGGCGGCCGTCTGGTTGATCTCGAAGGCCCGCTCGGCCATGCCCGCCTCGATGAGGACGATCGCGTTGGCGCCGAAGGTGTTGGTCTCGATCGCGTCGCACCCCACGTCCAAAAACGCTTCGTGAATCTCCTGGATCACCTCCGGGCGGGTAAGGTTGAGCACCTCGGAGATATTCTCCTGGCCCAGCCAGTCGCGCGTCAGGTCGAAGTGGCGGTTCTGTAGATTAGACCCCATGGCCCCGTCGAAAATGACGATTCGCCGCGCGGCCAGATCGATCAAGGATTCATCATTGGACACGTGCTGCCTGCCTCGCTCGAGTGAACATCCTCCCCCAAACCCCAACCCCCCAGCCCGCGATGCTGTTCCATCGCTCCATCCGGATACATTGTTGGATCTCCGCCCGGCGAGGTCAACCCGCCGCGGGGATAGGAGTCCGCCGAGGGCCACGCGCTGGCGAGCGGAGGGCTGGCCGGATTCCCATCGCCTGACTCAGAGAAAGCGACCTTGGCGACACCTGCCGGCTCGGGAGTTCAAGAGTTAGACATCTCTTCTCGTCGCGCGCAGGTCGCCCACGTCTTCTTCGCCCCTTCGTAACTTCGCGTTTAATCCTCTTCGAGAAGATCCCGCAGAAGCGGCTCGAGGGCCGACCAGACCGATTTATCGCGGCGGGCGAAAAGCAGGTTGGTTTTCAGCCAGTCGATCGGATTACCGATGTCATGGCGGCGGGCGGAGAGAACCACGCCGTGGATGGGCTGGCGCTCGAGCAGGCGTTTGAGCGCGTCGGTGAGCTGGAGTTCGCCGCCTTTGCCGGGCGGGGTTTCATCCAGACAGTCGAAGATCGCCGGCGTCAAGACATATCGTGCGGCGATCGCCAGGCGGCTGGGGGCTTGATCGCGCCGCGGCTTTTCCACCAGGGCGTTGATCTTCAAGACCCCGTCGGCGACGAAATCCCCGCCGACGATTCCGTAGCGCTCGACGCGATCGGCCGAGACTTCTTCCAAACCGATGACGGCCGTGCCGAGACGGGCGTGGGCGTCGAGCAGTTGCCTCACGGGCGAGGGCTCGCCGCTGAAGATCGTATCCCCGAGCATGCAGACGAACGGCTCGCCGCCGCAGTGCATCCGCGCCTGGTTCACCGCGTCGCCGAGGCCGCGTTGCTCGCACTGGCGCACGGCGTGGACACGAACCTGGGCCATCAACCGCCGGACCGATTCCAACAGCGCCGACTTATTCGCCGCCTCGAGTCGGGCCTCGAGTTCCGCGGCCCGGTCGAAGTGGTCTTCGATCGCCTTTTTCTCGCGCGACGTGACCAGCAGCACATCGTTGATCCCCCCGGCCGCCGCCTCTTCGATCACGTATTGGATCGTCGGGCGATCGAGGATGGGGAGCATTTCCTTGGGGATGCTCTTGGCCGCCGGGAGCATTCGCGTGCCGAAGCCGGCCGCCGGGATGACCGCTTTGCCGATGGGGCTGCTCATCGGGGTTATTGTGCGTAGCGCCGCGCGGGGTGCAATCGCCGCGGACGGCGTCAGTCGAGAATAGAGGCGCGGATGCGAGCCAGTTCGGCGTCCTGATCCTGCTCATCCGGCTTTTCGTCCATGAGATAGGCGAACTCGACGCCGATGGAATAGCCGCCATCCCGTAGCGCCACGCAGTGGACGACAGTGCAAACGACCTCGGCGATCGACCCATCGGGGCGCGGCAGGTTCAGCAGAAGCTGGGAGTATCGAGCTAAGGGTGAATCATGGACAAATCGCACGCCGCGGGCCGAGAAATCGCGCAGCACGACCTCCCTCGCCGGCGAATCGCTGGTGATCCGCATGGGCACTCGGGCGCGGCTGACCACGCGCTCGGCGCGGCGTTTTTCGCCGCGGGCCGGCGTAGTCTCTCCGGTGGATAGTCCGTGGATGATTTCGGCCAGACGGCGCTCGCAAAACCCCATGAAAAACCTCGGCGTGGATCGGAAACAAACAGCCCCCGCGCCGGCGAGAGCCTTCCTATCAAAGGGGCTATCGACCAGATCGGGCAGGAGAGTAACTTCAGCTCGCCGCGCCCCGAAGCCCCAGAGCGAGGTAGAATCGGATGGAGTCGAATCGCAGATTTCAGATCGGTGTTTTCGGTTCGGGCCGACAGCGATGAGGGCTCGAGAACCGGATCGCCGAAGATGTCGCTGCCGGTGCCGTCCGGTAATGGCGCTGTCGGCTAGAGTTTGGCGACGATCGCATCGGTGAACGTCGCGGTATTGGCCGAGCCGCCGAGGTCGCCGGTGCGCGGCGCGCCGTCGGACAAGACCTGGCGATAGGCCGCTCGAATGCGCCTCGCCGCCTCGGCCTCGTGGAGATGATCCAGCATCATCACCGCCGACATGATCACGGCCAGCGGATTGGCCAGCCCCTTGCCCGCGATGTCCGGGGCCGAACCGTGGACGGCCTCGAAGACCGCCGAGTCCTCTCCGATGTTGGCGCCAGGCACCACCCCCAGCCCCCCCACCATCCCCGCAGTCAGATCGCTGATCAAATCGCCGTACAAGTTTTCCATCAAGAGCACATCGAAGCGGGTGGGGTCTTGCACCAGCTTCATGCAGCCGGCGTCGATGATCATTTCCTCGTAGTCGATGTTGGGATACTCCTCCTCGTGAATTTTCCGCGATGCGTCAAGGAATATCCCGTCCGACAACTTCATGATGTTCGCCTTGTGGAACACCGTGATCTTCTTTCGCCCGCGCTTGGTGGCGAATCGGAACGCGAAGCGGGAAATCCGCTCGCAGGCGGCATGGGTCGCCACCTTCAGGCTCGTGATCACGCCCGGAACGATCTCGTTTTCGATCCCGCTATAAAGGCCCTCGGTGTTCTCGCGGACGATGATCAGGTCCACCTTGTCATAGCGCGTCGTCACGCCAGCAAGAGTCTCCACCGGACGCACCGCCGCGTAGAGGTTCAGCGCCTGGCGAAGCTGCACATTGACGCTGCGAAACCCCTTGCCGACCGGCGTGGTGACTGGACCTTTGAGCGCCACTTTGTGCGCGCGAATGGCGTCGATCGTCTGCCGGGGCAGCACCTGATCGTGCCCCATCGCCAGGGCCGTTTCCCCCGCGGGCATCTCGACCCATTCGACCCGCACCCCCGCCGCCTCGACCACCCGCCGTGCCGCGGCGACCACCTCCGGCCCGATGCCGTCCCCGGGAATCACGACAATCGTGTGCTTGGACATGCCCATGGTTCTAACGCTTCGCAGCGCCAAGACAAACTCACCAAAGCAATGCCGAAGCAAATACGGACATCCAGAGTATTCCCTCGGCAGAGCCGCCCGGCGCGAATCCCGACCCAGGCGAGCCGGTACGTCACCCACGCGATTCAAAGAAATGTTCTGAATGTCCCCCTGGCCCCATGGATGCCGTGCCGCGCGGTGTCTACGGTGTTGCGCCGGCATGGACGATGGCCCGGTCGGCGCGTAGGCTCGGCGGATCGTCATGCGAATCGTCCATGTCATCACGCGGCTGATCGTCGGGGGGGCGCAGGAAAATACGCTGTTAAGCTGCGAAGGCCAGCACGCCGCCGGACATGAAGTGACCTTGATCACCGGACCGGCGCTGGGGCCGGAAGGGTCGCTACTGGATCGCGCTCGAGGCACCGGATACCGCGTCGAAGTCCTCGATTCCATGCGCCGAAGCGTCCACCCATGGCGGGATTGGAACGCCTGTCGCCAACTCACCGCCCTGCTGCGAGCGATCAGCCCGCAAGTCGTGCATACCCATTCATCCAAGGCGGGCATCCTCGGAAGACGGGCCGCGACGGCGGTGAAGATCCCCGTGGTGATCCACACGATTCACGGCCTTGCCTTCACGGCGTCGCGCTGGAGGCTGATCAACTCGATCTACAAGCACCAGGAACGCCGAGCGGCCCGACTCTCAACGCGGATCGTCTGCGTGGCCGACGCCATGCGCGACCAATCGCTGGCTGCGGGAATTGGCCGGCCCGAGCAGTACCTGACGGTCTATTCGGGCATGGAGACGGCACCGTTTCTCGATCCGCCGGTGAATCGCGACGAGTCGCGCCGGCGGCTGGGGATCGCGCCGGACGACGTGGTGGTCGGGACCATCGCCCGGTTGTTCGACCTCAAAGGTCACGACGATCTGCTCGAGGCAGCGCCGGAACTTTGTCGGCAGTTTGCGAAGCTGCGTTTCCTGTGGGTCGGGGATGGCTCGCTCCGCCGGCGCTTCGAGTCGCGGATCGCGGAGATGGGATTGGGCGAGCGCTTTATTCTCACCGGGCTGGTTCCGCCAGGGAAAATCCCCGAGTTGACGGGCGCCATGGACATCCTGGTGCATCCTTCGCGGCGTGAGGGGCTGGCGCGGGCCTTGCCGCAAGGACAGCTCGCCGGATGCCCGGTCATCACCTACGACATCGACGGCAACCGCGAGGGGCTGCGGCCCAGGATATCGGGATTGCTTGTCAAGCCGTTCGACGTCGCGGATTTTTCCGCCGCCCTGGTCCGGTTGCTGGAAGATGCCGAGCTTCGGCGCACAATGGGCGATGCGGGCCGATCCTTCGCCGCGTCGCGCTTCGACGCGCGGGTGATGGTGGACGCCTTGGAGAAACTGTACGAACAGGAGCTTTGCAGGCAGGGATGATGGTTTGTCGCAATCACCGCTGTTGGATAATGATCGCGTTGACGGTCAGCGTATTGCTCAGCCCGTTGGCGCGTGGCGCGGCCAAGGAGCTGCCGGCCGCCAAGCCGCTGGTGGCCGAACGAATCAACCGCATCGAGCGGGAGATCGCCGCGAGAATGATGGCCCGCCCGCAGACCCAGCCGGGGAGCATCCCGCGCCTGGAACTCGAGATCGACCTGCGGATCGTGTCGCGCTGGGCCTTCCAAAGCCTGGCGGACGCTAAGGCGGATGCCGATGCCACGGCGATCCTTTACTTGCGGGCGATGTCGATCGATCGGGCGGCAACGGCCCTGGAGGAAGCCTTTGCCCAGCCGTCAACGCCGCTGGGCCGCGCCCAGAATGAAGCACTGGTGCGGCTTCGCCAGATCACCTACGGCCTGCCGATAAATCCCAACCCCGTCCAGCTTGATGAGCTGTGCAACAACCTGGCGCTGACGATGCAGGCCGTCGCCGGGCCGATCGCGGCCGACCCGCGGTTCATCGTGCTGATGCGCCCCGCGCCGCACGCGCCGGGTAAGACGCCGCGCCCCAATGACGAATCGCCGCCACGGACGCCGGCCGAACTCGTCGAGCAGGTACGGGCGATGAACCTGTCGCCGGGCCTTCGCGGGCAGTTGATCGAAGTGGGCCGGCTCACCGGCGGGCTGATGGAGGACCCTTCGCAAGCGGGCGAGGCCAAGCTGCTGATGGAGGTGTTGAGCGACAGCGTGGATCTGGCCGCGGGCCTGGCCGGCTCACCGCCCGGTGCCACCCCGGCGAAAACCGCGATCGAGATCAACCTGGCCGAGGGACTGGCACTGTTCAGCGATCCGCGCACTCGCTCGGCGGGACGATCGCGGATCGACTCACTCAGCGTGCAGCGAAAAATCCTCAGCCGGATGGGCAAGCTCGAACTGGCGCCGCAGGTCCGTCAGAAGATCGCGCCGGCGCTGGCCTGGTCGCAGGATCATCCCGAGCAGGCGGATGTCGCGCTGGGAGCGATCCAGACCTACACCGACTCGTCCGCCCGGGTCGAGAACTCACCGGCGGCGACGACGGTTCCTCCGGCGTGGCGCAGCGCCGCCGACGAGCTTCGAAAACAGTTCCACCAACGCGCCGAACAATTCCTCACCGAAGCCAATGAGGTCGGCGACGGCGCGTTCGCCACCAGCCCGCAGACGTTGCAGGCCAGCGCCGATGAGCTGCGCCGTCTGGCCCGGCTGATCGAGCAGGTCTCGCAGCTCGATGCGACAATGCAGTCAATCGCGGCATTTCGCCCGCGGCCCACGGGAGCGTTGGAACGACGGGTGGCGCTGGCGGTGCAATCGGCGATCAACCCGACACGCTCGCCGGCACGGTCCGAGGCCGATTCGGCGATCGGAGAATTGCATCGGCTGCGGCGGCTGATCGACGATTTGAACGCCGCCGCCGCCGACGTGCCGCAATCCGTGGCCACGAGCTATGCCGCCGGCCAGTTGGGCGCCTTCGACACCCGAAGCCGCGCCATGGTCAGCGACTTAGCGTCACAACTCGGCACCGGTTCCACAATGGACCGCGCCCGGCTCGATCGGCTTCACGCCGGAATCGAGCTGCGCGAGGCGCTTCGGATCGCCGGCGGCGTGGAGTTCAATGTTTCAAGGCTATCGCTGCTGGACCGCTGGGTGGATTTCAGTCTCGCGCCCGATGAGTTTGCGGCCATCATCGGCCCTTACCGCGCCGCGACGGCCGCGGCGGTGTCGGGGTTCATCGCCGAAAATGACGAACCGATCCGCGCCTGGCGGAAGGTGCAGA
Organism: Tepidisphaerales bacterium; assembly: GCA_038329845.1. Lineage (GTDB taxonomy): Bacteria > Planctomycetota > Phycisphaerae > Tepidisphaerales > Tepidisphaeraceae > JBBQNJ01. The sequence goes on along the minus strand of JBBQNJ010000032.1, from coordinate 23,522 downwards.
ATCGCTATGCGCCGTATCTTGCATGGGTGAACCGCGCCGCATCCTACGCCGATGCCTGCAACGCCCTGCCGTCTCAGCCATTGGTGGGCGAGCTTGGCCGACTGATCACCCCCCTGGCGGACAACAAGGCATTCGACGCCGAGCGTTACGCGTCTTTTGTAAGCTGGCTCTGGGCCGCCGCCGAGCGCAGCGCCGACTACGAATCAGCCGACACCTGCGCCCAACTCGCCGCCCGCCGCCTTTCCCGCGAGCTGCGCCTGCCCTACAAGGACGAACCCGACTCCAAACCCGCCCCGCGAAAAGCCAAGTGACCGTCCCGGCGACCCCTCACGGCAAGGCGGCGATGGGGTCGGCGTAGACGGTCGCCGGGCCGTTGAGATTTTCGGCTTGGACCTCGACATAGACGTTCGATCCCCCGGTGCCGCGGGGGAACTCATCGCCGCGCAACGACTCGACGTGGCCGTCGGCGAACGCGGCGTTGGCCGCTCCGGCACCGCCGGGGTGGCGATAGCCGATTCGGCAGTTCGTCGTGCCGATCCGCGAGTCGCGCTGTCGCCCGGCGTACACCCCGTCGGCCAGCGTGATCAACCGCGCTGCCTGGCGCACTCGAGTCATGCGCTGGGCATGCATGACGCCGTTGGTCCCCACGTAGCCGACCGAGCAAGTGTAGTACAGATCGGGAGTGAACGACGTTTTCGAACCGATCGGGTTGTCGGCGTTGATCCAGTAGCCGACGCGAAGAATGTCGTTGAATCCGCGCGATGGGATGGTCACGGGAAGGTTTTGTACCCCCAGCCGCGCCGCCGGCCAGTCCATCCACCCCTTGGGCCGACCCGGATCATTGCCGGTCTGGCCCAGCTCCATCCCTTCTATGTCCAGCATCGACGGGCAGATGAAGACCGAGCCTTCATTGGAACGTTGTCCCTTGACATAGCCGTCGCGGTGCAAGATCGAGGCCCATCCCTCAAGCGGATCGGCCCCCCCGCCGGCGTATGTGGTCATGGTGTACGAAGGAATGACCCAGCCGGCGTTGTCGTTGGCATACATCACCAGGGCCAGCCCGAGCTGGCGCAGGTTGGACCGGCAGGCGACGGCATCGGCCTGACGCCGGGCAGCGCCGATCGCCGGCAGCAGAATCGACACCAGCAGAGCGATAATGCTCACTACCACCAGCAACTCGACAAGCGAAAAACCGTGGGCACCGACAAGCGTAAACCCGCGGGCACCGAAACGAGCAAATCGGGATCGCATGGCGTGGGTATAGCATCCGCCGGATGCGCTGGGCAGGGATTGCACAGCATCGCCATTCCGAAGCCCCGGGCGCGGTCCTTATACTCCCGGGCATGACCGAACGGAACGATGATCCTGCATCGGCGGCGGCGGACCCCTTGGCTCCTCCGGGGATGCTCAGGGCCTTGCGCGGGCGCAACTATCAGCTTTTTTTCGGCGGGCAGTTGATCTCGCTGATTGGAAATTTCCTCACCGCCACCGCGATGGCGTGGATGGTCTTTCGCCTGGCCACCGAGGCCGGACATCATCAGCAGGCCGGGCGATGGCTGGGAGTGGTGGGGTTCGCCACGCAGTTTCCGCTGTTCCTGATCGCGCCATTCGCGGGGGTGTGGATCGACCGGATCGACCGCCGACGCCTGCTGGTGCTCACTCAGGCCCTGGCGACCGTCCAGTCGCTGTCCCTGGCGGCGCTGGCTTTCACCCACATCGAATACTGGCAGGTGGTGGCCCTGGCGGCGTTCCAGGGATTGATCAACGCGTTCGACATCCCGGCCCGACAGGCGTTTTTGGTCCAGATCGTCGCCGACCGCGAAGACCTGCCCAACGCCATCGCGCTCAACTCGTCGATGGTCCATGCGGCCCGATTGATCGGCCCGGCGGCGGCGGGATTCCTGATCTACTACTTCGGAGAAAAAGTCTGCTTCCTCATCGACGGCATCAGCTACCTGGCGGTGATCGCGGCGCTGCTGGCGATGCGGCTGGCCCCCATGCCGCCGCGACCGATCTCTCGTGGTATTCTGGCCGAACTGACCGAAGGGGCGCGCTACGTCTGGGGATTCACTCCGATCCGCGCCGTGCTGATGCTCATGGCGACGGTGAGTCTGACGGTCACCCCCGCGTTCCTGACCTTGGCACCGATCTTCGCCGATGCGCTCAGCGGCCAAGGACGCGGATCCCAGGCGCTCGGCTGGATCATGGCCAGTTCCGGGCTCGGGGCGCTGATCGGGGCGATTCGCCTGGCCCGGCGCCGCTCGGTGCTGGGGTTGGGCCGAGTCATCGCCGGCGCGGCGATCTCTTATTCCATCGCGTTGGCCCTGTTCGGAGTACTCGGCGCCATCGGCGGCTCGGGCGGGCTCATGCTCATCCTGGCGATGGTTGTCATCGGCATTAGCGGCTACGCGATGATCACCACCTTCGCCTCGGCCAACACGGTCATCCAGACCCTCTCCGACGACGACAAGCGTGGTCGCGTGATGAGCTTTTTCTCGATGGCCTTCATGGGAATGACGCCGTTCGGCGCTCTGCTGGCCGGATACGCCGCCGACAAATGGATGGGCGGCGGCGTGGTCGGATCGTCGCGGGTGTTATGGATATGCGCGGCGATCGCCGTTGGATCGGCGGCCATGTTCGCGGCACAACTGCCCGCCCTGCGCGCCATCGTGCGACCGGTGTACGTCCGCAAAGGGATCATCCGCGAGGTCGCCCGCGGCATCCAAACCGCCACCAGCGCCGTCGAAGGCCAACGCGATTGAGGCGCGGCAATCCACTTGTGGCTTGAAGCGCGACTCCTCGCGGAATAGAGGTCAGGGATGTCCGCCAGCAAAATCGGGGACGTTCCTTGTAAATCTATGAAAATAAGTGTTGTAGCATATGTATGCCACCTTCCATGGCGATCGAAAAGCGAAAATACGGTTTTGTCAGAGTATCATATATCGCATGGGTGGTGCGCGACATAATTGTGATATAAACACCAAAAAAAAGAGTGTTGCAAGGAGCGTCCCCGAATTGCATTGCGACTAGGAGTATTTAAGAATACAAGAAAATCCCACATGCCGGAGATGTCCCCCTTTCGTCGAACTGGCATTGCCAAGGCGGCGCGGATGCGATATGCAGTTAGCCAAATCACGACGGAGATTGCGCGATGGAGATCAAACAGCTTCGGGATCGGTTGCGGGCGGTGGGCCAGGAGCGGGTCTTGCGGTTCTGGGATGGGGTGCCGAAGGGGTCGGGAGTCTTCGGCGCGGTGCTGCCGTTCAAAGACTCCCGACCCCGCGTCCACCCCTTCGCCGCATCCACCCCTTCGCCGCGTCGGCCCCTTCGCCGCATCCACCCCTTCGCCGCGACCCCATCGTTGAGCCGAGTCCCCCGGTGAACGCGGATATGGAAGGTGCGTTGTTCCCAAGAGGCCGGCCACGAGAATTTGTTTTCAAACACAGCCTGGGTATTATGCCGTCCTTCGGCGAAGCGACTGAGAAAGAAACAAAGGTATATGGCACGAAAATCCACCCCCGTCGGAACAAACAACAACTCTTCTTCCACCCCCCCGGCCCCCCAGCCCCGCCCGGCAACCAGGAACAGGCTGGCGCTGGCCGAGTCTGCCCACTCGCGCGATGAGCAGTTGGAGTCGGTTTATCAGGAGGTCATCCGGCGAAACCCCGGCGAGGAAGAGTTCCACCAGGCGGTCGGAGAAGTGCTCGACTCGCTCGGCCCGGTGCTGGCGAAATTTCCGGCGTATACCGAGCATCGCATCATCGAGCGCATCTGCGAGCCCGAGCGGCAGATCATCTTCCGCGTGCCGTGGCAGGACGATGCCGGCGAGGTCCACATCAACCGCGGGTTCCGGGTCGAATTCAACAGCGCCCTGGGGCCGTATAAAGGCGGGCTGCGGTTTCACCCTTCGGTGTACCTGGGGATCATCAAGTTCCTGGGCTTCGAGCAAATCTTCAAGAACAGCCTCACGGGCATGCCCATCGGCGGCGGCAAGGGCGGCTCGGACTTCGACCCGCGCGGAAAATCCGACGCCGAGATCATGCGCTTCTGCCAGAGCTTCATGACGGAGCTGTATCGCCATCTCGGGGAGTACACCGACGTGCCGGCGGGGGATATCGGCGTGGGCGGGCGCGAGATCGGGTACCTCTTCGGACAATACAAGCGCATCACCAACCGCTACGAATCGGGCGTGCTGACCGGCAAGGGGCTGAGCTACGGCGGATCGCTCGTTCGCACCGAGGCCACCGGCTATGGGCTGGTCTTCTTCATCGAGGAGATGCTGCGCGTGCGCGGCGAGTCGATCAAAGGCAAGACGTGTACCGTCTCCGGATCGGGCAACGTCGCCATCTTCGCCATCGAGAAGATCCATCAACTGGGCGGCACGGTGATCGCGTGTTCCGACTCCGATGGGTATGTGGTGGATAAGAAGGGGATCGATCTTGCCCTGCTTAAGCAGATCAAGCTCGAGCAGCGCAAGCGCATTCGCGAGTACGCCGAAAAACGCCCGCGGGCTGACTATGTATCGAGCGGCAACGGGAGCATCTGGCAGGTGCCATGCGAGGTTGCAGCGCCCAGCGCGACGCAGAATGAACTCAATGGCAAGGACGCGGCACTGCTGATCAAGAACGGGGTGATCGCGGTGGCCGAGGGTGCCAACATGCCCACGACGCCCGAGGGAATCAAGGTGTTCCTGGACAAGAAAGTTGCGTTCGGCCCGGGCAAGGCCGCCAACGCCGGCGGCGTGGCGACCTCGGCACTCGAGATGCAGCAGAACGCCAGCCGCGATGCTTGGACGTTTGAGTTTACCGAGGCCAAGCTTCAGCAGATCATGAAAGGCATCCACGAGCGCTGTTACCGCACGGCCGAGGAGTTCGGCACGCCGGGGAACTACGTCAACGGCGCGAATATCGCGGGATTCATCAAGGTCGCCGAGGCGATGGTCTGCCTGGGGATGATCTAAGCCGACATCGCAGGGTCGATGGTGCCGAAGGGGTCGGGAGTCTTCGTCGCGGTGCTGCCGTCAAAGACTCCCGACCCCTTCAGCGCGCGCCGACCCCTTCAGCGCGCGCGGGTCGTGATTATGCCGACTTGGCCATGCCGACGGGGACGTCGCCGTCCTCAGTCATGCCGATTCCAGGCCCATTCGCACGTATTGTTCGGCCGGGGCTTCGTACTGGCGCATCAGGCGGGTCATGTGGTCGATCATCTGATGCTCGCGCGCTGGATCGTCCAGGGGATGCTCCTGCTTGGGATCGCTCTCCAGGTCAAACAGCAATGTCCCTTCGCGCGGGTTGTCCTTGATCGCGCGGGCCTCGGGGCTGCCCAGGCGCATCAGCCGGCATCCCTTGCTGAAGCTGAATCCCGGCACGCACTCGAGTTCGGCGAACTGCCGCAACGGCTTGAATCCCCGCATCGTCGTCGGCGTGAGGGTGTATTCGGTGATGCACCCTTCCCGCACCACCGGCGAACGCAGATAGACGTAACGCCCGTCGGTCACGTTCATCCGGCTGGCGTGATAGCCGAACAACGCCGCATCGCGCACAGGCGAATCATCCGCCAGGACAGTGGACAAGTCATGGCCCTGCATGTCGGGCGTCGGCTCGAGTCCGAAAAACCGCAGCAGGGTTGGCGCCAGGTCGATCGCCGGCTGCACCAGGGCCTTGCGGCGCTCGCCGGCATGGCCGCAGCGCGGATCCCAGATGAACAGCGGCGTGTGGGCGATCTGTTCATACAACGGCGGCCAGTTCTTTGCCCAGGCATTGTGTTCGCCCAGCAAAAAACCGTGGTCCGTCCAGACCACCAACATGGTGTCCTTCCATAGATCGTGCTCGTCGAACGCGTCGAGTACATCTCCCAGCTTGTCATCGCACATGCTCAGCAGCGAGGCGTATTCGTGCCGGGCGTGTTCGACCTGCTCGGGCGTCTCGGTCACCTCGCGATAGGCCGGCCAGTCGAACAGCGGGCCGTCATATTCATCGTAATGCTTGGCGTAGCGATCCTTGTATTTTCGCGGCGAACAGAACGGCTCGTGCGGATCGAAGCATTCGATTTGCAAAAACCAGCGATCCTGGGAGTGATTGCGCTGGATGAACTCCAGCCCCGCCGCGAATGTCTGGGTCTGGGGATACTGCGATTCAGCGCGGATGTGCATCCGGTTCACCCAGTCGGGGCGCCGGCCCTTGCCGTTCAGCGTCGGCGGGATTACGGGATCGGCCACCTGTCCGATGAACGAGTCGCCTTCCTGGCCGCGGAACAACTCGCAGGAGTCGTATCTGTTGTGATAGGTCGCCCCGCCGTCTTCCCAGTAGTGATAGTGGTCGGTCGCCAGGTGGGTGTAGATGCCGGCCTTGGAAAGCATTTGCGGCATCGAATCGTCGAACGGCTCGATCGGTCCCCAGCCGCGATGCAGGAAATTCGGCCGTCCCGTATGCAAGTCTCGCCGCGCGGGCATGCAGGGCATAGAGCAGATGTAACTGGTATCGAACGTGACCGTCCGCCGGGCCAGCCGGGCGAAGTTGGGCGCGTGCGTCCAGTCGCATCCGTAGGGAGCAAGCATGTGTCGATTGAGCGAATCAAACATGACCATGACGCATTTCATCGGGGCTTCTCCGTGTAGATGAGGGTTGGGGGGGTTGAGGGCGATGATCTTCCGGCGAAGGCTCGGCGTCAATGGCCAGCCCGCCATCAAAGGACCGGGCCGAATCCCAAAAGGCCCGCGCACGACTCGATCGCCATTCCTCCGTTCCATGGGGTGCTGAAGGGGTCGTGGTGTCGAAGGGGTCGTGGTGTCGAAGGGGTCGGGAGTCTTCGATGCGGTATTGCCGGCGAAGACTCCCGACCCCTTCGAGCGTGGCGACCCCTTCGAGCGTGGCGGTCGATCGCCTTGACCGATCCCATGGCGATCCGGGCTAAAATGCGTTCTACTATCGTCTGGTCCGCGATGGAGTGACTTTGCCCCGGGAGATCGACCATGATCATGACTGGATTGACCCGATTCCGCGATGTCGGATTGCTATTGCTGCGCGTGGGGATCGCGGGGTCGTTTATTCTGCTTCACGGCGGCCCAAAGCTGATGGGCGGGCCGGAGCTGTGGGCCGGCGTGGGCGGAGCGATGGGGAATATTGGGATCCATTTTCAGCCGACGGCGTGGGGATTGATGGCCGCGATCGCCGAGTCGCTGGGGGCGCTGCTGATCGGGCTGGGGTTGTTCTTCCGCCCCGCCTGTTTGATGCTGGCGTTCACCATGTTCACCGCGGTGGTGATGCATCTGAGCATGCCCGCCGATTCGCCGATGGCCGGGTGGAAGGGCGCTTCCCACGCCTTGGAAATGGGGATCATTTTCATCAGCCTCCTGTTGATCGGGCCGGGCAAGTACAGCTTCGATCGCAAGTAACCCCATCGTCGAGAGTCGCACCATGCCGCGCACCGCATTGATCACCGGCGCCTCCAGCGGAATCGGGCGGGAACTGGCGATTCTGATGGCGCGGGATGGCTACGACGTGATTCTGCTTGCCCGCGGCGCGGAGGCGCTGGAGTCATTGGCCTCCGAAATCAACTCGCAAGGCGGCAGCAGCGCTCGCGTGCTTGTGAAGGACCTTTCCGAGCCATCGGTGCCGGGAGAAATCGTGGCCCAGCTTCGCGCCTGGGGCGTGCGGCTGGACGTTCTGGTGAACAACGCGGGCTTCGGGGCGGTCGGGCTGTTTGAGGAAATGGACCCGGCGATGCTCAGGGAAATGATCGCGGTGAATGTCACGTCGCTGGTTCATCTCACGCGCCTGTTGCTCACCGACCTGATCGAAACCCGCGGGGGTATCCTCAATGTCGCTTCGACGGCTGCGTTCCAGCCGGGGCCGTGGATGGCGGTGTATTACGCGACCAAGGCGATGGTGCTGTCGTTCAGCGCGGCGCTGGCCGAGGAGTTGTCCGATCGCGGCGTGACGGTGACGGCGCTGTGCCCCGGCCCGACGCACACGCGGTTCGGGCAGCGCGCCCGCATGAATAGCTCGGGCGCGTTCAACTCGCGGTTCGTTCCCATCGCCGATGCCGCCTCCGTCGCCCGTGCTGGATACCGGGGGTTCCGGCACGGCCGGCGCATCGTGATCCCCGGTAAGCTCAATCGCCTGGGAGTATTCGGCGTGCGGTTTCTCCCGCGCGGCCTCGCCGCCCGCATCGCCGGACGATTCAACCGCTCGAAATGAGTTGCCGTGCATGCATCCCGCCCGACCGGGACGCCCGCAGGCTGGAAGCCTGCACCACAGGGTAAGCCAGCGCAATTGTGGCGCAGCCATCCTGCCCGCCCGGGGTTGCCCGCGGGCTGGAAGCCTGTATCACAAGAAAGCCAGCGCAATTGTGGTGCAGGCATCTTGCCTGGCCGGGGTGGCGGCACTCTGGAAGCCTGCACCCACAATGAGCCTGAGTGCCGGGAATATCTGGCTGTCGCCTCTCGGTTGGCTTGCCACGCCGCGATGAGTTGGTAAACCTCCCAGCATGATCCGCGATCCGTTCACCATCACGACGCCCCTGATCGTTGCGTCGATCCTCTCGGCCGATTTTTCCAACCTCGGCGACGAAATCCGCGAGGTTCTCGACGCCGGCGCCGACATGATCCACCTGGATATCCTCGATGGGCATTTCGCGCCGAATCTCAGCTTCGGGCCTCCAGTGATTCAGAAGATTCGCCCGATCACCCCTGCATATTTCGATGCCCACCTGATGATCGCAGAGCCGCTGCGGTACGGCCCGGCGATGGCCCGGGCCGGCGCCAATGGGCTGACGTTTCACTTCGAGGCGGTGGCCGACCCGATCGCCGCGGCCAGGACGCTTGGCAAGCTCGGGCGCGTGGGGATCGCGCTCAATCCGGCGACGCCGGTCGATCGAATCGAGCCGGTTCTCGACGAAGTGGACCTCGTGCTGGTGATGAGCGTGGTGCCGGGATTTTCCGGGCAGAAGTTCATGCCCGAGGTGCTCGACAAATGCCGCCGGATCAAGCGCCGGCTCCGGGCGGATCAGCGAATCGAGATCGACGGGGGGATCAAGCCGGACAACATTCGCCAGGCCCGCGACGCCGGGGTGGACTGGTTCGTCGTCGCCAGCGCCATCTTCGATTCGCCCGATCGCTTCACCGCCATCGCCGAATTGCGGGGACAACTCGCCTGAGGTCGATCACCGACGGCCCGACTCGGTCAGTGCCCGCAGGCGCTCGATCGAGAGACGGATTTTGGCCGTCGCCCGCTCGAGCGTCGGCCTGGAACTGTCGGCGCGATCGAATTGCACTTGCGGTCCGAACGCGACGGTGGCGCGATTGGCCGACAGGCACGCCGCCAGCATGTCCCGCCCGCGCTGGCTGCCATCGACATACGCGGGATAGACCGGAACGCGGGCCTTGATGGCCATCATCGCCGCGCCGTCGTGAAAGGCCAGCAAGTCCCTCGAGGTCTCGATTTTTCCCTCGGGGAAAACCCCGAGGATCAGCCCCTCATGCAGTGCCCTCATCGCCGCGCGCGTGGCGGCCATATCGCGCCCGGATCGCTCGACCGGGATGGCGCGGATGCGTCGATAGAACCAGTGCATCGCCGTCATCTGATAATACTCCCGGGCCATCATCCAGACGATGATGCGCGGGCTGACGGCCTGGAGCAGCGAGGGATCGAGCGAGCTGACATGGTTGCAAACGAGGATCGCCGGCCCGCGGTGCGGCAGGCGGATCGGCGACAACACATCCACCCGATGAAAAAGCCGGGCGAAGCAGACATTGATCGCGTGCAAGGCGCGGACCGAGGGTTGTCGATCCAGCGGAAGAGCTGTGGCAGCGCGCCGATCTCTCCGCTGGATTCGAGTGGGTTCGCTCATCGCCGTATGAATACGTCAAGCGAAACAATCCCGCCATCGAGCGGCGCGGACAATTCTAGAGACTCCCGACTCCTCCGAGCACCCGGACAATCCCGAAGACTCCCGACCCCTTCAGGCACCCGACCCCTTCAGGCACCGCGACCCCTTCGGGTACCCCGCGTGGCGCGGACAATCTCGAAGACTCCCGACCCCTTCGGGCACCGCGGCGGCGGGCCCTGCCCCGCGGCGGATCGGGTATCACGCCGCGTCGAGGTGGGCCGCGACGCTGGCGACGAACTCGATGCCGGCGGTGATTCGCCCTTGGCGGCCGATCGAGCGATCGACCCACACCACCTTGGCCGGGATCATATGGCGGCGATTCACCAGCGCCGCCCCGTCGCCGTTGAGTCCGACGTGGACGTTGACGATCCGGCCGGCCCGCACCGCCGCCGAGGCCGACAGCTCGATCCGAAGCCCGGTGGCGCTGATGTCGCGCGTCTGGCCGGGAATGTACCGCGAGGACATCGGCTCATACACTTTGATCGGCCGGTCCTGGCGGATTCGCAGTCCGCGACGACGTTCCCACGACGACTCTTCCTCGCTTTGGAGGCTTGAATCCCGATCCAGTTCGCTCTCGGTCAATGTCAGCATGGTCACCTCTGCTCCCAAAGGTCTGGCGGACAACCCGCCCGTAAAGAGTTATCGGAGCGATGCCCCGAGAACTGAGAGGAAAATTTTCCGGCGGCGCGGATTTGCGCCATTATCGGACCTTCCCCGCGGGTGTGCCCGTAGTTTTCGCGCTTCCAGGTTTTCAGAGGAAAAACGCGGTTGCCGAATGGCCATGATGGCTGGTTTCCTAAAACCCGTGCAAAAATCCGTGGGCACGACCTTCCCCGCCGCACCTCCGCACCCTTTTCCCGCCGATGGTGTCATCGGCGTAAATGCGGTAAGTTGCCAATCCGCCGGCGCGCCTCAGGGTCGATGCGCGTTTTCCCCCGGCGGAAGTTTGCCAATGGGTGCCCGCATGCGAATTGTCATTTCCGGCGCTGCCGGATTTCTCGGGTCTCACCTGACGGATCTTCTGCTTGGCCAAGGCCATCAGGTCCTGGGGATCGACAATTTCATCACCGGCCGCGCGGCCAATCTCGCGCATCTGAAGGGCTGCGGCGATTTCACGTTCATCGAGCAGGACATCACCCAGCCGCTGAACATCGCCGCTCCGATCGATCGGATTTACCACCTGGCCTCGCCCGCCTCGCCGGTGGCATATGCACGCCATCGCGTGGCGACGTTGCGCGTCAACAGCCAGGGGACGATGAATCTGCTGGAGATCGCCGCCGCCACCGGGGCGCGGTTTCTTGTCGCCTCGACCAGCGAAATTTACGGCGACCCCGCGGTCCACCCGCAGCGCGAGGAGTACTGGGGCAACGTGAATCCGATCGGACTGCGCAGCGTCTACGAGGAAGGAAAGCGCTTCGCCGAGGCCGTGACCATGGCCTATCACCGCGAGCGCGGCGCCGACACGCGGATCATCCGCATCTTCAACACCTACGGCCCGCGCATGGGGATCGACGATGGGCGGGTGATCACCAACTTTGTCGCCCAGGCGATTCGCGGCGAGCCGATCACCATCTTCGGCGATGGGACCCAGACCCGCAGCCTCTGCTACGTCTCTGACCTGCTCACCGGGATGACCGCCGCCATGGAAGCCGATTTCCATGAGCCGATCAACCTCGGCAACCCCGAGGATGTAACGATCGTGCAACTCGCCCGCGACATTCTCGCCCTGGTTCCCGAAAGCCGCAGCAAGATCGCGTTTGAGCCCAGCCCCGCCTACGACCCGCGCCTCCGCCAGCCGGACATCTCCCGCGCCCGCCAGATCCTCGCCTGGACCTGCAAGGTGCCGCGCCACGAGGGCCTTGGAAAAGTGGTGGATTACTACCGACGCGAGCTGCGGAAGTAACAAAATGCCGCCACACCCGACAGACGAGTCGGCAACCGCGAGTCACGTTTTCTACCAGGCACGGGACGATCGGCGCATCGGCGGCGTTCAGTACGTGACGGGCCTTTGCGCCAGAAGCACGTACCGCTCCTCGACGGGTCCCCTTCAAGTCGGGAAGGTTCTAGTCAACCACGGCGGCGACCCATGTTGAAGCGTAAGGCCCAGAAGCCCTTGGGATCAAAAGCCCTTTTCATCACCCATTCGAGCGCGAAATCCATCCGTGCGTTCGACCCCCTTGTTCGGACCCATCCATCAGTCAGAAATCGATTCGATATGATCGGCGAAGACACGGATGAGCTTATGCGCCGGTAGGAGCAATTCGATATGTGGCCAGGCGGTGGCGAGAAGCGCCTGGAACTCGGCCCTCCGCAAGTTTCCGAACCGCAGGTGAACGACCCACGGCGGCGGAGCCTCGTGCATAACGAGGCTCGTGAAATCGGTGTCCTTGCTGACGATTGCCAACTCGTTGCGCGTGGCCTAGCTCCACAACTCCTTGTCGGACGGACTGGACCGCAGTGAAGTGGCGTGAATCACGGGCAACGAAGGGACAAAGCGAAGCGGCATCGGAACGTTCTCGTCGAACAAGAACCCCTTCATGCCACCGCACCGACGTCGAAGTGGTGTTTGAGCAAACGTGCCGAGTAGGCCAGGCAAGCAAGCACGTCGTCGCGCGTCAGCGATGGGAACCCGACCAACACGTCTTCGATGCTGTCGCCAGCGGAGAGGAATTCCAGCACGGTGCCGGCAGGAATGCGCGTGCCGTCGATAACGGGCTGGCCGTTGCAAATATCGGGATCGACGATGATCTTTCGCATGGCAAAGATTATACGCCCGCACTGTCGCAGATGATAACGCGATGCCCGCGCGCCCTGCCATCGTGCCGGTCCGACGATCGATGGGTCCTTCGATCGCAAATTCAAGCGATGTTTCCCGGCGGTTCGCTTAATGGAGGATCAGAAAACGGTCGTAAGCAGCGCATCGACAGCGTTCAATGCGCATCGGGCGACAGAGGACCGGCGAGGGATTTGAGGAAGTACAACTCGCCGGGCAGGGTCGGCATGAAGGTGCTGGTCAACCACGGCGTCGGGCCGTGCTGAAGCGTGACGCACAGGCTCATCCCTTGCCACTGCGCTCCGCGATCGGGATAGGCGCCGTCGCAGCCGCCGATGCAATAGTCGCTCCGAAGGAACAGCCCCGGTCCGATCGTGTTGGCGAACGCGGGCACCAGGGTGAAGCGGCTGTTGAAACTCGTGATCGCATTCTGCTCGACCGTCAGCGGATGCAGCTTCATGGCCAGCCGATGGGTCTGTTTCTTCCATTGCGGCAGTGTGTATTCACCCGCCATGTGCGGCTCCCAGAACGCGATGTGGCAAACCCTGCCGATCCCGTAGACCGTGACCAGTCGCCCGCCATCGTTGCAAATAGAGGCGATTTTCTCGGCATAGGTCGGCAGATTCCGGCGGGTGGCGAAGTTCCGCTGATCCGGCGGAACGGTCCGTCGGCCCAAGGGTCCGAACAGCGCCTTGTTCATCGCATACTCGAACCCTCCCGGAGAATCTCCGGGCATCGTGTTTCCCTTGGCGTCGGACCATTCATCCATATTGAACGTCGTCACGTGGCCGCAGCCGCTGCGGCAATCCTTAAGACGTGCGACGACGTGCCGATACATGCCCATCGGCCCCACGGGCAGAATCAACGCCAGCGGCCGTCCCGCCGCCGCCGTGGCTTGGATTTCCCGGGCGATCGCCAAACCCATACGGCGGTCCATCTCCGCTACATCCGCCACCGCCGCGGGCTTGAAATCATCGTTCCAGAACTTCGCCGGCCGCAACAACTGCTTGATGCCGAGGGCAGCACACCCATCCATCCGCGCCAAGTCCCAGCCGCGAGGATAAAAACCATCGAGCAGTGAACCCTTCAGGGTGTTCAATAAAGTGGGTGTATTGGTCATGACAATTCGTGTTTAAGGATATTCTGGTCGAATCACTTTCATCCCAGCAGCTTCTTCAACAGATCGTCGCTCGGGAAGGCGTGGCCGAGGTGTTGGCATACCGCCTCGGCATATTTCACCTTGATCAATCTGCCGCGCCGCGCGGAGTGCCGCCGGGCGGCCTGGAGATACTCATCCATTCCGTGATGCGCCGCAAGCCACTGGCGCTGCGATGCATGGCACGCGAGCATCGCCAGCTTGGTGTCAATCACGGCGGTGATGTCAATCACGCCGGACGGCTTGACGATCCGCCCGTCGGGGCCGCGGCCCTCGAGCGGATCTACATAGTACAGCCATGGAATTCTCGCGCCGGGCAAAAGCGGGAGTTTGGACGCATTGGGGATGCTGTACGCGAACGCCGCGCTGCGCGCCAGCAGATGCGTTTGCTCATGGTCGAGCATGTAATCCACACGCGGGTGAGTCAACACCAGGCTCGGGTTTATACGGCGAAATAGATCGATCGCCCGGCGATTGCTGGCGTGCGTGAAGATCACATTGACATCGCGCTGCCCTAGACAGTGATAGGTGGCATCGATCAGTCGAGCCGCGGCGGCGGCTTCCTTTCGCCGAATCGCGGCGATCCGAGCCGCCGGCAACGTCGCCGATCCGCAGTCCCCGGCAGTCGCCGTGGCGATGTGGACCTCCCAGCCAATCCCCTTCAGCCGCGTCAGGATTCCGCCGCAGAGTATTTCCGCGTCATCCGGATGAGCGAACAGGCCCAGACATACCCGGTTCATTCGATCCCCCATTCGTCAATCTCCGCAGATCACCCACGGCTGTCGCCGGAACACCCCATCATCAATCGATGGTCCGCGGAAGCAACCCCCAGCCCCAGGACCCGTCGCAAGCGAGACGGCAATGAAAAAAGCCAACAGCTCTCCGCGGCTTCCGGCAAAGGGCTGATGACCTTGTTTTCGAATCCGCCGACTTCGCTCAATGCACCCACATGCGGCGGAGGAGCCCTTGCCTTGGGGGCGACCTTGGGCGATGAATAGGCTCACATGGCAACGCCCACGATCAACGAACCGCCGCGGGAAACGCCGATTGTCGACCAAGCCGACGTGCTGGTCGCCGGCGGCGGACCGGCGGGGGTGGCCACAGCGCTGTCGGCGGCGCGGGCGGGAGCGCGGGTGCGACTGATCGAAACCCATGGCTGCCTCGGCGGCATCTGGACCAGCGGGCTGCTGAGCTGGATTCTCGACGCCGGCAACAAGCGGGGCATCATGCGCGAGCTGCTCGAGCGATTCCAGGCTACGGGCGATTGCGGCCCGCGATTTTTCGGCGGGCGCGCCTGCGATCCCGAGGCCATGAAGCTGCTGCTGGAAACCTTGTGCGCCCAGGCGAACGTGGCCGTGCGACTGCATACCCGCGTCGTGGCGGTGCGCCGCGACCCGTCCGACCCGCGCCGGCTCAGCCACGTCATCACTGAATCCAAATCCGGGCGAGAGGCGTTCGCGGCGCGGGTGTTCATCGACGCGACCGGCGATGGGGACTTGGCCGCCGGGGCCGGATGCGGATTCGATTTCGGGCGCGACGGCGACGGCAAGACCCAGCCGATGTCGATGATCGCCTATCTCGCCGGCATCCCCCACGACCATCCCGACGTCGCGCCCTTGATGCATCGGCCCGGGTGCCCGTGGGGCGCTGATTCCGATGCGATCGTCGCGGCGCTGCGCCGAGCCGGGGTGGACCCTTCCTATGGTCACCCGATCCTCATTCCCATCCACGATTCGCTGTGCATCATGATGGCCAACCACGAATACGGCCAAAGCGGCCTCGATGCTGGCCAGATCACCGCCGCGACCCTGCGCTCCCGCGCCGAAGTCCATCGCATCGTCGATGCCCTTCGGACCCAGGGCGGCGCCTGGGGCCAATCGCGGTTGGTCGCCACCGCCGCCCAGATCGGCGTGCGGGAAGGACGGCGAATCCACGGGCGATACACGTTGACGGCGAGGGACTTGATCGACGGCGCTCAATTCGACGATGCGATCTGTCGCGTAACCTTCCCCGTCGATGTCCATGCCCTGAGCGACTGCGGCGACAAGAAGTTCGACAATGCCGGCGTGAAGGCGCGGCCTTACGATATCCCGCTGCGGGCATTGATCGCCCGCGATGTCGATGGCCTGCTGATGGCCGGACGGTGCATCAGCGGCGATTTTTCCGCTCACGCCAGTTACCGCGTGACCGGCAACGCCGTGGCGATGGGACAAGCCGCCGGCGCTGTCGCCGCCGTGGCGATTCAGCAACACTGTCTCCCGCACGAAGCGCCTTGGGCGATGACGCGGGAACTTCTCCAGAGCCTCAACGGCGGGCCGATCGTGCCGGCAGACGATGCGATCACCCATGGCTCGCCGTAAGATCGCGGCCCCGGTGGGCATCTTGGCCCCGGCGGCCATCTTGGCGGCGGTGGGCATCCCGGCCCGGTGGGATCGAGCGGGTTTGTATGATCGGAGAGCAGTCGGCCCTTGAAGACGTTACGGACTATTCTCGCTGCCTCGATCGCCGTCGTGGCGATCGTCGGGGGATTCGCCGTCTACTGGTGGCTTCAGCCGGATCGCGCTTCGGCGGATGCCGACTGGCGCAACGGCCCGGCGTCAAGCCGGCCGGCAACGCAACTCGATCAGGGCCAGAGCATTGCCGGAATCGGCGCTGGACGCGGCGTGTGGGTCCGCCAGTTCGACCCGACGACCGGGGCGCTGTCTTCGGCATTCCGCGCCGAGGAATACAACCCCCAGCCCGGCAACACGGTGAAGGTCACGCGCCCCCAGGCCGAATTTTATGACGCCCGTGGCAAGCTGCTGATCCGCATCGTCGGGCAGCGCGGCGTCATCACCCACCAGGGCGAACTCTCCAGCGGCAATCGGAAAACGCCAGTGGCGCAGACCCCCATCCCCACCCGCGGCGTGCTGCACGAGGTGGTCGTCGAACTCTTCGCACCGCCGGGCGCAATCGCGCGACCCTACCAGATCCTGCGGCTGGAGAATGTCGCGTTCGACAACGATGCCTTTCGCATTTACACCCAGGCGTTTGTCGATCCGGCCACCGGCAGAACCGTTCCCGCCGATCGCGTCCCCGTAGTCATCGACGGCGACGACTATCGAATGCGCGGCTACGGGCTGACGATCCGCTGGAACGAGCGCGATCGCCGCCTGCAACTGCTCGAGATCGCCCACGGCCAGGTGCTGGAGATTCTCCATCCCGCAAAAGCCTACTCCCAGGCGAAGCCGGGAAGATCACCCGCCAGCTTCAGTCCCGCTGCTGATCCCGTCGCCGCCCCCGTCCTCAGCGCCGGTGCCACACCGCGCAAACCGCTGGGGATGGCCCTTGCCGCAACGACTCGCTCGGCGGAAAAGCCCGCGCTAATCACCGCCGCACGACCTGTAGACGCAATCTCACCGGCACCCGCCCCTCCCGGGCCCGGGCCGGGGCCCGCTGCGGCTGACAAGCCCTCGCCACTCTACCGCGCCACCTTCCACGACCAGGTGACGATCACCCAGGCCGGGCAGTCGCTGGCGCTGGCCGATCAGTTGTCTCTCGATTTCCAATTGCGGGCCGATTCTCCGGCCACGAACCGCGCCGCAGCACCATCCCAGACCGAGAACACCCCGCTCGGCAACCCCCCGACCGATCCCCGGGCGATCCACCAGGCCATCGATGCCGGCGCCCCCATAACTGTCGCACCCCCCACGGGAGATACCGCCGCCGGCGATCCCGCTCCGGGGGCACGGTCGCCGGGCGACACTGCGGCCGGCACCCCCGCTCCGGGGACACGGTCCACGACGATGCCCGCCACGCGCGGCGATGAGCCGCCGCTCTTGATTCGCTGGACCGGCAAGCTCGTCATCCGACCCACGCCCGTCGAGCTGCGCGATCCCCCCGCGCCCGGCGCGGCGATCCTCACCCTCACCGGCTCACCGGCGCGAATCCGCCGCGGCGACGGAGAAATCCGCTGCGCCCGCGCGAGGGTCAACACCGCAACTCGCGCCCTGCGACTCGAGGGCGACGATGAATCGCCCGTCGAGCTGAGCGACGGCCATGGCGCTGTCATCCGCACGCAAAGCGCCGACTTCTCTCAGGCCGATGGACAAGCCACCCTGCACGGGCGAAGCAGTGCCCGCTTCCCTGTCGACGACGATGCCCGCGGTCGCCCGGCGGAATTGCTCGCCCGCTGGAGCGGCGCCTGCGCCCTTCGCTTCGGCGCGGGGGGTGGCGGCGAGGGGGCCAGCGCCGGAGGAGGGCTGGCCGACAACCTGTCGGTCGAACATGCCCGCTTCGACGGGGATGTGTCGATCCAGCATCCGCAACTGTCGCTGAGAAGCGGGCGGCTGGAACTGTGGATGGACCGCCCGCCGGCATCCGGCCCAACCCTCGCCGCCGGCGGCAATCCCGAAGCGACAGCGTTGCGCCGAATTCATGCCAGCGAAGCGGTGGTCTGCATCCTCAACGCACCCCCTGCCCCCGCAGCCCCTCCGGGCGCCCCGGCCCCAGCGGCCCCTCATGGTGCCCCGGCCCCCCCGGGCGCGGCGGGTATCTCGGGCACTTTTGATCGGCGAATCGAGTGCGATGACCTGGACCTGACGACGGGGCGCGACGAAAACGGGCGATTGACGCCGCGTACGATCCGCGCCGACGGTGCGGTCGTGGCCCGCGAAGCCGACCAATCGCTCCGCGCCGAACATCTGCTTGTCACCCTCGCCCCGGCCCCCGCTACGGCGGCCGGCAAGCCCGCCCATGGATCGGGCAAGCCCGGCCAGGGCCCGGGTAAGCCCGCCGAGCGATCGGCCCTGAGGCCGATCCGTCTCGAATCGCTGCTCGCCACCGAAGCCGTCCGCCTCACCGGGAAAAACGGCGCTGCCGCCGCCGGAAATTACCTGCTGGTCTCGAACGTCGACGGGCGCGAGCAGTTCAAGCTGATGGGACCGCCCGATGCGACCGTCACCGATGGCCGAAGCACCCTCACCGGCCCGCATATCGAGCTGTTCCCCCGGCAGTCGGTGGCCTACGTCTACGGCGCTGGATCGCTCCAGACCACGACCGACCCGTCCTCCCCGTCCTCGTCGCCTCCCGCATCTTCCCCTTCTTCGTCTTCTGCCCGCCCCGCCGCCACAACCGCGCCGGCGATGCGCCCCGTGCGCGTGACGTGGACGAAAAACGTCGAGATCGACGGCAACGCCAACCTCGTTGAAGTGCGCGGCGACGTGGCGATCAGGAGCGAGGATGCCGAGAAAACCCCCATCATCGCCAAATCCCAGCGCCTGCGCATCGACCTGGCCCCCGAGACGATGGCCAGTGCCTCGACCCGCCCCACGATCCCGACCTCAGCCGCCGCCCCCGTTCCGGTGCCCGCCGCTCCCGGCGTCGCACCCGCCGCCTCGACGGGCGATGATGCGATCGCGCCGCGCCTCGACTTCCTCCGCGGCCGCACCGTGCGCCGGGTCGGCCTCGAGGGCGATGTCGAAATCGAATCCACTCGCGCCGGCGAATCGGGCGAGCTGCGTCTGCGCCGATACCTCGCCGCCCCGTCCCTGTCCTACGACCCGGTCAAGTGCCAGGCGATCATCCCCGCGGCGGGGAAAGTGCTGTTGGAAGACTACGCTCCGGCTACCTCAGCCACCCCCGCCGCCGCCCCCCCCGGCCGCGCGCCGGCGTCCACGCCCGCGGCGCGCGGGGCGACGGCGATCCAGTGGGACAAGCAGTTGATCTACGACGAAGCGGCCGGCACCCTCACCCTCCAGGGACCCGTCCACGTCGCCCATGTGCCAGCCGCCGCGACGAGCGCAGCGCCGGGCGAGGCCGAGGCCGGGACCACGACCTACCGCATGGAGGCCGGGGAACTCACCGCCTATCTGGCCGATCGCGATGCGGGAAGTGCGGCGATGAACCTCAAGCGGATCGTCGCCTCGAAATCGGTCACGTTCACCGCCCGCGGCGTCGTGATCGACGCGGCCGAAGTCGAGTATGATCCTCTGCTCACCCGCCTCACCGCCCGCGGCACGGATCGCGCCGCGGTGACCTTCACCGACGGCGCCGACCGCCAGGTCACCGCCAGCCGGCTCGTCTACAACCTTCGCACCGGTGAACTCGAAGATGTTCAAGACGCCACCGGACGAATTCGCTGATTAGCCCGATGACCGGACGAACAGCGGTTTGGGAGCGAGCAGGAAGAAACAAACCGCCGATCCACCTTCCCGTTGGCCGAAGAATCAAGTCCGACCGGGATTCACAGGATAAGGCGCTGCGATCGAGATTCACCGCGCGCCTCGATCCTGTTCATTCTGTTCGTCCTGAACGGAACAAACCGCCGATCGACGCCGATGAACGCCGATGAAGACAGATCGAGGCCAAGGCGATGGCGTGGGGGCGGGGGGCAGAGCCGTCCGGTCCGGTCGCGGTGAGCCGTCTTGTTCGCCATCGGCGTTAATCAGCGTGCATCGGCGGTTGCAAATCCCCGCGTTGGCCATCGGCGGTTGCAAGTCCCGGCGTGGGCCATCGGCGCGAAATGTTCCGCCCAAAGGATCTATCCAATCTTCACGCTATCGAACATAATTTAAGGTGATGAGCTACGACCTGCGGGTGACGCAAGATCGCGCCGGGGCGGTCGGCTGGGCGCCGACGCCGACGCCGCTGCGCCGAATCCCCGCGCCGCGACAGATCGCGTCTGCGATCCCGCTGGGACATGACTTTCTCTCCGCGCCGCTGCCGGCGACGGTCCAGCGCGGCTCAGCGCTGCCGCCCGAGGCCGCATCGCTGCCCGAAGGGTTTCCCGCCCTCGCCCCGCTCGCCGGGCGCATCGCCGAGACCCGCATGGTCCGGCTGATCGGGGGCCGAGGGGCCATGGCCGTCGAGATCGAGGTTGTCGAATCGTCCCACCCGGCCGCCGACGAATCGCCGGTCCCCGCAGCGCCGCTTCCGGAGATCCGCCGGCTCCTGGCGCAAATCGACCCTTCATCGGATCGCGCCCGATGGATCGATCGCCTGCGCGACCTGGGCGTCTGGTGCGATCGCATCGACAGCCCCGACCTTCTCGGCCAGCTCCGCCGCGCCGCCGGCGCGGGCGCGGCCGGGGGCATCACCCGGATCGTCGCCCACGCCCTGGACCCCGACCCGCCGCTTCGGCTCAACGCCACCGTCGCCGCCACCGAACCGGCCCAGACCCTCGCGGGAATCGGCTTGCTCGGGCGACTGTTCGATTGTCCGATGATGCTCCTGATCGAAGCCGGCGCCCCTGCCGCGTGGGTCGATCCCCTGCGGGCCATGGCCCGCGTGCTGCAGATTCGCCTTCTGCCCGTCGCCGGCGGCTATCCACGATCCCAGCCGTCGCTGCTGCTGCGGGCCGCCTTGCGCCGCCGTCTTCCCGTCGGGGCGTGCCCCACCCGCGCCGGCGCGATCGTCGTCGATGCCTGCGCCGCCGCCGCCATCGGCGCTGCGGCGATCCATGCCCGGCCTCTGCTTGAAGTACCCGTCGGCATCCTCGATCACGAGCGCCGCCGGACGCTCCTGCTGCGCGCCCCGATCGGCACGAGCGTCGATCAGTTGCTCGCCGCGGCGGACATTTTTCCGCCCCCGCCCTCGTCCGCGGCGCCGGGCGCGGCGGGTCCCCCGGTCCGGATGGGGAGCCGGGGCCAGGGGGGAGCCGGGGCGATGCTCCGCTGTGCCGCGGTTCTGCGCGAGATCCCGGTCGGTCCCGACGACCTGCTCGCCGGGACGGAAAACACCCTGCACGTGATGCCCGCCGCCGTCCCGACTAACCCCGATCCGTGCATCCGCTGCGGCTGGTGCATCGAGGGATGCCCCACCGGCATCGACCCGGCCGGCATCCTCGAAGCCGCCCAGCGCCGCGATGATCACCTCGCCCGCCGCTACGGCATCGACGCGTGCATCGAGTGCGGCGTCTGCACTTACGTCTGCCCATCCCGTTTGCCCCTGGCCCGGGCGGCGAGGATCATGCGGTCCGGCGAGCGGCCCGGAAAGGAGATCGAATGATCGACCGGCGGCACTGGATGGTGCTCTTGATCGTGACATGCTCGTTCGCCCCGGCTGGCGCTGTCGGCGCCGCCGGCCTTGCCGGCCCTGCCGGCGCTGCCGGCCCTGTCGGCCCTGTCGTCGCTGCCGGCGCTGCCGGCCCTGCCGGCCCTGCCGGCCCTGCCGGTGCTGTCGGCGCTGTCGGCGCTGTCGGCGCTGTCGGCGCTGTCGGCGCTGTCGGCGCTGTCGGCGCGGTCGGCGCGGTCGGCGCAGCGACGACGCGCCCGGCCGATGCGTGGGGAAAAACCGAGCGGGGTCTGCGCCTCCTGGCCGTGATCGACCCGGCCGATCCGGGCGCTGCGAGCTTGAGGATTCGCGTGGAAAACGTGGGCGTCGATCCCGCGCCCCTCGACGGCGCCGGCCTTTGGCTACTGGTGGCGAAGTCTCGTCAGCAGGCCTGGCACACCGATCGGATCGCCCTGGACGCTGCGCTGTCGGGCCGGCCCCTGGCACCCAGGCAGACGATCGAGACCCGGCTGTCGCTCGCCGATGCCAAGTTCTGGCCGATGCGCCCGGGCACCAAGCTGGCGCAGGGGTTCCCCCAACCGCCCGATGAACCGCCGATCCCCTGGCGCACCATCCCCATCGACGCCCGCACCATCGGGCGGATCACCCTGGTGATCGGCACCGGGGAGGGTCGATCTCCCATCCTCCTCGCGTCGCGCCCGCTGGCGCTGGCCGAACTCGCCGAGGCCCCATCCTCCGCCACGGATCCCGTCGCCGCCCCATCCACCCGGCCCGCCTCGGCCTCGCGCCCCGGCGCGGCCTCACGGCCCACCCCATCCCCCCGACCCGGCCCGGCCTCGCGCCCCGGCCCGGCCTCGCGCCCCACCGCGGCCCCGCGCCTCGCCTCGGCCGATGAGCTGCTCGTCCTGTTTCGCAAAGACGCCTTCGCCGCCCAGGCCGCCCACCACCGTGCCGTGGCGATCGGGCCTTCGATCGCCCCGGCTTTGGCCGAAGCCGCCGCCGATCGATCCATCCCCACCCATGGCCGGATGTGGCTCACCACCACCCTGGTCGACCTCGGCGGCGGCCCGGCCATCGCAGCGCTGCTGCGGCTGGTAAACGATCCCGATGAATCGGTCCGCAACGTCGTGGCCTATCACGGAGTCCGGCTGAAGAATGCGGCCCTGGATCGCGCCATCCTCGCCCGCGCCAGTTCGGGCGACGATCCGGCGTTCACCGCCTGGAGCGCCCGCGGCCTGCTCGAGTCGCGCCGGGAAGTTCCCCAGCCGCTGGTCCTCGCCGCGGCCTTAAGCCACGACGGCCGGGCCCGCGCCGAGATCGCCCCGGTGCTGGCCGCGAAAAACGACCGGGCCCGGCTGATCAAGCTGATCGGCGACCCGGTCGAACTCGTCCGCGTCGCCGCCGCCCGCGCTGCGGCGACGATGACCCCCTCGCCCGACCTGATTGCCGCCTTGACCGACTCGCTTCGCCTCGGCGGCGACGCCTCTGGCGCCGCCGCCGCCGAAGCCTTGGTAAAGCTGAAGCGGTGAGGGAGCCGGTTAGCCCGAAGCGCCAGCGAGGTCACGACGCCGTTAGCCCAACTTCCGCAGATAGGCCCCGAATATTTTTTATTTTGACGAAAAAACGTGGCTGGCGTTTCGTGGCAAGGGGTGCGTGATTGAAAAGTCGATGTAGTGCCTAAAACTTCGGTTGGCGACATGTGTTATGTTGGCC